>NZ_CP073577.1:1336182-2004274 GCF_018205975.1 Erythrobacter sp. JK5 | reverse complement strand
CGCGTCCATCGTCGCCCACCACGATCGAGATCGTGTTGCCCGATTGGCGGGCGGCGATCGAAAGCAATGCAGCCTCCGGCTTGCCGGCCGCAGCGCGATCGGCGGGAGATTCGATGCCATGATCGATTGCGTTGCGGATGATGTGGGTCAACGGATCGCGCACCATTTCGATCATTTCGCGGTCGAGTTCGACGTCGCCGCCTTCGAGGTCGAGCGTCACCTGCTTGCCGAGTTCGGCCGAAAGGTCGCGAACCAGCCGTGGCAGCGGCGCGAACAGCGTTTCGATCCGCTGCATGCGCATCCGTGTGACCGCGTCGCGTACGTCGGAGAGGATCGCGGTAAGCCGTTCGAACGGCCCGTCGATGGTGGGCTGGGTCCCCGCCTGGCGCAGCCGATGCGCGAGATCGTTGCGCGCCAGCACCATGTCGGAAACGCCGCTCATCACGCGGTCGAGCAGTTCGACCGGGAGGCGGATGCTGCGCGGTGCGGCAATTGCGGTGTCGGATTTCCTGGGGGGTGTGGGCGACGCATGCGAGTCTCCGATCGGTGGCTGGACCGCCGCAGATCGCGCATCGGCGGGCCGGAGCGCGGCGATCAGCGCTTCATCACCGGACTGCGCGAAGTCCTCTCCCGCTTCGATGGCATCGACCATTTGCGCGATCCGGTCGATGATCGCCAGCACGGACGTGACCAGCGCGCTGTCGGGCTCGCGCCGACCTGCGCGCACTTCGGCAAGTGCGTCTTCGGCGGCGTGACTGAGTGCGGCGAGGTGCGGGAAATCGAAGAAGCCGCAATTGCCTTTTACGGTGTGGACGAAGCGGAAGATCGTATCGAGCCGCGCGCGGTCGGCCGGGTCGGCTTCCCAGGCGACGATCTCGCCCTCGCTCGCCTCCAGCATCTCTCGCGTTTCTGCGACGAATTCCGCCAGCAGCTCATCCATGTCGCACGCGCCCCTCGTTCGTAGCGAGATACTCTATGCGGGACGTTGGTTAACGAACGGCTACCTGGCCGCGTCGGGAGCGCGCATTCTGAGCACGTAGTAAATCAGCACGAGACCGCTCAGTCCGCCGGCAATGTTGGCGGCAAGTTCGGCGCTGTAGATTGCGGCACTCCCCCAGCTTGCTTGCAACAGCATCGCAACCGGTAACATCACCAGGAAAACCCGGGCTACCGACTGGCCCAGCGCGAACGTCGCGCGGTCGACCGCGTTGAGGATGCCATTGGCGACGATCAGCAGGCCGAACCCGGCATAGCCCCAGGCGGCAATCCGCAGGTACAGGTCGAATTCGCGGATGACCGCCGGTTCTTCGGTGAAGAAGCCGGCAAACCACTGGCCCGCGGCAAACAGTGCGGTGGCGATCGCGAGGCCCCAGACGATGCAGAACCCGAAGGCGTAGAGTGCCGCCAGCCGCGCCCGGCCGTATTCCTTCGCGCCCCAGTTCTGTCCGACGATCGCCCCGATGGAACCCGACAGGGCGAGCAGCGGCACGATGGCGAAACTCTGCAACCGGCCTGCCGCGCCGAAGCCCGCGACCGCATCCTGCCCTGCCGAGGCGATCAGCGCGGTGAGGATCGACAGGCCGATCGGGTTGATCGCGTTGGAAAACGCCGCCGGACCCGCGACTTTGAGGATCGATGTGGCCGGATCGACCAGGCTGCAATCGCGCAGCAGCCCCGGATTGATCGGAATATCGGCCTTGCGCGCCAGAAATACCGCCATCGCCACGCCGAGGCCCCAGCCGATGATCGTCGCATAGGCCGCACCGAGGATCCCGAACCCCTCGAACCCGAACGCGCCGGTGATCAGGATCGGATCGAGCACCCAGTTGGCCGCAGCATAGGTGAGCGAGACATAGCTGGTCTTGCGCGCTTCGCCCTGTCCGCGCAGCACACCGTTGATTCCCATAATCGTCAGCAACAGCGGAAACCCGAAGGCAAAGGGCACCATGTAGGTGCGGATCAACGGCATCAGGTTGGCCTGCGCGTTCATCAGCGTGAACAGCGGATCGAGCAGCAGGTACACGCCGAGCGCCAACAGCAGACCGCAGCCTGCGGCGAACACGATCCCGAAATTGGCGCGCCTTGCGGCCTTTTCCGGGTCCTCTTCGCCCAGCGCGCGGGCGACCACCGAGTTGATCCCGACCATGACACCCACGCCGAGGCTCGACAGCGCAACCGACACCGGGAAGATGAAGGAAATCGCCGCCAGCGGCTCGCTGCCCAGCTGGCCGATGAAATAGGCATCGACCAGACCGATCGACATGATCGCGGCCACGCCGATGATCATCGGCAGCGTCTGACCGACCAGATGTCCGGGGATGCTCCCGTTGACCAGTTTGGCCGTGCTCTTGCCGCTTCCGCTCATGCGATCTCGCGCCTAGCCGTGCTGCGGCATCGTGGCAAAGAGAATGCGCTTGCGCGAAACGCGGGAATCCTTGTGCAGCCGCCCGCGATCATGCGATATGGGTTGCAAATCGAGATTCAGGCGGAAGGGAACATCCGATGGCAACGCAGCTCAAACCCACAATCGAGTGTTCGAAGGAAGAATGGCAGGCGCGGCTCGACCTCGCGGCGTGCTACCGCATTTTCGATCACCTCGGGTGGTCGGAATCGATCTACAACCACATTTCGCTCAAGGTTCCGGGCGAGGAAGACACGTTCCTCATCAATCCGTTCGGCCTGCTCTATGACGAGGTCACGGCATCCAATCTCGTCAAGATCGACGTAGAGGGCAACAATGTCGGCGGTTCGCCCTACATGGTGAACAAGGCAGGCTTCACCCAGCACGCCTATTTCCACAAGCATCTGGGCGAGCGCGCGCAGGCGATCTGCCACGTCCATACCACCGCGACGATGGCGGTGTGCAGCCACAAGGACGGGCTGCTGCCGACCAATTTCTACGCCTGCAATTTCCAGGACCAGGTCGGCTATCACGATTTCGAAGGCGTCACCGTGCGCGCCGAGGAAGGCGAGCGGCTGGTCGAGAATCTCGGCGATCACACGATCCTGATGCTACGCAACCACGGTCCTGTAGTGATGGACAAGACCATCCAGGGCATGTTCGTGAAGATGTGGGCGCTGCAGCGCGCCTGCGAAATCCAGGTCGCGACGCTTGGCATGGGCAATCCCAATGTCGTGCCGCAGGACGTCGTCGATGTGCACCAGCGCGATCTCCATGTGATGCAATCGCAAGGCGGGTCGGGCGTGTTCGATTTCGAAGCGTGGAAACGCCGGGTCGACAAGATCGACGACAGCTGGCGCAGCTGATCTCCTGACAACCCGCAGTAACAGGATGCGCTCATGCCGCGCATGACCGTCAACGATCGGCCGGTCGAATTCGATCTCGATCCCGACATGCCGCTGCTCTACGCGCTGCGCGAAGCGGCCAACCTTACCGGCACCAAGAGCTGCGGTGGCGGCGATTGCGTCGGCGCGTGCATGGTGCTGGTCGATGGAACGGCGCTGCGATCGTGCAGGATCACGATCGCGGAGGCCGAAGGGCGGTTCATCACCACCATAGAGGGGCTGAGCCGCGATCGCTCGCATCCGGTGCAGCAGGCGCTGGTAGCCGAACAGGCGATCCAGTGCGGATACTGCACGCCCGGGATCACGATCGCGGCGGCGGCGCTGCTCCAGCGCAATCCGGCGCCGGACAAGCTGGAGATCGAAGCCGCGATCACCAATCTGTGCCGATGCGGTGTCTACCCGCGGCTGGTCGACGCGATCCAGCGGGCCGGGCGGGTCGCCCAGCGCCGCGAAAGCATCAGCGCCGCCCCGGCCCCCGGCATCAGTGCAGAAGACGCCGCGCAGAGCGTGCCTGCGCTGAGAGTGCCGTCCCCGGAAAGCCCCGAGGAATAGCCGCGGCTACATCGCCACCCTGATGCCGAACCGCGCGCCGAACGGCTTGCCCGGCTGCAGGTTGCTGTCACCATGGGCGCTCGCGAAATAGTCTTCGTCGAACAGGTTCTCGATATTGACCTGCAGGCTGACCCGGTCGCTGACCGTGTAATAGGCCGCCGCGTCGAACCGCCAGTAGCTCGGCAGGATCACCGTGTTGGAAAAGCTGGCGAATTGCTGCGACTGGTGGATCACGCCCAGGCCCAGCCCGAACTGTTCGGTAAGATCGAACCGGTTCCAGGCCGTGATCTGATGTTCGGGCAGCTGCTGCAATCGCGCGCCCGCGCTGCCGAACGCGTTGTCGTTGCGCAGTTCGCCGTCGAGCCAGGTGTATCCGAGATTGGCCTGCCAGAAACCGGTCACCGACCCGGTCAGTGCGAGCTCGAACCCTTCGACGCGGCTTTCGCCCGTGAGCACGGTCAGGCCGGTGTTGTTCGGATCGGTCGCGCGCGTGTTGGTGCGGTCGAGCCGGAAGATCGCGGCGGTGGCGATCAGGTCGGGCGTCGGCGCCCATTTGACGCCCAGCTCGTAATTGGTGAACCTTTCCGGCTCGAACGCGGCTTCGGTCGGGGTCAGCAGAAAGAACTGATCCCCCGACTGCGGCAGGAAGCTGGTCGCATAGCTCGCGTAGATCGACAGATTGTCCTGCGGCTTGACGATCAGGCCGACACGCGGGCTGAATTCCTCGTCGATACGTGCGCCGGGGACGCCGGTGATGGCCTCGACCGTCTCGAGATCGAACCGTTCGTAGCGCAATCCCGCGATGATCTCGACATGCTCGCCGATCGCGACCTGATCCTGGATGTACGCGGAGAACACGCCGAGCTCGCTGTCGCGCGCGCGGACCGGTGCGGTGAGGCCGATTGCCGGAAAGGCGAAGACGTCGGTCAACGGCGTGACGAAGGCGCTGGTTGTTCCGCCCGCTGCGTTGGAAAAGAACGCGTTGCGGCGGCCGTTGAACGAATCCTGCGATACGAACTCGATCCCGGCGAGCAGGGTATGGCCGATCGCACCGGTCTCGAACGTGCCGACCAGATTGGCCTGCGCGATGAAGTTCTGGCGATCCTGACTATCCTCGTATCCGGTGAAGCGGACGCTGGTGACGCCGCCTACATCGACCAGGCCGGTCGGCAGGATGTTGGCGTAGACCTTGTCGTAATCGGCATATTGCACCGAGGCATTGGCCGAAAGGCCGGTTGAGAAATCGTGCTCGATCCGGACCCGGCCGATATGGGTCTCCGCCTCGGTTTCGTTGAAATCGCGATCGCCGAACAGCGTGTCGCGGAAACCGAACAGCGGCCTGCCATTGTCCGACGGGTTGCCGCGATCGACGGTGCGGGTGTCGTAATCGTAGGAATAGGTTGCGAACAGCCGGGTATCGGGGCCGAGCTCGAACGTCGCGGTGGGCGAGATGCCGACGAAATAGCCGTCGAAGAAATCGCGGTTGTTGTCGAATGCGTCGTAGGTCGCGTTGAGCCGCACTGCGGCGCTTTCGGAAAGCGTGGCGTTGACGTCTCCCAGCAGCGCGAAGGCGCCGAACGTGTCGACCGAGGCATCGGCGCTTGCGGCGAAGCCGTTGATCCGTGCGCGTTTCGAAACGCGGTTGACCACCCCGCCGCCGCCACCGCGACCGAAGATCAGCGCGTTGGCGCCCTTGAGCACCTCGACCCGATCGACATTGTAGAGCGAACGGTAATATTGCGCATCGTCGCGCAGGCCATCGACATAGAAATCGGCCGTGCTTTCCTGCCCGCGAATGAAGATCTCGTCGCGATGCCCTTCGCCGGTTTCTAGGCTGACGCCGGGGATGTAGCGCACCGCTTCGCCGAGCTGGCGGATCGACTGATCCTCGAGCTGGTCCGAAGTGATGAAACTGATGCCCTGCGGCACGTCGATCACCGGCGTCGGCGTCTTGGTCCCGCTCGATCCGTCATCGTTGGCATAGTCTTCGCGTTCACCCGAGACGACGATCGTGGAGGGCAGGTATTCGCGCTCGGGCTGCTCAGCCTCGGACGTGGTTTCGGCGGCGAGCGGAGCGCAAATCGCGGCGCATCCGAGCAACAGGGAAGCGCGGGAGAGGCGACGAATCATCGGGTTCCTTTCGTGTTGGCGCAGTCGCTATTGCAACTTACTCGCAACTGCAAGACGGAAATTGAGAACTTTTCGCAAAAGCTTCCACTGTGGCTTTCGGGCCGGGGCTCGGCTAGCGGAGCGGGCACCATTTCACGGGAGAATCGACGATGAAAGCGACCATCTGGCACAATCCGAAATGCGGCACGTCGCGCAAGACGCTGGCGATCCTGGAGAACCTCTCGACGGTCGATCTGACCGTTGTCGAATATCTCAAGGAGCCGCCGAGCCGGGACAAGCTGGTGCAGCTTTACAGGGATGCGGGCCTGTCGCCCAACGAAGGCCTGCGCCTGCGCGGCACCGATGCCGAACAGCGCGGGCTGCCCGATGCCGCTGCCGATACCGTGATCGAGGCGATGGTAGCCGATCCGATCCTGATCAATCGCCCGTTGGTCGAGACCGAGAAGGGCGTGCGACTGTGCCGGCCGCAGGACCGCGTGCTTGAAATCCTCTAGTCGCGGTCGCGGGTGAGGTCGCCGTCGGCCTGGAGGCTGCTCCAGCCGAACAGCGCCACCATCAGGCACAGCGAGACGATCAGGCCGAACCCGAGCCATGCACTGACATTGTAGAGCAGCACACCGAGCGCCGGCGCATAGATGAAGCTCGCGCCCGCGACCGACGCGACGATGCCCGATGCCTGGCCCTGCTCCGCGCGCGATACCGCCAGCGATGTCCCGGCGGTCGTGCCCGGGCGGAACAGCCCGAACCCGAGCGATGCGATGGCATAGCCGAGCGCGATCGTATGCAGTTCCCCCGCTGCGCCGAGGATGGCCACACCCACGGCTGCGACGAGGATGCCCGACAGCGTCGCCGCGCGCGGGCCCAGGTCGAAGCGCGGGATCAGGCCCCACTGCGCCAGCAGGGTCGCGATCGCTCCGCTCATCAGCACCAGCCCGACCGGTCCCGCTCCCGCTTCGGGCGTGTCGCGCAGGCCCAGCCGATCGAGCACCAGGAACCCCGATATGCCCAGGATCATCGCCTGCGCATGGCCGCCGATCAGCCCGGCGGTGACCCAGGGGCGCAGGCGCGGTTCGAACCATCTGAGCCGGGCAGGTTCGCCGGTTTCCTCGGTCTCGTCGTCATCGTCGTGCGGCTGATCGGCCGGCGCACCGCCCGATCCGCCCGTATAGGGAGAATCATAGGCCTGCCCGCGCGCGGCGAATTGCGGCTCGTCATCCGGCAGGCGCAGGCGCAGCACGAACAGCGCGCCAAGCCCGAGAGCGGCGAACCAGATGAACGGGCCGGTCAGACCCGGCCCCAGCAGCGGAAGCACCATCAGCGGGGCGAGCGCCGGACCGATCACGGTGCCCAGCCCGAAACTCGAAGCGATCAGCGACAGCGCCTGCGTCCGTTCGCTGCGCGGAGTGCGCGCCGCCACATAGGCCTGGACCGCCGGCGGTGCGGCGCTGCCGAAGCCGCCATACAGGCTGCGCGCGGCGGCGAAAGCGAGCAGGGCCCAGAACGCGGTAATCCATCCCGACAGGCCGGCCCACAGCACCAGCCCGCACAGCGCCATCGACACGACGAATCCGATCAGGCCCAGCGCCATCATCGCCTTGCGCCCGCGCCGGTCCGATCGCCGCGCCCATACCGGCGCGCAAAACACCCACAGCAGCGCCGACCAGCTATAGGCGAGGCTGATCCAGACATCGTCGACCTCGAGCGCGGTGCCGATCGAAGGCATCACCGATTGCATTGCGGTGTTGCCCGCAGCCGTCACCAGCATCACGGTGAACAGCAACGCCATCCTGCCCCGCGGGATTGAACCCGTGATCGCGCTGGCGCGCTGCGCCCTTATCTCGGAATCGGCATCGGCCATCGCAGATCGCAGCTAGGCCAGCGTCTCCACGCTTGCAATGCGATTGCGGCTCTGCAAGGTCGGACACAGGGCTGCCGAGCGGCGCGAGCGATCAGAGTATCTGGAGAATTGCATGACTTCGAACGAGTTGGCTCTCGGCGGCAGGGCCGGCTGGCGCGCTCGCTGGCGTCAATATGCGGCGCAATGGGCTGTGTTCTTTCGCGGCTTCCTCGAACATCCGCGCATGGTCGGTTCGATCATTCCGTCGTCGCGCTTCACGATTCGGCGGATGCTCGAACCGGTCGACTGGGGGCGGTGCGAGGTGTTCGTCGAGTATGGCCCGGGGATCGGCACGTTCTGCCGTCCCGTGCTCGAACGGATGCGCGGCGATGCGACCTTCATCGCGATCGATACCAACCCGCTGTTCATCGACTACCTCTCGCGCACCATTCGCGACCCACGCTTTCACGCGGTGCAGGGATCGGCCGAGGATGTCGAAGCGGTCCTTGCAGATCTTGGTGTGGATTCAGCCGATTACGTGTTGTCGGGTCTGCCGTTCTCGACCTTGCCCGGCGGCGTCGGCGCCGCGATTGCCAAGGCCACGCATGCCGTGCTCAAGCCGGGCGGCGCATTTCTCGCCTACCAGTTCTCATCGACCGTGCGGGACGAAGCCGCGCCGCATTTCGATCGGATCGACAGCGGCTTCGAATGGCTCAACATCCTGCCCTGCGCGCTCTACTGGGCGTGGAAGGGCGATCGACCCGCCAGCTGATCACTCGAAGGTATTGGCCACCGCCTCGCTGGTCGATCCGGAGAGTTGCCGGTGGATCGCGGCGAGCACTCCGAGCACCAGCACGGCAACCGCCGCGTTGACGAGGCTCGACACCAAGGCGGTGCCGATATTCGCGACCGGATCGCCGAACGCGGCAAACACGGTGCCGAGGACGAGGGTGAAGAGCAGCGAAACCACCCCGATGGCGATGATCAGCAGCAGGAAGAACGCGACCAGCCGGAATGAATTCCCCTTGGTCAGTTGCCACGACCGACGCATGGCATTGATCGGGTTGAGCTCGCTTTCGATCGCGATCACCGGGGCAATCAGCGAGAACTTGATCATCAGATAAAGCAGCACCAGGACCAGCACCAGCCCGACCATGATGGTCAGCGCCGGGGGCGCAAAGGCTCCCAGCAGGCCGAGCGGCACGCCCACCACCACCCCCGCGAACAAGGCGACACAGATCTGGGCGGCGAGATAGGAGGGTGTGCTCTTGAGCCCGCGTTGCAGCGCTTCGCCGACTGTCGGCCGGGCGCGGTCGGTCAGCAGCGCGAGCAGGCTCAGGGTCCCGATGAACTGCGCGAGTGACAGCAGCAGGAACAACGGCCAATTGTCGATGTACTGTTTGGCCACCGCTTCCCACGCGGCGTTCATCGCCACCTGCGGGTCCGTGCCGGGAGGCGCGTTGACCGGTGCGGGGTTGATCGCTTCTGGAACGATCAGCGCCAGCGTGAAGCTCGGCAGGAAGAAGAACAGCCCCGCGACCGCCAGCACGGTGTCGCGATTGGCCCCGAGGATGCCGGTGGCATCGCTCCACGCCTGTCCCATGTTGAGTTGCATGTCCTTCGTCCCCCGATTGCTGTGTCCGCTCCCGTGCGGAGCGGCCCTAGGCGTCATTCCCTCTTGATAACCGTGCCCGATGCTCCCACGCAATTGCCATGGCGAGCAATGCACAGCCAATATCGGGTGAAGCGGGCGTCGAATGGCGCCGCGACAGCACGGCTGTGCCCTACAAGCAGGCGCTCGACACGATGGAAGCGCGCAATGGCGCGATCGCGGCGGGCGAGGCTGCGGAGCTGATCTGGCTGCTCGAACACCCGCCGGTCTACACCGCGGGCACCAGTGCCGATCCGGCCGAACTGGTCGATCCGCGCTTCGAAGTGGTCGAGACCGGGCGCGGCGGTCGCTACACCTATCACGGTCCGGGACAACGGGTCGGCTACCTGATGCTCGATCTCAATCGGCGCGGCAGGGATGTGCGCTGTTTCGTCCACGCGATCGAAGGCTGGGTGATTGCAACGCTGGCGGACTTCGGCGTCGAGGCATGGCGCGCAGACGGTCGCGTCGGCATCTGGACGCGCGATATCGACGGCAGCGAAGCAAAGATCGGTGCGATCGGCGTGCGCGTGCGCCGCTGGGTGACGATGCACGGCTTTTCGGTCAATCTTGACCCGGACCTGTCGCATTTCGGCGGAATCATTCCGTGCGGGATCGAGGAATTCGGCGTCACCAGCCTGGCCCGGCTCGGCAAGAGCGTGTCGCAGGCGCAATGGGACGAGGCCCTGATCGCGCGCGCGGATGATTTTCTTGACGCGCTCGACAAAACGGGGCGAAAGGCGTGCCGATGAAACCGGCGATCCTCCTCACTTTGCCTGCATTCCTGCTTGCGGCTGCCTGCGGTGACGCAGACGATGCCGATCCGGGCGCGGTTGAACAGGGCGGCGAGGTTGCTGGCGACCTGCTCGGCGGTTCCATCTCTGACGAGATGCTGCACCTCGAAGACCTGCGGTCGCAGTCCCCCCCAGCCGAACGCCCGGCGGGCGCGGCCGGCGACCCTGCGGCTTCGTCCGGCGCGTCCGGCGATGCGGAAACGGGTGACGAGGAGGGTGAACCGGTCGATCCGGAGCCCGAAAGCGCCGAACCGACCGAAGAACAATAGCGCGCGGGCCACTCCCGCGAACCGGCTAGGCGATGGCCTGTTCCTGTTCGAGCGTGGGATAGTCGACGTATCCCTGCGCGATCGGGAAATACCAGCTCTTGGGCACGTCCTTGTTCGGGTTGAGATGCGCGCCGACCCTGATCCGCTCGGCGAGATCCGGGTTGGAAATGTAGGGGCGACCAAAGCTTACCGCGTCGCATTTGCCGCTGTTGACGTCGGTTTCGGCCTGCGCGGCGTCGTAATCCGAATTGAGGATCAGCGCGCCCGAATAGAGCTCGCGGATCAGCGGGCTTTGCTTGGGCACGTCGGTCTGGCCGAAGGTTCCGTCCGGTCCCGGCTCGCGCAGCTCGACGAACGCAAGGCCCAGTTCCTCGCATACTTTCGCCGCCGCGCCGAAAGTCGCCGGCGGGTTGCTATCGTCGGTACCCTGCGAATCGCCGTTGGGCGACAGGCGAATGCCGACCCGGTCGGCGCCCCACACATCGACGATCGCTTCGAGCACTTCGCGCATGAAGCGGGTGCGGTTCTCGGGCGAGCCGCCATATTCGTCGGTGCGATGGTTGGTCCCGTCGCGCAGGAACTGGTCGACGAGATAGCCATTCGCGCCGTGGAGCTGCACGCCGTCGAACCCGGCCTTCTTCGCGTTTTTCGCCGCGCGGCGATAGTCGGCGATGGTGCGCTGGATGTCTTCCTTCGTCATTTCGCGCGCGGTGACGTATTCCTGTTTGCCGATCGGCGTATGCGCTTCGCCCGGAGCCTTGGTCGCACTCGCCGAAAACGGCGGTTCCCCGTCGAGGAAATAGGGGTGGACGATCCGCCCCATGTGCCACAGCTGCAGCGCGATCAGGCCGCCTTCATCGTGCACCGCCTTGGTCGTCGCCTTCCATGCGTCGGCCTGCTCGTCGCTCCAGATGCCGGGAGCGGACGGCCAGCCGAGCCCTTCGACACTGATCCCGGTCGCTTCGGTCAGGATCAGCCCGGCGCCCGCGCGCTGGCGATAATAGGTCGCCATCAGCGCGTTGGGCACGAACATCGGATCGGCGGCGCGGCCCCGGGTAAGCGGGGCCATGAAGATGCGGTTTCTGGCTTCGAGCGCGCCCATCGTGAGCGGCTGGAACAGGGCGTCGTGCATGCGTGGCATTCCTCCATTGGGTTGCAATTGGCTATCCACTTGGAGGCGATGGGGCTAGGGCGCAACCATGGAAAAAGAGGGGGCAAGCGAAGGAAAGCTTGTCAGCCCAAAGGGCTGGCTGCTGCTCGCCGCGCTGCTGGCGGGGAACTTCGCGCTGGCGATCGGCCCGTGGCTCGTGCGCGAGGCGGATACAGGCCCGGTCAGCGCGGGGTTCTGGCGGCTGTTCCTGGCGCTGCCGTTCCTGGTGGTGTTCGCCCGGATGGCCGGCCAGCGACTGACCGGGATGCCGCGCAAGACGCTGGTGCTGGTCGCGATCGGCGCGCTTGCCTTCGCGAGCGACCTTGCCAGCTGGCATATCGGGATCGGCATGACCCGGCTCGGCAATGCGACCCTGTTCGGCAATGCCGGATCGATTATTTTGCTGTTCTGGGGCTTCATCATGGCCCGCATGCTGCCGCGCGGGCTGGAATGGCTGGCGATCGCCTGCGCGCTGGGCGGGGCCGGAATCCTGCTCGGCCGCAGCCTAGAAATCTCGACGCAGACCTTCGCGGGTGACCTGTTCTGCCTGACCGCAGGGGTGCTCTACGCGGTCTACCTGCTGACCCTGCAAGGCGAACGCGCGCGGTTCGGATCGTGGAGCCTGCTGGTCTGGGTCAGCGTCTTCGCCTGTCCATTCCTGCTCGCACTTGCTCTGGCGCTGGGCGAGCCGGTGTGGCCGACCGACTGGACCCCGATCCTGATCCTGTTCGTCACCAGCCAGCTGATCGGGCAGGGTCTGCTGGTGTTTTCGCTCGGACACTTCCCGCCGCTGGTGATCGGGCTGGCGCTGCTGACCCAGCCTGCCGTGGCGGCGGTGATCGGCTATGCGCGGTTCGGCGAAGTGCTGTTGCCGCTCGACATCGCAGGGATGGTCCTGCTCGGCAGCGCGCTGGTGGTGGCACGGGCCAGCGCGGCGCGCATTCCGCCACAGCCGGCCATCCGCCCTTAACGCCAGAAGGTGCGGTCGAAGGCTTCGTGACGCTGCTCGATCAGGTCCAGGTCGGGCCCCTCCAGCACCGTGCGGGCCTGTTCGATCAGCAGCTTGCCCTGTTCGCGCAGCACCCTAAGACGTCCCTCGTCGCGAATTGGAGCGGCAGCGTTGGCGAGCGTATCGAACATCACCTGCGAGGCGGTGACGCTGGTCGCGACCGCGCTGCGGATCGCGCCGAAACCACGCGTGACGTAGTGCTCGAACCCGTCGGCGCAGGGGATCACCGGGCACCGATCGGCGTCGGTGTCGCTGTCGTCGTCGCACGCATCCTTGCGCAGGTCCCGTCGCCCGATTTCCGACGTCGCAGCGCCCAGCCAGTGCAGCGCCGTGATCGCGGTGAAGGGATCGTTGATCCCGGGTGAAAGCGCGCGCAGCCCGATCTCGACCAGCTCGTCGATCAGGAACTGCGGATCCTGTTCGGGCGTGCGCACCGGGCCGAGCGTGAAGGCGTCGCGCACAGCTTCGGCCACCGCATCCGGATCGCAGCCGTCGACGTCCATCAGCGGCAGCCCGCGATGCACGAAATCGCCGGTCCGCACACTCAGCGAGAACGTTCCGCCGCAATCGCGCGCCACTTGCTCGAGCGCGTCGTAATCGATCATCTGGATATAGCCGGTGTCCTCGCCAAGAAGCGGATCGCCGCCTTCGGACGGGCGTGCGTCGGAAAACTCGTTTTCGACCGGATATTTGTCGCGGATCGCCGCGATCAGCCGTTCCCCGATCGATTCGAGGACCTTGTTGATCCGGATCGAGCTGGGCACATGGTTGAGAAAGAACACCAAGACGCCGATGCACAGCGCCATCAGGAAATACGCCACCAGCACGCCCAATTGCGGGGTGAAGCCCGATGCAGCCATGTCCGCGCCGGCGGTGACCCCCTCTACCGGCGTCTCGTCCTCGCTGCGCACCGATCGCAGCACGATCATCGCATAGACGAAGGTGCCGACGAAGGTGCCGAGACTGATCTGGTTGCCGCGATCCTCGAGGAAGTTTGCGAGCAGGCGCGGGCCGTAGGTGCCGCTGGCGAAGGACACCGCGACGATGGTGATCGAGAACACGGTGGAAGCGATCGCGATCATGCTGCTCGCCATGACGCTCAGAATGTCCGCCGCGCCGCTGGGGCGTACCGGCACGAGCCATTCATAGTGTTCGAGCGACGCGCCGAAGCCAGCGCGATCGAGCGCAACCATGGTGAAACCGAGAATCGCCCCGACCACCGAAAACAGCGTCGGATAGAACCAGTAATTCGCCCGAAGGCGCGCGAGCCAGAAGCGGAGTTGCGCGGTCATGTGCGACTAAACGCCCGAGACGCTGTTATGGTTGCGCTTCAATCTCCGCTCGGCACTTCGCCGGCGGGCACGTCCTCGATCTCGACCGCGCCGATATCGCCCTTGCCCACAGTGCTGCTTGCCATTTCGAGCATCTTGTCGAGGCTCTTCTTGGCGGCGAGGCGCAAGTCCTCGTCGATCTCGATGCGCGGCTCGAGGTCGCGCAGCGCCACGTAGAGCTTCTCCATCGTGTTGAGCGCCATGTAGGGGCAGATGTTGCAATTGCAGTTGCCGTCCGCGCCGGGCGCGCCGATGAAAGTTTTCTCCGGCAGCGCCTTTTCCATCTGGTGCATGATGTGCGGCTCGGTCGCGACGATCAGCGTATCGCCTTCGAATTCCTTGGCGAATTTGAGGATCGAGCTGGTCGAGCCGACATGATCGGCGTGCTCGATGATCGCGGGCGGGCATTCGGGGTGCGCGGCGACCGGGGCACCGGGGTGCTGTTCCATCAGCTTGAGCAGCTCGGTTTCGCTAAACGCCTCGTGCACGATGCACACGCCCGGCCACAGCAGCATCTCGCGGTCGAACTTGCGCGACAGCCAGCCGCCGAGGTGCCGGTCGGGGCCGAAGATGATCTTCTGATCCTTGGGGATCTGCTGCAGGATCGTCTCGGCGCTGGAAGAGGTTACGATCACGTCGGACAGCGCCTTCACCTCGGTCGAACAGTTGATGTAGGTCAGAGCGATGTGATCGGGATGCGCCTCGCGGAAGGCCTTGAACTTCTCCGGCGGACATGAGTCTTCGAGGCTGCACCCGGCATCCATGTCGGGCAGCACCACGATCTTTTCGGGCGAGAGGATCTTGGCGGTGTCGGCCATGAACTTGACCCCGCAGAACGCGATCACGTCGGCATCGGTGTCCGCCGCCTTGCGCGACAGTTCGAGGCTGTCGCCGACGAAATCCGCGATGTCCTGGATATCGGGCGTCTGGTAGTAATGCGCGAGGATCACCGCGTTGCGCTCCTTGCGCAGCCGGTCGATCTCGGCGAGCAGGTCGTCGCCCGTTGGAACCCTGGTTTCGATGCTCATGGACTGACCCCGCTAGCTGTTGCGCGCCCGACATAGGGATTTCGGTGCGATTTGCGAGCCTCCTTGTGCTAGCCAAACGCGGGGAGAGCAACCGATGTACGAACTGAATCTTGCCGAGGCTTATTGCCCGGCACAGGCCGACACCGAGTATCGCGAGCGGACGATCGAAGCGATGCTGCGCGAACAGGTGGCTGAGCGGCCCGATGTCAAGGCGCTGCGCGAATTGCTGGCGGACGGGACGGTAGGGCGCGAATGGACCTATGCCGAGCTGCTCGCCGATGCCGAAAAGTGCGGGCGGGCGCTGGCGGCGCGACACCCGGCGGGGACGCGGATCGCGATCATGGGCGGCAATTGCCCCGAATGGGTGCTGGTGCAGCTGGGCGCGGCGATGGCGGGCCTCACCATCGTCACCGTCAATCCGAGTTTCATCGCGCGCGAGGTGCGCTACGTGCTCGAACAATCGGGCTCGGGCGCGGTCTACTACCAGCCGAACGTACGCGGATCGGCCTTGCGCCCGGTGGTCGACGAGGCCGCCGCCGGGCTCGCTGCGTCGGAGTTCGTCATCGACATTACCGACCACGCTGAGCTGTTTTCGGGCGAGGGCGATGGCGAGCTGCGGCCGACCGAACCGCACGATATCTGCATGATCCAGTATACCTCGGGCACCACCGGCTTTCCCAAGGGCGTGCTGCTGCACCAGCACGGTCTGGTGCAATCGAACTGGGACGTGTTCACCCGCTGGGACCTGGCACCGGGCAAGACCGTAATGTGCCCGTTTCCGCTGTTCCACACCGCAGGCAGCGCAGTGTGCGTGCTCGGTGTGCTGGCGCATGGCGCGACCTTGATGCTGGTATCGGTGTTCGATCCGGTGGCGGTCGCCAAGGCGATCGAGCGCGAACAACCCGAAGTGCTCGGCGGGGTCGCCACAATGATCTTCGCGATCATCGAAGCGGCCAAGGCGACCGGCACCGACGTCTCGAGCGTCGAGACCGTGGTGAGCGGCGGAGCGATGGTCCCGCCCGCGCTCAACCAGGCCGCACAGGAGACATTCGGGGTGCCGATCCTGATCGTCTACGGCCAGACCGAGACCTCGCCCGCGATCACCGCAGCCTGGCCGTCCGATAGCGGCACGGACCTGACCGAGACGATCGGTCAGCCGTGCTCGCATATGGAAGTCTCGATCCGCCATCCGCAGGACAACACAGTTTGCGCCGTGGACGAGCAGGGCGAAATCTGCCTGCGCGGCTTCAACATGATGGTCGGCTACGACGACAATCCTCAGGCGACGTCAGAGACGATCGACGCGGAGGGCTGGCTGCACACCGGCGATCTCGGCAGCATGTCGGCGCGCGGCTATGTGAAGATCACCGGCCGGGTGAAGGAGATGATCATTCGCGGCGGCGAGAACCTGTTTCCGGCGGAGATCGAGGCGGCGCTGCTCGAGCATCCGGCGATTGCCGAACTGGCCGTGGCGGGAGTCCCGGATGAGAAATGGGGCGAGATCGTCGCCGCCTTTATGCGCCTGGCGGAAGGCGCGGAGCGACCTTCGAACGATGAGCTCAAATCCTTCCTCCGCGAGCGCCTCTCGCCGCAAAAGACCCCGGCGCATTGGGTGTGGGTCAGCGAATTCCCGCTGACGGGTTCGGGCAAGATCCAGAAGTTCGCGCTGGCGGAGAGCTTCGCCAAGGGGCAACTTACATCGTGAAGCCATCGGGCAGGAACGGTTCCATCGGCCTGTCCGCACCGGGCGTGCCTGCGATCACCCATTCGGTGACGGCGATCCCCAACGGCGAGTATCCCAAGGCCATCGAGACCGCGAAGGTCGCGGCGTAGGCACTGAGGCCCCACCGATAGGCCGGATGGACCCGGCGGTCCCGGTGCCAGTCGGCATATATTCCGATGACCGGCCAGATCATCGTTGCCAGTGTGGTGATCAACCACGAATTCGGGATCATCAGCGGCAAGGGCAGCAATCGCCCGAGGCCCGGACCGGTGAGAATCGCCATGGCGCACAGCATCAGCCGTCGGTGCCATCCGCTGTAGCGACGCCGCCGCAGCGCCCACCATGCAAGGGCGCCGAAGCACCACAGCACCATGATGTTGCTCCACAGGAACTCGCTGACATGGAAGAAGAACGGACCGCCGGTGCGCCGGGCAACGACGATCATGATCAGCGTGCCGCTGGCGACCATTGCGGGCACGAAGAGATAGGCGAGCTTGCCCAGTCCGGCGTGGAGCGAGCGGTTTCCGGTCGATATCGACACGTGCTGGGCAAGATACAGTCCGATCCAGCCCATGAAGATCATGCCGTGCAGGTGATACGGCCACGGCACGGCGAAGCTGGAGCGACCCATTGCCAGGTGCAGTACGAAACCCGCGACGATGGTGAGCGACATGACCACGGCCATGACGACGAAGAAGCGTGTGCCTTCGACACGCGCGTAAGCGCCTGTTTCCGGCGCAGCGGCGGTAGCCATTGGCTCGATCCTCCCCCCTGAAGATACAAGCGCCCCGATTGTTTGTTGCAGCTTAGGTCCGGATGGTCGTGGGCGTCAATTCGCCCGCCAGACCTCGCCCTCGATCGCCACCATCCCGCGCCTCTCCAGGTCGATCAGATGCGCGGTCACGCTCATCTCGGCGGCCGGGATCAGGCGCTCGTCGAGACCCTTGTACATCTCCGGGATGAAGTCGGCGACGGGACGTGCCGCTTCGCCCAGCAATCGCAGGATCTGGTTCTCGCGCTGGCGACGGTGGCCGATCATGCCGCGCACCAGCTGTTTCGGCCTGGTGATCGCCGCGCCGTGGGCCGAGTGGTAAACTGTGTCCTCGCGCGCCATCAGCTTTTCGAGGCTCGCCAGGTAATCGCCCATGTCGCCATCGGGCGGGATGACGACGCTGGTCGACCATCCCATCACGTGATCGCCGGTGAATAGCGCGCCGCTCTCCTCCAGCGCGTAGCACAGATGGTTGGAGGTGTGGCCCGGAGTGGCGACCGCGGTCAGCGTCCAGCCGGTGCCGCGCATCTGTTCTCCGTCTTCGAGCACGCGGTCGGGCGCATAGGTGGTGTCGAACGCTTCGTCCGAACGCGGCAGGTCGGTGGCGAGCACCAGCGGAGCGCAACCGACAACCGGCGCACCGGTCCGCTCGGAGAGCGGCGCGGCAGCGGGGGAGTGGTCGCGATGCGTGTGCGTGCACATGATCGCCAGCACCGTGCGCCCACCGACTGCGGCGGTGATGGCGTCGAGGTGATCGGCTTCGTTCGGGCCGGGATCGATTACCGCGCAATCCGGCCCTTCCGACCGCCCGACTACGTACGTCTGTGTGCCGGTGTAGGTGTAGGGCGAGGGATTGGGCGCGAGCACGCGCCTGACCAGCGGTTCAAGCTGCTCGGCCTCGCCCGTAGGCCAGGGTTTGGGAGGTATGCCTGCCATGGGCTTGCATATGGATGGGAGATCGGCAGAAGTCGAATTTCTTGTTTCGAAGCCGGGGCCACCCGCTCCCTCCACCCTTCCACCCGGACAATATCCCGGTAGGCTCCGGGTGGAAGGGTGGAGGGAGCGGGTGGCTGGGGCACTGCCCGGAGAGACCAATGTCCGATTACATTCTTGTTCTGGATGAAGGCACAACCTCGACCCGCGCGATGCTGTTCGCCAGCGACGGGGTGTTCGTCGCGAGTGCGCAGAAGGAACTGACGCAGCATTATCCGCAGAGCGGCTGGGTCGAGCACGATGCGGCCGAGATCTGGGACAAGGCGCTCGCCTGCGCGCTCGAGGTGATCCCCAAGGCGGGCGGGGCAGCCTGCATCGCGGCAATCGGGATCACCAACCAGCGCGAGACGGTGGTGGCGTGGGACAAAACAACCGGTGAGCCACTGACCCGCGCGATCGTGTGGCAGGACCGGCGGACCGAACCGTTCTGTGCCGAATTGCGCGGTGCCGGGCACGAAGACGACATGCAGCGCCGCACCGGCCTGCTGCTCGATCCGTATTTCTCGGGCACCAAGATGCGCTGGATGCTCGACAACGTGCCGGAGGTGCGAGCGGCGGCCGACAAGGGCACGCTCGCCTTCGGTACGATCGAAAGCTGGCTGATGTTCAAACTGACTGGCGGCGATCACGTGACCGACGCCAGCAATGCCAGCCGCACGCTGCTGCTCGAACTGGGCGGCGCGCAATTCGACGCGGGTCTGTGCGACCTGTTCGGCGTGCCGCACTCAGCGCTGCCCCGCGTGATCGACATGTCGGGTGCGCTGGGCGAGACGGCAGAGGGGCTGTTCGGCAGGCGCATACCCATTACCGGTCTCGCCGGCGACCAGCAGGCTGCGACGATCGGCCAGGCCTGCCTCGCACCTGGCGAGACGAAGGCAACCTACGGCACCGGTGCCTTCGTCCTGACCAATCAGGGCATCGCGATCCCGCGGTCCGAGAACCGCCTGCTCGGCACGGTGCTGACCCAGATCGAGGGCGAGCGGACCTATGCGATCGAAGGTTCGGTGTTTGTGGCGGGAAGCCTTGTGCAATGGCTGCGCGATTCGCTCGGGATCGTCGAGGTTTCAAGCCAGACCGAAGAGCTCGCCCGCTCGATCCCGGATTCGGGCGGAGTCACGATCGTGCCCGCCTTGTCCGGCCTCGGCGCACCGCACTGGAAAGCGGATGCGCGCGGGGTGATCACCGGGCTCAGTTTCGCCACCGGCAAGGCACAGCTGGCGCGCGCCGCACTGGAAGCGATGGCGCACCAGACCCACGATCTGGCCGAGGCTTTTGCCGCCGACGGCACGGCGTGGGAGACCCTGCGGATCGACGGCGGCATGGCGGCGAACGACTGGATGGCGCAGGACCTTGCCGACATGCTCGGCATCACGGTCGAACGCCCGGCCTTTGTCGAGACCACCGCGCTCGGCGCTGCGATGCTGGCCGCGGCGGGCGCCGGCGTCCAGCCAGATCTGGCAAGCGCTGCCGAAGCGATGCGGGGAACGCTGACCCGGTTCGAACCGGACATGGACGACGCGCGGCGGCAGGAGCGCCTGTCACGCTGGCGCAAGGCGCTGGCGGCGGCCTAGCCCCGCTCGAACTCGCGCCCGATCCGTTCTTGGAACGCGCGCACCGGAGAGGTGAGCTCGAAATTCCTGCGCCACGCCGCGTCGAGCCGGGCGATGCGGCGGTGCAGTCGCTCGGTCTCCTCGATCAGGTCGCACGTCCCCTCTTCGAGCAGTTGCAGCTGGGCGGGATCGGCAGGGCGATCTTCCGGCAGTGCCCCGTGCCTGCGCACCTGGCCTTCGCTCAGCTCGCCGGAGAAATACGCGCGCTGGTTCAGCAGCCATGCCAGCACATGCATCATCCGGGTTGTGGTCTTGAGTCCTTCGGTGGAGAGCGCGAGCCGCACCAGCGTGTCGTCCCCGATATCGGGTTCCCGCGTTCCCATCGCAAATACCGCCCGGACCTCGTCGGCGAGCACCAGCGCCTCGTTGTACAGCGCCTCGATAATCGGGCGGGAAAGGCTGGTCGTGCGAGTCATGGCAATTCCGGTCGCTACGCCTGCTGTCGGTGCTTCTCCAGACCCATAAGTATGATTTCCCGGCCTTATCGAAATGCGTCCCGCAGCGAGACAGAATCGCGCCTGCGTTAACCCGTCCGGGCGTGCCGCAACGTCGACCAAGGGTTTTGAATCACGCGATTATATCGGGCAGCAGCGTGTCTTCGATGATGGCGATCTGGTCTTTCAGCCGGAGCTTGCGCTTCTTGAGCCGAGCGATCTGCAACTGGTCGGTGGAGCCCGCTTCGGTCAAGGCCGCGATCGCCGCGTCGAGATCGCGGTGCTCGGTCTTGAGCAATTCGAGCCGTTTGCGAAGCTCCTGCTCATTCATCCGCCGGTCCGATCCCTTCGTGCCATTTTTCCGTCCGCTCGCCGTGCGCAGCGGTGGTGGTACCGATTCACCCGAATGAATAGGTTTGCAAGTTAATCATCTTGTGGTTTGATTGAATTGTGCGGTTCGTCCGCAACGGACGAGTCGCTCCCCGGGGGCAGCCCCCCGACAGTGAAGGAGATCATCTATGGCGTCGTCCGCAGCTGCATCACACGTTACTGCGCTCCAATCCAAACATGCCGGCCTCGAAGCCAAGCTTCGCGAAGAGATGGCCCGCCCCGCACCCGATGCCGCGACGATCCAACATCTCAAGAAACAGAAGTTGCGATTGAAGGAAGAAATCGGCCGCACTTGAACGCGCCATGCCCTGAAAAGCGCTTCACCCGCTCTCGCATGCTTTGATTTTGGCGTGCGGCTTCTCTAGTCCGGTCAAGACATGACCGCCACCGCCGCTGCCCGCCAAATCCTCACGCGACTGCACGAAGTCATGGCCTCGCGCATGTACGCGCAGGCCAAGCTCGATCGCGTGGTCGAGATCGTCGGCGAATGCCTCTCCAGCGAGGTCTGCTCGATCTACCTGCTGCGCGAGGGCATGCTCGAACTGTTCGCCACGCGCGGGTTGAACCAGAGCGCAGTGCACGTCACCCGGATGGCGATCGGCGAAGGTCTGACCGGGACGATTGCCGACAATGTCGAAACGCTCAACCTGGCCGAGGCCAAGGCGCATCCGGACTTCCAGTACCGCCCCGAAACCGGCGAGGAAAAATTCCATTCGTTTGCCGGGGTGCCGATCGTCTACCGCGAACGCGCCGTCGGGGTTTTGTGCGTCCAGCATGTCGATCCGCGCCGCTATGAAGACGTCGAGATCGAAGCGCTGCAGACCACTGCGATGGTACTGTCCGAACTGATCGCCAATGCCGAACTGATCGACGAGGAAGAAGCGCGCGGGCTGACCGAGGGGCAGACCGGGATGCTGAGCGTCGGCGGCCTGACGCTGGTCAGCGGGCTGGGTGTGGGGCAGGCGGTCTATCACCAGCCCCGGGTCCAGATCACCCAGGTCGTGGCAGAGGATACCGAAGCCGAGCGCCAGCGGGTCTACCGCGCTTTTGACAAGATGCGCGAACAGATCGACGGTCTCGCAGGGCAGGCGGAATTCGGGGTCGGCGGCGAACACGAGGAGGTGCTCGAGACCTACAAGATGTTCGCCTATGACGAAGGCTGGTCGCGGCGCATCAACGAGGCGATCGACAGCGGGCTTACTGCCGAGGCCGCGATCGAGCGGGTCCAGCAGCACACCCGCATGCGGATGCGCGAGATCGACGACCCGTTGCTTGCCGACCGGATGCACGATCTGGAGGACCTGGCCAACCGCTTGCTGCGGATCGTGTCCGGCCAGCTTGGTACGGCCGCTTCGCAGGGACTGCGCAACGATACGATCCTGATTGCGCGCAATCTCGGCCCGGCAGAGCTGCTCGAATACGATCGCCGCCGGTTGAAGGGGGTAATCCTCGAAGAAGGCTCGCTGACCGCGCACGTGGTGATCGTCGCACGCGCCATGGGCGTGCCGGTGCTCGGCCGCGCGCAGGGTATTCGCGGGCTCATTCGCGACGGCGACGAGATCCTGCTCGATGCCGCTGCCGGAACGGCGACGATCCGTCCGACCGCACCGGTCGCCGAAGCTTTCGAGGCGCGCTTCGCCAAGTCGCGCGAGAAGCAGGCTGCCTATGCCGAGCTGCGCGACGTTGAACCCTTTACGCGCTGCGGCACGCGCATCCAGGTGATGATGAATGCCGGGCTGCGCGACGATATCAGCTCGCTGGCAATGACCGGCGCGGACGGGGTCGGGCTGTTTCGCACCGAATTCCAGTTCCTCGTTTCGGCAACTCTGCCGCAGCGCGAAAAGCAGACCCGGCTGTATCGCGACGTACTCGATGCAGCGGGCGACAAGCCGGTGATCTTTCGCACGGTCGATATCGGCGGCGACAAATCGGTACCCTATCTCGCGTCGGAAATCGCCGACCAGGACGAAAACCCGGCGATGGGCTGGCGCGCGCTCCGGCTGGCGCTGGAGCGCGAGGGGCTGATGAAGGCGCAGGCCCGCGCGCTGCTCGAAGCGAGTGCCGGGCGTTCGCTCTACGTCATGTTCCCGATGGTGTCGGAGCCGTGGGAATTCGACGCCGCCAAGGCGGTGTTCGACGAACAGCTCAAGTTTCTGCGCAAGCACAAGAAACTGCTGCCCGAAGCGATCCATTTCGGCGCGATGCTCGAAGTGCCCGCGCTCGCCGAGGTGCTCGACGTGCTGCTGCCCAAGCTGAGCTTCCTTTCGATCGGCACCAACGACCTGACGCAGTTCCTGTTCGCCGCCGATCGCGCCAATCCCAAGATCGCCCAGCGCTACGACTGGCTCAGCCCGTCGATCCTGCGGTTCCTGCGGCGGGTGGTGCAATCGACCACCGGCAGCGGGGTCGATCTGGCTGTCTGCGGCGAGATGGGCGGGCGACGGCTCGAGGCGCTTGCGCTGCTCGGGATCGGGTTCCGGCGGCTGTCGATCACGCCGGCGGCGGTCGGCCCGATCAAGGAACTGGTCCGCAAGGTCGATCTCGCGGAAATTGCAGAGGTCATGAACGGCTGGCTGAACGAGCCCGCCATGGACCTCCGCAGCGAGCTCGCCGCATGGGCTGCCGAGCGCGATATCGAGTTCGATTGAACGCACGGGCAAGGCGAGTGATCGTCCGCGAATGCGGCCCAGCCGGGCTGCGGGGCGGCTCGCCCGATGAGACCCCGCCGGCGTCCGCGAATCATTGACACGTAGCGCTCGCACCGACTTTGTGCGTATATAGGACGATAGCCACATCGAACCGTGGACCGGGTCATGACAAACGATCAGCAAAATGCAGCCGAGGAGCTGCCCCTTTTGGGGGCGGGCGACCGGTTGCGCCTTGCGCGCGAGGAAAAGGGGGTCGATCTCGACCACGTTTCCGCCGAAACCCGTATTCCGCTGCGCCACCTGCAGGCGATCGAAGCCGGCGATTTCGAGTCGCTCCCGTCGCGCACCTATGCGATCGGATTTTCCCGAACCTACGCGCGCGAGGTGGGGCTCGACGACGCAGCGATCGCCGATCTCGTGCGCGAGGAAATGGCCGAGCGGCACAGCAATCGGGTGGTGATGGCGGGAGGGATGGAACCGGGCGATTCGACCAAGCTTCCGTCCGCCGGGCTCGCCTGGTTCGGCGCGTTCGCCGCCTTGCTGCTCGCGGTCGGCGTGGTGGCATTCTTCAGCACCTATTTCGGTGCCGGGACCGGCCCGGCGCCGCTGATTTCGGGGAACGACGCGGCTGCGACCGGGGAGCCGCCAGAGCAACTGGCCACCGCGTCCGGGCCAACGGCCAATGCCGCGCCGAGCGGGACGGGGCAGGTGGTATTCACCGCGCTCGAGGACGGCATTTGGGTGCGGTTCTATGAGGACGGCGGGGACCGGCTGCTCGAAAAGCAGATGGCCAATGGCGAACGCTTCGAAGTGCCCAGCGACGCGACCGAGCCGCGCATCAACACCGGACGCCCCGACGCGCTGGCGATCACGATCGATGGGCGGTCGGTTCCGAAATTGTCCGATGAACCTGTAACGCTGGGCGATACGCCGATCTCCGCCGCTGCCTTGCTGGCCCGGGCGGACGCGACCGGCCCCGTCACCCCGACCCCCGACTGACGCTTTCGCGCGATTTCCCACCGTTTGGTGGCACCCCGGTCTCGACTTGAGAGCCGCTTCCCGGCACAGATTCGGGCGCTGTTCATGCGCCGCGTTGCACTGTCCCAACGGCAGCGATTGCAGGGCGCAATAACGCTGCACCGTGTTTCGCCGGACCGGCAGGCGAGCACGCGACGCAAGAGAGGGAGCCCGACAGATATGAAGAGCCGCTACACGACACTGTCCGTTCGCCTTATCGCGGGCGCGCTTGCCGTTTCGACACTGGCCACCAGCCCGATCCCCGCGCTGGCGCAGGACCAGACATCCGAAGCGCGTCTGCGCAAGATCGAGGCCGAGATCCGCGCGCTGCAGCGCAATGTCTTTCCCGGCGGCGACGGGCGCTTCTTCGAACCGCAAATCGCCCCGAGCGAGACCGCCAACGCAGCCACCCGCACCTCGACCACACCGTCGACCACGGCGGTGACGGATATTCTCGCGCGGCTGGATGCGATGGAACTGCAATTGCAGCGCCTGACCTCGATCACCGAGGAGAACCAGAATGCGCTGAGCGGGTTCGAGACTCGTCTGGCAGCGGTGGAATCGGGCGCAGCCACCTCTTCCGCCATCCAGACCCCGCAGGCCGGCACCACCACCGGTGCAACCACCACCACCGAGACCAATCTCGCCGCCATGACCGGCGCTTCGAGCGGATCGGGCGCATCGCGGGCGATCGGCGGGGAAACGACCACGTCGCCCCAGGCGGCGAGCGGGCCCAGCGCTGCTCGTCTCGCCGCGGTGCAGGAAATCGCCAAGCCGCAAACCGGCGACGAAGGCGACGACGAATATTCCTACGGGTTCCGCCTGTGGAACGCCGGTTTCTTCCCGGAAGCGCGCCAGCAATTGTCGGACTTCGTGGAGAAGTATCCGTCGCACTGGCGCATGACATTCGGTCGCAACCTGCTGGGCCGGGCGTTTCTGGACGACGGCATGGCCGAAGAGGCCGCGCGCTGGTTCCTGCGCAATTACCAGTCCGACCGGACTGCCGCGCGCGCGCCCGACAGCCTGCTGTATCTCTCCGAAGCGATGATTGCGCTCGGCGACACCCGGCGGGCCTGCATCGCGTTGGCCGAATTCGGCGAGACCTATCCGGCAGTGGCGAGCGGACGGCTGCTCGACCAGTACGAGGCCAACCGCCGCAAGGTGACCTGCGAGTAGGCGCCGATTGATACCGCGCTCGATCCCGATCTGATCCGTCGCTTCGCCGAGGAGCTCGATGCGCTGTGGCCCGAAGCCGAGCGCACCGGGCCGCTGGGGCTGGCGGTGTCGGGCGGACCCGACAGCATGGCGCTGCTGCTTCTGGCCCACGGCGCGCTGCCTGGTCATATCGCGGCGGCCAGCGTCGATCACGGATTGCGAGCCGAGGCGTCAGGCGAGGTCGCGCTGGTCGAGCGGACCTGCCGCGAACGCGGCATTCCGTTCACGGCGCTCGCAGTGCGGGTCGGCCCCGGCAACCTGCAGGCCCGGGCGCGTGAGGCGCGCTACGCTGCGCTGGGTCGCTGGGTGGCCGACCGGCGGCTGGGGGCGCTCGCCACCGCACACCACGCCGACGATCAGGCCGAAACGCTGCTGATGCGCCTGTCCCGTGGCAGCGGGCTGTCGGGGCTGGCGGGGGTGCGTGCGGCGGCGTTGCTGCCCGATGGCGAGACGCCGCTGATCCGGCCGCTGCTGGGCTGGCGCAAATCCGAGCTGGAGGCGATCGTTGCCCGCGCCGGGATCCGTCCGGCCCGCGACCCTTCCAACGCTGATCCCGTGTTCGATCGGGTCCGCGTTCGCGAGCATCTGTCGCAGCATGATTGGCTATCGGTGGAATCGCTGGCAACCAGCGCGCAGCACCTCGCCGAAGCCTGGCGCGCGATCGAATGGTATGCCGAACTCGATCGGGAAGAGATGGTCCACGCGGACGATGATGGCGCATTCGTCTATTACGCCAATGTTCCGCGCATCGTCGCGATCGAAACGATCCGTCACATCGTTGCAGAGATGGGCGGCGCGGTCAGCCGCAGCGAGGCGGGCCGGGCGTTCGACCGGCTGTGGCGCGGCGAGAATGCATCGCTTGGCGGGGTACTGATCGTTCCCGGTTTCGAGGCGATCGAGCGCGCCGGGGTTGAAATGAGGGCGTGGCGGTTCGCCACCGAGCCGCCACGCACCAGCCACTGAGGCGGCTCCCCCCCGAGCCGCCCCAGCAACTATCAGCTAAGCTTGTCGCCGACCGCGATCATCTTTCCGCGGGTGATGATCACCTTGTCGCCGCGCTTGGCGATGGCGAACAGCTTTTCCGCGAACGGATCGGGCACGCCGATGCAGCCGTGGCTGGCATAACCGTTCATCACGGGCGAGCCGTGGATCGCAATCCCATCCCACGTGAGGCGCAGGGTCCAGGGCATCGGGGCGTTGTCGTATTTTTCCGACACGTTGTCCTTTTCCTTGGTGAGGATCGGGAAGCTGCCGAGCGGAGTGGGGTGTTTCTGCGTGCCCAGCAGCGCGACGGCGGTGCCGATTTCATGCCCGTCGCGGAATGCGCTGATGACGCGCGCGTCGAGATCGACGGTGATCACCAGCTTGCCCTTCTTCGGCGCGCGCGATTCGTCCCAGTACCATTCGCCGTACCGGATCGTGCCCTCGATCGGCAGGATGCTCTTGATGACGAACGGATCACTGCTGGCCAGTTCGCGGCTCGCGGTGGGGACCCGGGCCGTGGGCTGCGGGGCCGGAAGCGATTGCACCTGCGGGTTCGAGATCATCCGGGCGGCGGGGCCGCGCGGCGGTTCGTTTGCAGCCATCTCAGGCGCGTCCTGTGCCACCGGCTCGTCCAGAACCGGCAGTTCGGGTGCGACTTGCGCCCCGTAGGGCTGCGGCAGGCTCGGATCGACCACCAGCGATTCGCCACCGGTCGTCGGATCGATCGCGCGGATCGCGTTCACCGCCTCCTCGGCGACCTGCTCGGCGGCGTCGGCAGCCTCGTTGGCGGACGACTGCCCGATAGCGATGGAAGCGCCTCCGGTGACCAGAGCGATCGCAACGGTGGCGGCGATGTGAAGCGGTTTGAGTCCCTTGATCATGCGGCGCATTATGGCGCGTTAGCCGCGTAATCTCCAGAGGTTAACGCAGCCACGTCCCTGCGGGGGACGTTCGCGGGGTGAGTTCGTTAACGACAGCGGAGTCTCGCAGCCTCGCGCCCGATCAGCCGTGTGCGCCGAAATGGTTCGCGATCGTCGTGCCGATCCGCAGCATCAGGGCATAGGCGCGTTCGATCGGGTCGATCAGCTCGCGCCCGATCTGCGCGTAGCCTTCGGTGCCGCTGTCGGGGTAATCCGCCGGTGCGTCGAGCGCGAAATCGCTGGCCTGCGGAAAGTGCGTCGGGAAGGCGCGCCGCATCTGCGCCAGCGCATCGTCGACGCGCAGGCTGAACACCATTTCGAGCACGTCCTCGCGGCTGATATCGTTGGCGCGGCTGAACACCGGCACCGATACCGCCTTGATAAAAATGTGCTGCATCAAGGCCAGCCGCATCGACTGCGCTGCGCCGATCATCCGCCGTGTGTTCTCGCGGTCCGGGTCGGGCGCCTCGGCGGGAAGCATGCCCAGCAGGCGGTGGAACTTGAGCGCATCGACCCGCAGACGCGAGGCAAGGCGGCGGAACACCCCGGTGCGGTCGTCCTTGGTGAGATATTCCGCCAGCGATTCGCAGGCGGCGGAAAGATGCGGCTCGGTCCCGCGATAGGGGCGGCTCGCCCAGTATGCCGAATTGAACAGCTCGCCATGCGCCGCGACCGACTTGATGCTGGCGAGCGCGTTCGATGCCTGCGCCAGCCGCAGCAATTGCTGTCCGCGCTCGCTGTCCTCGATGAGCGCGGCAATCTCGTCGTAATTGCCATCGGCCGCGCTGCCGATCCCCGATATGACGTTCACCGGATAGCCGAGCTGCTGGAGGATCGCATTGTGCGGGATCGCGCGGATCTGCCGCAGGTTCATGTCGCGGTCGGCGGAAAGATCGGACTGACGGCGCGAGACGCGGCTGCCGGTCGAATTGAGCAGGCCCAGGCCGAACGCGGTGACCGCGCGCGAATAGGTCTGGCTGCGCAGGTGCCGGCGCTGATGCGCGCGGATCGCACGGTAGAAATCGAGGCTGATGTCGGTGCGTTCGTAGAACGGGTCGGCGCACACTTCGGAACGTTCGGGCTCCTCGGTCACGATCCGCGTCAGCGTTGCCTGTGCCAGCTCGGGTGTCGCGAAGTGCAGGTAGCCATCGCCGCCCTGGAAGCTGACTTCGGGTTCTAGCGCGATCCCGTTGCGTACGAAGCGGCTGCGCGCCCAGCGGCTCATCGGCCAGGTCAGCCGGTCGGCGAACCCGCCCGGATGCGCGCCGCGACCCATGCTTTCGCCATGCGTGTTGAAGATCAATGCGGCGACATCGGTGAGGCCGTTCTTCGCCAGTGCCTGCGCGAACCGGCCCTGCAAACGCTCGATCGCGAGGCTTGCCGGGATCTGCCCGACGAACCGCCCGGCATCCGAAAACCCCGTCTGGATGCAGGCGCGCCCGCGCAGCCGGGCATAGTGCTGGTATTGCTCCTCGGCGCACAAGGCGTCGAGAAACCGCCCGCCGTGTTCGAGCGCGCTTTCGGTTTCGAACAGCGGCGAGACGTCGACCCGGTCCTCGATCCCGAACAGCTTGGCGAAATAGAGCGAGGCGAGGATCGTCGAGGGCTGCTCGCATTCGGCGATCAGCATGCGGATCGGGGTGTCGGCGTCGATATGTTCGAGGATCTGCGCCATCGCGAGGAATTGCCGGATCGCGGTCGAGCTTTCGATCGCGAGGCTGGCGAAGTTGGTGCGCAGCGGCTCGACCTCCTGCAGCATCCGCCGCAACGTGGCCATCGCGCCCTTGCTGGCGAGATCGAGACCGGAAGGGTCCTTCAACCGGCTGCGGATCGCGTTGTGAAGCTGCTTGGCATTCACCCGGAAGTGGATGTGCCCCATGCCGAGCCCGTCCGCGCGCATCGCCGCGGCCAGCGTCTTGAGCGCGATCGCGCGTTCGACCTCGGCCTCGGCAGCCTCGTGTTCGAGTGCGGCGATCACCGGTTCGAGCGAGGTGAGCTTGGCCGGATCGTCACCGGTCAACCGGTTGGCGGCGGCGGAAAGGTCTTCGGGCGCATTCAGATCCTGCGAAAAGTCATCGGCGCTTCGGGCGGCCTGTTCCGCCCCGGCACGCAAGGTGGCGACCAGCTTGTGCGCCGGATCGATCCGTTCGAGATCGGCGGTGTAGCGGGCGAGCCTCTCGGCCTTTTCCGACAGGCGGAAGCGGATCGAGGTGTACCACTTGATATCGGTGCGCCCGTCCATGTCGTATCCGACCCAGCTTGCGAAGCGGAACGGGACGGGTGTCAGCTCGCGCCAGCGATCGGGCCAATGCTGCGCCGCGTGGCGCAGCGTCTGCCCGACGATCTTCGAGCGTGCATCCTGCGCGTGAGCGAGCGCGCGCACGACTTCGCCGTGTTCGTAATCTAGCGTGACCGCCGGGCGATCGCCCGTGGCGCTGCAGACCGAGCGGGTGATGTCGCCGTCCCTGCTGGCTGCGTCGGCAACGGCAGCGGACTGGCCGGGCGTCAGCAGGAAGGTCGGGTGTGCGGTAAAAACCGCGTGCAGGAACGGCGTTTCCCAGCGGGCGCGAAAGGCGGGAAGGTCATGGTCCCGGGTCAGAGCGTCTCCCAGCGTTGCCGCGTTGGCGTCCGGCGCGACCGGGGAGAGGTTACGCCGCAACCGCGTGGCGCGGGCCTGCAGGCTGGCGCATTCGAGTTCCTCGACCAGCGCCTCGAGCGCGTCGAGGTCGAGCGCGCCGCCTTCGAGCGCGCGCGACAGGTCGAGCCCGAGCTGAAACACCGGGTTGAACAGCGGAGTTTCCTGGGTGCGGGTGTGCAGCTGCTGCAACCGTTCGAGCAGGTCGGGGACGTGCTGCAGCACGGGTTTCTCGGTCACGCGCAATGCTCCTTGGCGAAGGCTGCGGCCGCACCATAAAGGCCCGGCTGAGGATGGACGATGAGCTTTACCGGCAGGGTCGCCATCAGCCCGCTGAAGCGACCCTTTGCGGTGAAGCGCGAGGCGAAGCCCGAGTTGAGCAGCGTCTCGCGGATACGGTAACCAAGCCCGCCGGCGATCACCACGCCGCCCGCCCCCTGGATCAGCGCGATGTTGCCCGCGACCGAGCCCAGCGCCATGCAGAACCGGTCGACCGCGGCGGCGGCGAGGCTGTCATCGCCCAATGCCGCCGCGGTCCAGATTGCGATATCATCGAGGTCCATGACCGCCCGGCCCTCCATCGCGGCGAGCGTCTGGTAGATATCGACGATTCCCGGGCCGGAGACCACGCGCTCGTCCGAAACGCGGTTGTGACGCTTGCGCAGCCGCGCGAGGATGGCGTCCTCGATCGCGTCGACCGGGGCGAAATCGCCGTGACCGCCCTCGGTCGCCTGGACATGCACCGCGCCGCCATCGCCGCGCCAGAAATAGGCGACGCCGAGACCGGTCCCGGGGCCGAGAACGCTGATCGTGCCGGTGGCGGGCAATTCGGTATCGGGTCCCGCAAGGTGCAGGAACTGCTCCGCCGGTGCGCGCGCCGCAGCATGCGCCACGGCGGCGAAATCGTTGACGATGGTGAAGCGCGAGCACCCGAGTTTCTCGCGGATCAGCGGCGGGCGGATGATCCACGGATTGTTGGTGAAGCGAATGATCTGGTCGTCGATCGGCCCGGCGATCGCCATCGCGACGCCATCGGGAAGCGTGCCGCCCTGCCGGTCGCGGTAATCCTCCCACGCGGTCTGAAAGCTGGCGTGATCGTCGGTATGCAGGGTGACCGGCTCGCCCAGCGTGATCGAGCCGTCATCGGCGATCGTCGCCATGGCAAAGCGGGCGTGCGTTCCGCCGATATCGACCGCGACGATTTCGGTCCCTCCGGCCAAGATCAGAGCCCCGCGCTCGCCAGCATCGCAGAAGCTCCCCGCTCCGCACCATCTGCATGGGTCTGCATCATTCGGAACAGCTCGCGGCCGACGCCCCATGCGACCTCGGGGTCGGGTGCCGGAGTGCGCTCGGAAAGGTCGGCGGTGGTCGACAGCTCGCCGGTCTCGGCGCAGAGACGGATCACGTCGCCATCCTGCAGCAGCGACAGCGGGCCGCCGCCTTTCGCCTCGGGCGTGCAGTGGATCGCGGCGGGCACCTTGCCGCTCGCACCCGACATCCGCCCGTCGGTGACCAGCGCGACCTTGTGACCGCGATCCTGCAGGACGGCGAGCGAGGGGGTGAGCGCGTGCAATTCGGGCATGCCGTTGGCGCGCGGCCCCTGGAACCGGACCACGACCACCACGTCCTTGTCGAGCTCGCCTGCCTTGAATGCGGCGACGACGTCGGCTTGGGTCTGGAATACGCGGCAAGGCGCTTGGACGGTCCAGCGTTCGCGCGAGACGGCAGAGGACTTGAAGCAGGCGCGACCGAGATTGCCGGTGACGAGCTTCATCCCGCCATCGGGCTGGAACGCTTCACCAACTGCGCGCAGCATCGTGTCGTCACGGGTTTCCCCAATGGGCGACCAGCCGAGATCGTCGCCGTCGAGAACCGGCTCGGCGGTATAGGCGTCCATCCCGCCTTCGCTCACCGTCAGGATGTCGCGATGCGCCAGCCCGGCGTCGAGCAACTCGCGAATGACATAGGCCATGCCGCCGGCCGCGTGGAACTGGTTCACGTCGCCCGATCCGTTGGGATAGACCCGCGCCAGCAGCGGAACCACGCTCGAAAGCTCGGCCATGTCGTTCCAGTCGATCACGATCCCTGCAGCACGGGCCATCGCTGGAATGTGGATCGCGTGATTGGTCGATCCGCCGGTCGCCAGAAGGCCGATCACCGCGTTCACGATCGCCTTCTCGTCGACGACCTGCGCCAGCGTACGCTCGGTCGTGCCGGAGAGTTCGGCGATGCGATGGACGGCGGCGCGGTCGAGCGACTGGCGCAGCTTGGTGCCCGGCTGCACGAACGCCGCGCTGGGGATATGCAGCCCCATCATCTCCATCATCATCTGGTTGGAGTTGGCGGTGCCGTAGAACGTGCAGGTGCCGGGCGAATGGTACGATCCCAGCTCGCTTTCAAGCAGCGCGTCGCGACCGATCTCGCCTGCAGCGTATTTCTGGCGGGTCTCCTGCTTCTGCTTGTTCGAAATTCCGCTCGGCATCGGACCTGAGGGAACGAATACCGTCGGCAGATGGCCGAACCGCAGCGCGCCCATCAGCAGGCCCGGCACAATCTTGTCGCAAATGCCGAGACAGGCGATCCCGTCATACATCTGGTGCGACAGCGCGACCCCGGTCGAAAGCGCAATGATGTCGCGGCTGAACAGCGACAGCTCCATCCCGTCCTCGCCCTGCGTGACCCCGTCGCACATCGCCGGCGTGCCGCCCGCCACCTGCGCGGTGGCGCCGACTTCGCGGGCGTAGATCTTCATCCGGTCGGGGTAGCGGCCATAGGGCTGATGCGCCGACAGCATGTCATTGTAGGCCGTGACGATCCCGATATTCGGCCCGCGCTTGTTCTTCATCGCCTGCTGGTCTTCCAGCGCCCCGGCAAAGGCGTGGGCGAGGTTGGAACAGGCGATATCCTTGTGCTCGGGCTTGCGGTCGCCTTCGCGCTTCATCAGGTCGAGATAGGCGGCGCGGCTGGCGCGCGAATTTTCGATCACGCGCTGCGTGACGCGGTGGATCGTGTCGTCGAGTTCACTCATGCCAGCTCACTCCGTCGCGTTCGGCGAGCGCGATCGCCGCGCTCGGGCCCCAGCTGCCCGCCGTGTAGGTCTTCGGCTTCGTGCCCGCAGCTTCCCACGCCGCGCGGATCGCGTCGACCCACTGCCACTGCGCCTCGACCTCGTCGCGGCGCACGAACAGCGTCTGGTCGGCGTCGATCAGGTCGAGCAGCAGGCGCTCGTAAGCGATCCGGCGGTGCTGGCCGACGAAGGCGTCGGGCATCGTGATTTCGAGCGGCACCTCGCGCAGCCGCACGCCGTCGGTGCCGAGGCCGGGGACCTTCGCCATCAGCGACAGGGTGATGTTTTCCTCGGGCTGGATGCCGATCAGCAGCTGGTTGGGATTGAGCCCGGACCCCGTGGCATCGAAGATCGAGTGCGGCACGCAGCGGAACTTCACCACGATTTCGGTCACGCGTTCGGGCAGGCGCTTGCCGGTGCGCAGGTAGAACGGCACGCCTTTCCAGCGCCAGTTGTCGACATGCGCCTTGATCGCGACGAAGGTTTCGGTGTCCGAATCCTTGCCCAGCTCGTCGTCGTAGCCGGGTACCGCCTGCCCGCCGATCGCACCCGCGCGATACTGCCCGGTGACCGTTTCGCCCGCCTCGACCTTGCGCAGTGCGCGCAGCACCTTGACCTTCTCGTCGCGCACGGCGGTGGCATCAAAGCTGGTCGGCGGCTCCATCGCCACCAGCGCGAGCAATTGCAGCATGTGGTTCTGCACCATGTCGCGCAGCGCGCCGCTGTCGTCGTAATAGGCGACGCGCGATTCCAGTCCGACCGTTTCGGCGACGGTGATCTGGACGTGCTCGATGTAGTTCGAGTTCCAGATCGGCTCGAACAGGATGTTGGCGAACCGCAGTGCGAGCAGGTTCTGCACGGTCTCCTTGCCGAGGTAGTGATCGATCCGGAAAATCCGGTCCTCGCTGAATGCCTCGGCCACCGCGTCGTTGATCGCGCAGCTGCTTTCGAGGTCGGTGCCGAGCGGCTTTTCGAGGCCGATGCGGACGTGATCGCCGGTGAGCCCGGCGTGCTGCAACCCGGCGATTGTCGGTCCGAACAGGCTCGGCGCGGTCGAAAGGAAGATCGCGAGGCCGCCATCGGCATCCGCGCTGGTCGATGGGCCGACCTTTTCGGCGAGCGCATCGAACCCTTCGAGCGTGGTCGCATCGAGTGCCTGATAGCTCAGCCGGTTGAGGAAATTCGCCATCCCCCCGCGCCGTTCGGCCGGGAGGAAGGTTTCGAGCGCTTCGCGCGCCAGCTGGCGAAACTCCTGGTCGGTCATCTCGCTGCGGGCAGTGCCGATGATGCGGAGGTTCTCCGACAGCAGCCCGTCGGCATCGAGCGCGCAAAGCGACGGCAGCAGCATGCGCCGGGCGAGATCGCCGGTCGCGCCGAACAGCAGCAGTCGATCCGCAGAAATTTTCATTCGCGCCACCCCACACAAATTGCGCCAAGAACGTTAGGTAATCGGAGATTTAAGGCTCTACCAACGCAGTCCATCGTTGCAAACGATCTTGGCAATTTGCAGGATTTTGCAGACATCGATGGCGTGCTGATACCGTTATCAATTCCGTTTAGCGCGCCCGGCCGGGCATGCAAAGCGGCGAGGCACTAGGAATGCTTGCCCGCGCGCAATCAAACCTGTTCGACCGCGATCTCGCTCGACAGGAACCGGTTCGGGCCGAAGCTGGTGAGAAAGCTCACGTCGGCGGCGTCCCGCCCGACGCCGATCTTCACGATATCGGTGGCGTCCGCCATGCCGGTAGCATCGACCAGCTGCCACGCACCGCCATCGGGTTGCGAGGGGTCGGGCAGGAACACTTCCGCAACCGCGTGGAAATCCTGCGGGGTAACGCCGGGCGCAAAGCAAGCGACGTAGCGCGCCGGGATCGCGGATGCGCGCGCGAAGGTGACGAGCAGGTGCGCGAAATCGCGGCAAATGCCGCGGCGGGCGATAAACGTCGCCACCGCATCGGTGCCCGCATCGCTGGAGCCGGGGGCATACGCAAGTGTCTGCGCAATCCAGGACCGGATCGCCTCGATCCGCGCGCCCCCGCTGGTGCCCGAGAATTCCGCGTCCACGAACGGCTGGAACCGGCTGGCCGGGCAGTAGCGCGAATCGAGCAGGTATTCGATCGTCTCGCCCGGCAGCCGGTGCGCGGCAAGCTGGGCAAGCGATGCGATCCCGGAACGCAGGCGGTGCGGTTCCGCCACCGCTTCATAGGCGACCTCGCAGCGGCCATCGGCGCGGAGCCAGATTCGTTCCCCGATGGAATCCTGCGCCGGGACGCGGGCCATGTACTCGGTTTCGCTCAGCTGCGTGCGCGCCGAATGGATTGTCTGTTCGGGAATGGCAGCCGCTTCGAACTGCAGGAGAGCGTCGGTCGGCTGGTCGAATTCGAACGCGAAGTTGGCGGATATCCTGAGCTGCATGAGGGGTTCGCGTGCGCGCTCGTCGATCACGCTGCGATCACGCCGAACAGATCGTGGGCGTCGCTGTCTTCGATCTGCACCGTCACGATGTCGCCGGCAGCGAGACGTTCGGGCACGTTGCGCAGATAGACCGCGCCGTCGATCTCCGGCGCATCGGCCTGACTGCGGCCTGTGGCGCCGATGTCGCCGTCATCATCGGGCTCGCCCACCTCGTCGATGATGACCGGGATGGCCCGGCCCACCTTGGCTTCGAGCTTGGCGGCGCTGATCCGCTCGGTCACTTCCATGATCCGGGCGTAGCGCTCTTCCTTTATCTCCTCCGGCACCGGATCGGGCAGGGCGTTGGCTGCCGCGCCTTCGACCGGTTCGAACCGGAACGCGCCGACCCGGTCGAGCTGCGCTTCCTCGAGCCATTCGAGCAGGTACTGGAAATCGGCTTCGGTCTCGCCGGGAAAGCCGACCACGAAGGACGAACGCACGGCGATATCCGGGCAGGTTTCGCGCCACGACTTCAGTCGATCGAGCACTTTCGCCTCGTTGGCAGGGCGTTTCATCAGCTTCAGCACGTTTGGCGACGCGTGCTGGAACGGGATGTCGAGATAGGGCGTCAGCAGCCCTTCGGCCATCAGCGGGATGACCTTGTCGACATGCGGGTAGGGATAGACATAATGCAGCCGCACCCAGGGCGGCGTGCCGTCCGAAGTGCGCAGCTGCCCCAGTTCGCGCGCCAGATCGGTCATGTGCGCGCGGACGGGTGAGCCTTTCCAATCGCGTTCCTCGTGCCGGGTATCGACGCCGTAGGCGCTGGTGTCCTGCGAGATGACCAGCAGCTCCTTCGTCCCCGCCGCGACCAGCTTTTCCGCCTCGCGCAGCACCGCGTCGATCCGGCGGCTTGCCAGCTTCCCGCGCAATTGCGGGATGATGCAGAAGGCACAGGAGTGATTGCAGCCCTCGGAGATCTTCAGATAGCTGTAGTGGCGCGGGGTGAGCTTTACATAGTTGTCTGGGCTATCGCTTTGCTGCTTGAGCCCGGTGGGCTGCGGGATCAGGTCGACGAACGGACCCTGGCTGGGCGGCGCGTGGGTGTGCACCGCTTCGACCACCGCTTCGTACTGGTGCGCGCCGGTGATCGCGAGCACCTGCGGATGCGCGGCGCGGATCGCGTCGGCCTCTTCGCCCATGCAGCCGGTGACGATCACGCGGCCGTTTTCGGCAATCGCTTCGCCGATGGCAGCAAGGCTCTCTTCCTTGGCGCTGTCCAGGAAGCCGCAGGTGTTGACCAGCACCACGTCCGCACCCTGGTAATCGGGGCTCATCGCGTAGCCATCGGCGCGCAGCCGGGTGAGGATCCGCTCGGAATCGACCAGCGCCTTCGGGCAGCCGAGGCTGACCATGCCGACCCGTTTCTGGTCCGGAAGGGGTGAGGGAGTGTTCATGATTGGCCGCGCCTCTACACCGCTTGCCGCACTTGCGCTACAACCAGTTCGGTCGCGTCGGGAGGGTGATGACTATGGGCGACTTTTCTGTGTGGCCGGTGCTGGCGGGTGCTGCCGCGTTCTTTGCCGTGGGTGCGATCTGGTACGGGGCGATCTTCGGCAAGGCATGGCAAAAGGCGGCGGGAATGTCCGACGAGGCCGTGCAGTCAGGCAACATGCCGCTGATCTTCGGGCTGTCTTTCCTGTTCGAGGTGCTGATCGCGATGGTGCTGTGGCATCTGCTGGAGCGCACCGATCCCGCACCGCATGTGGTGATGATGATGGCGATCGGCTTCGCGGTCGGGGTGATGATCCCGACGATGGGGATCAACTACCTCTACTTGCGCAAGACATTGACCCATTTCCTGATCGATTCGGGCCATATACTGGTCGGCATGTCTTCGATGGGGGCGGTCTTCCTGCTGTTCCGCTGATTCCGGCTGGAGCGGTCGGTTTCGGCGATCTCGTCGCCGTTCGCACTGCCGTTTTCGGTCGGCACGATCTCGACGATGACATCGCCGCGCTGCAGGCTCTGGCATTCTTTTTCCCAGTACCCGATGGCGCGACCATTGCGGTAGATCCTGAGGCCGCGCCCGCCCGACTTCAGATCGGTGATGGCCGCGCCGCATTCGTCGTCCTCGACCACCCGCTCGACCAGCTGAACCCGGCCCGTCACCGAAGCGAGATCGGCGAGGTAATCGGCGATGTGTGCGCCCTTGGCCGAGCCTGCGAGCAGCAGCCCGGTAAAGCGCACCGGGTTGATGACGTTGTCGGCCCCGGCCTGACGGGCGAGCAATTCGTTGTCGTCGGCGCGGACGACGACGCTGATCGGCACGTTGGGCGCGAGGTGGCGGACGGTCAGCACGATCAGGATCGAGGTGTCGTCGCGCCCCGCCGATACCAGCACGCTTTGCGATTCGTGGATGCGCACCGCCTTCATCGTTTCGTCGCGGGTGGCATCGGCTGCCATCACGTTGACGCCGAGCTTTTCGGCCTCCTTGAGCCGTTCCTCGCTTGGGTCGACCACCACGATATTGGCGGGGTTGCTGCCGCGCTCGATCAGTTCGTTGACGCTTTCCGACCCCGAAATGCCATAGCCGAGCACCACGATATGCCCGCTGAGTTGTTCCTGGATACGGGTCATGCGCCACTTCTCCCAGCTACGCTTGATGATGAAATTGTACGCGGTACCGACGAAAATGAAAAACACCGCAAACCGGATCGGGGTCACGATAACCGCTTCGACCAGCCGCGCGCGCTCGCTGATCGGGGCGATGTCTCCGAACCCGGTCGTGGTGATCGAGATCATGGTGAAATAGACCACGTCGAGGAAGCTGACCTCGCCGTCGAAATTGTCGACCAGGCCATCGCGATCCCACCAGTGGATCATGATGACGATGAAGATCAGCAGCAGTGCGAGCCCGATCCGGATGCCGAGATCGCCCCAGACCGGAATCCTGACCGCGCGGCGCAGCGGCTTGAAGCCGATCTTGACCTGGCGGGTCGTCTTCTTGGGGAAGATCCTGTCGCTGTCGCTCGCTGCCATGCCCCGTGTCCCTACCCCTCGAACCGCTGGGCGAGGGTGTCGATGGTGGCATGATGCGTCAAGTCGAGTTGCAGCGGCGTCACCGCAATCGAGCCTTCGTCGATAGCCTCGAGATCGGTGCCGTGGTCTAGCGTGTGTTCGATTGCATGCAGGCCGAACCAGAAATAGCGCAGGCCGCGCGGGTCGCGCCCTTCGACGATCGAGCCGCGCGAATAATCGTGGAAGCCCTGTCGCACGACGCGGATTCCTTTGACCTCGCTCGCCGGGCGCGGGGGGAAGTTGACATTGACCAGTGTGCGCTCGGCAAACGGCGCGTCGAGCAGTGGGCCGATGACTTTCGGCCCCCATTCGCGCGCGGCGGAGAAGGTGTCGCTCAGGCCGTTCGCAGCCGGGCCGTAAACCTGGCTCATTGCGATCGAGCGGATGCCGGCCAGCGCGCCCTCGATCGCGGCGGAGACGGTGCCCGAATAGGTGATATCGTCGCCGAGATTGGCCCCGCGATTGACTCCCGACAGGATCAGGTCGGGCGGATCGTCGAGCACCTCGCGCAGCGCCATCATCACGCTGTCGGTCGGCGTGCCGGTGACGGCGAACCGCCGTTCGGCGAATTTCTGCAGCCGTACCGGCTGGCTGAGCGTGAGCGAATGCCCCGCACCCGATTGCTCCTCCGACGGCGCGCAGACCCAGATATCGTCCGAAAATTGCCGCGCGATCTCCTCCAGCACGGCGAGGCCCGGCGCGTGGTAGCCATCATCGTTGGTGACGAGGATGCGCATCAGGTGCCTGAATCTTTTCCGGATGGCTCAAGCCGGGTTATCCCGCCCATGTAGGGCGCGAGCGCTGCGGGCACCGTGACGCTGCCGTCGGCCTGCTGGCAATTCTCGATCACCGCCACCAGCGTCCGCCCGACCGCGAGGCCGGAACCGTTCAGGGTGTGGACGAATTCGGTCTTCTTTTCGCCTTCGGGCCGATACCGCGCCTTCATCCGCCGCGCCTGGAAATCGCCGGTGTTGGAGCACGAGCTGATCTCGCGATAGGCGCCCTGTCCGGGCAGCCACACCTCCAGATCGTAGGTCTTGCGCGCGCCGAAACCCATGTCTCCAGTGCACAGCAGCATGGTGCGGTAAGGCAGCTCAAGTGCTTCCAGGACCGACTGAGCGGCGTTGAGCATGCGCTGGTGCTCGGCTTCGGATTCTTCGGGTTTGACGATGCTGACCAACTCGCATTTTTCGAACTGGTGCTGGCGGATGAACCCGCGCGTGTCCTTGCCCGCCGCCCCCGCTTCGGAGCGGAAGCACTGTGTCAGCGCGGTGAGCCGCATGGGGAGGGCAGCCTCGTCGAGGATCTGGTCCATGACGCTGGCGGTGAGAGAGACTTCGGAGGTTGGGATGAGCCAGCGGCCGTCTGTGGTCTGAAAACTGTCCTCGGCGAACTTCGGCAGCTTGTCGGTGCCGTACATCGCCTCGTCCTTGACCAGCACCGGAGGGGCGCATTCGGTGTAGCCGTGCTCGCGCGTCTGGTGGTCGATCATGAACTGGCCGAGCGCGCGGTGCAGGCGCGCCATGTGTCCGCGCAGGAAGGTGAAGCGCGCGCCCGAAAGCTTCGCGCCGGTCTCGAAATCCATCCCCAGCGCCGGGGCGATGTCGGCGTGTTCCTGCGGCTCGAAGTCGAAGTCGCGCTTGGTGCCCCAGCTTGACACCTCGACATTGCCGCTCTCGTCCGCGCCCTCGGGCACGTCGGCGGCGAGCAGGTTGGGAATGATCGCCAGCGCGCCTTCGAGCTGTTCGCCGAGCGCGCGTTCTTCATCCTCGAGCGCGGGCATGTCGGCCTTGATCTGCGCGACCTCGGCCTTCAGCGTCTCGGCCTTCTCGGTGTCACCCTGGCCCATCGCCTGACCGATCGCCCTCGATGCCTCGTTGCGACGGCTCTGTGCATCCTGCAGCCGCGTCGTCACCGCGCGCCGCTGCTCGTCGAGCGCGAGGATCGCCTGTGCCACCGGCTCCGCCCCGCGCCGCGCCAGCGCCGCGTCGAAGCCGTCGGGATCGTCTCGGATCATGCGGATGTCGTGCATGGCGAGGGGCTATGCCCGCTTCGCCTGCCGATGGAAAGGGGCAATGGCTGCTCCCGGCCCCCGGCGATCGCCGGTGCCTTGCCCACGTCCGCCCTCGGAACAACCCCGCCTGCAAAGCGTTGTTTCGCATAAGGAGATAGACACCATGCTGAAGAACATTCTCGGGGCCGCGATCGGCTCCAAAGTTGCCAAGCAATCGCCCGTCGCCGGCGGGATCGCCGGGACCGCGATTGCAACCGCCATCCCCATGATCGTCCGCCGCGTCAGCCTTCCGGCGCTCGCGGTGCTCGGCGTCGGCGGCTATTTCGCCAAACGCTTTTTCGATCGCAGGCAGAGCGACGGTGGCACCGATGCCGGCGACAGGATCGAAACGCCGCTGCGCAACGCCTCGCCCGCAGCCGACACCGGCACGATCATCGATCCGCCGCCCGGCGGAGCGGCGAACGGCACCGGCAAGACCGGAGCGGCGAACGCCCCGACGACCTGATCCGATCCATCGGACGAAAAAGGCCCGGCTGCCCTTGTGGGAGCCGGGCCTTTCGTTTTCTGCGAGCAATCTCCGTCGCGCAGCCGGCCTTACTCCGGCGGCGAAAGCGCTAGAAATTCACCTCGGCGGTGAGGAAGAACCGGCGCGGGTCGCCGTAGAAGCCCGTCAGCGTTCCTTCGAGGCCGAGCGTGGAGCGGAACGGCGTGCCCGGCGGGGTGCCCCCTGCGACGAAATTGTACCCGGCGACGATATATTCCTTGTCGAACAGGTTCTTCACGTGCCCGCCGATCGAAAACAGCCCGCTGTCGCTGGTGTAGACGATGCTGGCATCGACCAGCACGAAGCCATCCTGATCGAGGAACCGGTTGGGCACTTCGAACTGGCTCGCGTCGGAGCGCAGCGAGGCGAGGCCGATGAAGTCGACCATGCCGTCCGCCGCCGGAACGCCCAGCACGAAGCCCATGTGCGCGGTGATATCGGGGGTGTTCTGGAACACTCGCTGATCGGCGACATCGTTGCCGAACGCATCGATGAAGGTGTTGAAGCCCGCATCGAGATAGCCGAGCGACCAGTTGACGTTGAAGCGGCTGCCATCGCCCCAGAAATCGCGACCGACCAGCGCATTGCCTTCGAATTCGAAGCCATTGACGTCGGCGCTCGCGGCGTTTGAGGTGATGCCGATGAAGCTGTCGTTGATCCCGTCGCCATTGGTATCGAGCCCGACCGAGCCGGGGATCTGCACGTCGTCATATTCGCCGATGAAGCCGGCGAGGCTGATGTTGAGCCGGTTGTCGAGCAGCGAGGCCTTCCAGCCCAGCTCGTAGCTGTCGACCGTTTCCGGCCCGAACCGCAGGAATTCGAACTGGTCGTCGAAATCGCGGTCCCCGTCGCCATCGAGATCGGGCGCGGCGCTGGTCTGGCCGCGCGGATCGAACCCGCCGCCCTTGAAGCCCTGCGAATAGGTGAAATAGATGTTGTGGTTGCGCGTCGGCTGCCAGCTGATCGAGGCACGCGGGTTGAAATCCTCGAAGGTCTCGCTGCCCTCGAAATCGCTGGTGACGGCGATCGGGATCGCGGTGCTGCCGGGCACGAACAGGTCCGAAAACCCGCCTATAAAGGTCGTGCGCAGCACCCGGCTGGTGCGCTTGTCGCGGGTATAGCGACCGCCGAGCGAAACGCTGATCGTGTCGGTGATATCGTAGGTGAAATCGCCGAACACCGACCACGTCTCGGTCCCGACATCGCCCAGCGTCTGGGCGTTGAGGCCCGGCAGGTTGATCAGCGCGCCGGTGGTGAACAGCGCGACGTCGAAGGCGGTGAAGGCGTTGGCGTCGAGATAGTAGAACCCGAGCACGCCCGACAGCCGGTCGCCTTCGTAGAGCAGCTGCAATTCCTGGCTGAACTGGTCGTTCTCGTAGATCGCGGGCACGTCGAGATCGGCAGCGGGAAGGCTGTCGAAATCGATCGGCGTGGTCGATTTGTCCTCGCGATAGCCGGTAATCGATTTCAGCGTCACCGTGTCCGACAGCTCGATCGCGATATTGAGCGCGCCGCCATAGGCTTCGACTTGTTGGTCGACCACGTTGAGGCCCGCGCGCGTGTCGAACACGTCGTCGAGCACCGGTGCGCCGGTAAACAGGCTGGGGATCAGGCGCGATCCCTGCCGCGCTTCGCTTTCGTCGCGCACGTAATCGCCCGACAGGCGCACGAACAGCGGGCCATTGTCGAATTCGATCGTCCCGCGCGCGGCCCACACGTCCTTGTTGTAGTTCTCGGTGCCGAGATTGAGGTTGTTGCCGAACCCGCCGCGCGAAAGCCGCGCGCCGCTGGCGCCGATCTTCAGGCTGTCGCCGACCGGCACCGAGCCGGTGATGATCAGGTCCGCCTGGTCGAACGATCCGTAGCTGCCGCGGATGCTGAAGCTGGGATCGTCGGGCAGGCGGGCGGTGACATACTTGATCGCGCCGCCGATCGTGTTGCGGCCATACAGCGTGCCCTGCGGTCCGCGCAGCACCTCGATCCGTTCGACATCGTAGATATCGAGCACGGCGGCCTGCGGGCGGTTGAGATAGACATCGTCGACATACAGGCCGACGCCCGCCTCGAACCCGGCGACCGGATCCTGCTGGCCGACCCCGCGGATGAAGGCGGTGAGGGTGGTATTGGTGCCGCGGCTGACCTCGAGCGTGATGTTGGGCACCTGCTGCGCCACTTCGGTCAGCGACTGTACGCCCTGCTGTTCCAGGCTTTCGCCGGTGATCGCGGTGACCGACAGGGGCACGTCGATCAGCGCTTCCTCGCGCCGCCGTGCGGTGACGATGATACCGGGGCCCTGCGTGTCGTCGTTCACGACTTCGGCATCGTCGGCCGAGGATTGCGCGTGAGCGGGCGCGGCCCATGCGGCGATTCCGGCGCACCCGGCGAGCAGCAGCGCGCGGCTGCGAAGCGTGAAATTCATGATCGGTTCCTCTCCAAACCCTCGTATGTACGCCCTGATATTGAAAGGTGAACCAACTTTCAAGTTTAGACTTGTGCGCAGCCGCCGTGCGCCGTAGGCAAGCGCCAGAGGAGGAGGGCATGGATCAGCCGACCGGCAGCGCGGCCAAGGTCGCCGACAGCAAGACCCCGCGCACCGAACGCGGGCGCAAGACCCTGCGCAAACTGCTCGACGCCTCGGCCATCGAGTTCGGGGAAAAGGGGTTTCACGAAGCCTCGGTCAGCTCGATCACCCGCCGTGCGGGAGTCGCCCTGGGCAGCTTCTACACCTATTTCGACAGCAAGGACGCTTTGTTCCGCGCGCTCGTGGCGGACATGAGCGAGAATGTGAAATCCAGTGCGCGCGCCGCGCTATCGGAAGACATGAGCGCGCTCGAAGTGGAGCGGGCGGCGCTCTCCGCGTTTCTCGAGTTCGCGCGCGAGCACAAGGAAATCTATCGCATCATCGACGAAGCCGAATTCGTCGACCCGGCGAGCTACCGCATGCATTACGAAACGATTGCCGAACGCATCGAACAGCGGCTCGCCAAGGGTTCGACCGATGGCGAGTTTCGGGCGGGACTGGGCGAAGTCGAAGCCTGGGCGATCATGGGAATGAACGTGTTCGTCGGGTTGCGCTACGCGGTCTGGGGCGAGGGTGAGGCACCCGTCGCCGCCGACGCGATTGCCGCCCGGGTCAACGCGCTGCTCGCCAACGGGATCGCGCGGCGCGACTGAGCATCCGGATCAGGTCGGCGGCAGATCGAGCAGCACCCGCGCCGTCAGGGCGGAAACCTGACCCTTCGCGGCCGGCTTTTCGGGCGGGATCGGCGCGTCCTTGGGCCACAGGGCGAGCAGGGTATCGAGCGTCTTGCGGATCTGCGCCGCCTTGGGCGCATCGAGATCTTCGGCGATCTCGCGCGCGACTTTCACGAATCCCCAGGCGTCCTGATACTCGCCGGGATCGGCAACCGAGCCTTCGGGCACCGCGACTGCGTATTCCTCGAACGCCACGTCCATCAGGAAGCGGATCTGCTCGGCCGGATCGCCGCCTGCCGCCGCCCGCACCTTGGCAAGGTTGGCTTCGGCGGCCTTGAGCTGCGGTTCGATCTGTGCGGCGGGCTTCCTCGCCTCGAGCGCGGCGCTAACCTGCTCAAACGGCGCCGGATCGAAACCCAGCTGCGCCAGACCGGCGCGTTCGTCGGCATGGGTTTCGGATACCGGGTGGAGCAGGTGCGGCGCGGCCGCCTCGCTCTCGCCCGCGCGATACAGCGCGATGCCTGCGGCCGCGTGCCCCGACATGAAGGCGACCCGCTGCGGCAAGGACAGCGCGGCGACCTCGGTCCCGATGGCGCCGCCTTCTCCTTCGCCGCCTTCCCCTTCGCCTGCCTCACCGGCTTCGCCCGACTGCGAAGTCTGGGCGGTTTCGCCGCTCTCGCCGCCTTCCCCGGCGCACCCTGCAAGCCCCGCGCCCGCAAGGGCGGTTGCCAGCCCCAGTCCTGCCCAGGTCTTCAACTCGACTTTCATTGCGTGTCCTCCGGCGATATTCGTGATCGGCGAGAGCCATAATGCGAGGGTGAGCCGGTGCAAATGATTATCCGACGAGAGCAGCGATGATACTCACGATTTCCGCGATCGAGGACGAAGACCAGCTTGCCGGCCTGCGCCGCCGGGTCGATGCGCTCGAATGGCGCGACGGGCGCGCGACCGCGGGCAAGGTCGCCGGGGCGGTCAAGCACAACCGGCAGGCGGTGATGACCGGCCCGGTCGGGCAGGAAATCGAACAGCGCGTGCTGAAGCTGGTGGCGGCGAATCCGGTGGTAAAGGCCGCCGCCCGCCCGCGCCGCTTCACCCGCCTGATCGTCAGCCGGACAGCCGATGGCGGGCACTACGGCGCGCATGTCGACAATGCGATCATGGGCTCCGACAAGGCGGCGTTGCGCACCGATCTCGCCTTCACGCTGTTTCTGTCCGCTCCGGACGAATACGAGGGCGGGGAACTGGTCGTGCACTCCGCCGGGATGACCTCGCGGATCAAGGGCAAGGCCGGGCAGCTGGTGCTCTATCCGGCGACCAGCATTCACGAGGTGTGCGCCGTGACCGAGGGCGAACGGATCGCCTGTGTGGGCTGGATCGAGAGCCTGGTTCCCGATCAGGCGCAGCGCGAATTGCTGTTCGATCTGGAGAACCTGCGGGTCGCGTTGCGCCAGCAGCTCGAGCCGAACTCGGTCGAACTGCTCACGCTCGACAAGAACATCGCCAACCTGTTGCGGATGTGGGCCCGGACCTGACCTGACCGCACGCAGCGACGGTCAGCCACGCTTTCGCGACCCGGTCTGGATCGTGAAATATAGGATCAGGCTGACCCCGACCACGCTCGGCCCGGCCCAGATCATCGGATTGAAGACATGTTCGGGGATCGCGCGGATGAGCCCGACCGAAAGAAACGCGGTGTAGGCCGAAATGCCCATGCCCAGCAGCGCGCGAAAATGCTCGCCGACATAGTCGGTCCGCGCAGGCGACGCGCGCCAGATGAAGCGCTGCTGCAACATCATGGCGACCACTCCGATCGCGGCAACCAGCACCATCAGCGGATCGCCGACCCCATAGCCATAGACGCCGCACCAGACCGCCGAAACCACCACTGCCGCCATCGGCACCTGATAGCGCGGTCGGCGCAGCGCCTCGCGATCGCGCGAATGCCGCACCATCGCCAGCCCGTAATCCGCGAACCCGATGGTCAGCAGCCCGAGATAGAGCATCATCCAGCCGAACAGCCCCTCGAACAGCGCGCGATCGGTGAAAGTCGGAATGCGCTGCTCCGGCCCGTAGAGCGACAGCAGCGCCATCGCGATCGCCAGCGCGCCCGCGACCATGAATCCGTAGCAGGCGATCCGCCCCCACCGGCGATGCACCCGCCCGCCCTTGCGCGCCGCAATCGGCACCCAGAAGGCGATCAGCCCGGTAGCTCCGGCAATGACGTGCGCGACGACGAGACTTTCGAACAGCTGCATTGCCACACAGGGGTAGCGAGGATGGGATGAGGGGGGAAGGGGGCGCGCGGCGGATGTGGGGCGCATCAAGCGACCCCTGTCAGCCGGTTGGCGGAGACGTCCTGCTGGTCAGGTCCCGAAGGATGGTGGGCGCGGCAAGGATTGAACTTGCGACCCCACCCGTGTGAAGGGTGTGCTCTACCACTGAGCTACGCGCCCGTCCGTGTCGGAGGTCTCTCCCGGACAGGGGCGCGCACTTACTGCGCGGATACGCGCTTGGCAAGCGCCCCTGCGGCCTATCGTGCGATCAGCGTCCGCAACTGCCCGAACAGGGTCACCGCATCCTTGCCGGACAGCGAAGCGACGCTGACCGGTGTCGGACATTGCAGACAATAGGCCTGAACCCCGCGCGCGCCGCTCAGCATCTCGAGATCGCTGGCGATCCGCGCGAAGATGCCCGCCCGCTCGCGCGCCGCCATCGCGAACAGATCGCCACGCGGCTGGCGGCTTTCGCCCGAGCCCGCGACCATGCGGCGGATCAGCGAATCGTACTGGCTGACCTCCTGGCCGAGGAAGCGCGGATGCCAGCCATCGTCTTCGATCCCGGCTTCACCTGCGGCCCAGGCGAGCGCCTCGTCGAGCCCGCCGAACTGGTCCACCAGACCCAGCTGGCGCGCCGCGCCGCCATCCCACACGCGTCCCTGCGCGATCTGGTCGACGCGCGCGGTATCGAGCTTGCGCGCCTTGCTGACGCGGCTGAGGAAATCGTTGTAGGTATCCGTTACCGAGGCCTGCAGGATCGCATCGACTTCGGGGGTGAGCCCGTCGAGCAGGTCGGGCTGTCCCGATAGCGGCGTGGTGCGCAGCCCGTCGGCATTGACGCCGATTTCGGCGGCAGCGTCCTCGAAGGTCGGCAGCACGGCGAACACGCCGATCGAACCGGTCACTGTCTCGGGCTGGGCGAAGATGCGGTCGCCCGCGGTCGCCACCCAGTAGCCACCGGAGGCAGCGACATTGCCGAACGAAATGGCGACCGGGATGCCATTGTCGCGGTAGCGATCGATCGCGCGGCGGATTTCCTCCGACGCGGTCACCGATCCGCCGGGCGAATCCACCCGCACCACCAGCGCGGCGAAATCGTCGTCGAGCGCTTCGTCCAGCAGTTTCGCGATCCGCTCGCCCCCGGCCGTACCCGGCCCGGCATCGCCATCGACGATGGTTCCGGCGACGGTGACGACGCCGATCGTCTTGCCGCCGGACTTGACCGGATGGGCCGACAGGAACGGCGCGTAATCGGTCTTTGCATAGGCGCCAGGGGCTTTGCTCCAGCTGTCCTCGCCCGCGATTTCGGCCACGCGCGCGCCGAAATCGGCGGGGCTGCCGAGCTTGTCGACGAGACCCGCATCGAGCGCGGCCCGGGCGAGATCGCCCTGCGAAGCCTCGACCCATGCGACCGGATCGCCGGTCACCCGGTCGAGCTCGAGTTTGGGCCGGGCCTTCTTAACATTGGCCTGCCACTCGTCCCACAGCGCGCCGAGCAGGCTGGAGAGGTTCTCGCGCGCCTCGTCCGACATCGAATTGCGCGAGAACGGCTCGACCGCCGACTTGAATTCACCCACGCGGTAGATGCGGGCCTTGATGCTCAGCTTGTCGAGCAGGTCGGCATAATACAGGTTGGTGCCCCCCGGCCCGGCGATCAGCGCGCCGCCCAGCGGATCGACCCACACTTCGCTGGCATGCGCGGCGAGATGCATGTGATCGTCGCCATAGGCGAGCGCGTAGGTCAGCACCGGCTTTTCGGCCTTGCGCACGCGCTCCATCGCTTCGCCCACCGCCTGCATGTGGACCTGACCGCCGCCGAGGAATCCGGTCATGTCGAGCACCACCGCCTTGACCCGATCGTCGCTCGCCGCCGCGTCGAGTGCGCGGACCAGTTCGTGAACCGAATATTCGCCGACCGGGGCTTCGCCGCTGATCAGCACTTCGAACGGGTCGATCTCGGAGCGTTCCTCGACCACGTATCCATCGAGGTCGATCAGCAGCGCCCCGTCGCGCACCTGGCCGGGGCTGGGCCGGGCGGAAAGCACTGCGAACAACGCGATGAAGAACAGCAACATGAAGATCAGGACCAGACCATCCTTGATCCCGACCAGCAGTTTCCAGACTTTGCCCGCGAAGCTCATGCTTGTGTTCCCGTGTTGCTTTCCCGCCCGATCTAGGGCGTTGCGCGCCAGATTTCCATGGCAAGCGTGCGCGGCAATGGGTTGAGTGGCGGACAGCACTCGTCTAACGGCGTGGCTTTAATGACATCGGCGGACTCTCAAACGGACCAAAGCCGCTTCCCGGCGGGGCGGCTGGCGTTCCCGCATCGCGACCTGCTCGGCATCGGACAGCTCGAGCGGCACGAGATTCTGTACCTGCTCGACCAGGCGGAACAATGGGTCACGCTCAATCGCCAGAGCAGCAAACATGCGGGACTGCTCGCGGGGCTGACCATCATTAACGCCTTTTTCGAGAATTCGACCCGCACGCTGCTCAGCTTCGAAATCGCGGGCAAGCGGCTGGGCGCGGATGTGGTCAACATGCATGCCGCCCAAAGCTCGGTGAAGAAGGGCGAAACGCTGATCGACACCGCGATCACGCTGAACGCGATGCGCGCCGATGCGATCGTGATCCGCCACGGATCGAGCGGCGCGACGCGGCTGATCGCGGAAAAGGTCGATTGCCCGGTCCTTAATGCAGGCGACGGCAGCCACGAACACCCGACCCAGGCGCTGCTGGATGCGCTGGCGCTGCGCGAGGCGATCAGGCGGCGCGGGGAACCGCGCGAGGACTTCAACGGACTGACCGTGACGATCTGCGGCGACATCCTGCACAGCCGGGTGGCCCGCTCCAATATCCTGTGCCTGCAGGCGTTGGGTGCAAAGGTTCGCGCGTGCGCGCCGCCTGCGCTGATGCCTGCCGGGATCGAGGCGATGGGGGTGGAGCCGTTCCACGATTTCGACGCGGCGTTGAGCGGGACGGACGTGGTGATGATGCTGCGGTTGCAATCGGAGCGGATGGCCGGGCAGTTCATCCCCTCGGCGCGCGAATATCATCATCTCTACGGTCTCACCAAGGCGCGGCTCGACGGTGCCGCGCCCGAAGCACTGGTGATGCATCCCGGTCCGATGAACCGCGGGGTCGAGATCGACAGCGACGTCGCCGACATGCTCGATCGCTCGATTATCACCCAACAGGTCGAAATGGGCGTCGCGATCCGGATGGCGTGTCTCGATATCCTGACGCGATCGGCGCGCAGCGTGGAGGGATGGGCATGAAGCAGGACAAGCCCGTCACGATTACCGGTGGCACGCTGATCACGATCCATGGTGCCGAGGAGGGGAGCGTCCGGCTCGACAAGGGTGTGATTGCCGCGGTTGGACCCGACGCGATGGCCGAAGAAGGCGACGCAGTGGTCGACGCGAAGGGCAAGCTGGTGGCGCCGGGGCTGGTCGATCTGGGCGTGTTCGCCATCGATAAACCCGCCTTCCATTTCGGCGGGATCACCCGCGCCGCGCTGATGCCCGACCAGTCGCCGCCGCTCGATTACCCGAGCCGGGTCAATTACATTGCCAAGAGCGGCAAGCCCGATCTGTGGGTCCACCCGCTCGCCGCCGCCACGCGCGGGCTCGAGGGGCGTGAACTCGCCGAGATCGCGCTGATGAAGGAGGCTGGCGCGCGCGGGGTTGCGACCGGCCGTCGCTGGATCGCCGATTCGGGCGTGATGCTGCGGCTGCTGCAATATGCCGCGATGCTCGATCTGGTGGTGGTGTCGCATGCCGAGGACAGTGGCCTGAGCGGGGAGGCCGCGGCGACGGCGGGTGAAGTTGCGACCCGTCTCGGACTGCCGAGCGCGCCGTCCGAGGCCGAAGCGCTCGCCATCGCTCGCGACATCGGCCTCGCCGAAATGAGTGGTGCGCGGGTCCATTTCCGCCAGATCACCACCGCGCGCGGGTTTGATCTGGTGCGCGAGGCGAAACGACGCGGTGTCAACGTCACCTGCGGGATCACGCCGGCGCATTTCATGATGTCCGATCTCGACGTGGTCGATTTCCGCACCTTCGCGCGGCTCTCGCCGCCGCTGCGGGGCGAAGCGGACCGTCAGGCTGCGATCGCGGCGATCGCCGACGGAACCGTGGACGTCATATCGAGCGGTCACGATCCGCGCGGACCGGAAGGCAAGCGATTGCCCTTCGCCGATGCGGAACCGGGAATGGCAGGTGCCGAAACCCTGCTGGCGATGGTCTTGCAGCTGGTGCGCGACGAGGTCATCGGCCTGGCGCGCGCATTCGATCTGCTGGCGCGAAACCCGGCCAAGCTGCTCGGGGTCGACGCCGGGATGCTGGTCGCAGGCCATCAGGCAGACATTGCGATCATCGATCCCGACGCGCCGTGGTTCGTCGACAGGACAAGGATGAGCGCAACAGCCGACAACACACCCTTCGACCGGCACGGCGTGCAGGGCCGGGTAACCGCGCTTTACAAGGGCGGCGTGCCAATCTGAAAAAACGCCCCCGGAGCCGAGGGCTCCGAGGGCAGTTTCGCTGAAGCTCGAATGAGCTGAGGAAACGAAGCGACCGTCAGCGCGTGCGCGCGGCGATCCGGACGCCGTCGTCGATCGCGCCCTTGGGCGGGTTCGACTTGGTGTAGGCGAAGCAGCCGACACCCGACGATTTCGCAGTGCCGCACATCGCGCGAGCGCTGCGCACGCCGAAACCGGCGGCGGCGACGCGGTAGAAGACCCGGCCGTTCACTTCGGCCTTGGTGATCACCACGTCGTGATCCTTGAGCTGCGGGAAACGCTGCTGGAATTCGCTCCACTTGGCCTTGGCAACCGCCCGGCTGTCGAAGCTGCCGAGCTGCACCAAATGCGTGCCGGCCGCCTTGTCGCTGCTGCTGGCGACGCTGGTCGCGGCCATGCGGCGCTGCGAGGATTTCCGCGCCACGCGAGTCGGCGCTGCGCGCTCCTCGCTGGCCCTCGCCGGAACTTTCTGCACGACCGGGTTCGACACGTAGCGGCGTGCCGGTGCGCGGGCGGCCGGAGCCGGAGCCGGAACAGCGGCGGCGACGCGCGCAACCGGAGCATCGGCGGTCTGGTCGAGACCGAAGGCAAGCGTTTCCGCTTCGCTGGGCGCGGCGGGCGCTTCGGCGATCGCGACGCTCTCGATATCGGCTTGCGCGGCGGCTTCGGCCACCATCGTCTGCTGGCTCGGGAAATTGGCGAGCGCGAGTTGGGTCGGCTGACCGCCCGCGTTCGACGGGGTCACATTCAGCAGGTTCGCCACGCGGACCTGGACGTCTTCCGGCTTGGCGGTCGCGGCCCAATCGCTGAGGCGCGCGTCGAGCTGGTCGGCGGGCACATCTTCGGCCGCCATCACGCGGGCTGCGCGCCAGTTGCCGGCGAGCGCATAGGAATAGGCGAGGTTCTGGCGCATCTTGGCGCTGTTCTCGCCCCCGCGCAGCGCGTTGACGAGCACATGCACGCCCTTCTCGGGATTGCCGGCCAGGGCCAGTGCCAGGCCGTAATCGGCCGGGTCGATCGCGCGTTCGTACTGCTCGAGCACCGCAACCGCGCTGGCGCCGTCGCCCAGCGCCGTCTTGGCGAGTGCATAGCTCAGCACGGTGCGCGGATCGCTGTCGCCCAGATCGAGCGCGTCGTTGAAGCTGGTGGCGGCGGCTTCGAACCGGCCCGCCTCGAGATAGGCAGCGCCCAGCAGCGCGCGGAATCCCGGATTGCGCGGTTCGGCCAGCACCGCCGCTTCGGCGTGCATGACGGCCTTGTCGACCTTGCCGCTTTCAAGCGCGGCCTGCGCCTTGCTGAACGAAGTTTCGGCCTGCGGAGCGGCCGACGCGGTGCATCCCGTCAGAGCCACCCCGGCAAGCGCCGTGGTCATGATCAGGCCGAGTTTCGGGCCGTTCGGGCGGCGGTTGGTGGTGCGATCCATGGTCAGTATCCCCTGTTTCGTCCTGAATTGTGCGTAGTCTGTCATGTACGTTTCATGCGCTTTGCGAGCGAGTCGAGATCGTCGATCTGGTCGAGCAGCGCATCGAGCGCTTCGGTTACGAGCACCTGCGCGCTCTTGCCTTCCATCGTTGCGGCGAGCCGCAGCTTGAGATGGCGTTCGGCGTCGAGCCGCAGCGTAAAGGCCGCGCGGCGACCGGCTTTTGCGGCTTTGCCTTTCGGCTTGGCAGCTTCGGCCAGCACCCGATCGGCGAGATCTTTCTGCTGGCGTTTGACCAGCGGGCTTGCGTCTTCGAGCGCTTCGTCCGGAGCGCAGTCAGGCGTCAGCGCGACGACATTGTTCGAATGGTCCGTGCCCCCGGTGCTGCGCTGTTCGTCTTCGCTGCCCATGTCGTTCCAGCCGAGATCCTCCAGCGCCTCGTCGGCGATGGTCTCGGGGAGCGGCGCAAGCTGCGGACGCATGGCCGGCTTGGCGCCGCCCTTGCGCGCGAGCAGGGTTGGCCCAAGCGATGCAAAGCTGGCTTCGGACATGGCGCGGCCCGCCTCTTACTGCGCGACCCGGCGGCCGAAGCCGCCAGCGGGGCGATGCACGCCCGCGGCAGAGGTCTGTCCCGCCGGAGCGGCGAACACGGTGCGGCGAAAATTCTTTTCGAGCCGATCGGAAATGTATTTCCACAGCGCGGTGATTTCCGCGGCGCTGCGGCTTTCCGGATCGACTTCCATGACAGTGCGGCCGTCGATCATCGAGGCGGCGAAATCGGTGCGGTGGTGCAGCGTGATCGGAGCCACGGTGCCGTGCTGCGACAGCGCGACGGCTGCTTCCGAGGTGATCTTGGCCTTGGGCGTCGCGGCGTTGACCACGAACACCAGCGGCTTTCCGGCACGCTCGCACAGGTCGACCGTGGCGCCGACAGCGCGCAGATCGTGCGGGCTGGGGCGGGTCGGGACGACGATCAGTTCGGCGACGCCGATGACCGACTGGATCGCCATCGTGATCGCCGGCGGGGTGTCGATCACCGCCAGCTTGAAGCCCTGCTGGCGCAAGACCTGAAGGTCGTTGGCGAGCCGCGAGACGGTGGTCTGCGCGAAGGCGGGATATTCCGCCTCGCGCTCGTTCCACCAGTCGGCGAGCGAGCCCTGCGGATCGATGTCGATGAGAACGACCGGACCGGCGCCTGCGCGCTGGGCCTGGACGGCAAGGTGTCCGGACAGGGTCGTCTTCCCCGATCCGCCTTTCTGCGATGCCAAAGCGAGTACACGCAACGCCTGGTTCCCCCTGGATTAGCCCGTTGGATGCCGCTCAAATTTGCGGCCTGTCCGAAAGGGGATCGCAGGATACCGTTTATTTTGAGTTAATGCCGAGCGGCCCTTTGCGCTGCGTGCGAGCGGAGAATCGGGCGGCTGGCAGACACGCGCCATCGCTGCTGCAGCATGGCAACCAAATGCTAACGCTTTGTTCACTATGATCGACGAGACCAACCACGACGCCCTCCCGCGCGGGGGCAGCGCAGGAGCTTTATCGATGACCGCTATCCGCACGAACCCCAAGGCGCGCCTCGTCGCAGCGGCGGGCGCAGCGATTTTCGCAGCCACCGCCGCACCCGTGATGGCCGATGTCAAGGCCGGGGTGGACGCCTGGAGCGAGGGCGATTTCACCCGCGCGGTGGGCGAATGGCAGGGACCCGCCCAGCGCGGAGATGCCGACGCGCTGTTCAACCTCGCGCAGGCCTATCGCCTCGGGCGAGGGGTGGCGGCCGACGTCGCCCGCGCCCGCGATCTCTATGCCGAAGCCGCGCAGCGGGGCCACGTCAAGGCAGCCGACAATTACGGCCTGCTGCTGTTCCAGCAGGGCAAACACGAAACGGCGATGCCGCTGATCCGGGCGGCCTCCGAACGCGGAGACCCGCGCGCGCAATACGTAATGGGACTGGCGCACTTCAACGCCGACTTTGCCGAAAAGGACTGGATCCGCGCCTATGCGCTGATGACTCTCGCGCAATCCGCCGGCCTGCCGCAGGCCTCGGGCGCGCTGGCCCAGATGGACCAGTTCATCCCGATCGAACAGCGCCAGCTGGCGCAATCGCTCGCGCGGGACATAGAAGCCGAAGCGAGCCAGCGCCGCGCCGCCGAGCTTGCTGCAGTCGATCTTGGCCAGCGTCCGGTTCCGGCGGCACCGGTCCGGGAGTCGGTGGCTCCCGTATCCGCGTCGCGCGTTGCCCAGCCAGTTGCTCGTCCTGTTCCCGCCCCGGCCTCGCCGCGTGCGGCGAGCCGGTCCGGATCGTGGAAAGTCCAGCTCGGCGCATTCGGCGTGAGCGCCAACGCCGACAAGCTGTGGGCCCGGCTCGCAGGCCATAGCGCGCTGGCAGGTACGAGCAAACTGCTGGTCCCGGCAGGCCGCGTCACCCGGTTGCAGGCGGTCGGCTTTGCCAGTCGTGACGAGGCCGCGCAGGCCTGCGACACCCTCCAGCGCCAGGGCCAGCCGTGCCTGGTGGCTCAGCCCTAGCCTGCATCTTTTTCCCGCCGGCACCACTTTCTATCCCCACAGCGCCTGCTACGGTGCCCGACTTTCGCAGGGATCAGGTGGGGGCAATCGATGAGTGCAGGAGATCAACCGCAGGCTACCGGCTCGGTACCCATGCGCGAGGGCGAATCCGTGTCCGCGGCAGCGCTGGCGCCGGTAACCGCGAGCGAGCGGATCGGCAGCCTCGATTTCATTCGCGGTATCGCGGTGATGGGCATCCTCGCGGCGAACATCGTCGCCTTCGGCCAACCGTTCCAGGCCTATATGTATCCGGATGCGTTTCTGACCGAACACGGCCCGGTTTCCGATTGGCTCCTGATCGGCCAGCTTGTGCTGATCGACGGGAAGATGCGCGGGCTCTTCACGTTGCTGTTCGGGCCGGGATGTATCTCTTCATGGAGCGTACCTGGGCGCGTGGCGGCACTCGCTGGCGACAGATGTGGCGCCTGTTCATCCTGATGCTGTTCGGAATGATCCATTTCTACCTGATCTGGTATGGCGATATCCTGTTCTACTATGCGGTTATCGGGTTCCTTGTGGTCCCGTGTCTGCGATGGAGCGCGAATGCGCAGCTGTGGACCGGCCTGATCGGGTATGTGTTCGGCGCGCTGCTCTATGGCGCGATGCTCACCTTTCCCTATCTCGTTGCCGAAACCAGTTTCGGAGACAGCCCGGAAATGGCTGAAACCACCGAGGCTCTGGCGGATGGCAAGGCCCAAGCGCTGGCCGATGCAGCGACCGAGACTGCGCTGGTGCGTTCAGGGGATTATGCGGGCGTTGTCGCCCACCGGGTGGGTGAGCACTGGTACGAACCGTGGGCCAACACACTGCTGTTCGGCATGGAAACCCTGCCGCTGATGCTTCTCGGCGTGGCGCTTTATCGGCTCGGCTTTTTCAGCGGGGGATTCGCGTCGGCGAAGATGCGCCTGTGGGGATGGATCGGTCTTGCGGTCGGCGCTGCGTTGCATTTCGGGCTGGGGCTGTTCCTCAGGGATGCGGGCTTTGGCTGGTATGCGATGCTCGCCGTCTATGTCGGCTGGAGCCCGCTGCCACGATTGCTGATGGTGCTGGGCATTGCCGCGCTGCTGGTCGAATATTCGCCTGCGTGGACCGGCTGGCTGGGGCAGCGGATCTCGGCGGCGGGACGCGCGGCCTTCACCAATTACCTCGGCACCTCGATCGTGATGCTGTTCGTGTTTCAAGGCTGGGCGCTGGGCCTGTTCGGCGAGTTGAACCGGCCGCAGCTGTATGTCGTCACGGTGCTGGCCTGGGTGGCGATGCTGGCATGGTCGAAGCCGTGGCTCGACCGCTATCGCTACGGCCCGCTCGAATGGCTGTGGCGCTGCCTGACCTACGGGCAGGTCTTCAAGCTGAAACGCTAGCGCTGGCGACAGCGATCGTTCGACCAGCGGGGGGAGTCAAAAACCACTTGCTATTGAGAATGGTTCGCATATCTAGGTGTTGCAAACGCTTCGCAGGAGTGATTCGAGCGCCGATGTATATCTGCATTTGCAATGCTATCCGGGAAACCGACCTGCGGCAGGCCGCGCTGAGCAGCGGCGGCGATGCCGAAGCGACCTACGCGACGCTCGGCAAGCGTCCCAATTGCGGCCAATGCCTTGGCAAGGCTGGCGAAATTATCAATCAGGAACGCGCGCTGGCTTCTTGCGAGAACGTCGCAGTATAAGCTGGCGACGCGTAACTGCGAATTGATCGCAATACGCTGATTCTAAACGAAAATGTTTCCCCTGCCCTTGCCAACGTGGGTGCGCAGCCTGTAACTGGAGGGCACACGCTGCTGGTGCGCCGATCCGGTGCCGAGGCACGCTAGCGAAGGGAAACTCCGCCATGAAGGGCGATCCGAAAGTCATCGAATTCCTCAACAAGGCACTCACCAACGAGCTGACCGCGATCAACCAGTACTGGCTGCATTATCGGGTACTCGACGATTGGGGCGTGACCAAGCTCGCCGAATACGAGCGCAAGGAATCGATCGAGGAAATGGAGCACGCCGACAAGCTTGCCGCGCGCGTGCTGTTCCTGAATGGCCTGCCCAACTTCCAGGCGATCCACAATCTACGCGTCGGCGAAACGGTCGAGGAAATCCTCAAGGCCGACATGGCGCTGGAGGAAGACGCGATCCCGCTGCTGCGCGACGCGATCGAATATTGCGAAAGCGTGCGCGACTATGTCAGCCGCGACCTGTTCGCGCACATCCTCGATAACGAGGAGGAGCATGTCGATTTCCTCGAAACCCAGTTCGACATGATCGGAAAAATGGGCCTGCAGAACTACGTCCAGCTGCAAAGCAAGGCAGCGGGCGAGGGCGAAGGCTAAACCGGCGCGAATCGCCGCAAAGCGTCGCCGAGCCGCGATCTGCGCGCTGTGCGGGCCTCTGGCACGATCGGTCTAAGATCGATAAGTATCTGAAAAACCTGAAAAGCGCGCCTTTTCCGCCCCGTGGTTTGACTTGCCTGCGGCGCGGGTTCAGGTTCCCTCTTATGGGAGCGGAATCAGGGGGATAGCCACATCGGGATCGCACCTCGCACAAGAGGTCGCACGCCTTCCAAATCGATTGGGTCGCAATCCAACCGACTTTTGGAGGACTTGATGAACATCATTACCAAGACGATCGCCGGCGGCATCGCCGCAGCCACTCTGGCGCTCGCGGCACCCGCCGCAGCCGAGATGGAAATCTACGAAGACTACGAACCGTCGCAGGAAGTCGTCGAGATGACGCTCGTGAAGGTCGATTCGGGCCAGTTCGAAACCTATCTCGAAGGTCTGAAGAGCACGTGGGTCGCGGCAAACCAGGTCCAGAAAGACCTGGGTCAGGTCAAGGACTTCGCGATCTACGGTGTGCCCTACGGGGAAAACCACTTCAACTTGGTGCTCGTGGTCGTGTTCCCCAGCACCGAAATGATCGGCCCGAGCAAGGAGCGCTACATGGCGTTTCTCGATGCCTACGGCAAAGCCAACATCGACAGGGCCAACACCACCGTGCTCGAGCTCTACAACAAGATCCGCAAGATCCAGGCGACCTACATGTTGCGCAAGATCGACCTGAAATAGCGCTCGGCACCCGGCGAAAGCCGATCCGAATGGAGGGGCGGGGCAGCAATGTCCCGCCTTCTCGTTGCATCAGCGCTTTTTGCGAAAGCTCTCGCTGCCGCGCGCGGCTATGCTGGTTTCGCGCAGAAAGTGGCCGAGGCCGGTGATCAGCAGGGCGATTGTCACGACCCACAGCACCGCGATAAGGGTTCCGATCTGGGCGTCGACATAGGTCGAGACGAACAGCAGCGCGATCACCACACTGATGATGACCGCCGCCAGCGATGACAGCATGATCGCGCGCCGCGCGAACAGACGGCGGCGATAGAGCCAGTCGATTTCCGCCTGCACGCGCGCGGCCTTGTCCGGATCCTCATGCGCCTCGAGCCGTTCGATCCGGCCCGCGATCCAGTTCAGCCGGGCGACGATGACGTTCATGATGCTGCCGATGCCGACCAGCAGGAACGCCGGGGCGAGGCTCGATTGCAGCGCCTTCTGCACCGCTGGCGTGCTGGCGGTGCGCTCGAACAGTTCGGAAGCGATCCCGCCCGACAGTAGCTCCAGCAGCATCACGACTTGTCCGTGCCGCTACTGTAATTCCCTCCGCCGCCGCGGTTGGCGTTGTAGGGGTTCTTCGGGCTCTTGAGCGTCACCCGCACCGGCACCGCGTCGAAGCCCAGCTTGGCGCGGATGCCGTTGACGAGGTAGCGCTCGTAGCTCTTGGGCAGCGCGTCGAGGCGACTGCCGAACACCACGAAGCGCGGCGGGCGGGTACCGGCCTGGGTGATGTAGCGCAGCTTGATCCGCCGGCCTCCGGGGCGGGCGGGGGTTGGCTTCGAGCGCATCGTCGAACCAGCGGTTGAGCGCGGCGGTCGGCACGCGTTTCGACCAGCTGTCGCGCAGCTCGAACGCGGCGCCGAGCATCGGATCGAGGCCCTTGCCGGTCTTGGCGCTGACCGCGAACAGCGGCAGGCCGCGCACCTGCGCCAGCCCATCGTCGAGCGCGGCGCGGATGCCGTTGAACAGCCCGCTGGGGTCTTCGGCCACGTCCCACTTGTTGATCGCGATCATTAGCGCGCGGCCCTCTTCGAGCACCAGCGACGCGATCTTGAGGTCCTGGTGTTCCAGCCCCTGCGTCGCGTCGAGCAGCAAGATCACGACCTCGGCAAAGTCGACCGCGCGGCGCGCATCGGCGACCGAGAGCTTTTCGAGTTTCTCGACGACGTTGCGCTTCTTGCGCATGCCCGCCGTGTCGATCAGGCGGATATCGCGTGATTCCCCCGATTTGGGATCGGTCCATTGCCAGTCGATCGCGATCGAATCGCGCGTGATCCCGGCTTCGGGACCGGTCAGCAGGCGGTCTTCGCCCAGCAGCCGGTTGATCAGCGTGGATTTGCCCGCATTGGGCCGCCCGACGATCGCGAGCTTCAACGGGCCGAGCGGCGCGTCCTCTTCCTCGCTCTCGGCGAGATCGGTGGCGGCTTCGGCCGCATCCGCTTTTTCGCCGATGATCGGCCACAGCGCTGCGAACAGGTCGGCCACGCCTTCGCCATGCTCGGCAGACAGCGCGACCGGATCGCCCAGCCCCAGCGAATAGCTTTCGAGCACGCCGCTCTCGCCTGCCGATCCTTCGGCCTTGTTGGCGACCAGCACGATCGGCACGTCGTGTTCGCGCAGGTAGCGGGCGATCTCCTCGTCGAGCGGGGTCAGCCCGGCGCGCGCATCGACTACGAACAGCGCCGCGTCGGCACCCTCCAGACTTGCCTCGGTCTGCTTGCGCATCCGGCCCGGCAGGGTGAGTTCGTCCTCGTCCTCCCACCCGGCGGTATCGACGATGGTGAATTGCAGGCCTGCGATCTCGGCATCGCCCATCCGCCGGTCGCGCGTCACCCCGGGCTGGTCGTCGACCAGCGCGAGCTTCTTGCCCACGAGCCGGTTGAACAGCGTCGACTTGCCGACGTTGGGACGACCGATGATGATGACCTGCGGTTTCATGATGCTCGCCAAGTGGCCACTGCCGGCCGACTTGGCAAGCAGCGCGGCGCGATCAGCCCTTTTTCGCGACGGGCGGATCGTCGCCGAGATCCTCGAACCAGGCCTCGACCTCGCCGGCGAGCTTGATCAGCAGCGGTTGCCCCTTGCGGTCGACGGTCTTGCCCGCCTGCACCTTCACCCAGCCTTCGGAGATCGAATATTCCTCGATATCGGTGCGCTCGCGCCCCTTGAACCGGATGCCGACGCCGCGTTGCAGCGCATCGGCGTCGAAATGTGGGCTGCGCGGGTTGACCGAGAGGTGTTCGGGCGGGGTGGTGGGCTTTTCGTCTTCGCTCATTCGCGCGCCTCTAATATCGCGGGCTCATCTAAACAAGCGCGATATGCCTCCCCATATCCCATTCCACAGGCAGCCCGCGCTTGCCCTTTTCGCTTTCGAGCGATAGAGGCGCGCAGATACGCGCGGGAGCCGGTCGGTTTCCCGCGCGGCTTCGTTCGGGCTAGCGGGCGTGGCGGAATTGGTAGACGCGCTGGTTTTAGGTACCAGTATCGCAAGATGTGGGGGTTCGAGTCCCTTCGCCCGCACCAGTTCGCCGCGCTTCGGACCGGACCCCAGTTATTCGAGAAGGCTTCAGTACCATTCCCATGCAGACCAAGCAGACGACCAACGAAGGGCTCAAGCGCGCCTACCAGATCACGATCACCGCCGAGGAAATCGCGGCAAAGATCGACGGCGAGATCAAGAAGATCGCGCCGCAGGTAAAAATGCCGGGTTTCCGCCCGGGCAAGGTGCCGGCAAACCTCGTCAAGAAAATGCACGGCGAGCAGATCCATGCGCAGGTGGTCAACGATGCCATCCGCGAATCGGTCGACGGCCTGATCAAGGACGAGGAGCTGCGTCCGGCGATGCAGCCCCGGATCGAGCTGGACGAGGGCTACGACGAGGGCAAGCCTGTCGAGCTCACGGTCGAGCTGGAAGTGCTGCCGGTGGTCGATGCGCCCAGCATCGACGGGTTGAAGCTCGAAAAGCTGGTCGTGCCGGTCACCGACGAGCAGATCGCAGAAGCGATCGGCAACATCGCGGGCCAGAACAAGAGCTACAAGGATGCGCCCAAAACGAGGAAAGCGGCCGAGGGCGACCAGCTGATCATCGACTTCCTCGGCAAGCTCGACGGTGAGCCGTTCGAAGGCGGCAAGGCCGAGGATGCGCCGCTGGTGATCGGTTCGGGCGCGTTCATTCCGGGCTTCGAAGAGCAGCTGACGGGCGTGAAGACCGGCGATGAAAAGACCATCACCGTGACCTTCCCCGAAGATTACCAGGCCGCGCATCTCGCCGGCAAGGAAGCGACCTTCGACGTGACCGTGAAAGCGGTGAAGGTCGAAACCGACACCGCGATCGACGATGAGTTCGCCAAGAACCTCGGTCTCGACAGCCTCGACAAGCTGAAAGAGATCATGAAGGGGCAGCTCGAACAGCAGACCGCCGGGCTCACCCGCACGCAGATGAAGCGTTCGCTGCTCGATCAGCTCGCCGCACACCACGATTTCGAAGTGCCGCAGACCATGGTGGATGCCGAATTCGACCAGATCTGGGCGCAGCTGCAGCAGGAAGCGGCCAAGGAAGACAATCCCGAGGATGCGCTCAAGCAGATCGAGGACGAGAAGGACGATTACAAGGCGATTGCCGAACGCCGGGTGCGGCTCGGCCTGTTGCTGTCCGAAATCGGCCAGGCCAACGGCGTCGAAGTGACGCAGCAGGAAATGTCGATGCTGGTGCAGCAGGCGGCGCAGCAATATCGCGAGGAAGATCGCGAGCGCTTCATGCAGTATATCCAGCAGGAGCCGATGGCTGCGGCCCAGCTGCGCGCACCGCTCTACGAAGACAAGGTCGTCGACTTCCTGTTCGACAAGGCCGATGTCACGACGCGCGAAGTGACGCAGGACGAACTACAAGCCGCTATCGAAGCGGACGAGGACGCCGAGGCGCAAAAGGCGAAAGCCAAGGCCGCGCCGAAGAAGAAGGCTGCGGCCAAGAAGCCCGCGGCCAAGAAGGCGCCCGCAAAGAAGGCCCCCGCCAAGAAGGCGGACGCCGCCGAGAAGCCCGCAGCCAAGAAGGCTCCGGCCAAGAAGCCAGCGGCCAAGAAAGCCCCGGCCGAAACGGCTGCTGCGAAGAAACCTGCGGCGAAAAAGGCTCCGGCAAAGAAGGCCCCGACAAAGAAGGCAAAGTAGGCAAGCGAAGCGAGTCCCCGCGCAGGCGGGGACCTTCCTTCGGTCCGGCACTACCCCCGCCCGCGCGGGTGGACAGCGCCCTTATTCGGCCGGTTTCCAGCGTTTGAACGAAGGCGTGGGCAGCGTGGCTGTCCGCGCCCGTTCGTATGCGGCACCGGCTTTCAGAACCGCGTGATCCTCCCACTTCGCGCCGAAGAAGCTGATCCCCACCGGCAGTCCCTCGACCGCGCCCATCGGCACGGTGAGGTGCGGATAGCCCGCGATCGCGGCGGGTGATCCGAACCCGATCGAGCCGTTGAAATGGTCGCCATTGACGAGGTCGCTGACCCACGCGGGCCCGCGCGTCGGGGCGACGAGGAATTGCACGCCGTGCTCGGCGAAAAGCTTGTCGAGCGTTTCCGGCCCGGCAATCCGCAGCGCATTGGCGCGCGCCTTTTCGTAGGCCTCGCGGTCGGTGGTCGATTCGGCCTGTTCGAAAATGCCCTGATCGAACCAGCGCATCTCGCTGTCGGCATTGGCGGTGTTGAACGCAATCAGGTCGGCGAGGCTGCGCGGGGTTTCGCCACCCTCCATCTCCGGGATGGAGCGCAGGTATTCGCCTATCGTTTCGCGCAGTTCGAACAGCAGGATAGTGAAGCTGTCGTCCCAGATCGCGTTGTTCATTGCGAACTCGATATCGACCAGCACCGCGCCCGCGCGCTCCAGATCGTCGAGCGAGCGCTCGAACACCGCCTTCACATCCTCGCGATTGCCGATCTGGCCACGCATCACGCCGATCCGCACCCCGTCGAGCGAGAACTCGTCGAGCCCCGTCGCGTAGTCGGCGACGCGCGGAATGCCCAAGGTTGCGGCGTCCGCCGGGTCTTCGCCCGCGATCGCGGTGAGCAGCATCGCGGCGTCCTTCACGGACTGCGTCATCGGCCCGGCGGTGTCCTGCGTAGAGGAAATCGGCACCACATGCGTGCGGCTGACGAGCCCGACGCTCGGCTTGAAGCCAACGATCCCATTGATCGAGGCGGGGCAGGTGATCGATCCGTTGGTCTCCGTTCCGATAGCGGCCCATGCGAAACCCGCTGCCACCGCCGCGCCGCTGCCCGAGGACGAACCGCAGGTGTTGCGATCGATCGCGTGCGGGTTCTTCGTCAGCCCGCCGACCGCGCTCCACCCGCTGGTCGAATCGTCCGAGCGGATATTTGCCCATTCGCTGAGGTTGGTCTTGCCCAGCACCACCCCGCCTGCCGCGCGCAGGTTCGCAATCAGCGGCGCATCGCGGCGGGTGACATTGTTCGCCAGCGCGAGGCTGCCGGCGGTGGTCGCGAATTCGCGCGTTTCGATATTGTCCTTGACCAGCACTGTCCGGCCCCGAAGCGGAAGCCCTGCGGCGGCAGCGGCCCGAGCCTCGGCGGCGGCCTTGTCCGGTTCGGCCTGGACGATTACGGCGTTGAGCCTGGGCCCGTCATCGTCGAGCGCGGCAATGCGTTCGAGCTGGGCAAGCACATCCTGTCCGGGGGATGCGAAAGCCGGAATGGCCAAGAGAAGAGAAAACGCCGCCAGCGGGGCCGATTTGCGAATTGTCATCGGTCTTGTCTGTCATTTCCGGTCGGTTTCCCCAAGCCGAAAGTTAATGCCCTTGAAGATTGCGCAGCGGCGTCCGACATAGGCGGGCAATCATTCGGACGAGGATAGACTTCATGATCGACCTGCTCGGCAATTCCGGCGAAACCTTCGGCACCCAGGGCCAGTTCACGCGCGATCCCGTTACCGGCGCGCTGGTGCCGGTGGTGGTCGAGCAGACCAGCCGGGGCGAGCGCAGTTTCGATATCTTCAGCCGCCTGCTGCGCGAACGGATCGTGTTCGTCACCGGGCAGGTCGAAGACGGCATGGCCTCGCTCATCACCGCGCAGCTGCTGTTCCTCGAAAGCGAGAACCCCTCGAAGCCGATCAGCATGTACATCAACTCGCCCGGCGGCGTGGTGACGGCCGGCATGGCGATCCACGACACGATGCAATACATCAAGCCGCGCGTGTCGACCGTGTGCATGGGGCAGGCGGCGTCGATGGGCAGCTTCCTGCTGGCCGCGGGCGAGCCCGGCATGCGAGTGGCGTTGCCGAATGCGCGGATCATGGTCCACCAGCCTTCGGGCGGAGCGCGCGGCATGGCGTCGGATATCGAGATCCAGGCGCGCGAAATCCTGCGGATCAAGGCGCGGATGAACGATCTTTACGTGAAATACACCGGCCAGACCCTCGACGAGATCGAAAAGGCCATGGACCGCGACACTTTCCTCGAAGCCGAAGAAGCGATGAAATTCGGAATCGTCGACAAGGTGTTCGAAACCCGGCCCGAAAACGAGGAATCTGACAAGGACGAAGGCTCCGGCGGGGCTCCCGAATAACAGTTGGAAAGGTTTCTGCGCTAAACGCCCCAGGGTGGGACGCGGTGCAGTATGGCTGGTCCGATGCGGCACAGCAGGCCGTTTCGAGCGGCTGCCCGGACCCAAAAACGCGCGCCATGTGTTGATTCCCCCGGCGCGCAAGATAGAGTCGGCGAATCCGGGCGGGTTGCCTGCGGCAAGCGTTGCGCGGATTCGAGGATGAACAGGAATGACGAAATTGAGCGGATCTGACAGCAAGAGCACTCTGTATTGCAGCTTCTGCGGCAAGTCGCAGCACGAAGTGCGCAAGCTGATTGCCGGACCGACCGTGTTTATTTGCGACGAGTGTGTCGAGCTTTGCAACGACATCATTCGCGAAGAAACCAAGGCCGGAATTGCAGGCAAGAAGGAAGGCGAGGTTCCCACCCCGTCGGAAATCTTCGCGACGCTCAACGATTATGTCATCGGTCAGGACAGCGCCAAGCGGAACCTCTCGGTCGCGGTCCACAACCATTACAAGCGCCTGAAGCACAGCGGCAAGGCGGGCGATGTCGAACTCGCCAAGTCGAACATTCTGCTGGTCGGTCCGACCGGCACCGGGAAGACGCTGCTCGCGCAGACGCTGGCGCGGACTTTCGACGTGCCGTTCACGATGGCCGATGCGACCACGCTGACCGAAGCCGGCTACGTCGGCGAAGACGTGGAAAACATCATTCTCAAGCTGCTCCAGAGCTCCGACTACAACGTCGAAAAGGCGCAGCACGGCATCGTCTATATCGACGAGATCGACAAGATCACCCGCAAGGCGGAAAACCCCTCGATCACGCGCGATGTGTCGGGCGAGGGCGTGCAGCAGGCGCTGCTCAAGCTGATGGAAGGCACCACCGCTTCGGTTCCGCCGCAGGGCGGGCGCAAGCATCCGCAGCAGGAATTCCTGCAGGTCGACACGACCAACATCCTGTTCATCTGCGGCGGCGCGTTTGCCGGTCTCGACAAGATCATCGCCGACCGTCTGCAGAAGCGCTCGATCGGTTTCGGCGCGCATGTCGCCGATCCGGACAAGCGCCGCGTCGGCGAGCTGCTTGAAAAGAGCGAACCCGAAGACCTGCTGAAATTCGGTCTGATTCCCGAATTCGTCGGCCGTCTGCCGGTGATCGCGACGCTTCACGATCTCGATGTCGATGCGCTGGTGACGATCCTCAACGAGCCAAAGAACGCGCTGGTGAAACAGTACAAGAAGCTGTTCGAACTCGAAGACGTGGAACTCAGCTTCACCGACGATGCGCTCAAGGCGATCGCCGAACGCGCGATCCTGCGCAAGACCGGCGCGCGCGGGCTGCGCTCGATCGTCGAAGGCATCCTGCTCGATACGATGTTCGACCTGCCCGACATGGAAGGCGTGACCGAAATCGTGATCGACGGCGAAGTGGTCGAAGGCAAGAAGGACCCGATCCGCGTTCACTCGAACGACGACGACGCCGAGAAGGAAGCGGCGGCTTAGCCTGTTCGCCCTCAAACGCCGGGCGCGCGCATCCGCGCGGCTGGTTTTCCTCGCATAATCTCGGGCGGCCAATCGGCCCCGCCGTTCGCGGCGCGAACCGTCTGGTTCGTGCCGAACTTCACCGCTAGAGCCGCTCCATGAAAACCTTAGGTATTCTCGGCGGGATGAGCTGGGAAAGCTCGGCCCAATATTACGCCATCATCAATCGCGAAGTGCGCGCGCGGCGCGGCGGGATCGTCTCGGCGCCGCTGCTGATGCACAGCTTCGATTTCGACGCCATCGCCGCGCTACAGAAGGCGGACGAGTGGGACCGGCTCGGCGACATGCTGGGCGAGGCGGCGACCGGGCTGGAGCGTGCAGGCGCGGAAGCGATCCTGATCGCTACCAACACCATGCACCTCGTCGCCCCGCGCGTCGAAGAGCACATTTCCTGCCCGCTGTTGCACATTGCCGATCCGCTGGCGGAGGCGATCAAGGCTGCGGGGCACGATACGGTCGGGCTGCTCGCCACCCGCTTCACCATGGAGCAGCCGTTCTACGCCGAGCGGTTGGCCGAGCGCGGCCTGGCCGTTGTAGTGCCGGGATCCGAGGACCGGGCGGAAATGCACCGGATCATCTTCGCAGAACTATGCGCCGGCGAAATCCGCGAGGAGTCGCGGCGATTCTACTGCAATATGATCGACGATCTGCAAATGCGCGGCGCGCAGGGTATCGCGCTCGCCTGCACCGAGATCATGCTGCTGATCGATCAGGATCACAGCCCGCTGCCGCTGTTCGATACGACCCGACTGCATGCCAAGGCGGCGGTCGACTTCGCACTGAGTTGAGCTCACCCCCACACAAAACCCCGCCCGGCATGGAGGATTGCCGGACGGGGTCCTGTGAAGCGCTGCCCCTGAGTGGGAGGGGGAACGGCGGGGCAGCGCAAAGCGATGGGGGGTGGGTCAGGCCGGGAGGAACACTCCATCGGTGACGTGAATGACGCCGTTCGACGTGCTCACGTCGGCCTGCGTGACCGCGCTCGCGCGGCCCTTTGCGTCGGTGATGATGATGGTGTCGCCCGAAAGGCGGGCCGTCAGCTTTCCGCCGGCCACCGTGGTGATGCTGGCTTCGCCGCCATGCTTCTTGATCAGGCTGACGAGATCGCTGCTGGTCACGTTACCGGCGACTGCGTGGTAGGTCAGGATATTGGTGAGGGTGCCCTTGTTCTCGGGCTTCACCAGCGTCGCGACGGTGCCGTCGGGCAGCTTGGCGAATGCGGTGTCGGTCGGCGCGAAAACGGTGAACGGGCCTGGGCTCGCAAGGGTATCGACCAGGCCGGCGGCCTTGACCGCGGCGACCAGTGTTTCGTGCACGCCGGTGCTCATCGCGGTTTCGACGATGTTGGGAGCCTGCTGCGCGGCGGCTTTGTGGTGATGCGCGGCGGCAGGGGCGGTGGCGATGGCGGCAAGACCGGTGGTCGCAGCGATCGCGGCCAGCGCCGCGGCTTTCAAACTCTTGGGGGTACAGGCATGGGGTTCTCCTTGGTCTGCAAGCCCTCCCGGTCTTGCGCTTGGAGCTACGCATGCGACTGCGGGGCGGATGCGAAAAAATCGCAAAGACCTGGGAAATATCGCGAACTGCGCGCCGGACTGTCCGGCGTCCGCGACGGGCGCGCGGGGCTCAGACCTGGCTGAACGCGCCTTCGGCCACGACCGGTCCGGCGGCTTCGCCCTCGGGCTTGCCGCCGATCGGTTCGCGCGTAAGCACCAGTTGCGAACCGTCGATGATGTTGCGCGCGATGTCATCGGGCAGATCGACGCTCACGATCTGACCCGGGGTGACGACGCCGAGCGATTGCAGGTCGCCCTGCGCCGGGACCAGCCACAATTCGTGATCGTGCACCCCGTCGGCGGTGAGGCCGATCGCGGTCACCAGCATCCGCTCGCTTTCGGGCAAGTAGGTGACGTCGAGCCGCAATCCGGTGTCGCCGATCGGCACCGTCGCCATCAGCGGCGCTGCCGAGGCCTGGCCGGCAATGCCGGGTGGCAAGTCGTCGGTTGGCGCCGGACCGTCGGGGATGACGAGAAATGCCAAAGCGATTGCAGCGGCGGCGGAGGTGATCCCGGCGGTCCACTGCCAGCGACGCAGGCGGCTGCGGAGCTCGATGACGGTCCCGGTTTCGGCCGCCGGCCCGCCGGTCATGGACACCGGCGCAGCGCCCGCACCGCGCTGTGCGATCCGTGCTGCGATGGTGTCCCACACCTCGGGGCCCGGCTCGGCACCGCCGACCGCATCGGTCAGCGGCACGAACCAGTCGTCCCACCACTGCTTGCGCGCGGCGAATTCGGCATCGGTCGCAAGCCGCCCGCGCGCGGCGAGCAGTTCCTCGCCTTCGAGCAGGCCGAGCGAGAATTCGGCGGCGAGCACCTTGTCGTCGCGGTTGTCCATCGGATCCATGTCTTCGGGGCCGCTCATTCGCTCGCCTCCAGGCAGGCACGCAGCTTCATCAGCGCACGGCGGATCCAGCTTTTCATCGTGCCGAGCGGCACATCCGCAGCCTCGGCCAGCTGAGCGTAGGTGCGGCCCTCGAAGAACGCTCCGCGAATATGCTGCTGCACATTGTCGTCGAGCTTGCCGAGACAGAGGTGAATCTGCGCCGATTGTTCGGCATCGATCAGCAGGCTGTCGGCCAGCGGCGTTTCGTCGGGCAGGGGGGCGGCTTCCTCGACCGGGACCGCGCCGCCGCGCACCTTGCCCGTGCGCAGGCGATCGATGGCGCGGTTGCGCGCAAAGGTCGCGAGCCACGAAATGGGGCTCGCGCGTTCCGGATCGTACCGGTCGGCTCTTTGCCAAAGATTGACGTATACGTCCTGCAAGGCGTCTTCTGCTTCTTTCCTGTCGCCCAAGATACGAAGGCAGATGCCGAACAGTTTCACGCGGGTGGCGGTGTATATTTCTTCGAGCGCGGCGCTGTCGCCTTCGCCCAGCCGCACCATCGCCGCGCGCAACGCTTCGCGCGCTTCGGCGCTGGCGGGCGTCGGACCGGATGCGGGGTTGGCTTCCATCAGCAGCCGGCCCCGCACGGATCGTTTTCGGTGCCGCGCTCGATCTGGATCGTCGCATGATTGATGCCGAAGCGGCTGCGCAGCGAATCGCTGATCTCGCGCAGAAACGCGTCCGAACACGGTTCGCCCGGCATCACCAGATGCGCGGTCAGCGCCGTCTCGGTCGTCGACATCGGCCAGATATGCAGGTCATGCACGGTTTCCACCCCCTCCAGCCCCGCCAAATGACGCCGCACTTCGCCAACGTCAATGCTTGCAGGAACTGCAAGCAGGCTCATCCTGAGGCTGTCCTTGGCCAGACCCCATGTGCCCCATGCGATCATCCCCACGATCGCGAGGCTGACTACCGGATCGATCCACCACAGCCCGGTGATCAGGATCGCGAAACCCGCCACCACCACGCCGACCGAGACCAGCGCGTCGGCCGCCATGTGCAGGTAGGCACCGCGAATGTTGAGGTCATCCTGCCCGCGCATGAACAGCATCGCGGTCCCCGCGTTGATCGCGATTCCGATCCCGGCGACCACCACCATCACGGTCCCCTGCGGCTCGACCGGCTCGAACAGGCGGTGAAAGGTCTCGAACAGGATCGCACCGATCGCGATCGCCAGCAGCAGCGCATTGGCGAGCGCGGCGAGAATGGTCGAGCTCTTGAACCCGTAGGTGAAGGTGTCCGACGGGGGTCGTTTGGCGGCGACCGTCGCTCCCCACGCCAGCAGCAGCGCCAGCACGTCGGACAGATTGTGCCCGGCATCGGCGACCAGCGCCATCGAGCCGTAAAGGAAGCCGAAAGTCGCCTCGACCACGACGAACACGGAATTGAGCCCGATGCCGATGGCGAAGGCGTGGCCGAAATCCTTGGGAGCGTGGCTGTGTCCGGGACCATGCGCATGGTCGTGCCCGTGCTCGTGCCCCCGCTCGTGATCTTGATGATGATGTGCGTGCGCGTGACCCATTGGCATCATTGATAGACGCAGGATGCGAGCCCGTCACGCTTGACGACCCCGATCTGCGCTTCGATCGTGTTGCCGTGACGGGCCAGCCACCCGCCCGGGTTCTTGACCGAGCGCTGTTTGGGCAGCGGCAGCGCCGCCGCCATGCGGCTCGCTTCATCGGGTGAAAGCCGCGCGGCGGACTTCCCGAAATAGCGCTGCGCCCCGGCCTCAGCGCCATAGGTGCCGATCCCGGTTTCGGCGACGTTGAGATAGACCTCCATGATCCGCCGCTTGCCCCACACATTCTCGATCCAGAAGGTGAACCACGCCTCCAGCCCCTTGCGGAAATAACCGCCGCCCTGCCACAGGAAGACGTTCTTGGCGGTCTGCTGGCTGATGGTAGAGCCGCCGCGAATGCGCCCGCCCCGGCGGTTGCGCTCGATCGCCTTTTCGATCGCCTCGGCATCGAAGCCGCTGTGCTGGCAGAACTTGCCGTCTTCCGCCGCGATCACTGCCGCGACGAGGTTGGGATCGATGTTCTCGAGGCTCTCCCAGTCCTTGGTGATCCCGTTGCCATCCATCACCATGGTCGCGGTGACGGGCACGGGCACCCACTTGAACAGGATCACCAGCGCGAGGCTGAGTCCGACGAACCACAGGATGGTCTTGGCCGTAATGCGGGCGACGGTGCGGATCATGCTGGTCGATTAGCGGCGAAGTCGCGGGGAGCAAACAAAAACCCTCCCCGGCGCGAACCGGGGAGGGTCTTGGTGATCTTTCAGGCCACGTCGATGGCCGCCGTGCGTGTCAGGCGACGCCCGGCAGCAGCCGTTCTCCGGCGATCCGCTGCATCGCTTTCTGCAGCTTCTCGAACGCGCGCACCTCGATCTGGCGGATGCGTTCGCGGCTGACGTCGTAGACCTGCGACAGCTCTTCGAGCGTCTGCGGCTTCTCCGTCAGGCGGCGTTCGGTCAGGATGTGCTGCTCGCGCTCGTTGAGGCTTTCCATCGCCTCGACCAGCATTTCGTGCCGCACCTGCGCCTCTTCGGCGTCGGCCACCGTCTCGTCCTGCAGCGGACGATCGTCGGTCAGCCAGTCCTGCCATTCGCCCGAACCTTCCTCACCGCCCCGCATCGGGGTGTTGAGCGAGCCGTCGCCGCCCATCATCATCCGGCGGTTCATGTTGACCACTTCCTGCTCGGGCACGCCGAGGTCGGTCGCGATCTTGGTCACGTCTTCGGGCGACAGATCGGTGTCTTCGTAAGCTTCGAGCTGCTTCTTCATCCGGCGCAGGTTGAAGAACAGCTTTTTCTGCGCGGCGGTGGTGCCCATCTTCACGAGGCTCCAGCTGCGCAGGATGAATTCCTGGATCGAAGCCTTGATCCACCACATCGCGTAGGTCGCGAGGCGGAAGCCGCGATCGGGCTCGAATTTCTTCACGCCCTGCATCAGGCCGACATTGCCTTCGGAAATGAGATCGCTGACCGGCAGGCCATAGCCGCGATATCCCATCGCGATCTTGGCCACGAGCCGCAGGTGGCTGGAGACCAGCTGCGCGGCGGCTTCCGGGTCTTCGTGCTCGGCATAACGCTTGGCGAGCATGTATTCCTGCTCGGCCGTCAGCACGGGGTATTTCTTGATCTCCGACAGGTAGCGATTGAGGCTCTGCTCTCCGCCTAGCGCCGGGACGAATGGGGTCTTGCTCACTTTTTCCCTAACCTTTCTGTTGTCGACCGCTTGTGCCGGACCCCTGATGGGCATCCGGCGTTTCGGGCCACTCGGTTACATATACGTTGGTTTTGCGCATTTGGCTGCGCTTTTCATCGATTATAACGTGCAAGTTCGTCGATTAGTTCCCGCATATCGCGGGGCAGTCCGGCCTCGAAAAGCATTGTTTTTCCGGTGATTGGATGGCTGAAGCCCAATTCGGCCGCATGCAGCGCCTGGCGGGCGAATCCCAGCGATTTCAGCACCGGTTTCAACACTTTCGGGGCATTTCCGTACACTGGGTCTCCCAATAGCGCATGACCGATTGATGCACAGTGAACGCGCACCTGGTGGGTTCGCCCGGTTTCGAGCCTGCATTCGATCAGCGCGCTCGATTCGAGCCGGTCCAGCACCGTGTAATGGGTAACCGCATGTTTGCCGCGCGAGGAATTCTTTTCGAGCACCGCCATTTTCTTGCGATTGGCGTCGGAGCGGCCGATTCGGCCCGAAATCGTGCCTGCGGCAGGGCTGGGATGGCCCCGCAGACCGCGAGATAGCGGCGGTGGACCGAATGTCGGGCGAACTGCGCGGCCAGCCCCTCGTGCGCGGCATCCGACTTGGCGACCACCAGCAGGCCCGACGTGTCCTTGTCGATGCGGTGGACGATCCCGGGGCGCGCCACTCCGCCGATCCCCGATAGCTGGCCGGCACAGTGATGCAGCAGGGCGTTGACGAGCGTGCCGTCCCGATTGCCGGCTGCGGGGTGCACGACCATGCTGGCTGGCTTGTCGACAACGACGATATGCTCGTCCTCGAACGCGATGGCGAGCGGGATATCCTGCGGGCGTGCTTCGGCTTCGGCGGCGGGCGGCACGGTGATGGTGAACGGGGTGCCCCCCGCGACCTTGGCGGACGCCGAAGAGGCGGTGGCTCCGCCGACTTCGACCCGGCCTTCCGCGATCAGCGCCTGCACCCGTGCGCGCGACAATTCTGTCGCCTCGGCCAGGGCCTTGTCGAGCCGGGCAGGGGCGGGGATGGTTCCAGTAATGATTTCCCCCGAGGGCATGATAAAGGCCATGCGCGATGTGCATCGAGGTGACAAGTGAGGTGGTTGAGGCCATGCGGCAGTGGGTGTTGGACGCTCACCCCAACGAAGCCTGCGGAATCCTTCAGGGCAAGGGCATGCGGGTCACCGGGCTGATCGAGACCCGCAACGTCCATCCCGATCCTGCAACCCATTTCGAGATCGATCCGCAGGCGCTGATCGATGCCCATCGCAGCGAACGCGCGGGAGGGCTTTGCGTCCTGGGCTATTTCCACTCGCATCCCGGCGGCGATCCCGTACCGTCCGCCACAGACCGTGCGCTGGCGGCCGGCGATGGCAGGCTGTGGGCGATCATCGCAGGCGACGAGCTGGCATTCTGGCAAGACCGCCGCGAAGGATTCCGCGCGCTTTCCTACGCCCTGTGCGGGCATTGATCCGGCCCCCGATGACCGCACGATTCCACCGCTTCCCCGGCTTTCTGCGCGCAATTTCCAAGGTGAGGTGGAAGGCTGGCGGTTTTGCCCTTAGGATGGTGTTCCAAGTGTTCCATCGTGTAGGACAATCGACCGCTTCATGACTTCGCAAACCGATCTTGCCGCGCTCCTGTGTTCGCGGCTGTGCCATGACATGCTCAGCCCCGTCGGCGCGCTTTCCAACGGGCTCGAACTGCTCGCCGACGAAAGGGACCCGGAAATGCGGGCCCGATGCGTCGAGCTGCTCGAACAGAGCGCCAAGATCAGCACCGACAAGCTCAAGTTTTTCCGGCTCGCGTTCGGCGCGGCTGGCGGGTTTGGCGAAGCGGTGCCGGTCGAGGAGGCGCAGGACGTGATCGAAGCGCTGGCGAGCGATGCCAAGGGGGTGAAGATCAACTGGGCCATGTCGGAAAGCAGCCTGCCCAAACCGGCGGTGAAGGTGATGCTCAACCTCGCGCAGATCGCGCTCGATGCGCTGGTGCGCGGGGGAACGCTCGATATCGGCGCCGAAATGCGCGACGGCAATGCGGAGATCGTGACCCGCGCGAATGGCGAACGGATCGCCTTCGACGAGACGATCGGGAAGGCGCTGCAGGGCGATCTGGCGCGCGGCGAACTCTCCAGCCGCACGGCCGCCGCGCACATGATTGCGCTGGTGGCGGAAGAACTGGGCGGCGGGCTGCAATACAAGCTGGCCGACAAGACGTTGGTGCTCGGCGCGGTGCTGCCGCAGCCCGAAGGGATGATCGGGTAACCGCATGGGCAAGCGCATGCGCCGATCGGAGCTGGTCCACGCGGTCGTCCACTCGCCCAATTTCGACGAACGCGCGCTGCCGCTGACCATGCTGGTGCTGCACTATACCGAGATGAAGCCGATCGAGGCGGCGCTGGGCAAGATGACCTCTCCCGAGGCGAAGGTTAGCGCGCATTACCTGATCAGCGAGGAAGGCGTGGTGACCCAGCTGGTGCCCGAGGACAAGCGCGCCTGGCACGCGGGGACTTCGTACTGGCGCGGGATCAGGGACGTCAATTCGGCGAGCATCGGGATCGAGCTTGACCACCCCGGCCACGCGGGCGGCTATCGCGCATTCTCCGACGCCCAGTTCGAGGCGCTGGTGCCGCTGGTGGCGCGGATCGTCGAGGATCACAACATCCCGCGTGCCAATGTCGTCGGTCATTCCGACGTCGCGCCCGCCCGCAAGATCGATCCGGGCGAGCTGTTCCCGTGGGATCGGCTGGCCGGGTACGGATTGTGTCTGCCCCGGCCGGAAAAGCTCGAACTGGGCGACCCGTTCCAGAACGACGGCGCGTTCATGCTCGCGCTCGAACGTTTCGGTTACGACATTGCCGACCCAGCGAAGGCGGTCGAGGCGTTCCAGCGTCGCTGGCGGCCGGAGCTGATCGACGGTCAGGTCGACCAGCAGATCGGCGCGATCCTGTTCCAGCTGCTGCTCGATCGCGATCGGGGGATTGCGCGGTAAGCTTCCCTACAGGTTGCGTCTGGTATAAGCGGCGCTTGTCAGGGGGCTGAGGCAGCCGCGTTATCGAGAAGATACCGAGGAAAGTCCGGGCTCCACGAAGCAAGGGTGGCGGGTAACGCCCGCCGGGCAGGCGTTTCGGCGCAGGCTCAGGGAAAGTGCCACAGAGAGTATACCGCCGATGGCGCCTAAAGCGCACAGGCAAGGGTGAAAGGGTGCGGCAAGAGCGCACCGGGGCTCTGGCAACAGTGTCCGCATGGCAAACCCCACCCGGAGCAAGGCCAAATAGGGGCCTCGCGCCTGTCTTTCGGGGCAGGCAGTGGCGCTTCGCCGCGAGAGGCCCGGGTTGGCTGCTTGAGCCGTTCGGCAACGGACGGCCTAGACGAATGGCTGCCACCGCAGCGCTGGTCGCAAGATACCGGTTGCGGAGACAGAACCCGGCTTATGAGGCCCCTGACGCATTCACAGGATTCACAATGGCTTAAGTCCGACAATATATCGGGAATGCGAATAACAATGGGCAATCGGGTAAAGGCATGCTTCAAACCATCGCCAGTGTTCTGATCACGGCGACGCATATCGTGACGCCGATGGGCGAGATTGCGATGCTGACCCCCGAGCGCGCCGCGGAGGTCCGCGCACAATGCAGCCTGGGCGAAAATTCGACCGTCATTGACGCGCGCTCGATGGGTACTGCCGCCGAAATTGCCACACAAGCAAAGCAGGGTGGCGGCGAGGCGGTGATTGTCTATGGCGCGAATCTGGCGGGAGAGGATATCTCAATCCTTCTGGAGACCCTCGAAGGCGGTTGCATTCACTCCAGCATCCTCGCCGAGAGCAAGGCGCATCGCGCAACATTCACTCAGGGATCGCTGGTCTATTCGAGCATCGAACACGCCGACTGGAGCGAGGCGGACCTCACGGGCACTCGCTTTGTCGGGGTAAACGCAGAGAATGCCGATTTCTCCGAGGCCGTGTTGGATGGTGGGGCCTGGATTGGCGCATTCGGCAACAGCCAGCTTCTCGACGCCGATTTCACTGCAGCGAGCATGCGCGGTTTCGCTTATCACTGTGCGGGCACACAGGAACTCAATTGCCGCGTAACCGGCCGTGGGACCTATGACAGCGTCGATTTCACCGATGCCGACATTTCCGAATCGGGCTTTATCGGATGGCGCACTTTCAAGGGAGCCACCTTTGAGCGGACGCGGATCAATCCATCGGCGGTCCGTCTTCTGAAAGACGTTGAGATCGGTGCATCGGTCGTTGTTGCCAACGGTTCCGAGCAGTCGGGTGCGACCGCGGTTACACTCTCGAACAGTGAGTTTCACAAGCTCATGGATGAGACGGAGCGATACAGGAGACAAATTCCCGAATTCGATTGCGACCGACAGGAAACATTCGCTGATCAACAGACATGCAGCCAGTGGGGACACCCGCTGCGCCGCCTCGATGGAGAACTGACCAAGGTCTTCCAGCTTGCACGTCGGCGCGGGGTACCCGGCATCGTGGGCGAGCAAAGGCTGTGGCGCGAAAAGCGCGCGGCATGCGAGCGGCCCAAATGCCTCTATGAACTCTACGATGAGCGGATCACCGAATTGCTCGCGAGTTTGGGAACCGAGATCGATCTAGGCAAGGATGAGACCCTGCGATTCGATCTCGACATTGTCCCGGTGCCCGATCGAATGCGCCGGAGCGAATTGTACAAACGTTTGCTCCCGGCCATCCGCGAAACGTCATACCAAACGGTCATCCTGACCGGGCTTGGCGACGGTGCTATCAGGCTCGAAGGCTTGATGACGCTGGATACGGGACAGAGCTGTCAGTGGAATGCGGCGACCGAGTATGACCCCGAAAGCGGTTGGTACTCGGCGCGCAACAATGCCGGCGAACTTGTGCAGGTCTTCCGCGTTTGGGAAGGAAAGCTAAAGCCGCGCTTTGACGGGAGCAGGCATGGCACTCCCGAAGAAGCAGCCGAATTCTTCGATTGCGAGCACCCAGCCTTCTTTGGCACGCTCAAGCTGCTATCCGAGACCTAGGCCGCGACCTGGCCTTCCGGCCTAACCGGCGGCCACAGCTCGTCCAGCGGCCGCGAGCGTCCGTCCGGGCAGACCAGCCGCACGTGGTAGCGCTTCAGACGCCGTGGCTCCGGCACGCCGCAGCTATGCGCGATCACGCCCACCTCTTTCCGCATCTGCTCGACGAAGTTTGCCACCCGCACCGCTTTGTTCGCCGGGTCCAGCCCGCGTTGCAGCGCGGGGTCGTGGGTGGTGATGCCGGTCGGGCAGGTGTTCTTGTTGCACTTCATCGCCTGGATGCAGCCGAGCGCGAACATGAAGCCGCGCGCCGAGATCACGAAGTCCGCGCCCGCGCAAAGCGCCCACGCGACCTCGCTCGGAGTCACCAGCTTGCCGCTCGCGACAATGCGGATGCGGTCCTTCAGCCCTCCCGCATCGCGCAAATCGACCAGCATCGGCAGAGCCTCGCGCAGGGTCAGCCCGACATTGTCGATCAGCGGCAGCGGCGCCGCGCCCGTGCCGCCATCGCCGCCATCGACGGTGATGAAATCGGGCGCACTCTCCTGCCCGCGCGCATTGATCTCTTCGAACAACTCCTCGATCCAGCCATAGGCGCCGATCACGGTCTTGATCCCGACCGGCTTGCCGGTGACCTCGCGGATATGCGCAATCATGTCGAGCAGCTCGGCATTGCTGCCGATTTCGGGGTGACGATTGGGCGAGATCGAGTCCTCGCCTTCCGGGATACCCCGGATCTTCGCGATCTCGGCATTGACCTTGGTGGCGGGCAGGATGCCGCCCTTGCCTGGCTTGGCTCCCTGCGAGAGCTTGATCTCGAACATTCGCACCTGCTCGTGCGATGCGACCTCGCGCAGCTTGTCGTCCGACAATTTGCCATCCTCGTCGCGCACCCCGTATTTCGCGGTGCCGATCTGGAACACGATGTCGCAGCCGCCTTCGAGATGATAGGGTGCAAGGCCGCCTTCGCCGGTGTTCATCCAGCATTTCGCCATCGCCGCGCCGTTCGACAGCGCGCGCACCGCCGGGACCGAGATCGCGCCGTAGCTCATGCCCGAAATGTTGAAGAGCGAGGGCGCGTCGTAGGGAATGCGCGCCGCTCCATCGCCGATCCGCATCGGCGCGGCCTCGACCGCGTCCTCCTCCAGCGTGGGCCACGGGCAATTGACGAAGATCGGTGTGCCGACCGGCTCGAGATTGCGGGTCGAACCGAACGCGACATTGGTCGATTCGTGCTTCGCCGCATCGTAGACCCAGTCGCGCTGGGCGCGGTTGAAGGGCATTTCCTCGCGGTCCATCGCGAAGAAATACTGGCGGAAGAATTCGCCGAGGTCGGAGAGGATGTAGCGCATCCGTCCGATCACCGGATAGTTGCGCCGAACGGTATCGGCGGTCTGGTAGCGATCGATGAAGAACAGCACCACGATCGCAAGCGCGGCGAGGCCCAAAACGAAAATGAAGAGCGTGGATAGGCCGCTGAAAATGTCGATCATGGCATGTCCTCCCGCAGTGTCGGCCGCGAGGTTATACGCGGCAGATCACAGGTCGTTACACTGATCCAGCGGCGCCGACCTGTCCAGTTCCCGGGATCCGACAAAAGGAAACCCCCGCACCGATCGCCCGGCGCGGGGGTCATTTGTTCATGGCCCGCTTTGTCGGCGGACCGAGGGCGCTGGCTTAGAACTTCCAGCTTATCGTCATCCGGCCCTGGTTGTTGGTCAGCACGCCGCGTCCGAGATCGGACGTTCCGCTGGCGCTGAGGCTCAGGCGGCTACCGAGCGACAATTCGATCCCGGCATTGACCGACACCCATTCCGGATCGAGCGCGTTGACGATCGAGAACGGCACGTCCGGCGCACCGAAGAAGTTCGCCGTGACGACGTCCTCGCTGTCGGCAAGCTCGCGCGCATAGGCGACCGATCCGAACGCGGAGAGCGTCCCGGTGCGGCCGACCTGCGTATCGAGCGCGCCCATCAGGCCGAATTTGGTGCCGACCGAAGTGAAGCTGCGTTCATGCACCGTCAGCCCGAACAGGCCTGCACCGACTTCGTCATACCCGCCGATATTGCTGCGGACGAAGTCGACGCTCGCGACCGGACCGACCTCGAAGCCCGGTGCCACGTCGATCGCGTAGCCGACCCGCATCCCGGCGAAGGTCTGGCGACCCTCGGCGGCACCCTGCGCGCTGGCATAGGCGAGCGCGAAATCGCCCGAGCTGGTTCGCTCGACCCCGTAATTCTGGCGCGAGAAGCCGACATACATGTCGGCAAAACCCTGCCCGAATTGCGCGGCGGCATAGGCGGCTGCGGCAATGCTGGTGTCGTCCGGACGGAACGAAGCCCCGGCATTGGACGCGCTGTTGCGGATATTCGTCATCGCGAAGCCGACGGCGACATGGTCCGAGACCCGCATATCGGCGCCGAGCGTCAATTCGCCCGCCTGCGTGAAGGCGGCTTCCTCGAACGCATTGGTGCCGGTGTTGCGCTCCGCCGCGCTGGCGAGGAACGACCCGCTGACGGTGCTGAAGAAGCCGAGCTTCCCGGCATCTTGCGGGTTGGTCCCGGCGATCGCAAAGGTCGCGCCGCCTGCCGACGAGAAGCCAGCCGCGGCGCCGTTGGCCCCGCGCAGCGACAGTGTCCGCTGGCCGAGCTGGCCAGTGAAGCGCTGCGAAAAGCTGTTCGCGACGAACGACTGCTCGAAGGCGCTGATCGGGGTCAGCGAAGACAGCGTCGGGACCAGCGACCCGATCCCGGCATTGTCGATGACATCGAACAGGCCGACAAATTCGTCGAACCGGCCCTCGAAGCGCAACGTATCCAGCGCCGCGCCGAGCGAAGCGAGATTCTTCGACTGGCCGAACAGGTCGCGCAGCCGCAGCGCATTGATCGAGACGATCACGTCTCCGCCTTCGACCCGCGTTTCGGCGAACAGCAGCGGAGAGCCGGTGATGAGAAACACGTCGTCGAAATCGCCCAGCACCGAACTCGCAGTGAGGATGGTCGCTTCACGACCGAAGCGCACACCCCGGCGACCCGATACGATCAGGTTTCCGGCGAGGCTGGCATCTCCGGTCACCGCCAGCAGGTCGGCATCGGCATTGCGACCGTTGAACTGCACATTGGCCAACAAGGTGCCTTCGCTGGCCTGGATGTAGTCTCCGTCGATCGTGAGCGTGCCGATCCCGAACAGCCCGCCCGGCGCGATGCCGGCCGACAGGTTGAACACCGCCGGCGAGGCGATCGTGCCCTCGCCGGTGGTGAGTCCGCCGAACAGCGCGACGAGACCGGCTTCGAACGTTCCATCGATCTGCGCCAGCCCGTTGAACTGTTCGTAGCCGATGATGGTGCGGAACGCGTATTCCTCGGGCAGGACGAAGCCGGCGAACACGTGGTCGAGCGTAAGCTTGTCGATTTCGACATCCATGTCGACCACGGTGCCGCCGAACCGATTGAGGATGACGTCGAAGTATTGCGCCGGGTTCGCGAAGGAAGTGCCCGGCGTGCCGTCGGTGTTGTTGGGCACGAAGCCGGTCGAACCCGGGCCGAGCAGCACCGAGGATTCAGGGGTGTTGCCCCCGAAATTCGGCGTACCCTCGGGCGGAAGGTCGATCGATTGCAGATCGGAATTGCCGGAGATATCGACGCCGAGAATCGTGCCGAGCTTCGGTCCGGTCTCGTACACGCCCGGCTCCGAACCGGCGGGAATGCCGTTGACCAGATTGCCGGTGCCGTCGTCGATCAGGAATCCCGGATCGAGATCCTGCGTCCAGCGGTTCGGATCGGACCAGAGTCCGATCCCGCGCTTGGCAGAGACGTATTTGTACGGCGTGTTCTCGGTGATGAATTCGAAGAACGGATAGAGCGGGTTGTAGAAGCTGATGTCGCCATAGGTGTTGCCGACCCCGAAGAAGTCGAACCCGCCGCTCAGCACGGCGGTTACCACCGGAGGCCCGCCAAGCTGGTCGGCAATCAGCGGCGAGCCGCTGTCGCCACCGGCAGTGCCCACTTCGTTGGGCAGCGCGTCGCCAGCAAACCAGTCGATATCCAGCACCGCCTGGAGGTTTTCGCAGGTGATGCCGAACCCGTCGAAGGTGCATCTGTCCTGACCAGGTCCAACGCGATCGGGATTATCGAAATCGGTGAAATAGAACGCCTGCGTTTCGGTTCCGAACGTGGTTGCCGACGGAGCGAACCCGGGAAAGGTCGTATCGATCAGGTCGGCGGGCGATGCGACTGCGCCGAGCATGTTCTCGCCCACGCGGCGCAGGAAGCCGATGCCGATATCGCCGGTAGCCGCCGTGCCGAAGCCGCCGTAGCCGACCTGGATCACGTGGGTCAGCTCGCTCAGCGGGGAAAGCAGGATCGGCATCGCCGGAACATCGGTGATCGGCTCGTCCAGCGCGACCAGCGCAATGTCCGCCCACGGGAAGGGCAGGTCGCCCTCGTCGAGGTTCGACGAGGGGTGGATAATCACATCGGTGCTGCTCGCCACCCCGCCTGCGGAATAGCTGTTGCCGGTCGTGAAATAGTTGAAGAACCGCTCGCCGGAATCGACCCCGGTGGACACCAGCACCGTGCGCGCCGCCCCGGTCTCGGGCAGGCCGTACGCTTCCGACGAGCGCACGTTGAGGCAGTGAGCCGCCGTCAGGATCGTGCGCGGATTGATGACCGTGCCGGTGCAGTTGAAGAAGATGCCGCCATCCGAATTGCGCTGACTGAACAGCTGCACCACCGATGGCTGGGTATCGTTGACATCGACCGATCCGGCCAGCCCGACATCGTCGCGGGCGATGATTTCCGGCGTCGGCGCGACCGGGGTGGCTTCGACTTCTCCGGTGGTGCTGCGCAGGACGAACGCGGCCTGATCGGGCAAGGCGATGATTGCGTCGTTCGGCTGGATGCGAAAGCCCTGGAAGGTTCCCCGCGCTTCGAGCGCGATCGTGTCAGCTTCGTCTTCGGCTTCCGTGGCGTAGGCGGGCGATGCCGCCAGCCCTCCGGCCAGTCCGATTACACCAACGCTCGAGAGAATATGTCGTTTGAACATCTACAGCCCCTTTTCTCTGGATGATCCCAACGACTCGGAGGCTACTATGAATCCGAATGAAATTCGAATCCAATTATGGCGGCGATGGTGAAGAGTTTTATATAACTCGTCATAAATCCAATAATTGCCCGATTGCCGACGGCACCGGACCAGAATTTTCGAGTATTCGAGCCGGCGTTTACTGATGAGTAAAACGCAATTGCTGCATTTTCCGCCACGATCGGCGCATCGCCGGTCGTGGTCGCCAGGTCCTAGGCGCGGCCCACGCTGGCATAGCTGAATCCCGCCGCGCGGACATCATCGGGGCTGTAGATGTTGCGCAGGTCGATCAGCACAGGGGCCTTTGCGAGGTCCTTCATCCGCGCGAGGTCGAGCGCGCGGAATGCATCCCATTCGGTCACGATCACCACCGCATCGGCATTGGCGATCGCGGCGTAGGGGTCTTCGCACATCTCGACCCCGGGCATCAGCGGGCGCGCCTGATCCATGCCTTCCGGATCGTAGGCCGCGATCGCGACCCCGGCATCCGCGAGCGTCTGCGCGATCGCGATCGAGGGGCTGTCGCGCATGTCGTCGGTGTTGGGCTTGAACGTCAGGCCGAGCAGTGCGGCCTTCTTGCCGCGCGCCGCCTCGGCTCCGCCCAGCGCGTCCAGCACCTTGCGGCCCATCGCGCGCTTGCGGCTGTCGTTGGTCTTGACCACGGCCTCGACGATCCGGGTAGGGCTGTCGTAATCCTCGGCGGTCTTGAGCAGCGCGAGCGTATCCTTGGGGAAGCACGAACCGCCATAGCCCGGCCCGGCGTTGAGGAACTTGGGCCCGATGCGGTTGTCCATGCCGATCCCGCGCGCGACGTCCTGCACGTTCGCGCCGACTTTCTCGCACAGATCGGCCATTTCGTTGATGAAGGTGATCTTGGTCGCGAGGAAGGCGTTGGCGGCGTATTTGATCAGCTCGCTGGTGCGGCGCGAGGTGAACAGGATCGGGGATTCGTTGAGGAACAGCGGGCGATAGACCTCGCGCATGACCTCGCGGCCGAATTCGTCCTCGGCCCCGATCACGATCCGGTCGGGGCGCTTGAAATCGCCGATGGCGGCGCCTTCCCGAAGGAATTCCGGATTGGAAACGACCGCGAAACGGTGGCCGGTTCCGGTGTCGCCGATGATCCGTTCGACCTCGTCGCCAGTCCCCACCGGAACGGTCGACTTGGTGACGACGACCGCGTCGCCGGCGAGATTTTGTCCCACTTCGCGCGCCACTTCGTACACGAAGGTCAGATCGGCGTGCCCGTCGCCGCGGCGGCTAGGTGTGCCGACCGCGATGAAGATCGCGCTCGCGCCTTCGATCCCTTCGGCGAGACTTGTGGTGAAAGACAGCCGCCCGGCTTTCGCATTGCTTTCGACCAGCGCTTCGAGCCCGGGTTCGTAGATCGGCATGATCCCTTCGCGCAGCCGCGCAATCTTGCCTTCATCCTTGTCGATGCAAACCACGTCATGGCCGAAATCGGCAAAGCATGCCCCGGAAACAAGCCCGACATAGCCCGAACCCACCATTGCGATCTTCATGGCGCAACCCTCATCGTGTCGAATTCCTCCCGGGGAACCCCGGTGCCCGCGTGTGCGGCCTAGCGCGCCCGATCGCCGTGCAGGATTGCGATCCCGCCATCCGCATCGCAGGCCTGAAGGATCTGGCGCTGGTCGGCTTCGAGCACCAGTGCGGTAAGCACACCTGAACGGAAAGCGCCAGTATCAATCCCGATGCGATTGCCGCAATCCATCACCCGATCGAAGATGGTGTGACCATGCACCACCACCTTCTCCAGCGGCCCTTCGTGGTTGAGGAAGCGATCGCGGATCCACAGCATGTCGCTGCGCTTCTGGGCGTCGATCGGCGCGGCCGGATCGATCCCGGCATGCACGAACAGGTAATCGCCGGCGATGATCATTTCCTCGAACCCGGCGATGTAGTCGCGCTCAGACTGCGAAACGATCTGAGGGAGTTTCGCGAACAGCTCGTCGAGCGTCATCGCGTTGAACTGCTTGCGCGACACGCCGTAGCTCATGATCGTTTCGCGGCCGCCGTGCTTGAGGAAGTGCCGCAGGACGTCGGGTTTCTCGAACGCCTCGAGAAACATCTCCTCGTGGTTGCCCGCGAGGATCCGGACCTTGCGCTTCTTCTGCCATTTGCGCGCCCGCTTGATCACTCCGGCGCTGTCGGGCCCGCGGTCGACAAGGTCGCCCAGCAGGACGACCTGGGTATTGGCCGTGCCGCGCTGCGCATCGTCTTCCTCGATCGCCGCGATTAGCGCCTTGAAGAGATCGAGCCGCCCATGGATGTCGCCGATGACATAGAACCGCGTGCCCTCCGGAACGGAAGGCTGGCGTCCCTTCGGCTTGGGACGGAATATCTGGCGCAGCGCGTCGAGCATGGTGATACAGCTATACAGGAAAGCGATGCCCCTTAATCAAGCGCAGTCCGAACGGCAACTGAATGGGCCGCGTTGGGCGGGTTGATGCAAAAACCCCACACCCGCGTTCCTTCGGGGACAGTGGCGCAATTTCTCTTGTGCAGTGCGGCATAATTCGGCACGATTGTTTCGCATTTGCATGAGATTGCCGCAAAAGAGGCAACCGCGCGAATGTGCAGGTGGGACGAAGCAACAACATAACAAAGGAAGTTGTCATGCTAACGTCCATCCGCGGCCTTACGGCCGCTACTTTTTCTGCGGGAATGCTCCTCTCTGCTGCTCCCGCATTTGCTTCGGATACCGCATCCGAAGAGGCGATCGGAAACGACGCCGAAATCGGCGCCGAATTGCTCGCCGCCGATGCCGCGCTCAACGACAGTGCTGCCGAAAAATCTCCCGTCACCGTCACGGCCGGGATCGATCGCGCGAGCGAGCCGGTCGATGAAGCCGAAGCCAGCGCGGTCGGCGGCGAGAGCGGCATCACGTTTTCCGCCAACATCGCACTCACCTCGGAATATCGCTTTCGCGGAGTCGATCTTTCGGGTGGCGAACTGGCGGTACAGGGCGGGTTCGATCTCAGCCATTCGTCCGGCTTCTACGTCGGCACCTGGGGCTCGAGCCTGGACGAACAGACCGTAGGATACGGCTCGACCGAGCTCGACATCTATGGCGGGTGGACCGGCGACCTTACCGATGGCCTGTCGGCCGATGTCGGTGTGATCGGCTATCTCTATCCCGATGCGGGTCCGGGCGATTTCGACTACGTCGAATTCTACGGCTCGCTCAGCGTCGGGCTTGGTCCGGCATCGGTGACCGGCGGCATCGCCTATGCGCCCGAGCAGGATTCGCTCGGCGGCACCGACAACCTGTATCTCTACACCGATGTCGGGGTCGGCATTCCGAACACGCCGATCACGATCAACGGACATCTCGGCTACACCGACGGGTTCCTGACCTTCACCACCGACAGCGAAGCTTTCGACTGGTCGATCGGTGCCGATTTCGCCATCGGTCCGGCTACGCTCAGCGCGGCGTACGTCGGAGTCGAGGGTGACGCCCTGATCGATCCGGGCGGCGTCTTCACCGATGATGCCTTCGTCGTCACGCTGAGCGCGAGCTTCTAAAGAAGCCGCGCCAGCCCGTTTGCAGCAGGTGGAACAGGGGCGTGGGACCGAAGGGTCCCGCGCCCTTTGGCATGGGCGCGATCAGTCGAGGCTGAAGTTCACCGTCGTGACCACGCGCACCTTCTTGTAGGGGCTGTCCGAGGTGCCCCAGCCGCCCTCATCGCCGTCGCGAGCTTCGATCGAGAAATAGCCCTGGGTGGCGTCCTTGATCGCGCCAACGCCTGCGCCCGAGTCCTCGGCGAACTGCTGCGCCGCGGCGCGCGCGTCGCGGGTCGCCTCGGCGACCATTTCGGGCTTGATCGAATTGAGGCCGGTGAAGGTGTAGCTCATCCCCGACCCTTCTTCGAGAAACACGCCGCGCCCGACCAGGTCGAACTGCCGGGCCACCGCCTTCTGCGCGCGCTCGATATCGTCGGTGCGCAGCGACAGCCGCTGGCGCACGGTGTAGGTCGTTACCCCATTGCTGGTGTAGCTGGAGACGTTGGCGCCGGTCGGCTGCAGGGCGTCTTCGGGAAAGCCGAGCTCCTTGAAAAAAGTTTCGATCGACTGCGTATCGCGGCGCACCTTGCTCTGCGCCTCGGCCAGGTCGACCGAACTGGCGGAATAGGAAATCGTCCAGGTCGCTAGATCGGCGGTGACATCGCGTTCCGCCAGGCCGCGTACCGTGACCGATCGCTCCGCCTCCTTGGCGCGCAACAGCCCGTCGCCGAGCAGATAGCCGCCGAGGATCATTCCGATCGCCGCAATCGTTGCCGTGCCGAACCATCGCGCGGTTGCCGGACTGCGCAGCAACCCTCCGCGTTCGTCAATCGTGTCTTGCACCTGTCCCTCGCTCATCGCATGCTCCCTTGATCCAACGCGTCCCTGCGACGAGTTGTGCATGAATGTCGATGAACCGTTTTTGAATTGCTGCGAGATGAACATGGTCAAATACCTGCATTCGATGATCCGCGTGACCGATCCCGACGCGACGGTGGCGTTCTTCAGGCTGATCGGGCTGGAGGAAGTGCGCCGCTTCGATGTCGAAGCGGGGCGGTTCACGCTGATCTTCCTCGCCGCCCCGGGGCAGGAAGGCGTCGCCGAAGTCGAGCTGACCTACAACTGGCCGCCCGAAGACGGCGGCGCGCCGGAGCACTACGATGGCGGGCGCAATTTCGGCCATCTCGCCTACCGGGTCGAGAATATCTACGACACGTGCCGGAAGCTGGCCGATGCGGGCCATACGATCCACCGCCCGCCGCGCGACGGGCACATGGCATTCGTCAAGTCGCCCGACGGGATCTCGGTCGAATTGCTGCAGGAAGGCCATCTCGAGCCGCAGGAACCCTGGGCGAGCATGGAGAACACCGGCAGCTGGTGAGGCAGCGCGAGCGACTCGCGGCTCAGGCTTCCGCCTTTTCCGGCTGAATACCCCGATCGTTGCAATCCTCATCGGGGTGCGTGGTTGTCATGCGCAGGACGATGAAGCCCAGCACCGCCGAGATCGCCGAGCCGGTAAGGATGCCGATCTTGGCTTCCTCGATCAGCAGCGGCTGGGTCGGGAACGCCAGGCTGCCGATGAACAGGCTCATGGTGAAGCCGATCCCGCACAGGATCGAGATGCCCCAGATTTCGGTCCAGCTCGCCCCGGCCGGGCGCGGTGCGAAGCCGGTCTTGTCGAGGATGAACACCGTCGAAAAGATCCCGATCTGCTTGCCCACGACCAGCCCGGCGGCGATCGCATAGGGCAGCGGATCGAGCAGCGCGCCGGGGCCCATTCCGGATAGCGAGACCCCGGCATTGGCAAAGCCGAACACCGGGACCACGAGATAGGCGCTCCACGGCGCGAGCCCGTGTTCGAGCCGCTCCAGCATCGAATTGCCATCCGCCCGTCGCAGCGGGATCGTGAGCGCGGCGAGCACCCCGGCGATGGTCGCGTGCACTCCGGTGTTGAGCACGCAATACCACAACACCGCTGCGAGCAGGAGATAAGGCCAGAACGCGCCGACCCGCAGCCGGTTGAGACCGACCATCGCGGCCAGCACCACGATCGAAGCGACCAGCCAGATCATTGCGATCGAAGGCGTGTAGAACACCGCGATAACCAGTACCGCGCCGATATCGTCGACGATCGCCACGGTGAGCAGGAACAGCCGTAACGAAGCCGGCACGCGGCTGCCCAGCAGGCCGAGGACGCCCATCGCGAACGCGATATCGGTCGCCGCCGGGATCGCCCAGCCACGGGTGTATTCCCCGCCGCCGGACACCAGCATGAACACTCCGGCGGGGACCAGCATCCCGGCCGCCGCCGCCACCATCGGCAGACGCCGCGCGGCCGGATCGGACAATTGCCCGGATACGATCTCGCGCTTCACCTCCAGCCCGACGACGAAGAAGAACAGCGCCATCAGCCCGTCGTTGATCCACAGGTGCAGATCGTCGAGCTTGGCGATCGGGGTCCACGACAGCTCGCCATAGAACAGTTCGCGATACTCGCCTGCCAGCGGCGAGTTGGCGGCGAGCATCGCCGCTGCCGCAACGATGATCAGCAGCACACCGGCCGAAGCATCGCCGACGAACAGCGCCCTGACGGGAGCGAAAAGCCTGCGGAGAGGGGGAGCCGGGATGGGGGAATCTTGAGACATGCTGCGCGTTCCTTTGAGAAAAGTTTCCCCCGTTGCAAGGGCAATCCGGGCGCGGTAGGCTGATTTTCGCAGGGAAAAGGGGTCGCCTTGGCAATCTGGGATTTCGACGTGTGGCAATGGCTGGTGCTGTTCCAGCATGAATTGCTGTTGTTCGCCGGGGTGTTCTTCCTGATCGGCGCGATCGATGATCTGGCGATCGATGTGGCCTGGATCTGGCTGAAGCTGACGGGCCGCGCGCCGACCCGGCGGATCGACCGGCGAGCGCTGCACGAAGCGCCGCTCAGGGGACCGGCTGCGGTCTTCATCCCTGCGTGGCACGAGTCAGACGTGATCGCCGACACCGTCGCCCACGCGCTCAAGGCCTGGCCGCAGGAAGGCTACCGGCTGTATGTCGGATGCTACCGCAACGATCCCGAGACGATCGCGGCAGTGATGCGCGCTGCCCCGGGCGACCGGCGGCTGCGGATCGTGATCCACGACCGCGCGGGGCCGAGCACCAAGGCCGATTGCCTCAACCGGCTCTATGCGGCGATGCGCGATGACGAACGGCGCATGGGCCTGCTGTTCGCGTGCGTGGTGTTCCAGGATGCCGAGGACATGGTCGATCCGGCAGCGCTCGGCGTGCTCGACGGAGCGATCGCCGACGGAGCCGACTTCGTCCAGCTCCCGGTCGAACCGATGCCGCAGCCCGACAGCCGCTGGCTCGGCAGCCATTATTGCGAGGAGTTTGCCGAGGCGCATGGCAAGGCGATGGTCGTCCGCGACGCGCTGGGAGCGGCGCTGCCAGGCGCGGGCGTGGGCTGCGCGGTGTCGCGCGATGCGCTGCAGAAATTGTGCCGCCGCCGCTTCGACCTGCGCCCGTTCGCGGCGGATTCGCTGACCGAGGATTACGAACTCGGCCTGGCCGTCGCCGAGAACGGCGGGCTTTGCCGGTTCGTCAGGGTGCAGGGCGAGGACGGGCGGCTGGTCGCCACCCGCGCATTCTTCCCCGCACGGCTCGATCACGTGGTGAAGCAGAAAACCCGCTGGGTCCACGGCATCGCCTTGCAGGGTTGGGACCGGGTCGGCTGGTCCGGCGGCGCAGTCGAAGCCTGGATGCGCGCGCGCGACCGGCGCGGGCCGCTGACCGCGCTGGTGCTGCTGGTCGGATACACGCTGCTGGCGCTGACGCTTCTGGGCTGGACCGCCATCGCGCTGGGATACGGCGAGCGGCTGCCGCTGTCGCCGGCGCTCGAGGCGCTGCTGATCGCCAATCTCGTCGCCTTCGTGTGGCGCACGGTCTGGCGGTTCGGCTTTACCGCCAGCCAGTACGGCTATGCCGAAGGGCTGCGCGCTGTGGTGCGCATCCCGGTGACGAACATCGTCGCCATCATGGCCGGGAGGCGCGCGGTGATGGCCTATGCGCGTACGCTGATCGGCCGCGCGATCGAGTGGGACAAGACTCCCCACTCTGCACATCCGGCGCGCACTCAGGCGGCAGCAGGGGCGGCGTGATCGGGACGGGGGAAACGCGGCGCCGGGGCGGACCGATCGCGGTTCTGGGCCTGCTGATGGCGGTCTGGATCGGCGGTCGCACGCTGATGTGGGAAAGCCCGTTTGCAGCCATGCCGCTGGAGCTCGGCCCGGACGCGATTCTGCTGGCGGCGGCGGACGACCCGATCGCTGGCGATCGCGCTTCCACGGCCGAAATCCTACCTGACGCTCAGGCCGCCGATCCCCCCTTCGGGCGAACGGTTCATGCCTCGCCAGCGCTGCGTCCACTCCTCGCGCGTTCTTCCCGCAGTCCTGCCTTCGCCGCGGCTTCGCCGTTTTCGGTGCATCCGCGGATCGCGGCGGGGCACCGGCTGCTGTGGCTTGCGGCGCTCGGAAACATGCCGATGCCGCGCGCGGTCGAGGACGCGCTTTCGTCGGGCGGTGGAGCGCTGGTCGCAGGTTCGGGCAATCCGTACCCGCCATACGCGCAGCCGCTCGCGACTGCCGACCGGCGCGGCGCGTCGGCTGGCCGCTGGTCGCTCGATACCTGGGCATTCTGGCGGCAGGGATCGAACGCCGCGCCGGTCTCGCAGGGTCGGGTGCCGATCTACGGCGCAAGCCAGATCGGCGCGAGCCTGCAATTCCGCCTTGCGCCCGCTTCGCGGCGCGATCCCGCGCTATATGCACGGGCCTATCGCGCGCTGGTCGAGAAGGGCGAGACCGAACTCGCTGCCGGAATAGCGCTGCGTCCGGTCGGGAGGCTCCCGCTGCGCGCCCGCGCCGAACTGCGCATCGCCGAAAACGCTGCGGGCACCGAACTGCGCCCGGCCGCCTATCTCGTGACCGAACTGCCGCCGGCAAAGCTTCCCGGCGGAATCGTGGGCGAAGCCTATGTGCAGGGCGGGTATGTCGGCGGGAATGCCGCGACCCCGTTCGCCGACGGACAGATTGCGCTGACCCGCGAAGTCGCCCGTTTCGACCTCGCAGCGACCCGCCCCGCAAGGCTCAGCGTCGGAGCGGGCGCGTGGGGCGGCGCGCAGCAGGATGCGTCGCGGCTCGATCTCGGGCCGACCGTGCGGTTCGACCTTTCGGTCGGGACCGTTCCGGCGCGGCTTTCGGTCGACTGGCGCGAACGCGTCGCGGGCGATGCCGCCCCGGCTTCGGGGGTCGCGGCGACGCTTTCGACCCGGTTCTGAACCACGGTCCGGTGCACAAGGCGGGGTAGCGCGCACTTCTGCGGGTTTAATCCGCTCGCCGGGTGAGCTAATCGCTTGGCCATGGACGTCTATCTCCCGATCGCGAATCTCTCGGTGAACGGGCTGTACATCGTGCTGCTCGGGGGCTGACCGGTATCCTGTCGGGCCTGTTCGGGGTGGGCGGAGGGTTCCTCACCACGCCGCTGCTGATCTTCTACGGCATTCCCCCCACGGTTGCGGCGGCATCGGCGGCGACCCAGGTGACCGGGGCGAGCGTTTCCGGGGTGCTGGCGCATCGCCGACGCCACGGGGTGGATTATCGCATGGGCCTGGTGATGGTCGGCGGCGGGGTGGTCGGCGCCCTGCTGGGTGCCGTGCTGTTCCGGTTGCTGCAATCGATCGGTCAGATCGATGTCGTCATCAACATTCTCTATGTCCTGATGCTCGGCACGATCGGTTCGCTGATGATGCGCGAGTCCATCGGTGCGCTGAGACCGCGCGGCTCCGCCACCGCGCAAGTGCGCAAGCGGCGCCATCACCCGCTGGTGGCGGGCCTGCCGTTTCGCTGGCGGTTCTATCGCTCGGGCCTCTACATATCGCCGCTGGCGCCGCTGATCCTGGGCACGGTCGTCGGGGTGCTGACGATGCTGATGGGCGTGGGTGGCGGGTTCATCCTGGTTCCGGCGATGCTCTACCTGCTCGGCATGAGCGGCAATGTCGTGGTCGGAACCTCGCTGTTCCAGATCCTGTTCGTGACGATGGTGACGACCATGACGCATGCCCTGACCACCAAGGCGGTCGACATCATACTGGCCGGATTGCTGCTGCTCGGTTCGGTGATGGGCGCCCAGTTCGGCACCCAGATCGCGCTCAAGGCGCGGCCGGAGATCCTGCGGCTGGTGCTGGCGGCGATCGTGATCGCGGTGGCGCTGAGGATGCTCTACGGACTCGGCGTACAGCCGGACGAGATCTACACCGTGAGCCCGCTGTGAGCCGCGCGCTCCGCCTTGGCTTTGTGCTGGCGGCGGCGATGTTCCTTTCCGGGCAGAGCGAGCCCATCCTTGTCCCAGAGGTCAGCGAATCGCGGATCGAGGTGCGGCAGGGTTTCACCGGCGCGGACCTGTTGCTCTACGGCGCAATCGTCGATCCGGCCGGGCCGGGAGCTACCGCAGATTACGATATCGTGGTCGTGCTCAAGGGGCCGACCGAACCGATCCGGTTGCGCGAAAAGGAGCGGATCGCCGGGATCTGGATGAATGCGGGGGACAGCGATTTCCGCTCGGCCCCCTCGTTCTTCGCCGTGGCATCCTCGCGTCCGATCAGCGAGATCGTCGATCCGCGCACCGCCGCGATCTACGAGCTCGGGACCAACTTCATCCAGCTCAGCCCGAGCGGGATGATCGATCCGCAGGTGCAGGCGCGTTTTGCCCGCGGACTGGTCGACATGCGCCAGCGCGCCGGGCTGTACAAGCAGGACGCCGAGGGGGTCCGGATCAAGCAAGGCGTGTTGTACCAGGCGCGGATCGCGCTGCCTTCCAATGTCACCACCGGGCCCTACACCGCCGAGACCTTCGCGATCGCCAATGGGCGGGTGGTCGCCAGCGCCACCGCCGAGATCGAGGTCGTCAAGGTCGGGCTTGAAGGTCAGGTGGTGGTCGCCGCCCAGAGGTGGTCGCCGCTCTACGGACTGGGGGCGATCCTGCTGTCGCTCGGAATGGGCTGGCTTGCCGGGCGCCTGTTCGCACGATTGTAATCCCGCCCGCGCGGTTTCGTTGACGCGATTTTAACCCCGTTCCCGTTATCTGCCTTCGGTTTAGCGATTGACCGGGCGCGCTCGCCCGGAGCGAGACTTCGCGACACTCGAAGGGACCAAGGGACCGCGCATGACCGATATGGGGCACCAGAATTTCGAACGCTTTACCGGGCCGGGTGGGCCGGGCAATGAAGCGGAGGACCGCGGCGAGGACACAGCGCAGGCGGATTCGCAATACGACAATGCCCGCGCGCCGATCGGCGTGGTGCTCGAAATCTCGGGTTCCGGGTCGCAGGTTGCGTTCGATCTTCCGCGCATCAACGAATGCATGCAGGACGATGATCCCTCGATCCAGCTTGCCGGGCAGGTCGGCAGCCAGATCAAGATCCGCGTCGGCGACGCGTGGCTGCTGGCCAACGTCCGCGATCAGCGCAAGGACCGCCGCACCGAAGGCGGGATCATTGCCAATATCGATTTCCTGGGCGAAGGCGGCGAGGAAAAACTGACCGGTCGCATCCACGGGTTCAAACGCGGTGTGACCCGCTATCCGGTGCCCGGATCGATGGTCTACCCAGCGACCACCAAGGACCTCGAGCAGATCTACGCCAGCGATGGCCGCGCCAACATCACCATCGGCAAGGTGTTTCCGACCAAGGATATCCGCGCCGGCCTGTATGTCGATGCGATGCTGGGCAAGCACTTCGCGCTGCTCGGGTCGACCGGTACCGGTAAGTCCACCAGCGCCGCGCTGATCCTGCACCGCATTTGCGAAGCCGCGCCGCAGGGCCACATCGTGATGATCGACCCGCACGGCGAATACAGCGCCGCGTTTCGCCAGACCGGCCAGATCCTCGACGTGTCGAACCTCAACATGCCGTACTGGCTGATGAATTTCGAAGAGCATTGCGAAGTGCTGCTCACCAGCGAGGGCAACAACCGCCAGGTCGATGCCGACATTCTGGCCAAGTGCCTGTTGCACGCGCGCTCGAAGAACCGGCTGGCGGAAACGATGGGCAAGATCACGGTGGATTCGCCGATCCCGTATCTGCTGTCGGACCTGTCCAACAAGATCCAGGACGAGATGGGCAAGCTCGACAAGGCGACGTCGTCTGCTCCGTACATGCGGATCAAGAGCAAGCTCGAGGAACTCAAGACCGACCCGCGCTACCAGTTCATGTTCTCGGGCATGCTGGTCGGCGACACGATGACGGAGTTCATCTCCAAGGTGTTCCGCATGCCGAGCGACGGCAAGCCGATCTCCATCATCGACGTGTCGGGCGTGCCGTCGGACATCACGTCGACCGTGGTCGCGGTGCTCAGCCGGCTGGTGTTCGACTTCGCGATCTGGGGCCGCGAAGAGAAACCGCGCCCGGTGCTGCTGGTGTGCGAAGAGGCGCACCGCTACGTTCCCAACGAGAAGAACTCGGACGGCTCTTCGGTCGGGCGCATTCTCAGCCGGATCGCCAAGGAGGGCCGTAAGTACGGCATCTCGCTCGGCCTCATCACCCAGCGCCCGTCCGACCTTGCCGAGGGCGTGCTGTCGCAATGCGGCACCATCATCTCGATGCGTCTCAACAACGATCGCGACCAGGCGTTCGTGAAGTCGGCGATGCCCGAAGGCTCGCGCGGGTTCCTCGATTCGATCCCGGCGCTGCGCAACCGCGAATGCATCATCTGCGGCGAGGGCGTCGCGATCCCGATCCGTGTCACCTTCGACACGCTCGAGGAACACAAGCGCCCGGCCTCGGAAGACCCGAGCTTCGTCGATCTCTGGAACCGCAGCGGCGGCGAGGAAGAGACGGTCGAGCGGGTCGTGCTGCGGTGGAGGTCGCAGGGTTAGAGTTCTTGTTTTCCGCACCCCATCCGGGGTGCGAAATCCTCGCTCATGCGACCTGAAGGTTGGGTGGCCTGACGGCCTTCTCCGCTTCGCTCCGAATCCACTGCGGGCGGGCGGTCGCCCTTGCGGTCGCTGCGCGACCGAGTGGTTTCTCCTTTCATTCTTCTTGCGAGCCGCAGGTGAGCCAGCGCGCGACCGCGCGCCGCCGCCACTGCGGCGAAGCCAAGCGGGCCGGATGGCCCGCGCCCGGCGTTTGAGGGCGAAAACAAATCACGTCCCCCGTTCATCCCCGTACAGATGAATGTGCAGCCGGTCGCTCATGCGCAGGCCGTGCTTCAGGCATAGTTCGCTGAGCCACGCCTGCTTCTCGCGCAACGCTGCGCTGGTCGTGCCTTCCGCCATCAGGAACAGCCTGTCGGGACGGATGCGGTGGCGGCGCTGCAGGTCCAACACCTCCTCGACGTCCTCCGGTGCGGCAATCACGAACTTGAAGAACGCGCGCGGATCGCTGGCATAGAAGTCGAGCCGCTCGGGGATCAGCGCCAGCGCCGCCTCGTTGCCCGAATGCGCCAGCTTGGGGCTGACGTTGTACTGATCGACCCGGATATCGACATGCGCGGTGGCCTTCACCGTGCCGTTGGTTTCGATCTCGACTGCGATATCGGGCAGCAGCGCGAGCAAATCCGCCAGCGGCCCGCATTGCATCAGCGGTTCGCCGCCGGTGATGACGAGCCGCGACTGGCCCAGCGCCGCGACAAGCTCGGCCACCTCCTCTTCGGGCAGGGTCACCTGATTGGCCTTGCGCGCGAACGCCACGCCGTCGCGATGCGGACGATTGTCGCCCTCGAACCGCCAGGTATAGGCGGTGTCGCACCAGGTGCAGGCGAGATTGCAGCGCGACAGGCGGATGAACGCGACCGGCGTGCCCGCGCTCGGCCCTTCGCCCTGCAGGCTGGCGAAGATTTCCGGCCCGCCGCTATCGTCGGTGGCCAGCACTAACGCCATGCTGCACCCGCACACGAAGTTGACACACCCGACACCGTGTCAGGCACTCCGGAGGTGCCCCAATCCCGCAGGAATCCTCGCAAAATCGCCCGAAAAGCGAAGTTGACACTTCTCCAACTCGAAACGCGGATTGCGGCATGGATCATGCGTGCGCCATGCCACGAATGGCGCGTGTAGGAAACCTAGCCGACCGTTCCGATCTCGTCGAAGCCGTCCTTGAGATTTCCCGTCGCCAGCCCGGTGTCCTCGTCGAATAGGTCGGGCGCGCCGAATTCGATCTCGAACTCGCCCTTGGCAAAGGCGGTGATGCGCTCGATCCAGATATCGCCCGCTTCGCCGTATTCCTCCTCGATCGCGTCGCGCAGGTCGCTCGACCACGCTTTCCAGCTCTTGTGGAGCCGTTCGAGCGTGTCGATCGCTTCGGCGGCATCGCCGTCCAGCGCGGCGATCAGCGTCACGTCGTCACCGTGCCATTCGCCCTCGGCAAACAGGCCCTTGCCCGACTTGCGGGCGGAAAAGTCGAATTCCTCGGAAAAGTCGCTCATTGCTTTCCATCCTGAACGATCGTCAACCCAGCCGCTCGAGCGCCGCCTTCAGCCGTTCGACCTCCGCCGTATGGTGGGCAAAATCGGCCTTGGCCTTGTCGACCGCCTCCGGCTTTGCCCGCTCGACGAAGTTCGGGTTCGACAGCCGACCCCCAAGCGATTTCGCCTCTTTGTCAGATGCGGCGAGCGCTTTTTCAAGTCGCGATTTCTCGGCCTCGACATCGATGATGCCTGCAAGCGGGATGACGAACACGTCGCCCGCTCCCGAACCGGACTGCGCGGTGACCTGCATCGCGGGGCCTGCGGGGGCTTCGCCAATGGTCACGGGGGTCAGGCGCGCGAGCCGCTCGATCGCGGCGCTCGATCGCGCGATCGTGCTGGCCGCGAGGTCCGACGCGTGCGGAACATACGCCGCCAGCTTCGCGCCCGGCGGGATGCCGAGCTCGTTCCTGGCGCTGCGGACATTGGTGGTGAGGTCGATCACCCAGTCGATCGCGTCGGTCGCGTCCTTCGACACTGCGGCGCGCGGATTGGGCCAGCTGGCAACGATCAGATCGTACTGGCGCTCACCCTGCGCGTGCCACAGCTCTTCGGTGATGAAGGGCATGAACGGGTGCAGCATGACGAGGATCTGGTCGAGCGCCCACCCGGCGACTGCGCGGGTTTCGACCGCGGGCATGGCCTCGGGGTCAGCGCCTTCGGCGAAGACCGGCTTGATCAGTTCCAGATACCAGTCGCAGAACTTGCTCCACGTGAACTGGTAGATCGCGTTCGCCGCCGCGTCGAAGCGCAGGTCGGCCATCGCCCTGTCGAGCTCCTCGACGCAGGTCTGCACCTCGCCGATGATCCACTGGTTGGCGGCGAGGCGCGCGGTCGGGGCCTTGATCGTGGTGCTCCTGCCGATGCCGTTCGACTGGCAGAACCGCGTCGCGTTCCACAGCTTGGTGGCGAAGTTGCGATAGCCTTCGACCCGCTTCTCATCCATCTTGATGTCGCGGCCCTGGCTTTCCATCGCCGCCATGAAGAACCTGAGCGCGTCGGCACCGAACTGGTCGATCAGGCCGAGCGGGTCGACGACATTGCCCTTGGATTTCGACATCTTCGAGCCATCGGCAGCGCGCACGAGGCCGTGGAGATACAGGCGCGGCCACGGGGCCTCACCCATATTGTACTGCCCCATCATCATCATCCGCGCATCCCAGAAGAACAGGATGTCGAACCCGGAGATGAGCAGGCTGTTGGGGAAGTGTTTCTCCAGATACGTCATGCCAGCGGAAGCTGGCATCTCGGGCGTATGTGTGCTGTCGCCTGAGACCCCAGCTTTCGCTGGGGTGACGGGAGGGGAGGCATCGGGCCACCCCAGCGTCGCGAACGGCCACAGCGCAGAGGAGAACCACGTGTCGAGGACGTCGGGGTCGCGCTTCAAATAGATGGTGAAGTGATCGCCATTTCGTTTGTGTCCCACCGCATCGCGGAGCTCAACATCGACCGTGAACTGAGGAGGACAATGATTCCGATAGAACTCGGTCGCTTTGAGGATCACACCATCTTCTGATTCGGCTACGAATACCTCCTCTGGTTCGTCGGCTAGGCGCTTCCACATACTCCCTTCAGAATCATCCTGGGTTTCAAAGACTAATGGTGAGAAACCAAACCAGGCCGGAATTCGGTGCCCCCACCACAGCTGGCGCGAGACGCACCACGGCTGGATGTTCTCCATCCAGTTGAAGAAGGTTTTCTCCCAGGACTTCGGAACGATCTCGATCGTGCCGTCGCGCACGTCCTTGATCGGCTTTTCGGCGAGTTTCGCCGCATCGACATACCACTGGTCGGTCAGCCACGGCTCGATCGCCACGCCGCCGCGGTCGCCGAAGGGGGTTGCGATCTGGCGCGGTTCGGCGTCCAGCATTTGCACCTCGTCGTGCTTTGTGCGGACAACGTGCGGGATCAGGTATTCCTGTTCCTTGAGCCGCTGCACCACCAGTTCGCGTGCCCCATCGACCCCGTCGCGCTTGAAGCGGTGCAGGCCGATGAATTCCTCCGGCACCAGCCCGTCTGCCGTCTGGCAGACATTGGCGTCGCCATCGAGCATGTTGAGCATCTCGGCGGGCGCGAAGCCTGCGCGCTTGCCGACCTCGAAGTCGTTGAAATCGTGCCCCGGCGTGATCTTCACCGCGCCCGAACCCAGTTCCGGATCGGCGTGTTCGTCCGCGACGATGGGAATGCGCCGCCCGGTCAGCGGCAGGATCACGTGCTTGCCGACGACCGACTTATAGCGCTCGTCGGACGGGTGAACCGCGACCGCCATATCGGCCAGCATCGTCTCGGGCCGGGTGGTCGCGACCTCGATATAGTCCTGGCCGCTGTCGAGCGTCACGCCGTCTGCGAGCGGATATTTGAAGTGCCAGAAGCTCCCCGGAATGGTCTGCTGCTCCACCTCGAGATCGGAGATCGCGGTCTTGAGCTTCGGGTCCCAGTTGACCAGCCGCTTGTCGCGGTAGATCAGCCCGTCGTTGTAGAGATCGACGAAGGTCCTGAGCACCGCCTTGGTAAAGTGCGGGTCCATCGTGAACTGCTCGCGCGACCAGTCCATCGAACAGCCCAGCCGCCGCAGCTGGTGGGTGATCTTGCCGCCGGATTCGGCCTTCCATGCCCACACCTTGTCGACGAATTCCTCGCGCGAATAATTGGTGCGCTTGTCCTGCTTCTCTTCAAGCTGGCGCTCGACCACCATCTGCGTCGCGATGCCCGCATGGTCGGTGCCGACCACCCACAGCGCATCCTTGCCGCGCAGGCGCTCGTACCGGATCACCACGTCCTGCAGCGTGTTGTCGAGCGCATGGCCGATATGGAGGCTGCCCGTCACATTGGGCGGCGGGTTCACGATCGTGAAGGCTTCCGCGTCGGGGCGTTCGGGCCGGAAACCGCCGGTTTCCTCCCAATGCCGGTACCATCGCGCCTCGATTTCGGCGGGGTCGAACGTGGTGGATAATTCGCTTGTCATTTTCGTCGCTTGCGTCCCGAGGGCGCGCCCCGGCCAATCCTGTCAATTCCTGGTCGCGATTCTCAATACAGCGCGCATTGTGCGACGCAACGTCTGAGAGTCCTCACTTGTGGTGCGACGGATTTCCCCGCATAGCCAAGGCGATGGACGGGCTGGCGCATTTTGCACTGGAGGATGACGGCGCCGGGGGCGCACGGCTGGCGCTTTCCGGAACGGTGCTGGTGTCCACCGTCGGCGCGATCGATCAGGACCTGTTCGCCATCACCGACGCGGTATCGGCGGTCGATGTTTCGGGGATCGAGGAGATCGATACCGTCGGGGCATGGGTCGCCTGCCGCCTCGCCGCCAAGCACGATGCCGAAATCGTCGGCGCCGATGCCCACACCCGGCGAATCCTCGATGCGGTCGAAAGCGCCAGCAGCGATGCCGACATCGTCCCGCCGCGCGTTCCGGTGTGGACCCGCGTGCCGGTCGCGATGGGCGAAAAGGTCGCCGCGATGCGCAGCGGCATCTACGGGGTGGTGGGCTTTTTCGGGCAGATCCTGATCGGGTTCGGCAGCCTCATCCGCAATCCTTCGCGCTTCCCGATCAAGGCGCTGGTGCGCCAGATGGAGCTGGTCGGCGTGTCGGCGCTGCCGATCATCGGGCTGATGAGCTTCCTGATCGGGATCGTCATCGCGCAGCAGGGCGCGGTGCAGCTCGAACAGTTCGGGGCCGAAGCGCTGACGGTCAACCTCGTCGGCCGCATCACCCTGCGCGAGCTCGGCGTGCTGATGACCGCGATCATGGTCGCAGGCCGTTCGGGCAGCGCCTTCGCGGCGCAGATCGGCACGATGAAACTGACCGAGGAAATCGACGCGATGCGCACGATCGGCCTCTCCCCGGTCGAGGTGCTGATCATCCCCCGCATCCTTGCATGCACCTTCATGATGGTGCTGCTGGGGTTCTATTCCTCGCTGATCGGGATCATCGGCGGCGCGGTGGTCGGCCAGTTCGCGCTCGGCATCCCGTTCCTGACCTTCCTCGATCGCATCCAGGACGTGGTGCCGACGCACGATCTGTGGGTCGGGCTGATCAAGGCCCCGGTGTTCGGCCTGATCGTGGCGCTCGCGGGCTGCTATCACGGGATGCAGGTCAAGGGGAATTCCGAGGAGGTCGGCACCCGCACCACCATGGCGGTGGTCTCGGCGATTTTCGCGGTGATCGTGCTCGACGCGTTCTTCGCGGTGTTCTTTACCGAGATTGGCTGGGGCTAGGCGATGGTGGAGATCAATCCTGCCGACGGTGGCGAGCCGCCGATCGTGGTCGAGGGGCTCGAGAACCGGTTCGACGATTTCGCGGTGCACCAGAATCTCGACCTCACGGTCAGGCGCGGCGAAATCCTGGGCGTGGTCGGGGGATCGGGCACCGGCAAATCGGTGCTGATGCGCTCGATCATCGGGCTCCAGATCCCCACCGCCGGGAGCATCCACGTGCTCGGCCAGAGCATCACCGATGCCGATCCCGACGAAAATATCGGGGTGCGCAGCCAGTGGGGGGTGCTGTTCCAGGGCGGGGCGCTGTTTTCGACCCTTACGGTGGGTGAGAATGTCGAGGTCCCGCTCAAGCAGTTCTATCCCGAGATCGAGCCCAGCTTGCGGCGCGACATCGCGCGCTACAAGGTGATGCTGTCGGGCCTGCCCGAAGAGGCGATCTCGAAATACCCGTCGGAGCTTTCGGGCGGGATGAAGAAGCGCGCCGGACTGGCCCGCGCGCTCGCGCTCGATCCCCAGCTGCTGTTTCTCGACGAACCGACCGCCGGGCTCGATCCGGTCGGCGCGGCCAAGTTCGACCGGCTGACCAAGGAATTGCAGGAAACGCTGGGGCTCACCGTGTTCCTGATCACCCACGATCTCGATACGCTCTACGAAATTTGCGACCGGGTGGCGGTGCTAGCGGACAAGCAAGTGATCGCAGTGGGCACGATCCCCGAACTGATCGACACCAACCACCCGTGGATCGACGAATATTTCAACGGACCGCGCGGCCGCGCCGCCAAGGGCAGCCACCTGCGCGCGCGGGCGGAAACAGGGGACTGACAGGATGTTGGATAAACCAAACCCATGGACAGGCGCGCCCCGGCGCGTCCATAGGGAGCGCTGATGGAAACGCGAGCGAACCACCTCTGGGTCGGCCTGGTGACGTTGATTTTGCTGGCGGCGCTGGCGGCGTTCATCGTCTGGATCGCGCGCCTCGGGCAGGGCGAGCAGAACGAATACGACATCTTCTACGCGCAATCGGTTTCCGGGCTCGCCAACGGCAGCCAGGTTTCGTTCGCCGGGGTGCCTGTCGGCCAGGTGAGCGATATCGCACTGTCGAACGAAAACCCCGAATTCGTGCGGGTGCGGATCAAGGTGAAGGAAGACGTGCCGATCCTGGTCGGGACCACGGCAACGATCCAGGCGAGCTTCACCGGAGTTTCGACGATCCTGCTCGACGGTGCGCGCAAGGATGCACCGGCGATCACCTGCGAAACGACCGCCTGCCCCGAAGGCCGCCCGGTCATTCCGCCGGGCCGCGGCGGGTTCGGCGAACTGGTCGCCAACGCGCCGCTGCTGCTCGAACGGCTGGCGACGCTGACCGAGAACCTGAACACGCTGCTGGGTCCGGAAAATCAGCAGCAGATATCCGAGATCCTTGCCAATTCCAGCCGCCTGACCGGCGAGCTGGCCGAAGCCGCGCCGCGCCTCGAAGGCACGTTTGCCGAGCTTGAAGTGGCGCTGAAGGAAGCCGGCGAGGCGCTCGACGCGTTCGAACAGGCCACGCTGACCACCGACAGGCTGTTGAACCAGGAAGGCCCGGCGCTTGCCACCGAGCTGCGCGGAACGCTGAAGTCGGCCAATCAGGCGGCGGCGTCGCTGGCGGCGACGCTGGAAGACACGCGGCCCGCCGCGCGGGCGCTGCGCGAGACCACGCTGCCTGCCGCCGAAGCGACCCTGCAGGATCTGCGCACGACCAGCCGCAGCCTGCGGGCGATTACCGAGCGGCTCGAAACCCAGGGGGTCGGTTCGCTGGTCGGCAATCAGAAACTGCCCGATTACGAGCCGTGAGAGGAGTGCAGGTGAACAACCGCATCAGAATACATTGCATCGCCGCCGCGCTCTCGGCCGGGCTGCTGCTGGGCGGCTGCGTCAGTTTCGGCGCGGGCGACCCGCCCGAAAGCCTGCTGACGCTGAAGCCGACCGCGACAGCCGCAGCGGGCGCGGGCGCACGGGCGGGCGAAGGCGCGACGATCGCGGTGCTGACGCCCGAGACCCCGGCCAAGCTCGATGTGCTGCGGGTTCCGGTAACGGTCAGCGATACCGAGATCGCCTACCTTCAGGAAGCCTTCTGGGTCGAACGGCCCGCGCGGTTGTTCCGTCGCCTGCTGGGCGAAACTCTGCGCGCGCGCGGATCGGTGCTGGTGCTCGACAGCGACGACACGCCGACGCTCGCCGACCGGACCCTGCGCGGGACGCTGCTCGACATGGGCTACGATGCCGGATCGTCTGCGGTGGTGGTGCGCTACGACGCGGTGCGCACCGGAGAAGGCGGCGCGGTCGAATCGCGCCGGTTCGAAGCGCGCGAAAGCGGCGTGCTGCCCGATGCGGCGTCGGTCGGCCCGGCGCTGAACCGCGCGGCCAACACGGTTGCGGGCGAAGTCGCGGACTGGATGACGGAGGGCTCGATCGCGCCGAGCGCGCCAGCCGTCGCGGACAGCCCGGCCGGGTAATCCGGCTATTCGGGGCGAGACCCCGCGATCCACTCGTCTCCCTGCGCCAGTCGGGCGAGCTGGTGTGCGAACAGGAAATCGAGCTCGCGCCTTATCCGGCGGTCCTCGGCTTCCTCGTCCCGTCCCCACAGCTCGGCCTGCCATTCCTCTTCGAGACCGGCTGCCCGCCACAGGGGTCGCGGATCGCCATCGGTCTCGAGCGCGGTCAGCCCCACCACCAGCGAAGCCGCGAGGCTGGTCATGCTTTCCACCGCCGCCAGGCAAAAGGCATCGAGCGACGCGAGCCGTAGTTTCAGCTTCTCCAGCGCGGCTTCGTCCTGCGGGGCATGGATGACGCCGCTCACGCGCTTCAATGTCACCCCTTCGCGCGCTTCGAAAGCAGACAGGATCGGCTCCCACACCTGCTGCTGGCGCGCATACAGCGGCTCGTCGGGATGCGCCCGGTAAAGCAGCGTGTCGGTATCGGAATAGGCGACCAGCTTGAACGCGACGCCTGCGGGATGCGGCGCCACGACGTCGATGGCGTAATCGACCATGTCGCGCAGGCGGAACGAGCCGGGATCGATCTCGTCATCCTGAGCGCGCCATTCGGAAGCGAGTGCAAAGGCCATATCTTCGTGCGGCACGATCTGCGGTTTGCGCTGGACGGTCTTCACCCCGCGCCCGTCGAGCGTGACCTGCCAGCCGCCGCCTGCCTCGGCAACGGCGACCATGTCGTAAAAGCGTTTCACTCCGGCTGGTCCCGATCGTTCGCCTTCCAGCTCTTGGCCAGCAGCGGCGGGACAAAGAAGAACGCGAGCAATCCGGCCACCGTGAGCGCGATGCCGAGCGCATAGGGCGCGTCGATCACCGCGCGCGCGATCATCAGGCCCATCAGCAGCACCGCGAGCGATCCGAAACGCACCCCGCCGAGAATGAAATAGCGGCGCTTTGCCCGCGCTTCGTCGTCGCTCACAGCAGCCGCTCCAGGTCGGCGACGTCCTGCGCGATCGCGGCAGCGCCTGCCAGCGTCAGCTCGCCCGGCTCGTGATAGCCCCAGGCCACGCCCACCGCGCGGACATTGGCGGCGCGCGCCATGTCGATATCGAAAGTCGTATCGCCGATCATCACCGCCTCGTCCGGCGTCGCTCCGGCTTCGAACAGCGCCGCTTCGAGCATCGCGGGATGCGGTTTCGACGGGTGGCGATCGGCGGTCTGGAGCGAGACGAACAGGTCGGTAAGGCCGTGCGCGGCGAGCACCGCCTCGAGACCGCGATCCGACTTGCCGGTCGCGACGGCGAGCTGCCAGCCGCTGCCGTGAAGCGCGCCGAGCAGGTCGGCGATGCCGTCGTACAGCGGTTCGTGCAGGACGCCCTCCTGCCGCCTGGCGAAATATCCGCTCTTGTAGAATTCGACCACATTGCGCGCGTCGTTGTCGGTCAGGTCGGGCGCAAGCTTGCGGATCGCCACCGGCAGGCTGAGCCCGACGATCCGGCGCACATCGTTGCGGTCGGGCGCGGGGATCTTCGCGCGCTCAAACGCCTGCACCATCGTGTCGCAGATGTCCGCCTGCCCATCGACCAGCGTGCCGTCACAATCGAACACGGCCAGGCGCGGCTTGGGCCGGGTCACTTTTTGCGCCCCTTGGGCTTGCCTTTGACCTTGCGCTTGGCGGTGGCGGCGGAGGTGGTCCGGCTGCGCCGTTCGCCGCGGCGTTCCTTGCGGTATTGCTTGGCGTGCTGGCGCGCGGCCTGCTTTTTCTGCGCCGGAGTGCGCTCGGGCGCTTGGTCGCGCATCGGGGCGGCATCGCTCAGCGCGGGGTCGAACCCCAGCGCTTCCATGCTCGCGGCGAAATGATCGGGCAGATCGGCCGTCACGTCGAGCTTGCCGCCGGTGCCCTTGCTGCCCGGCTCGGCGATGATCAGGCGGCGCGCGTGAAGGTGCATCTTGCGGCTAATCGTGCCGGTCAGGAACGCATCCTGCCCGCCATACTTGCCGTCGCCCACGATCGGATGGCCGATCGCCGCCATGTGCACGCGCAGCTGGTGGGTGCGTCCGGTCAGCGGCTCCAGCTCGACCCAGGCCGCCTTCTGTCCGGCGCGCTCGATCACGCGGTAGCGGGTCTTGGCCGGTGCACCTTCGTCTTCGTCGACATGCATCTTCTCGCCGCCGGTGCCCGGTTGCTTGGCGAGCGGCGCGTCGATCGTGCCTTCGCGCACCTCGGGCACGCCGACCACCAGCGCCCAGTAGACTTTGCGCGCGGTGCGCCCGGCAAAGCGCTTCGAATAGGCGGCGGCGCTGCCCGGCGTGCGCGCGATCAGCAGCACGCCCGAGGTGTCCTTGTCGAGCCGGTGGACGAGGCGCGGCCGGGGCGTCTCGTCATCCTCGACGAACGCATCGAGCAGCCCGTCGACATGGCGGTTGGTCTTGCTGCCGCCCTGCGTCGCGAGGCCCGGCGGCTTGTTGAGCACGATTGCGGTGCGGGTCTCGCGGATCACCATCGCGCGCGCTTCGGCGATGTCCTCCGCCGAGAGTTCGCGCCGGGGGCGCGGTTTCTTGCCCGTCGGTTCGCCGCCCGGCGGCACCCGCAGCACCTGTCCGGTGGCGAGGCGGTCCTCGGGCCGGGCGCGCTTGCCATCGACCCGCACCTGCCCCGTCCGCGCCCAGCGCGAGATCGTTGCAAAGCCGATCTGCGGCAGGTTGCGCTTGAACCAGCGGTCGAGCCGGATGCCGTCGTCGTCCTCGGCAATGGTGAACTGGCGCACCCGGTCGGAAGGTTTGGGCGTCATGCGACGGCTCGCACCAGCAGCAGCCCGATATACAGCGCGCCGACCCCCGCCAGCACCGATCCGCCCGAATAGGCGAGCGCAAGACCGATCGCGCCGCGCTCGATCAGCAGCAGCATTTCGAGCCCGAACGCGCTGAAGGTGGTGAACCCGCCCAGCAGCCCGACGCCGAGCAGCAGGCGCAGTGTCTCGTTTGCGCCGCCATGCCGGGCGAGCCAGCCGAACAGCAGCCCCATGGCAAAGCAGCCGAGCAGGTTCGCGGCGAAAGTCGACCATGGAAATGCATTTGCGGGGCCGATGTAGTGCATGACCGCACGCCCCAGCTGGTAGCGCCCGAGTGCGCCGATGGCGCCTCCGGTGGCGACGAAGGCCGATGCGGTGAGGGGGGAAAGGGTGACAGACATTGCGCCGATGCCTTTAGCGGGGGCATGCCGCGCTGCATAGCGCGAGCTGCCCGAGGGCGACCGATCCGGTGTGGCCGCGCTGCAACGCCCGCAGAACCTTGCCAAAATCGTGCCCGGGCGCTATACGACACCCAGTTCGAGCGCGATCCATCTGGATTCGCGCCGTTTCCAGCGTCAATTTTGCGTGCATCCCCGCACACTTACGCGGGCTCTGTGCGGTTTCGAGAAGGTAGTGATCTTTTATGCAAATCATCGTTCGCGATAACAATGTCGACCAGGCTCTGCGCGCGCTCAAGAAGAAGCTGCAGCGCGAAGGTGTCTATCGCGAGATGAAGCTGCGTCGCCACTACGAAAAGCCGAGCGAGAAGCGCGCCCGTGAGAAGGCTGCCGCCGTGCGCCGCGCCCGCAAGCTCGAGCGCAAGCGGATGGAACGCGACGGCGTCAAGTAAGCCGTCGGCGGTTCGAGCGATAATCGCTTGAACGCACACCCACGATAAGCCATCAGGGCGCGGTTTCATCCCGCGCCCTTTTGCTATCGACCATCGGCAAAAGCCGCCTCTCGATCAGGATAGATAAATGGCCGAAGTCACCCGCGTACCGATTCATCCCATCGCCAAGGGATCGCTCACCAAATTGTGGCTGGGCGTGATCGTCGCGATCCTGCTGGGCGGCGGCCTCGCATGGGCGGCGCTGCCCAAGAGCTTCTCGATGGACACGATTGCCGCAGGCGAAGGCGCGAGCCCGCAGGTCGGCGACATGGCGTTCGTCAAGTACACCGGCAAGCTGGCCGATACCGGCGAAGTGTTCGACGAATCGCAGGACATTCCGCTCCCGATCGAGGGGATTTTCCCCGAAGGCACGCCGTTCCCGGTCGAGGACGGGGCGACGATCCCGGGCTTCTTCAAGGGGCTGCAGCAGATGCAGAAGGGCGGAAAGTACGAACTCTTCATCCCGGCCGAAGACGCCTATGGCGCGGAGGAGAAAGCCGATCCGCAGACCGGCGAGGTCCGCATTCCGGCCAATTCCGACCTGGTTTTCGAAGTCGAGCTGGTCGATTTCATGAGCCGCCAGGAATTCGACCGCAACCTCGCGATCCTGCAACAGGCGCTGCAACAGCAGATGCCGGGCGGACCGGGACCGGGTGGCCCCGGCGGCCCGCCGCCGTCTGCACCGCCCGAAGGCGCCCCCGCTCAGCCGCAGGGCACCCAGCCCGGTCCTGCCGAATAAGCACACGAGAAAGGGCATCCTCCCATGTCCGTAGACAAAGCGACCGTCGCCAAGATTTCGCAACTGGCGCGGATCAAGATGACCGACGAAGAGCTCGACCGGATGGTGCCCGAACTGAACGGCATCCTGACCTGGGTCGAGCAGCTGGGCGAAGTCGACGTGACCGGGATCGAGCCGATGAGCGCGGTGATCCCCAACACCTTGCGGCTGCGCGACGACGTGATCGACGCCGATCCGAAGACCGGCGGCGGACGGCGCGACGACGTGCTCGCCAATGCGCCTGCCGCCGAACACGGATTTTTCGGTGTGCCGAAGGTGATCGAATAGAACTGCATATGCCATCCCGCTCGTGCTGAGCTTGTCGAAGTGCGAGCGGAGTAACGTCCGAGGGGTTCGCCCTTCGACAGGCTCAGGACGAACGGATTTGAAGTGAGCGAAGAACTGACCAAACTCGGCGTCAAGGCCATCCGCGACGGTGTCGCCGGCGGTGACTTTACCGCGCGCGAAGTGGCGGAAAGCTTCAACGCGGCCGTGGCCGAAGCCGCAAAGCTCAACGCCTTTATCGTCACCACGCCCGACCATGCGCTCGCCGCCGCTGACGCGACCGACGCAAGGCGTGCGAAGGGCGAGGAACTCGGCGCGATGGGCGGTGTACCGATCGGCATGAAGGACCTGTTTGCCACCCATGGCGTGCAGACCACCGCTGCGTCGCACATCCTCGAAGGGTTCAAGCCGCAATACGAAAGCACCGTCTCGCAGAACCTGTGGGATGCGGGCGCGGGGATGCTGGGCAAGCTCAATCTCGATCAGTTCGCGATGGGCTCCTCGAACGAGACTTCGTATTTCGGCAATGTCGCCTCGCCATGGCGCAAGGCCGGATCGAACCAGCCGATGAGCCCCGGTGGTTCGTCGGGCGGTTCGTCCTCCGCCGTGTCCGCGCGGATCGCGCCCGCCGCGACCGGCACCGACACCGGTGGCTCGATCCGCCAGCCCGCCGCGTTCGCCGGCATCTGCGGGATCAAGCCGACCTATGGCCGTTGCTCGCGCTGGGGCGTGGTGGCGTTCGCCTCCTCGCTCGATCAGGCCGGGCCGATGGCGCGCAGTGTCGAGGATTGCGCGATCATGCTCGGTGCGATGGCGGGTTTCGACCCGAAGGACGCGACTTCGCTGCAGATGGAAGTGCCCGACTGGGAAGGCGCGCTCAGCGCGGACCTCAAGGGCAAGACAGTCGGCATTCCCCGGGAATACCGCATGGAGGGCACCGACGAGGCGATCCTCGACAGCTGGGAACAGGGCAAGGCGTGGCTCAAGGATGCGGGCGCTCAGATCGTCGATATCTCGCTGCCGCACACCAAATACGCGCTGCCCGCCTATTACATCATCGCGCCCGCCGAAGCCTCGTCCAACCTCGCGCGCTACGATGGCGTGCGCTATGGTCTGCGCGACCTGCCCGAAGGCGCAGGGCTGCAGGACATGTACGCCGCTACCCGCGAGGCGGGGTTCGGCGACGAGGTGAAACGCCGCATCCTGATCGGCACCTATGTGCTTTCGGCTGGCTTCTACGATGCCTATTACAACCAGGCGCAGAAGGTGCGGGCGCTGGTCGCGCGCGACTTCGAGCAGGCCTGGGCGCAGTGCGACCTCATCCTCGCCCCGACCACGCCGACGGCGAGCTTCCCGCTCGGCAGCCTCAACGACGACCCGCTGACGATGTATCTGAACGACGTCTTCGCGGTGCCCGCCTCGCTGGCGGGCCTCCCCGCCATGAGCGTCCCGGCGATGCTCAACGAGGACGGGTTGCCGCTGGGCCTGCAGCTGGTGGGCAAAGCATTCGACGAGCAGACCGTGCTCGATGCCGGGCTGGCGATCCAGCAGCGCGCCGGGTTCGACCATGCGCCGGAGAAGTGGTGGTGATACGGAAATACGTTTCGGTCCTTGCTTGGTGCATTTATTTTGCTTTCATGGCCTACGCCTTCTTCGACGGCTGGTTTCAGTGGCAATTGATTGTGATCGGACTTGGCTTCGCAACAGCTATCCACGTCTGGGCTTTCGGCTTCGAGTATCTTGAAAGGCGGTTTGACGTCGGTGAAGCCCGGTTCGACAGCGAAACGGGGCAGCCGATACCCGATCGTCGGGACGGGCGATGACCTTCGTCGCGGTTTCCGTGATGATCTTTCTCATCGCCTTCGTTCTTATCGGCGGGGTGGTGATGTATCTCTCAAGGACGATCGATCACGGCGAAGCGCGGTTCGACAGCAAGACCGGCAAGCCCTTGAACGGATCCGGGACAGGGCCGCGGCATGATGGTCCGACGCGGCCCGCGACGCGGATCGAGGACAAGGACGACGATCCCTCTTCGTCATCCCGGACTTGATCCGGGATCCAGCTTACTTTGCGTTTGGGCCGCTCTGGATTCCGGCCTCCGCCGGAATGACGGGTTAGGACGGTGGGCGCGGGCGGCACCATGGCGGCAACTCGGCAACCCACTCACCGCTTCATCGCGCTCGATTCCCTGCGCGGGATTGCTGCGCTCGCCATCGCCTACTTCCATCTCGGCGGCGACGGGATGTTGCTCGGCAGCGCCTTCCATGCGCGCCTCGCCATCGCGGTCGATTTCTTCTTCGTGCTGTCGGGCTTCGTGATCTTCGCGAGCTATCACGAGCGGCTCGCGCAGGGCTTTTCGACGGCGCGGTTCATGCTGCTGCGGATCGGGCGGCTGTGGCCGCTGCATGTGGCGATCCTGCTCGCTTTCTTCGCGCTCGAACTGGTGCCGCTGGTGCTTGGCGAGGGCTCGGGTGCCTTCACCGGCAGGCGCTCGCTCGAAACTCTCCCGGCCAACCTGCTGCTGCTCCAGACCTACGTCCATCCCGGGGGGATGACGTGGAACGGGCCGAGCTGGTCGATCTCGGTCGAACTGGGCCTGTATTTACTCGCCGCGATCCTGCTGAACCGTATCCCGCGCGTCGCGCCGTTCGTGTTCGCTGCCCTGGCGGTGGCGGCGGGGGTCACGCTCGCGGGGGTCGACTGGAAAGCGCATCCCGACTTCGCGTTTGGCGCGACCTCCATCCTGCGCGGGATTGGCGGATTCGGCTTCGGAGTGCTGGCGGCGTGGCTGTGGCTGCGTTTGTCCTCTGTCGAGCCATGGCGACGCCGTGCGCCGTTCCTCGAAGTCGCCACCGCGCTGCTTGCGCTGGCTGTCGTCCTGTGGCCGATGGGGCTGATGTCAAACCACATCGCCTTCGCGCTGCTGGTGTTCGTGTTCGCTTTCGATGCCGGACCGCTCAGCCGTGCGCTGGCGTTGCGCGGGTTCGTGTGGGTCGGGCTGATCTCCTACTCGATCTATCTCGTGCACCCGCTGGTCTACCGGCTGGCGTTCCCCGCGTTCCGCCTGCTCGAAGCGCAGACCGGGCTGGCGCTCACCGCTGCCGAGGCGAACGGACAGCTCGCCATCGCGCCGACTGGCCTCGCCGCCGAGGCCGTCGCGGCGCTGTTTCTCGCGCTGGTCCTCGCCGCCGCGCATGTGGCCTACCTCCTGATCGAGCGCCCGACGCGCGACTGGTCGCGGCGCAAGGCGCGGCAATTCGGCGCAGGGCAGGCCGAAGCGAGCGCGCCGACCATCTAGCCTCTGGAAAGCCGCCGCAACTCGCACTATCGGAAAGCCTATGAGCACATACACAATCCACGGCGCGACGGGCGAATGGGAGGTCGTAATCGGCCTCGAGGTTCATGCGCAGGTCACCTCCAACGCCAAGCTGTTTTCGGGCGCGTCCACCGCTTTCGGAGCCGAGCCGAACACGCAGGTCAGCCTCGTCGATGCGGCGATGCCGGGCATGCTCCCGGTGCCCAATCGCGAATGCATCCGGCAGGCGGTGCGCACCGGCATGGCGATCGAGGCCGAGATCAACAAATGGTCGCGCTTCGACCGCAAGAACTATTTCTATGCCGACTTGCCGCAGGGCTACCAGATCAGCCAGCTCTACCACCCGCTGGTGGGCGAGGGGCAGCTGCTGATCGAAGCCGATGAGAAGGCCGGGATCGCCGAAGACAAGGTGATCGGGATCGAGCGCATCCATGTCGAGCAGGATGCGGGCAAGCTGATGCACGACCAGCACCCGACCATGTCCTATGTCGACCTCAACCGCAGCGGCGTCGCGCTGATGGAGATCGTCTCGCGCCCGCACATGCGCTCGCCCGCCGAGGCCGGAGCCTATGTCCGCAAGCTGCGCAGCATCCTGCGCTATGTCGGATCGTGCGACGGCAACATGGAGGAAGGCTCGATGCGCGCCGACGTCAACGTCTCGGTACGCCGTGCGGGCACCCAGGAGCTCGGTACCCGGACCGAGACCAAGAACGTGAACTCGGTGCGATTCGTGATGCAGGTGATCGAATACGAGGCCAACCGCCAGGTCGATGTGCTGGAATCGGGCGGTACTGTCGATCAGGAAACCCGGCTGTTCGATGTCGCGACCGGCACCACCCGCACGATGCGGTCGAAGGAAGACGCGCACGATTACCGCTACTTCCCGGATCCGGACCTGCTGCCGCTGGTGCTGGACGACTCGTTTCTGGAAGAATGCCGCGCCAGCCTGCCCGAGCTGCCCGATGCCAAGCGCCAGCGCTACGAGAGCGAGCTCGGCCTTACGCCCTACAACGCGCGCGAGCTGACCGCCGAGGTCGAGACCTTCGCGCGGTTCGAAACGCTGCTCGCCGCCACCGCCGCGACAATCGGCAAGCCGGAAAAGGATGTCGCCACGCAGGTCGCGAATTGGGCGCTTTCGGTCGCTCCGGGCGTGGTCAAGGGGCTGGGCGACGAGGCCGACTTAACCAACTCGACTCCCGCAGCGCAGGCGACGATCCTGGCGATGCAGGACAAGGGCGAGATCAGCGGCGGGCAGGCCAAGGAGATCTACGAGATCGTCCTCAGGCAGGGCGGCGACCCTGAGGCGATCGCCGATGAAAAGGGCCTCAAACAGGTCAGCGACACGGGCGCGATCGAGGCCGCGATCGATGGCATCATCGCCGCCAACGCCGACAAGGTCGAGGAATATCGCGGCGGCAAGGACAAGCTGTTCGGCTTCTTCGTCGGCCAGACGATGAAGGCGATGCAGGGCAAGGCCAATCCGGCGGTGGTCAACCAGATCCTGAAGGACAAGCTGGGGTAATGTGCTGATCCGGGGGAGGGGGCTGTGGATCGGGGGCGCGATCCTGCTCGCGGTGGCAGCGCTGCTTGCCGCGTGGCTGATCGTCCACCGGCCGCATGCAAGCGATTCTCCCGATATCGTCCTCGTCCCGCTGTCCGAAGACGACCCGTCGCTCGTTCGGGTCGGCGAGTTGCGCTATCTGGGCGGGATCGACCTGCCCCGCCTCGGCCAGAATATCGGCGGCCTGTCGGGCCTGCGCTGGGATGCGGGAACGCTGCTGGCGCTGACCGACGATGCCCGCTGGGTGCGGATCGCGGTGCGCGAGCGGGATTCCCGCCTCGTCGGCGTCGGTGAGATCACCACCGGCTCTCTGCTCGGTTTCGAAGGCGAACCGCTGACCGGCAAGGAAGCGGGCGATTCCGAAGCGCTGACCCGCAGCGCCGATGGCGGCTGGCTGGTCGCGTTCGAGCGCGATCACCGCGTCTGGCGCTACCCTGCGCTGGGCGAACGACCCGAGCCGACCGCGGTCGATCCCGTCGCCCTGTTCGGCGCGCTCGAAGCCAATAGAGGCATTGAGACGCTGGCGGGGGACGAGACCGGCCTGTTCGCGTGCGCCGAGCGCTGGTCGGGTCCGGACGATCTGGGCAATTGCATCCGGCAAGTGGCAGGTGCGGACCCGGAGCGCGTCGTAGTTTCGCCGCAGGGACCGCTGTACGAACTCGGGGGCACACCGACCGATGCTGACTTCGCGAGCGACGGGACGCTTTACCTGCTGTTCCGCAGCTATTCGCCGGGGGATGGTAACGGCGCGGAGATCGTGGCCCTGAACCCGCGTGACGAGCGGCGCGCACTCGCGACGCTGCGCCCGCCGCTCACGGTCGACAATTTCGAAGGGCTGGCGGTGCGCGAAGAGGGCGGGCGAACCTTCCTTTACCTCGTTTCCGACGACAATTTCTCGGGTTCGCAGCGAACGCTGCTGCTGAAATTCGCGGTGGTGCCGCCGCGTCAGCCCGCGCGCGAATAGGCCTCCTTCATCCAGCCTTTGACCTCGGCATCGAAGTCGTCCGCGCTTTCCAGCCGCACGCGGTGGCTGCACATCGCGTTGTAGTTCTCCAGCCGCCCCTGCGGCTCATCGCCCTTCAGCGCCAGGCCGAGGTCGATGCGGGTCTTCGTCGCCGGTGTCACCAGCGCGAACTGCTTCTTGCGGCGTAGGCTGACGCTGGCTTTCTTGGGCGCGATCTCGACATCGCCGCCCAGCGATTGCGCGAATGTCACGATCTCCTCGTAGAGCGGGCGCAACCCGGCCTTCGCGCCGGAATATTGCGCTGCGACCAGATCGATTTCCTCGCCGGTCTCCCTGGATTTCGAGACGATCAGGTTGGCAAAGCCGTGCCCGACGCCGTGTTCGCCTTTCAGCAGTTTCATGATCTCGCCGTGCTTTTCGAGTCCGCTTGCCCGGATCAGCGCGATCCATTGGTCGAGCGTCTTGCCGGTCTTTTCCGGAATGTTCGCCAGCATCGTCGCCAGCTGGTCTTCGGGTGATGCCATGAGAATATCCTCCCCTACAGGTTTGCGATCCGTTCGAACGGCCAGTTTTCGCTGCGGCACTCCTTGGGCGTGAACGGCGCGGCGAGCCCCATCACGCCGAGCAGGAACCGCTTGCCGAGCGAGGGCCTGCCGGTTTCGACCACGGACTTGAACGTATCGACGATGAACTGTCCGCCCTGCGCCATACCCTTTTCGGTCTTGGTGCCGACGGGGACGTTGGTGGTGACGAGCGAAAATTCGGTCCCGCCCTCGACCGGCTCCAACTCGTAGGTGACGGTGCAGGGCGGGTCGTCGTAGGCGGTGAACTTGAAGGTGTGCGAATAGCGGCGCGGAGGATCGAATTCGAGCACCGTGCCGACCACGGTGCGATACTTGCCGTTCGGCGTTTCCATCGCCATCGGCTTGCCCACCGTCAGCTCGCCGGTTGTCCGGCACACCGATCCGAAGAAGAACGGCAGCACCTCGTCGGTTCTGACCAGCTCGTTCCACACCGTCTCGACCGGCGCGGCGATGAACACCTTGTACACGGCCTTCTCGCTCGCCTGCGGCGCGGTCGCGCTTGCTTCGCTCATTGCTTTCCCTCCCGTTTGGCCGCGTCTTCGGCGGCGCGTTTGATCCCCGTAAGGCGAGAGGCGAAGCTCCCGCTGTAGGCGCCGAGCCAGCGGTCGGAGATCTGCTGGATCGGCACCGCGTTGAGATAGAGCCGCCGGGTGCGGCCCTCCCTTTCGCTCACCACCATGTTTGCCTCCTCGAGCACCCGCAGATGCGCCATGATCGCGACCCGGCTGACATCGAACTTTCCCGCGAGAATCCCGACCCTGAGTCCGGGATGGTCGCGCAGGTGATCGAGGATGGTCCGCCGCGTGCCGTGCGACAGCGCCTGGAAAATCCGGTCCATGTCCGAATCGGTAATCATGTAATTACATTGTTACATATTGGGCGAGACGTCAAGCGTGCACGAACGTCGGGCTACTCGCGTCCGCGCTGCCAGCCTTCGCGAGTCATGCCGACGAACCGCTCGCCCACCCCGGCCGAGTTGCGATCGAGGATATCGCGCAGGGTCCTGGTGTCCGCGATCGCCTCGATCCCTTCGGGCGTGAACGTATCGCGCTGCACCTCGGGATCGCCCCAGACATGCTCGGACAACAGCGGGTTGGTGAGCGCCTGCGAAAACGCATCGACCGCAACCATCGTTTGCAGCAGGGGCGGTAGCGGGCCGTCCGGCGTGCGCGGCTGTGCGAACAGGCCGGGATAGAATTCGACCCGCCCGACCTCGCCATAGAGCGCGCGCAGCTCATCCTGGATTGCCGGGTCGGGGTTGATGTCCGCCCAGTCGCGCGCGGGTCGGTGCCCGAACGCACCCTGATACGCGACGAAGGGTGCGATCCGGTTCAGCCGCGCCTGGTCGACCGCCTTCTCCTCGACCTCGATCAGCCAGCCGACCGTGTTGTGCAGCCCCAGCTCGGTCGCCCGGTTGCCGCTGATATCGGCAAACGCCTGCGCGAGGCCGCGCGCGAGCAAGCGCGCGTTGTTGAGCCGCAGCGCATTGCCCGGCAACGCCTCTCCGCCCCACACCATCCGGTCCGGCACCAGCGAATGCCAGCGATACAGCAGACTGAATTCGGCGGTGATCCAGTTGGGCCGGTTCCAGCCCGCGCGCCATGCCGAGACGGCATCGGCGATCAGCATCAGCGGGGTGGAATTGATGTGGTTGATGTACTCCTCGACCACGATCTTGATGAACATCACTACCGTGCAGGCGCGCGCGGCATCGAATACGCGGTCGTCGTTCCAGTGCGGATTGCCGGCCGCGATCGCGCTCGCCAGCCGGTTGTGCTCGCGCAGGAACAGCACGTTGATCATGCTGACCTGCGGAGCGGCATTGGCCCGGTCGCCGCCGACCGCGAACAGGGTTTCGCGCCTCTGCGCGGTGGTGTGATCGATCCCGAGCGGGGTATCGAGCAGCGGCTTGCCCTCCGCGTCGGTGAATTCGGGGTTGAAGGCCTCTCCCCCCGGCTGGAACAGCCTGAGCGGCCATTCCTCCCCGTCGATTACTTCGGACTTGAGCCTGCCACGTTCGTCGGGGTGTTCGGAAAGCGTCCGCAAGGCCCGCACCTGCTCGACCGTGCGCCCGTAGAGCGGGCACAGGTCGATCTCGTGGTTCGAAGTGTTGCGTCGCCGGTCCTCGATCGTCTCGCCGGTGCCGAATTTGTTCGAGACCATGGTGCGGATGAACCCGTCCGTGAGATATTGCGCAAAGGCCGGAAACAGGCAGGTCGACTTGGGGCAGAGACGCTGCTCGCGCCCCTCCGGCACACGGAACAGGTCGCCGACGCCGTGCAGGTCGGGCAGGTCGGGGATATCGGTCGCAGGCAGGTGCCGCGCGCTGTAGCTGCGATCGGTCAGCCCGCGCCAGCTCACGTGATCGCTGTAGGTGCTCCAGGGATGCGGACGCGTGCGGGTAACCTTGACCAGCCGCCCGATCGCTAGGGCGTTGATCCGCCGCGCAAGGCCCGGCGAAAGGCGCGCAAGCAACGCGGCGACGCGGTAGAGGAATTTTACGAGGACGCTTTTCATGACACCTCCTTGGCCTGCGACCCGGATGCCATTGTGCGCGTGGTTTAGCAGGTGCCCGGCGGGCGCACAAATGCCCGCGTCAGGTTAGCCAAGTAAAGTGCGAGACAAACCCCTGGATTGACTTGCCGGATGCGTAAACAAAACGGGCCGCCGGATCGCTCCGACGGCCCCTTTGCTTGTGAAGTCGGTGACTTCGCTTACGCGGCCTTTTCGCCGGTCAGCGGCATCGCGCCGAAGGCGCCGGCGTTGACGTTGCCGGCCAGCGTGCCGCCATCGACGGTCGCTTCGCATTCCAGCGTCATCGGCATCGGCACGGTCATGTTCATCTTCCAGGTGAGGGTGTTGCCATCGACCTTGCCGTCTTCGACGTCCATCGAACCCATGCCGCCGGCCATGTTGCCGCTGAACGTGCCGTCGCCGTTGTCGACCACGGTGAAGGTGCCGCTCTGGTCGCCCATCGGGCTCTTGACGGTGGTGTTGTAGGTACCTGAAACAGACATTTCCGTATCTCCTTGATGGTCGAGCGGCCGGGGGCCGGCCCATTGTGATTGATCGAGCGCGGCCGGTCGTTCCTGCCTGCGAAACTCGCGCGTGTGTTTACACGTGTGCCGGGGCGACTCAACCTCTATCGATCTGCCGGGCGATGCCGTAACGTCACTCGTCTGCCGGAAGCTCGCGAACCTCGACCGGCATGCCGATCCCCTCGAGCTGCGGCTGCACCTTGCTGGCATCGCCGACCACCACCCAGACGAATTTCTCGACCTCGAGCGCGGCGCGCGCCGCTGCGTCGAGACTGGCGCGGGTCTGCGCGCCGTAGCGGTCGACCAGCTTCTCGTAATAATCGTCGGGACGGCCGAACAGGGCGTTGTCCTGCAGCGCATCGAGCACCGCGGGCGAGGTTTCGAACTGACCGGGCAGCTCGCCGATCTCGGCCGCGACGTTGCGCGCCAGCTCTTCGTCGGTCACGCCGCTGGTGGTCAGGAACTCGCTGGTCTCGCGCATCATCTCGCGCAGCGAATCCCCGGTCCGGTCGGCCTGCACGCCGCCGCTGATCGAGTAGACCACCGCGTTCTCGCGCGCCTGCGGCCCGCCGCGTACGCCATAGCTCCAGCCCTTGGTCTCGCGCAGGTTCATGTTGAGCCGCGCGAGGAAGTTTCCGCCGAGCGAATTGTTGGCGTTGGTGAAATCGACATAGGCCGGATCGCTCGCATCGAGCGGGGTCAGCTGCGCCCCGAGGATAAAGCTCTGCGGCGAATTCGGGCGGTTGATCAGCACGATGCGATTGCCCGCATCGGGGGCATCGTCGAGCGAAAAGCTCTTCTCGCCCTTCGCCGCCGCAGGCGCAGTCCAGTCGCCGAACACGCCGTTGAGCACATCGACGATCTCCGCCAGCGGCTTGTCGGAGATCACGAACACCTCGCCATTGTCCGGGCGGATCCAGGTATCCTTGAAGGTCACCAGGTCTTCGCGCGTGATCGACGCGACGCTTTCGACAGTGCTGGGGCCGCCGTAGGGATTGGCCTCGCCGAAAACTTCGGGGCCGATCGCGCGGAACGCGATGCCCTGCGGCGAGGTCATCTGCTGCTTGATCCCGGTGATCGTCTGCGTCCGCACCCGTTCGAGGTCGGCGGGGTTGAACGCCGGTTCGAGCACGATTTCGCGGAACAGGTCGAGAGACGGTTCGAGATTGGCGGTCAGGGCGGAAAGCGTGAAGGTCGAACGGTCGGACCCGCCGCCGGTCGAAATCGTCAGGCCCAGCCGCTCGCGCGTTTCGGCGATTTCCTGCGACGTGAGGTTTTGCGTGCCCTCGTCGAACAGGTTGAGCGTCAGGTCTTCGAGACCGCGCTTGTCGACCGGATCGGCCGCGGTGCCGGCATTGAAGGACAGCGTCACGTAGGTCGCGGGGACAGCGTCGCGCTGCGCGTAGGTGACCTGCATGCCGTTGGCGAGCGTCGCGCGCTCGACATCGGGGAAGTCGAGCTGCGCCACGCTGGCGATCGGCGGGGCGGGGCGGACCTGCGAGACGGTGATCTGTTCGGCCGCGCGGTCGCGTTCCGAGGCGTTGTCGTCCGCACTCGCGACCGAGGCGGCTTCTTCGTATTCCGCGTCGCGTTCGCCCGGTTCAAGCACCAGCGTGAAGCTGGGTTTGGTCATCCAGCGCTGCATCGCCGCCTTGACGTCGGCGGGGGTGAGCGTGGCGAGCACGTCGAACTGGCGCTTGTAGAAGCCGGGATCCCCCGCGAGCACTTCACCGCGCGCCAGCGTGACCGCCTTGCCGTCAAAGCCGCCGACCTGTTCGAGCCCGCGGATCGTGCCGGCCAGCTGGCTGGTCGCGGCGCGGCGCACCTCGTCCTCGCTCGGGCCTTCGGCGATGAATTCGGCGACGAGTTCATCGAGCCGGGCTTCGAGCGTAGCGAGCTCGACGCCCGGTTTCAGCGTGGCGCTGACCAGCAGGATGCCGGTGCGCTGGAAATCGAAATTGCCCGCGCCCACGCCGACCGCGAGCTGTTCGTCGCGCACCAGTACTTCGTCGAGCCGGCTCGAAGCCAGCCCGCCGAGGATGCTGGCACCGATATTGAGCGCGGCGAGTTCCTCGCTGGTGATGCCCGGGGCGTGCCAGTATTTCGTGATGTTGGTCGCCGCGACCTTGTCCTTCATGATCGAACGGACATCCTCGCTCAGCGTCGGAATTTCCGCCTGGGCCGGATTGTTGACCGGGCCGCGCGCGATCGGGCCGAACCATTTTTCGACCAGCGGACGTGCTTCCGCGGCCGACACGTCGCCGGCGAGCACCAGCGTCGCATTGTTGGGGCCGTACTTGTCGCGGAACCAGCTGCGCACGTCTTCCATCGAGGCCGCGTCGAGATCGGCCATCGAGCCGATCACCGAATGGCCGTAGGGGTGCTCCCTGGGAAACATCTTGTCGAGGATCTCGTAGAAGACGAGGCCGCCCGGCTGGTTGTCGCCCTGGCGCTTTTCGTTCTGGACGACGCCGCGCTGGTTATCGAGCTTTTCCTGCGTCACCGCGCCGAGCAGGTAGCCCATGCGGTCGCTTTCCAGCCACAGCGCGCGTTCGAGCGCGGGGCGCGGCACCGTCTGGAAATAGTTGGTGCGGTCGAAATTGGTGGTGCCGTTGTAATCGGTCGCGCCCATTTCCTGCAGATACTGGAAATAGTCGTTGGGGGCGTTTTCCGAACCGTTGAACATCAGGTGTTCGAACAGGTGGGCAAAGCCGGTCTTGCCTTCGGGTTCGTCCTTCGAGCCGACGTTGTACCACACCGCGACCCCGACGATCGGCGCCTTGCGGTCCTCGTGCACGATCACGGTCAGGCCGTTTTCGAGCTGGAATTCCTCGTACGGGATCGAGACCTGCGAGACCAGTTCGGTGAGCGAATTGGCGTCTGCCGCTTCGCTTTCGCCGGCCGTGTGGCCATCGGCGAAGGCGGGCGCGGCGGGAACCGCGAGCGCGAGCCCGAGCGCGGCGAGGCTGGTGGTGGCAAGGCGCATGCGAGAAGAACGCAAGATCATGGAAATGCTCCGGTTTCGGGAGGGAATGTCTAAGCCAGCCTGCGGTGGCAGGGGCGCGAAATCAAGCCTCAATCGGCAGTGTTGGTTACGGTATAGCGACGCTTTGCATTGGCGAGCACGTCGTCGCGCCAGAAATAAACCGGCTTCAACTTGTGATCGACGAACAGCTGCATCTGGTCGGTGTAATGCGGGCTGCCGGGCCGGGTGGTGGCCGCGCCGAACGGCTGGATCGAACGCGAGAACACCCGCCCGCCGTCTGTCGGCCACTCGACCCACTGGATGAAACTGTCGCCATGCACGAGGTTGAGCCGCCCGTCGGGATCGACCTTCCAGGTCGTCATCGCCCGCAGCGTGTCCGAACCGCCGGTCAGCGGCAGGTCCTTGTCGCCCTGGCGCAGCCGCAGCAGGTCGGACAGCGGCGGATCGAGCCGTCCGAAATGCGTCATCAGATGCGCAGCGGCCTCGTCGAGCTTGTCGGCCATCAGCGGCCACGGCTTGTTCTGATACTCGGCCGACATGAAATCGCGGATCAGGAGATAGGCCAGCGCATCGGCGCGGCCCTTGCCGTCGGCGGTGAAATCCCAGCCGAGCAGCAGGTCGCGCGCCTCGCCCCGGCGCCCGTCGGCCTGCATCATGTCGAGATCGTCCCACATCCGGTCGATATAGCCTTCGCGTTCGTAGGCCATGTCGTACTTGATCGCCTCCAGCGCGGCGCGGTCGAGCGTGCCCGCTTCGGTCAGCAGCTTGTACGCACGGCGCGAGCGGTTGGTCTGCTTTTCCTCGATCCCGAGCACGGGCGAAAACGCGTCGCGCGGCAGATCGCTGCCCGGCCCCGCCGCCGTGAACGGTTCGTTGTTGGCGTTGTAGAGCCAGCCGCTGGCCGGATTGACCAGCTTGGGAATCTCGGCGTAGTCGACTGTGCCCTGCCAGATCAGCTCGCTGCGATCGCCCGGCAGCACGCCGCGCCAGTTGGCGCGGACCTCGTCCAGTTCGGGCCGGTCGGGGATCGCCGCGTTGTAGATATAGGCGATCGTGCCGGTTTCGTCGGCGAAGATGAAGTTGGTGCTGGGGATCGCCATGCGCGCCATCTGGCTTTGCCATTCATCGAAGCTGGTCGCCTTGTTGATGCGGTAATAGGCATCGATCTGTGCGACGCTGTCGATCCCGCCATACCGGATCGCGAAAGTGCCCTGATCGTTGACGATCGCCGGGCCGTGCTTCGCGCGATGAACGGTGCGCGGCACCGGCAGGGTGATCGGGCCGAACCTGACGGGCAGGATCACCGTTTTTTCCTCAAGCTCGCGCCATTCGCCGTCGAGCTTGTAGCGCTTCCCGCCGGCGTCGGTTTCGAGCATGTAGACATCGACCATGTCGGGCCGGTTGACCGTGTTGGTCCAGCCGAGATGCCGGTTGTGGCCGAGGAACGGGAAGGGCGATCCGGGGAAATTCGCCCCGGTGAAATGCCAGCCGTCCTCGCTCTCGACGCTGAATTCGTACCACGCGACCCCGCCGCGCAGGGGCTGGTGCGAATTCGAGATCAGCGTGGTCGGACCGCCCGCGCGTTCGGGCGCGACCGCCCAGGCATTCGACCCGAGCAGCGCCGCATCCTCGCCCCACGGCAGCGGATGGGTGCCAGTCATGGCGGTCTGTTCTTCTGCATCGGGAGCAGGCTCGGCCCTTGGAAAACCCGGAATGTCCGGCCCAAATTCACGCCGCAGCGGCTCGCCCGCGACCAGCGGCGCGATGACGTTGCCGAGCCCGTAGAAGAACGGCTGGCGCAGCACGAAGCCGGCGGCGACGTCTTCGCCGTTGACCGGGAACAGGTTGGCAAGCTTGACCTCGTCCGCGTGATCCCTGGCGTACTGGTTGAGGCCGCTGGCATAGGCTTCGAACAGCGCGCGGGAATCTGCGGGCAGTTGCGGGTACTGTCGCTCGGCCGTGCCGCGCGCATCGAGCAGATGATAGACATAATCGAAGGTCGCGCCCTCTTCGCCCGCGATCGCGCCATAGCGCCCGCGCGACATGGCGATCACGTCCTGCAGGGTGAAGAAATCATCCTCGGCATGGGCGATGGCGACGCCGAATGCGACGTCGGGGTCGGTCTTGCCGTAGATATGCGGGACGCCGAATTCGTCGCGGACGATCTCCGCCGTGTAGGCGCGTGCGGGCGGGGCCGCGCTGCGATGCGCGAAGAACGGTTCCCACGTCGCCAGCGCCACGAACGCCACGATCGCCAGCGCGGCCACGGTGATGACACCGCGCACAATCCATTTCATCCCGGAATTCTCCTGCTCTCTCTTGCCCGGATCATTGCCTGCCGGCGGGGGCTTGGCAAGCGCACTTGCCGGACCCACCTAGCCGGGTAATACACCGTTGAAGAAAATCCGGGCGCGAGGGCTTGTGTTGCGAATATGCAACACTATGTCATGTCGGTCACACCGTTGAGGGGTCTCCAGATGAATCTCGAAAAGTTCACCGATCGCGCCAAGGGCTTCCTGCAAAGCGCGCAGACCGTTGCGATCCGCATGAACCATCAGCGGATCACGCCGCTGCATCTGCTCAAGGCATTGCTCGAGGACGAAGAGGGCATGGCCGCCGGGCTGATCCAGCGCGCGGGCGGTCAGCCGGCGCTCGCAATCAGCGCGGTCGATGCCGGGCTGGGTAAAATTCCGGTGGTGACCGGCGGCGGCGCGCAGCAGACCCCGGGACTCGACAACGATGCCGTGCGGGTGCTCGACCAGGCCGAACAGGTCGCCGAAAAGGCGGGCGATTCCTATGTCACCGTGGAGATGATGCTGGTCGCTCTGGCGCTCGCGCCGGGTGCTGCGGGCGAAGCGATGAAGGCGGCGAGCGTCACCCCGCAAAGCCTCAATTCGGCGATCGACCAGCTGCGCGGCGGGCGCAAGGCCGACAGCGCCAGCGCCGAAAGCTCGTACGACGCGATGGAGAAATACGCGCGCGACCTCACCCAGGCGGCGCGCGACGGCAAGCTCGATCCGGTGATCGGCCGCGACGAGGAAATCCGCCGCACCGTCCAGATCCTCGCGCGGCGGACCAAGAACAACCCCGCGCTGATCGGCGAGCCCGGCACCGGCAAGACCGCGATCGCCGAGGGGCTGGCGCTGCGCATCGCCAACGGCGACGTGCCCGACAGCCTGAAGGGCCGCACGCTGATGAGCCTCGACATGGGGTCGCTGATCGCGGGCGCGAAATATCGCGGCGAGTTCGAGGAACGGCTCAAGTCCGTGCTCGACGAGGTCAAGAACGCCGAAGGCAACATCATCCTGTTCATCGACGAGATGCACACGCTGATCGGGGCGGGCGCGAGCGAAGGCTCGATGGACGCCTCGAACCTGCTGAAGCCCGCGCTCAGCCGCGGCGAGCTGCACTGCATCGGCGCGACCACGCTCGACGAATACCAGAAGTATGTCGAGAAGGACCCGGCGCTCCAGCGGCGGTTCCAGCCGGTCTATATCGAGGAACCCAGCGTCGAGGACACGATCTCGATCCTGCGCGGGATCAAGGACAAGTACGAGCTGCACCACGGCGTGCGCATCACCGATGGCAGCATCGTCGCCGCGGCGAAGCTGTCCGATCGCTACATCTCGAACCGGTTCCTGCCCGACAAGGCGATCGACCTGATGGACGAGGCCGCGAGCCGGATCCGGATGGAAGTGGAATCGAAGCCCGAGGAAATCGAGGCGCTCGACCGGCGCATCATCCAGCTCAAGATCGAGGAAAGCGCGCTCGCCAAGGAAGGCGACGACGCGTCGAAGGACCGGCTCGGCAACCTGCGCAAGGAGCTGGCCGATCTCGAGCAGGAAAGCGCCGAGCTGACCACCCGCTGGCAGAACGAGCGCGACAAGATCGAAGCCGAGAGCAAGATCAAGGAACAGCTCGACCACGCGCGGCTCGAGCTCGAACAGGCGCAGCGCGAGGGCGACCTCGCGAAGGCGGGCGAGCTGTCCTACGGCACCATACCCGAGCTTGAAAAGCGGCTCGAGGCTGCCGAGGGCCTGACCGAGAATGCGCTGCTGCGCGAAGAGGTTACCGAAGAGGACATCGCCAGCGTCGTCAGCCGCTCGACCGGCATTCCGATCGACAAGATGATGGAAGGCGAACGCGACAAGCTGCTGCAGATGGAAGAGCTGCTCGGCAAGCGGGTGATTGGCCAGGAGGAGGCCATCGTTGCCGTGTCCAAGGCGGTGCGCCGGGCGCGCGCCGGTTTGCAGGACCCGGGCCGCCCGCTCGGCAGCTTCCTGTTCCTGGGCCCCACCGGCGTCGGCAAGACCGAGCTGACCAAGGCATTGGCCGAATTCCTGTTCGACGACGATCAGGCGATGGTCCGGATCGACATGAGCGAGTTCATGGAGAAGCATTCGGTCGCCCGCCTGATCGGCGCGCCTCCGGGCTATGTCGGCTACGACGAGGGCGGGGTGCTGACCGAAGCGGTGCGCCGTCGCCCGTATCAGGTGGTGCTGTTCGACGAGGTCGAGAAAGCGCATGCCGACGTGTTCAACGTGCTGCTGCAGGTGATCGACGACGGGCGGCTCACCGACGGGCAGGGCCGGGTGGTGGATTTTTCCAACACGCTGATCATCCTCACCTCGAACCTCGGCAGCCAGTTCCTGTCGAACCTGGGCGACGACCAGAAGGTCGCCGATGTCGAGGACCAGGTGATGGACGTGGTGCGCGGACATTTCCGCCCCGAGTTTCTGAACCGGCTGGACGAGATCATCCTGTTCCACCGTCTGGCGATGGAGCACATGGCGCCGATCGTCGCGATCCAGATCAGGCGGGTGCAGAAGCTGCTCGACGACCGCAAGATCACGCTCGACCTCACCGATGCCGCGCTGCGCTGGCTCGGGCGGGTCGGCTACGATCCGGTGTATGGCGCACGGCCCCTGAAGCGCGCGGTCCAGCGCTATCTGCAGGACCCGCTGGCCGAGATGCTGCTCGAAGGCGAGGTGAACGATGGCGCGACTGTCAGAATCGACGAAGGCGACGGCGAATTGCAAATGACCGTCGAATCCTGAGCCTCGCGCGCGCCCGGATTCCGGACAGCGCCAGGCCGCGCAAAAAACGGCGCTGGCCATATATTGCGCGAAATCGCAGCCGGTTAAATTTTTTGTAAAGCGCCGCGCGCCGCTTGTTTCGGACGTGCGAGAAAGCCTGTGGGATTCCCGCAACACCGGGGGGAAAAGTGGCTCTTAGCTGAACGCTGCATTTACATCATTCCCTCTGCGTTGCAGGTATCGGCCACCGCAGGGGCTTTGTCGCGTCTTCATTTGGGGTGTCCGCCGTCGCAAGGGGTAAATTGCGAACGTGTCGGACATAGGGTTGGACGCGGCCAGGGTTCCGGTTGTCGCAACTGGAGTGATCATGAAAAAGTTTCACAGCAATTCGATGAAGGCGCTCGCCTTCTCCGCATCCGCCATCGCGTTCGTGATGGCCGGTCCTGTCTCCGCACAGGATGAAGGCGAAGAGGATCAGGCGCAGTCCGAGGACGACGAGGACGAAGAGCAGGTCGATGTTTCGACCGACGCATCGGGTAACACCCAGACCGAAGGTCGGGGCATCACCGTTACCGGTTCGCGTATCGTGCGCGACACCTACAGCTCGATCTCGCCGCTCCAGGTGCTGACTACCGAGAACCAGCAATCGGTCGGCGCGTTCGACCCGGCGCAGATCCTGCAGCGTTCGGAAAGCGCATCGGGTACGCAGATCGACGCGACCTTCCAGGGCTTCGTGCTCGACAATGGTCCGGCCTCGCAGACGATCGACCTTCGCGGCCTCGGCGCGGACCGTACGCTGGTCCTCGTCAACGGTCGCCGCCTCGCACCGGCCGGTGTCGAAGGCGCCCCCGCCAACCCCTCGATCAACCTGATCCCGGCATCGCTGGTCGACCGCTACGACCTGCTGCTGGACGGCGCGTCCTCGGTCTACGGTTCGGACGCGGTTGCCGGCGTTGTGAACGCCATCCTGCGCAAGGACTTCGACGGTCTCGAACTGCAGGTCAACGGCGACCTCAACGAACAGGGTGCCGGTAACGACTTCACCGTCAGCGCGGCGTGGGGCTTCAACACCGACCGCGCATTCTTCGGCATCGCCGGCGAATATCGCCGCACCGATGGATACAAGATCCGCGACCGCAACTTCCTCAGCGGCTGCGACACCAACCTCGAAATCGACCAGAACGGCAACATCCTGACGGTCAACCTCGCCGATAACGCCGCTGTGCTCGAAGATTCGGGCGGCCTCGTGCGGACCACCGAAAGCGAGTGCAAGATTCAGGGTCTCGTCGGTCGTATACAGACCACCGGTCGCTTCGGCTTCATCTATTTCGACCCCAACGATCGCGGCGTTCCGGGCGTGACCGGCAACACCGGGATCAACGGCTTCTCCGAATCCACCGACGCGTTCGGTTCGCCGGTCGACGGCGACGGCGACGGGATCCGCGATGTCGATTTCTTCGCGCTGAACACCAACGCGGCAGAGCAGGACATCGACTTCGTCCCGACGCAGAACGTCTACAACCTGTTTGCCTACGGCGAATATGTCTTCCCGGGCGAAGCCAACATCACGCCGTTCTTCGAGGCGCAGTACACGCGCACCGACGTCAACGTGCGCAACAACGGGACCCCGCAGTTCTTCCCGTGGGTTCCCTCGAACAACGTGTTTAACCCTTGCAACATCGATACCAACCCGAACGGGGTCGATTGTAACGCGATCGACAACGAGTTCCTCGGGCTGGTTCCGCCTTCGCCGCTGGCGCGCTTTGCGCTGCCGACCGGCTTCTCGACCCCGACCCGCGTCATCCCCGCGGTGCGCGGCGACCGGAACAACGTCGAAGTGCGGCAGGAGCAGTATCGCGGTGTGCTCGGTGTGCGCGGCGACCTTCCGTTCATCGGATCGAGCTGGACCTTCGAGGCTGCGGGTGTCTACTCGCGTTCGGAAGGCTCCTCGATCCGTCGCGGTATCCGCGAAGACCGTCTTGCCTTTGCGCTCGGGATCGATCCGACCGCCGACTTCAACGGCGACGGCGTGATCGACAACGATGGCGATGGCATTGCCGACGACTACATCAGCCAGCCGACGTCACCGCTGCTTGCGGGCGGCGCGTGCGATGTGGCGGGCCTGCGCAACCCGGGCCTCGCTCCGGCCGATCTGACCGCAGGCTGCGTCCCGGTGAACCTGTTCTCGCCGACGCTGTACCAGACCGTGGTCGGCGAACTCGCCAGCCAGGCCGAGCGCGATTACCTGTTCGGCGAACGCACGTTCGACACCACCTACGAACAGATCATCCTGTCGGCGTTTGCCACTGGCGACCTGTTCGAACTGCCGGCCGGTCCGGTCGGGATCGTGCTTGGTGCCGAATGGCGCGAAGACTCGATCGACTCCGATCCGAACTTCGTTGCATCCAACGGCCTGTTCTGGGGCTTCTTCGCCGATGGCGGGGCGAGCGGTTCGAAATGGATCCGCGAACTCTTCGGCGAACTCGACATTCCGCTCATGGCCGGCAAGCCATGGGTCGAGGACCTGAGCATCAAGGTCGCCGGTCGACTGACGGACGAAGAGTTCTACGGAACCGAAGGCACCTACTCGATCGGCGCCGGCTGGCGTCCGACTCCGGCGCTGCTGTTCAAGTTCAACTACGGTACATCGTTCCGTGCGCCGAACCTGCGTGAGAACTTCCTGCGCAACCAGTCGGGCTTCAACACCCTGTTCGATCCGTGCGCGGTGCCGGACGCGGCGTTCGATTCGACCGGTGGCGGCTACAACGCCGCCAACGACACGCGCGACCCGACCACGCTCGACAACTGCCGGCGCGAAGGTCGCGACCCGACCCGTGTCGGGATCGAGCAGAACGGTGTGAACACCACGCAGTTCTCGAGCGTCGAAATCGCCAGCGGCGGTACCTTCGATCTCGATCCGGAAACCTCGCGGTCGATCACCACGGGCTTTGCCTTCGAGGAAACCTTCGGAGAGGGCTTCGATGTCGCGGTGAACTTCAACTACTACGACATCAAGCTGAAGGGCTCGATCGTTGAACCGAACTCGCAGTTCATCATCAACGACTGCTTCCTGCGCGAAGATGGAAGCCGCAGCCCGTTCTGCGATCGCATCACCGCCAGTGGGCTGGCCGCCGATCGTTTCCTGATCCGTCAGCTCAATTCCGGGTTCATCAACCTGAACCAGGAATCGGTGCGCGGTATCGACATCAACGCTACCTTCGCCAAGGATGTGGTGCTGTTCGGTGAAGCGGTCGACCTCAACCTCAACCTGCGGGCCAACCACCTGATCGAGCGTTCGACGCTGTTCATCGACGAAAACGGCGATCCGAGCTTCGACGACGACGCCGGCGAATTCGGCTTCCCGAGCTGGACCGGACGGGCGACGTTCTTCCTCGACTGGGACAAGTGGCGCCTGACCTGGCAGACCCGTTGGATCGGTGAAGTCGAGCAGCAGGCCGACGGCATCGATCCGCTGTCCGACGCGTTCGGAAACGGTCCCGATGGCGTGCCCACCGGCTTCATCGGTGACACCTGCCTGGGCGGCGGTTCGGACAATGGCGTGGTTGCCGGCGACGGCGTGTTCTGCCGCGACGTGGGCTTCGCCGACGATTACTTCGAGCACACGATCTCGCTGCGCTTCGACAGCGGTCCGTTCCGGATCATCGCGGGTATCACCAACCTGTTCGACGAATCCCCGCCGCTGATCGACACCAACGAAGTGTTCGGCATCTCGAACATTCCGATCGGCAACGGCTACGATCTCGACGGTCGCGAGTATTTTGCTCAGGTGCGCTACCGCTTCTGATCCGAAAATCTCGCCATCACGACAAAAAGGCGGCCCCCTGCACTTGCGGTGGGGCCGCTTTTTTGTTTAATTCCCGACAGGTGAGGCGCCGAGGAGGACGCGCGGCTCCCGTTTCCGTAAACGCATCATCCACACCACAAGGGTCGTGACCATGAAATTCTTGAAAGTTCCAATCGTCGGAGCGATGGCCGGGGTCGCCGCGCTCGGGCTCAGCCTGGCAACACCCGCCGAAACCCAGGCGCAATCCGAAGCCCGCGTCCCGATCGACGTCTGGGCGCTGCGTGACGTCGTCAACGCGGTCCAGGTTTCTCCCGATGGCAAGCACCTGCTGGTGCACAAGGTCGAAAGCCGCGACGGCGACTACCTGCTCGAAATCTACAAGACCGACGATTTGTCGAAACCGCTGCGCCGGCTCAACGCCGATCCGATGGAGATCAACAGCGCGGCATGGGTCAGCGACACCAAGATCTTCGGCAGCGCTTGGCAGATCGTGCGCGAGCGCGTGACCGAGCCGGAAGAGGACATTCGCGAATACAAGGCGTATTTCTACGACCTCGAAAGCAACAAGTTTTCTGCCGTCGACGGCAATTTCGGGATCGAGAACCTGCTTCCGAAAGAGCCCAACAAGATCCTGATCGGCAGCGGCAACGCCATTCCCGATCCGACCGGCGTGGATCCCTTCGCCGCGTTCCGTCCGACTTCGTATTACACCTTCGATCTCGAGCGCGGGACCCGCAGTCTGGTGATCAAGGGCAACGACAAATACGGCAACATCGGCTTCGATAACGACGGCAATCCGCGCTACGCCGAGGGCTTCGACGACAGCACCAACTCGCTCAAGACGTATTATCGCCTGCCGGGCGACGGTTCGTGGAAACAGTTTGGTCCCGAATACAGCCAGGACAAGCACGAAAACCTGTATCGCTTCCTCGGCGGCGTGTACGGTGTGCGCGGATTCGATCCCGACAATCCCAACATCGGCTACATCATCGACAACCCCAATGGCGAGGACAAGGCCGCGCTCTGGAAGTACGATTTCTCCAAAGGCGAAATCGTCGAAAAGATGTTCCAGGCCGAAAACGCCGACGTGATCGGTATCCAGCGCCATTCGATCCCCGGCAACGACAAGGTCGTGGCCGCGATCTATCCCGGCGCCAAGTACGAACGGCACTGGTTCGACGAAGAGGAAAAGGCCCTGTTCGAAGCGCTCGAGCAGCAGATTCCCTATTCGCACTACATCCGGATCACCAGCCGTTCGCGAGATGGCAACACCATGATCGTCGAGAATGTCGGACCCAGGGATCCCGGGTCGTACTGGCTGGTCAAGGATGGCCAGATGGCCAAACTCGGCAGCACCAATCCGCTGCTCAATCCCGACCAGATGGCCGATGTCGAGTTCATCCGCTACCCCGCGCGCGACGGCAAGATGATCCCGGCCTACGTCACCAAGCCCAAGGGCGAAGGCCCGTTCCCGCTGATCGTGCTGCCGCATGGCGGCCCGCACGTGAACGAAGTTGTGCTCTACGACGAGTGGGGTCAGCTGCTCGCCAATGCCGGCTATATGGTGCTGCAGCCGCAATACCGCATGTCGACCGGATGGGGGCAGGACCTGTTCGATTCGGGCTATGGCGAGCACGGCCTGAAGATGCAGGACGACAAGGATGACGGCGCGCTGTATCTCGTCAAGCAGGGCCTGGTCGATCCCGACCGGATGGCGATGTTCGGCTGGTCGTACGGCGGCTATGCCGCGCTGGTCTCGCTGAGCCGCGAGAACAACATCTACCAGTGCGCTATCGCCGGTGCGGCGGTCGCCGATCCGGCCAAGGTCTATCGCATGCGCTCCTCTCCGCGGACGCCCAAGGCGATCGACGATTGGGCGCAGCGTCGCGGCATGATCGGGATCAATCCGATCAACGAAGTGTCGAAGGTCAACATCCCGCTGCTGATGGTCCATCCCGAGGATGACCGCCGGGTGATGTACTTCAACTTCAAGGACTACAAGAAGGAGTTCGAGAAGGCCGGCAAGGAAGGGCAGTTCCTGACCCTGAAGGATGCCGACCACTTTTACGTCACGCTGATGTACAACCACCAGCAGCAGTTCTACACCAAGATGCTGGACTTTCTGGCCAACGATTGCGGTCCGGGCGGGCTCTGAGCCTTACCGAACCCGACAAGAAAGGGGCTCGCCATGGCGGCGGGCCCCTTTTCGTTTCAGCCTGCTGATCCCGGAACGACGCTGGCTATTCGACGCGCTTGCCCTTGACCCCCATCTGCCCGTCGATCCGGATGAAATAGGTGCCGAGCGCGGCCTTCTTGAAGATCACGGGATCGCCCGTCTCGATGGGTGCCAGTCGCCGGGGAGCGGCGTTGATTTCCCAAACCGCCCCCTCTTCGGTCGTGAAGCGCAGTTTGCGCTGCGAGAAATAGCGCACGCTCGTGATCGTCGTTTCGAGCAGTTCGTCGGGCTCGCCGTCGCCGAACAGGCCGATCTTGGGCAGCGTGAACCCGAACAGACGGCGCTTTTCCTGGCGAACGTCCTCCCGGTCGACGATCTGGACGTCGCCGGTTTCGGTGGCGGCGACCATCGCCGCGACCGAGCGGTCGAAACACGCGAGGCGGGCGGCGTTTTCGGTCAGTGCCTGGCAGCCCCGCAATTCGTCGAGGTAATCGGTCGGCGGCACCTGGACGTCGTCCTGCGCATGGCCGGTCGCGGGAACGCCGAGCGCGATCAGAGCGGCTGCAGCGGCCGCGATCGAGCGGCGGTGCAGCACGGAAAAGTCGTTTGAAAGCATGTGATTCTCTCCGTCAGTCCGGGCCGAATGGTTACCGCGAACTTAACAAAACGCCCGGATTCTCAAGATAATACGTCGAAATCCCCGTCAGGCAAAGTCCGACGGGCAAAACTGTAGCGCGAATGTCACAGGTCGGTGGCAACCGCGCAAATTGATAGCCTGTGAGATTGCGGTGACGACTCCGATTGGCATAAGCGCGGACCATCCGGGCGTGTGCCCGTGTATTTTCCGGAAAATGCGCGCCGATTCTGGCGCACATTTATAAAGGGGACTGAAATGAACCGCTTCACCAAGGGATCGCTGCTCGCCGGCACGATCATGGCCGGTGCCGTGATCGCGACGCCTGCTTACGCACAAGATACCGAATCCGCCGAATCCGCGCAGGAAGACAACTTCATCGTTGTGACCGGCTCGCGCATTCAGCAGCGCAACGTCGAAACCGCCGCTCCGGTTGCGGTCGTCGCTGCCGAGGAATTCCAGCTGACCGGCGCGGTCAACGTCGAAAACGTCGTCAACGCGCTGCCGCAGGTTGTGCCGGGCGTTACCGGCAACTCCAACAACCCGGGTAACGGCACCGCCACGCTCGACCTTCGCGGTCTGGGCGAAGAGCGCACGCTGGTCCTGGTCAACGGCCGTCGCTGGCTGTCGTTCGACACCCAGCAGATCGTCGACCTCAACACCATCCCGAACTTCCTGATCGAGACTGTCGACGTCGTGACCGGCGGTGCTTCGGCCGTTTACGGTTCGGACGCCATGTCGGGCGTCGTCAACTTCAACCTCAAGAAGGTCGAAGGCGTCGAGTTCGGCGGCCAGTATTCCATCACCGAGCGCGGCGATGGCGCCCGCTACCAGATGTATGGCGCGATCGGCACCAGCTTCGACGATGGCCGCGGCAGCGCGACCGTCTTCGCCGAGTACTATCAGCGCGACGACATCTTCCAGGGCGACCGCGACTTCTCGAACTTCGCGATCGGCGGCGAGACCTTCGGTCTGAACCTGCTGCAGTTCGGTTCGTCGACCGTGCCGCAGGGCCGCTTCAACGCACCCGGCTCCACCGCCGTCGCTAACGGCACCGACCTCAACGGCGACGGCGACGTCACCGATCCGGGCGAAACGCCGACTGCTCCGCTGGCGCAGGGCCTCGTCATCGACGATGCCATCTTCGATACGCCGGGCAGCCCGCGCCGCCGTGCCGGCGACACCTACAACTACGCACCGGTCAACTACCTGCAGGTTCCGCAGGAACGTTACCTGCTGGGTGGCTATGCCGACTACGAATTCGTGGACGGTCATCGCGCCTACACCGAGGTCGCGTTCGTCAACAACCGCGTCGCCACCGAGCTCGCGGCGACTCCGGTGACCGGCACGTTCAACGTCGATATCGCGACCGTGTCGCAGTTCCTCGACGCAGCAACGATCGCCGAACTCAACCTGCTCGACCAGCGCGAAGCCGCTGCCAACGCCCAGCGTGTCGCCAACGGCCTGTCGCCGCTGCCGGCTCCGCAGCTTGGCGTGGTGAGCGCATCGATCCAGCGCCGCGTGCTCGAATCCGGCGGGCGCAACTCGCTCGACGAGCGCAACGCATTCCGCGTGCTCGCCGGCGTGACCGGGGCGATCACCGACAACCTGAACTACGATGCCTACTACAGCTATGCACGGACGCGTAACTCGAACGTGCAGCAGGGCAACATCTCGCGTTCGGCCTTCCAGGCCGGTCTCGACGGGACGGGCACTGCGCTCAACATCTTCGGTCAGGGCACGCTCACCCCGGCGATGGTGAATGCCATCACGATCCAGGCACAGAACGGCGACATCTCGACCGTCGAAGTGGCGTCGGGTTCGATCTCCGGCTTCCTGGGTGAGCTCACCTCGGGCGCTGGCGATGTCGGCTTCGCAGCCGGTGTGGAATATCGCCGCGTCGGTTCGCAGTTCATTCCCGACACCGCGCTGTCTTCGGGCGACGTGATCGGCTTCAACGCCGGTCAGGCGACCGAAGGCGCGTACGACGTGCGTGAACTCTTCGCCGAACTCAACGTTCCGATTTTCGACAACGGTTCGCAGCGTCTGGAGCTTTCCGGTGCGGCCCGCTACTCCGACTACTCGCTCGACGCGGTAGGCGGCGTGTGGACCTATGCCGGTGGTGCCGAATTCGACGTGGTTCCGAGCGTCAAGCTGCGCGGTCAGTACCAGCGTGCGGTGCGTGCACCGAACGTCGGCGAACTGTTCGGCGGTCAGGCGATCGGCTTCCCCGGCGCGACCGACCCGTGCGGCGATCCGGGCTTCCTGGCAGCCAACCCGGGTGCTTCGCAGACCTGCGTCGCGACCGGCGTTCCGGCGGGCAACGTGGGCAACGCCAACGCGATCCAGCTGAACGCTCAGATCCCGGCGCTGTTCGGCGGCAACCCGAACCTCCAGGAAGAAACCTCGACCAGCTGGAGCGCGGGTGTCGTGCTGCGTCCGGACTTCATCCCGGGCCTGACGATCACGGCCGACTATTTCGACATCGTCATCGATGATGCGATCTCGGTTGCGGGCGGCTCGCTCCAGGGCCTTCTGAACCTGTGCTACGGCACGGCTCAGGACGTGAACAGCCCGCTGTGTCAGCCGTTCGTCGGCATTCGTAACGGCGACGGTGCGATCACGGTGGATGCTCCGCCGCTGGTTGCGGGCGTCAACGTTGCCGAGCTCGGCACGTCGGGTGTCGACGTCGAAGTGAACTACGGCACCTCGCTGCCGTTCGCGATCTTCAACACCGATGGCGATTCGCGCCTGAACTTCAGCTTCCTCGGAACCTGGACGGAAAGCTACTTCCTGCGTCCGCTTCAGGGCCAGCCGGAAGTGTTCGAGTGCGCCGGCAAGTTCGGCGGCGACTGCCCGAACACGGGCGATCCTCGCTCGTCGTTCTCGTGGGTCTCGCGTCTGAGCTGGATCGACGGACCGGTCACGCTGTCGACGCGCTGGCGTCACCTGAGCGCCGTGGACGATGCCGACGACGGCACCGACTACACCGCCTTCAACGGTGTCGAGCGGATCCCCGCCTACGACATTTTCGACCTGACGCTTGCGGTTGAAGCCACCGAGAACGTGACCATCACGTTCGGCATCAACAACCTGCTCGACACGCTGCCGGGTACGCCCGAATTCGATGCGAACGGGTTCGTGACCAACCGTCCGAGCGGTCTCCTGCTGGGTGACAACCAGGAGCAGGCCAACACCTTCCCGAGCACCTACAACGTGAACGGTCGGGACTTCTTCGCTTCGGTTGCGTTCTCGTTCTAAGAGCGCGCCAAGCCTGAACGAAAGGGGCGGTGGACTTCGGTCCGCCGCCCTTTTTCGTTGACGTTAGGATCGGCAACGCAGGCGCAAGACCCGCGCCGGCGGTGCGACCTTCCCGGCGTCAGGAGACGATCAGGAAAAGGTCAGGAAATCGGCAAGCGACCGGCCCGAAGGCTCTGTCACGGGAGCGGTATCGACCAGCTTCAGGCCATGCCTGGCGAACGCCCCGACCAGTTCGTCACGGGCATCGGCGGTGGCGCAGGCGCGTTCGAGCGACGCGATCCGCCCCAGTTCGTTGTGGGCCTGCGCTTCGATCGCGGCGATCGTGCCGAGGATCGCCTGCGTATCGCTGCCGAGCAGCACCGCACGGCGCAGCGCCTCCGGGATCTCCCACGCCGGAGAGCTATCGCCGTGCACTCGGGCCCCCAGCATATTGAACGCCCCCGCCACCTGCGCCGCGGCGTCAGTCCCGCCATTGGGTGCGGTCAGGGCGTTGGCGACCGTCTTTGCCACGGCCTTTTCGAACAGGGCCCAATCGATCGCCGCGCGGCGCGCGAGATTGTGTTCCAGAATCGGCCCGTCGCCGCGATGAACCATCAGCCCGATCCTGCCACCCTGCGCCAGGACGCGCGCGATCTCGGCGGCAACTTTCGCGACGTCGCCGTATTCGAAGCCGAACTGGCTCACCACCGCGTCGCACGATCTGTCGTCGAACGGCAGGTCTTCCATCGCGACTCCGCCGCGCGTCTCGGTCCCTTCCGGCGCGGGGGGCAATGTCGCGGCCAGATCGATCCCGATGAGCGCCAGATCGGAGCGCTCCGCCCGGATCCAGCGGAGCACCCGCCCGTCACCCGTGGCAAGATCGAGCAGTCGCGATCGTTCGGGCAGGTCGGAGGTAAAGCTGCGCCAGGCGGCCTTCTGCGCCTCCTCGATCGCGGCCCAGCGTTCGGGCAGGCACCCGCCGCCGTCTCCACCGGCATTCTGCGCCCAGAATTCGCTCCAGGCGGTGGCATCGGCGATCGTAGCGTGCGTATCGGTCATCGCGAGTGTCCTTGCCCGGTCACGACGTCGAACGCCACCGTCATCCGTTCTTCCGATCCGAACGCGGTGGTGCCGTGATACAGCGTCGATGGGAACAGCGCGAGGTGTCCCTCTTGCGGCTCGATCACGCGCAGCGGCGGCAGGTCGAGCCCGAGATCGGGCGGCGGGCGGCCGACTTCGAGCCAGCCGCGCTGCCCTTCGTGATGCGCTTCCTCGGGCACTACGAGGTAGAGCGCGGACGAGACGATGCCTTGCGGGTGGATATGCGCGGTGTGGTAATCGCCGCCGCCGGTGAGCCGCACCGACCACGACCCGGCGAGCTGCCAGGCGGTTTCGCGATGCCGCAGCAGCGGGTGATGCTGGTCGAGCGGGGCAAGCTCGCGGCGATAGTCCTCCAGCGTCGCCCGGATCGCCGCGTGCAGCTCGGCCAGCAGCGGCTCGGTGCGCTGGAACAGGATGCCGCGCGTCTGGGTCCCGCCGCGCAGGCTCTGGCCCAGCGGCAGCGCCGAACCGGCGTGCAATCTGCGCAGCTCGGAGACCGCGTCGCCGATCAGCCCGTCGCGCCCGGCGAGCGGGCGGAGCTGTACCAGCCCTTGCTGCTCGTGCAGCCAGCCGGCGCGGTCGTCATCGGCCAGCCGCCAGCAGATGCCGCGCAGCGCCCAGGCGGAAATGTCCCACGCATTGTCGACCAGCGCGCGCTCGAGCAGCGCCTCCGCCCGCGCCGTGTCCCCGGCGCGCAACCGGTGCCGCGCCTCGTGCAGCGCGCGCATGGCGCTGTCGGTCGGCAGGGTGGCAAAGATCGCTTCGGCCCGCTCCCATTCGCCCGCCGATCCGGCATGCACCGCCTCCAGCAGGGCGAAATGCGGTTCGTTCGGGAACCGCGACCGCGCGGCGGCGGCGATTTCGGCCGCCTCGCGCGCATGGTCGAGCCCGGCAAGCGTCTCGGCGTGCCCTGCGGGAATGTTGGGATCCTGCGGCAGCTTGTCGGCGGCGGTGCGAAAGGGAGCGGCGAAATCGGCGTCGCCAGCTGCCAGTTTCATCCCGCTCAGGAATTCGAGCGCGGCGATGAAGCCGGGAGCCTGCGCGGCGATCTGTTCGGCGATGGTGCGCGCCCCGGCGATATCGCCCGCGACTTCGAGCGCCTGCGCCTTGCCCAGCCACAGGTCCGCATCGCCCGAATTCACCGCCAGCGCGGCATCGAACCGCGCCACCGCATCGCCTTCCCCGCGTTCGAGCGCGACCCGTGCCCGCCCGTGCAGCGCGCGCGGATGGTGCGGCTCGGCGGTGAGCGCGGCATCGTACCAGCGCGCGGCGTCGCCCGCGTGGCCGAGGCTGCGCTCCGACAGCGCCCGGATGCTGCCGTAGCGCGCGACACTGTATCCGGCCTTCTCGTGTGGCTCGAGAACCGCGAGCGCTTCGCGGTGCTGATCCATTCGCTGCAAGGCGATCGCATGGTTGAGCGCGTAATCGAGCATGGTCGGCGCAGCGCGGCAGGCAGCGGCGAAATGCGCCGCTGCCGCCGCCGCATCGCCCGATCTGAGCGCGAGATCGCCCGCGGCATCGGCCAGCGCGGCGTCGTCGGGATGATCGCGCCGCGCGGCGTCGGTGATGGCCATCGCTCCGGCGACATCGCCCGATTGCATCGCCATCCGCGCGCGCACCAGCGCCTCTGGAGCGGAAAGGGGCGCGCCGCTGCTCACTTCGAGCGCAACCATCCGGTCACCGCGATCCGGCCCATCGGCGCGAACGGCGGGACGTAACTGACCAGGTGTGATTGCGGCACCTTGAACAGGTTGAGCGCGTTGAAACGCGGGCGGAACCCTTCGACGACATCGTCGTCCTCGTCGAGGAACAGCAGGTAGCCGCCCCAGTCCGGGTGCCAGTCGTCGCGCGCGAAATTGAGCACGTAGGCGACTTCCCATCCTTCGGCGACGTGGCTGTCGATATGGCGGCCGAGATAGTGGTTGGGCGCGAACAGGGTTGCCTGACCGTCGGCCTTGAACAGGCTCTCGATACCGGTGACATCGCGCGCCAGCGCCATGAACTCGGGCGCGTTGAGGTGTTCGAGCAGTACCTCGTGCGGGCCATCCGGATCCCAGCGTTCCTGCAGCGCGGTGAGGATCGGATAATGCGCGAAGCGAAACCCGTATTCGCCGCGCGCGCTGTGCTCCTGCGCTGCCATGGCGGCGGCGTTTACCTGTTGCTGCCCCTGCGGGGTGCGGGCCTCTTCCATGCGGAAGCTTTGCGGCGTGGTCTCGCCCGCGCCGATCGCCATGCCCCACGGCGTGCCCCTGGTCAGCACTGCGAGGATCTCGCGCGCGGTTTCCTCCGTCAGCACGTCGCGGATCTGCACCCGGCCGGTGGCGGCAAAGCGCCGGGCCAGCGCGGCGCGATCGAGTGCGGGATTGAGTTCGAACAGCTTTTTCATGGTCGCGGCGGCCCCTTAGCGCGCTTCGCTCGCTACGTCGAACGCGACCGTCAGCCGCTCTGCCGTGTCGAACGGGGTGGTTCCGTGAAACAGCGTGGAGGGGAACAGCGCGAGATGCCCGGCCCGCGGTTCGATCACCCGCAGGGGCGGCAGGTCGAGCCCGAGATCGGGCGGCGGGCGCCCCACTTCGAGCCAGCCGCGCTGCCCTTCGCCACGGGCTTCCTCGGGCACGACAAGGTAGAGCGCGCTCGACACGATGCCATCGGGGTGGATGTGGGATTTGTGATGCCCGCCATCTCCGGTCATGCGGATCGACCACGATCCGGTGATCGGCCACGGCGCATCGCGATGCCGCAGCAGCGGGTGCGCAGGGTCGACCGGGGGCAGGGCGGAACGGTAGCGGTTGAGGGCCTTGCGCGCTGCCTCGTGCAGCTCGGCGAGCACCGGATCGGCGCGCTGGAACAGCGCCCCGCGCGTCTGCGTGCCGCCGCGCAATGTCTGCCCGATTTGCATGGTCGAGACCGCGTGCATTTCGCGCAGGGTGGCTGCCGCCTTGTCGAGAAGGCCCGATCGCGCCGCGAACGGCAGCAATTCGACCAGCCCGGCCTGTTCGTGCAGCCACTGGCTGCGCGGGTCCCCGATCAGCCGCCAGACGATCCCCCGCAGCGACCACGCATCGATATTGTCCGGTTGTGCGGCCAGCGCGGTATCGAGCAAACCTTCGGCCGCGTCGTAGTCGCCCTGCCGCACGCGATGGCGCGCTTCGTGGACGTGGCGGGCGGGGGTATCGAGCGCCAGTTGTGCGAAGATCGCATCGGCCCGGCCATTGTCGCCCGCCGCCCCGGCATAGACCGCCTCGAGCAGCGCAAAGCCCGGCTCTTCGGGGAACGTTGCGCGTGCCTGTGCCGCGACCTCGGCGGCGTCGGCTTCGCGGTCCATCCCCGCCAGCGCGCGGCACCAGCTGACCCGGATCGCCGGATCGGCCGGGACCTGCTCGGCGGCGGCGGCAAAGTGCGAGGTGAAATCGGATTCGCCCATGGCTAGAAGCAGCTGCGCCTTGAGTTGCAAGGCATCGGTATAGTGCGGGAACCCGGCAGTCACTTCGCCGACCAGCGCCAGCGCCCCCTCGGCATCGCCGGCAACCTCGAGAGCCTGCGCCTTGGCCAGCAGGATCATTGGATTGCCGGGGTCGACATCGAGCGCCTTGTCGAACCGCTGGAGCGCGCTGCGTTCGCCCCGTTCCAGCGCGACATTGGCCCGGCCCAGCAGCGCCTTGGGCCGGTTCGGCTCGATTGTCAGGGCGCGGTCGTACCATTTCGCCGCCGCTGCGCCGTGGCCCATGCCGCGCTCGGCATTGGCGCGGGTGGAGCAGTAATGCGCGTGCTTCGCCCCCTTCTTCTCGACCCTGACGAGCACGTCCAGCGCCTCTGCATTGCGCCCTGCCGCAGACAGCGCGATCGCCTGGTCGACGGCATGGTCGAATTGTCTGGGATCGAGCGTGAAGGCCTTGCGGAAGTGATCGGCCGCTTCGGCGGGGCGTCCCTGCATCATCAGCGTGCTGCCCGCAGCATGCCACAGGCCCGGTGCATCGGGATGCGCGGCCAGTCCGCTGCGCAGGGTGGCGAGCGCACCCATCGCATCGCCCGCCTGCGCGGCGGCGGAGGCCCTGTCGTACCAGTCCTGCGGTGAAAGGCCGATCATGACCCGCATCTCCCCTCGCCCCGAGTGATAGCGGGCGGGCCGCGCCGGACAAGGGTTTGCCGTCGCCTCCCATCACTTTGAGCGCTTGATTTGGGGCTTGCGCTCCCATAGGCGAGTGGCAAATAGCAACGTTTACGTAAACGAGAGGACCCGCCCATGACCACCGCCTATATCGTCGAAGCCGTGCGCACTGCCGGTGGCCGCCGCGGGGGCCGTCTTGCCGGCGTCCACCCGGTCGATCTGCTGGCGAAATCGCTCGATGCGGTGGTCGAGCGCAGCGGCGTCGATCCCGCCGCGATCGACGACGTGGTGACCGGTTGCGTGACGCAGGCGGGCGAACAGGCGATGCAGGTCGGGCGGATGGGCGTGCTCGCTTCGAAGCTGCTTCCGCAATCGACCCCGGCGGTGACGATCGACCGCCAGTGCGGCAGCTCGCAGCAGGCGATCCAGTTCGCCGCGCAGGCGGTGATGAGCGGCACGCAGGACGTGGTGATCGCCAGCGGCGTCGAGAGCATGTCGCGCGTCCCGATGGGTTCGAACGCGACGTTCCACATGAAAGAGGGGCTGGGCCACTACATGTCGCCCGATCTGCAGGCGAAGTATCCCGGCATCCAGTTTTCGCAGTTCATGGGTGCGGAAATGATCGCCAACAAGCACGGCTTTTCCAAGGATCAGCTCGACGAATTCGCGCTGGAAAGCCACAAGCGTGCGATCGCCGCGACCCAGGCGGGAGCGTTCGACAACGAGATCGTGCCGGTCGCCATCGAGACCCCGGACGGCGATGACGTTCACAAGGTCGATGAAGGCATCCGCTTCGACGCCACGCTCGAAGGGATCGCGAGCGTCAAGCTGATCTCTCCCGACGGCAAGATCACCGCCGCTTCCGCCAGCCAGATCTGCGACGGATCGAGCGCGGTGCTGGTGGTGAGCGAAGCGGCGCTCAAGCGCCACAACCTCACCCCGCTGGCGCGCATCCACAACCTCACCGTGACGGCGGGCGATCCGGTGATCATGCTCGAAGAGCCGCTGTTCGCCACCGACCGCGCGCTCGAACGCGCAGGCATGAAGATGAGCGACATCGATCTTTACGAAGTCAACGAAGCCTTCGCACCGGTGCCGCTCGCGTGGCTCAAGCATACCGGCGCGGACCCGGACAAGCTCAACGTCCATGGCGGGGCGATCGCGCTCGGCCACCCGCTCGGCGCGTCGGGCACCAAGCTGATGGCGACGCTGGTCCACGCGCTCAAGCGCCACGACAAGACATACGGCCTGCAGACGATGTGCGAGGGCGGCGGCGTCGCCAACGTCACCATCGTCGAGTCGGTCTGACCCCATCCCAATCTGAGAGGAATATCGAAATGGAAGTTTCAGCCAACACTCCCGCCGTCGTCACCGGCGGTGCTTCGGGCCTCGGCGCAGCCACGGCGCGTGCGCTGGCCGCGAAAGGTGCAAAAGTCGCGATCTTCGACATGAACGAGGACAAGGGCAACGCGATGGCCGATGAGCTCGGCGGCGTGTTCTGCAAGGTCAACGTCACCAGCGACGACGACGTCGATGCCGGTTTTGCGAAGGCGCGCGAGGCGCACGGGCAGGAGCGAATCCTCGTCAACTGCGCCGGGATCGGCAATGCGATCAAGACTGCCAGCCGCGACAAGCAATCGGGAGAAATCAAGCACTTCCCGATCAGCGCGTTCGACTTCGTGATCCAGGTCAACCTGATCGGCACGTTCCGCTGCATCGCCAAGTCGGCGGCGGGGATGATGACGCTCGATCCGCTGTCAGAAGACGGCGATCGCGGTGCGATCGTCAACACCGCATCGGTGGCCGCCGAAGACGGGCAGATGGGTCAGGCCGCCTATTCCGCGTCGAAGGGCGGGGTGGTCGGCATGACGCTGCCGATCGCGCGTGATCTGATGCGCGAAGGCATCCGCGTGAACACGATCCTGCCGGGCATCTTCAACACCCCGCTGATGAACGCCGCCCCTCCGCAAGTGAAGGAAGCGCTCGCGGCCAGCGTGCCGTTCCCCAAGCGTCTCGGCTACCCCGAAGAGTATGCGCAACTGGCAATGTGCATGATCGAAACCGGCTACTTCAACGGCGAGGACGTACGCCTCGACGGCGCGATCCGGATGGCGCCGCGATAACAAATTTGCGAGTCCCCGCGCAGACGGGGACCTCCCACAATCTCGCACGAGATCGACGGAGGCCCCCGCCGGCGCGGGGGCTTACTCGTTTTTGGGAGAGACCACGATGACCGAATATACGCAAATCATCGTCGACAAAGCCGATGGCATCGCCACGATCACGCTCAATCGGCCCGAGAAGATGAACGCCTATACCCGCACGATGGGGGCGGAGATCATGGCGGCGATGGACGATATCGACGCCGACGACGCGGTGCGCGCGGTGATCTTCACCGGTTCGGGCGAGCGGGCGTTCTGCGCCGGGGCGGACCTGACGCCCGACGGCGGAGGGCAGGTGTTTTCGAGCGGAGACCAGGTCGAAAGCCTCTCCGACGAGCGCGTCCGCGATGGCGGCGGGCTGCTCACTTTGCGCCTGTTCGAATCGAAAAAACCCCTGATTTCAGCGTGTAACGGCGTGGCGGTCGGCGTCGGGGCGACGATGCAGCTGGCGATGGACATTCGCCTGGCGAGCGAGACGGCGCGCTACGGCTTCGTCTTCGCGCGTCGCGGAATCGTGCCCGAGGCTGCCTCGAGCTGGTTCCTGCCGCGCATCGTCGGGATCAGCCAAGCGCTCGAATGGTGCTATTCGGGCCGGGTGTTTGACGCAGGGGAGGCGAAGGCCGGCGGGCTGGTGCGCTCGATCCATGCACCCGCGGACCTGCTTCTCGCTGCGCAGGAACTCGCGCGCGAGATCGCCGAGAACACTTCGGCGATCTCGGTGGCGATGACGCGGGCGATGATGTGGCGGCTGATGAATGCCGATCACCCGATGGAAGCGCACAAGATCGACAGTCGCGCGATCTATCGCCTCTCGCGCGGGGCCGATGCCCAGGAAGGGATCGCGAGCTTTCTCGACAAGCGCCGCCCGGTCTATCCCGGCAAGGTGAGCGAGGACATGCCCGATTTCTACCCGTGGTGGGAGAAGCGCCCCTACGAATAGCCGGGCGGCCCTTGCCAACCGAGTTGGTTTCATGGGAAACCAAGTGCATGAGCAAGACCACCAAATCGGGCGTGGCGCCGGGGCAACTCGCCGGTTTCCTGCCATACCAGCTTTCGATTGCCTCCAACGCGGTGAGCGAGCTGATCTCGGAACGCTATCGCAAGCGGTTTTCGCTCAAGATCCCCGAATGGCGGGTGATGGCGGTGCTCGGCGATGCCGGGACCGCGACGCAGCGCGATCTGACGGCGGCGACGGTGATGGACAAGGTGGCGGTAAACCGGGCGTGCAAGGTTCTGGAGGAGCGCGGGCTGGTGACCCGCGCGCCTAACGCGCGCGACGGGCGCTCGCACCTGCTCGAACTGACCGAGGAGGGCTGGGCGATCCACCGCGAGGTGATGCCGCTGGCGCTGCAGACCGAAAGCGAGCTGTTCGACGGCTTCGCGCCCGAGGAACGCGTGCAGTTCCGCGCGCTGCTCGAACGGATGCGCCATCGCGCGGCAGAGCTCAATGGCGGGCGCGCAAGCGGGCTCGACGATAGGCTCGAAGGCGGACTCGACCAGGGGCTCGACTAGGCGCGCGACCCCAACGCGAAACGCGCGACCGGCGGGGTATCCCGGCCAGCCGCGCGTTCGCACTCCCGTCTTGGTAAGGAGCTCTAGTCGGTCAGCAGCGCGTCGTTGATCGAACAGGCCGCCGGGCCGAGGATGACGATGAACAGCACCGGCAGGATGAACAGGATCAGCGGCACCGTCATGATCGCGGGCAGACGTGCGGCCTTCTCTTCGGCGCGCATCATCCGCTCGTTGCGGAATTCGGCCGACAGCACGCGCAGCGCACTGGCGAGCGGCGTACCGTAGCGTTCGGTCTGGACCATGGTGGTCACCACGCCCTTCACCGCTTCGAGGTTGACCCGGTAGGCGAGGTTGTTGAAGGCCTGCCTGCGCTCGTTGAGGAAGCTCAGCTCGATCGCGGTCAAGGCGAATTCGTCGCCCAGCTCGGGATAGGCACGGCCCAGTTCCTTGGCGACGCGATTGAAGGACGCGTCGACGGTAAGACCGGCTTCGGCGCAGATGACCAGCAGGTCGAGCGCGTCGGGCAGGCCCTTCTGAATTTCAAGCGTGCGCTTCGAAGCCTTGTTCGAAAGGTACAGTTCGGGACCCTTGTAGCCGAGCCCGACGAGCGCGCTGACCGCGCCAAGGCGGTACATCGGGCCCCAATCGGGGAACACTTCGATGATGTAGATCGCGAGGAATCCGGCCAGGCCGAGCACGATCGGCAACACGGCACGCAGGCCGATGATGAGGACTGCCAGTTCCTTGTTGCGATAGCCGGCATAGGCGAGCTTCTGCTGCACCGCCTCGATCTGGCTATCCTGCAGGACCTTCATCTTGCCGAGCTGGTCCTTGACCTTGTCGGTGGTGTCGGACTTGCGGACAAGGCTTGCGCGCTTCTTGGTCGCGCTGGTGACGATCCCGGCCTTGAGCTGCTCGCGCCGCTCGTTGAGCGACTGGACGCGTTTGGCCATTGGGTCCTTGATCGTGACCGCGGCATAGATTGCCATGATCACGGCGAATGCGGCGAGCCCGGCCAGCACGGTGCCGACCATGACGACGTCAAAGCCCAGTAGCGTGGGTCCGGCGGGTTGTTCGATCATGATCCTGTCTCCCCGCTCAGATTTCGAAGCTGACCATCTTGGCCATGATAAAGGCCCCGATGCTCATCCAGACGAGCCCACCCAGCCCGGTGACGATCAGGCGATCGTCGGTAAAGAAGCCGCCGATGTAGCTCGGGTTGATCCACCAGATCATGCCGAACACGATGAAGGGCAAAGCGCCGACGATGTAGGCGGACGCTTTCGATTCCGAGCTCATCGCCTTGATCTTGAGCTTCATCTGCGCGCGTTTGCGCAGCACGTCGGCAAGGTTCGACAGCGTTTCGGCGAGGTTGCCCCCGGTTTCGCGCTGGATCGCGAGCGTGATGCAGAAGAAGTTGAATTCGGGAATGCCCAGGCGATCGGCGGTCTCCTGGAGCGAATCCTCCATGGTCTTGCCGATCTTGATCCTTTCGACCACGCCCTTGAACTCGCTTCCGACCGGGCCGGGCACTTCCTGTGCGACCACCGCCAGCGTTTCGGTCACCGGCAGGCCCGAACGCAGACCGCGCACCAGCAACTCGATCCCGTCGGGAAACTTGGAGTTGAACTGGGCGGTCCGCTTGGAAATGTAGAAGCCGACGACGAGGTGTGGCAGGCCGGCACCGATCAGCAGACCGACGCCCAGCGCCAGCAGGATCGCGCCCGACTGGATGAACACCACCACCGCGATCGCCAGCGCAAGGCCGAGCGAAGAGTAGATGTATTGCGAAAGCGTCCATTGCTTTCCCGTGCGGTCGAGTCGCACTTCGAGCGCCTCGAGCCGCGAGCCCGAGCCGGCGACCTTGTGCGTCTTGGGTTTGCGGGCCGCGATCGCCTTCTTGAACTGCGATTCGACCTTAGCATCCGTGCTTTCGGAGTGGCGATAGCGCAGCGATTGGAGGCGCCGCTTTTGCGCCTTTCCGGCACCTGCACCGTCGATCATCAGGTACAGGACGACGATCACAGCGAAGATCACGGCCGTGATGATCAGGGTCTGGAGCATATCCATGTGTGTCGGTCCTGCCTATTCTTGTTCCTGCGGAGCTGGCTGGGGCTGGGCGGGGGCAGCGCGCGCAGCGATTGCGCGCGCCAGATCCCGCCCGACCGCTATTCTGCCGGTTCTGCTTCGGTCTTGTCTTTCTTCGCCAGCAGCGACTTGAAGTCGAAGCCGCCAAGCAGCGATTTCTTCTCTTCGGTCACCGACGACAGGTCTTCCTCGCTCGCGCCCATGATGCGTTCGGCGATCTGCTTGATTACCGCGCTGGCCTTGCTCGAGCGATTGGCATCGACGAACACCTGGCCAAGTTTGGCCGCGTTCGAGGCCGCCTTGACGTCGTAAGGTACGACGAAATCGACCTTGCGTTCGATCGAGGCTTCGAAGTCGGAGCGGCTTATCTCGGCAACATTCAGCTGCGCCTTGTTGGCTACGATCATCGGATGCGCATGCGCGGCATTCGTCTTGAGCCACGAGAGGATGCGGATCGTATCGCGCGCCGAAGCGAGCGTGAACTCGCACGCCAGCACGACGAGGTTCACGTCGGTCAGCAGGTGCGGGAAGTTGATCAGCATGTTGCGCGGCAGATCGATCACGGTCATTTCGAACGCCTGGCGGAATTCTTCCTCCAGCTGCACGAAAGCCGAACCGTCGGTCATCAACGGCTGGTTGATCGGTGCCTCCGCCGACAGGATCGACAGATTATCGTTCGCGCGGATCATCGCACGCTCGATAAACAGGCCGTCGATGCGGCTCGGGTTGTCGATGGCGTCGGTCAGCCCGCGACCCGGCTCGAGATCGAGCGCGAGCGCACCGGTGCCGAAATGCACATCGAGATCGAGCAGCGCAGTGGGCGATTCGTGGTGATCGCTGAACAGCCAGGCCAGCGAAGTCGCCAGCGTCGATGCGCCGACGCCGCCGCGCGTCCCGACCACAGCGGTCGAGATGTGCCGCTTGACGGATTCGCCTTCGCCCGCCTTGGGCGCAGTGAAGATCGCCAGCGCCTGGTTGAGCGCATCGTGCAGCTGCTGTGCCGAAAGCGGCTTGAGCAGGTAATCGTGGATACCGCTCGCGAGCAGGTCGCGATACAGGCGCACGTCGTTGACCTGGCCGATGGCGATAACCACCGTCCCCGGCTCGCACACTTCGGCGAGCGCGTTGATGTCGTTCAGCGGATCGCCGCTTTCCGACAGGTCGACGACGAGGATCGCCGGGCTGGCGCTGACGCTGAGCGACTGGATCGCGTTGCGCAGGCCGCCTTTGTTGCACTTCTCCGGCTGCCAGCCCATCTCGATGATGACCGGGCGCAGGACATCCAGCGCGTTGTCATCGCAGATATAGGCAGCAAACGGGTCACGATTGCCGGGGAGACCGGATTTCCAGGGCGCGTTCATCGATCAGTTCCCTCCGCCGTTGCCGGCACTTGCGTTTTGCAGACCTTGAGCCCCGCTGGGAGCGGTCTCGCGATAGGTCGAGATGGCCTTGTTCGAAGTTGCGATGGTGGTTTCACCGTCGCCCTTCTTGCCCTCGAGCAGATCTTGCGGATCGGCGACCATCGCCGCCATGTTGCTGTTGACCGAGCAGCCGTAACCTGGGCTGGTGCCGTTCAGGTAATTGGCATCCGCCTTGGCCGACCAGTCGGGGCAACCTGGGACCGAAGCGGTCGTGCGGGTGATCACCACACGCGCCTGGCCGGGATTGAGATAGCCGGCCGTAGTCGGCGCGGTTTCGCCCACAATCAGTCCATAGCGGCTGGCGAGTTCGCTGACCGCGTCGGCAACCGCAGGGTTGGCCGACGGGTCCTCGACCGTGATCCGGTCGCCGTAGCGAAGGTCCATGGTCTCGAACCAGCCGTTGAGCCGCTGTTGTTCGGAGATCGCAAGGCCGCCGCCATTGGTCTGGACGTCGAACGTGAAATTGGTGCGTTCCACCACCGGCTGCTTGTCGCTGTAGAGGCTGGTGTTGGTAGGCATTCCGGCACAACCCGCGACCGCGAGGCCGAGCGAGAGGGCGAGAGCACCTGTCAGCTTGCTGTGTTTGGCAAAGGGCATGTTACTCACCTTTCTCTCTTAGAAGCTGAAGCCGGGAGCCGCCGCCTGGCGGTCCTGCTTGCGGTTCTTCTTGTCCGCGCTGCGCTCGCTCGGAGCGTTGTTCGGGACGATGGCAGCCGGATCGGCGCTGCTGACAGCAGGATCCGGTGCCTCGTTGTCGGCCGCCGTCGGTCCGGGGCGCTGTTCGCCCGACTTGCCGGCGTTGTTCTGGTAGGTGATCAGCTGTTCGAACTCGTTGGCCGAACGGAACCCGTCGGTCGGCAGCTTGATGTCTTTCGCATCAACCGGCTTCACGAGGTACGGGGTGACGATGATCACCAGCTCGGTCTCGCCCTTGCGGAACGAGCGCGAACGGAACAGGTTGCCGAGGATCGGCACGTCGCCGAGGCCGGGGGCCTTGTCGACCGCGTTCTGCGAGCTGTTGCTCATCAGGCCCGCGATCATGAAGCTCTGGCCCGAGCCCAGTTCGACGGTGGTTTCGGTACGGCGGATGGTCAACGCGGGAACCTGGAAGCCGTTGAGCGTCACCGCTCCCTGGCTCGACAGTTCCGACACTTCCGGGCGGACCCGCATCGAAATCCGGCCGTTGGCGAGCACCGTCGGGGTGTAAGCCAGGCTGACGCCGAAATTGCGGTATTCGATCGACACATTGCCGAGGCCTTCGCTGATCGGGATCGGGAACTCGCCGCCGGCCAGGAAGGTGGCGGTTTCACCCGAAAGCGCGGTCAAGTTCGGCTCCGAAAGGGTGGTGATGAGACCAAGCTGCTCGGACAAGTCCAGCGCGCCCGACAGATCAAGGCCGAACAGGCGACCAAGACCTGCGATCGTGGTCCCGCCCTGGCTATCGATGCCGGTGCCGGCAATCGTTTGGGTCAGGGGGACACCGTTCGCGTCAAGCACAATGGCTCCGTTCGCATCCCGCAGCGGGACAATCAGAGCGGGGTTCTGAGCCCCCTGTCCGACCGAAACCGGGCCTCGGGGATTGCTGATCTCGCCGGCCTGGCCGAGCAGGCGGCCCGTGCCGACCCCGCCGCGGAACCCACCGGTTGCGGCATCGAAGGTCGTCAGGTTGCCGTTGATCTCGCGAACGAGCGAACGGCTCACCTCGGCAAAGGTCACCTTCAGGTTGACCTGCAGCGGAGTCGCGGTCTTGAGCCGCGAGATGACATTGGCTTCCTCGCCAAGGAACGCCTGCACCAGCCGTTCGGCTTCGGCGGCATCTTCGGGCGCGCCGACCGTGCCGGTCAGCAATACGGTGTTGGCCCCCATGGTCGCGACGCCGATCTTGGCTTCGGGCATGGCGAGGTTCAGCATCTGGTCGATGCTGTCGATGTTCGAGCCCACGCGAACGTTGGCGGACCAGATCACCGTGCCGGCTGCGTTGCTGGCATAGATCGTGGTCTCGCCGCCGGACCGTCCGAAGACGTACAGCTGGCGCTGCGACTTGACCTGGACGTCGGCCACGTTCTCGTTGGCGACGAACACGTCGGTCATCGCACCCGGGACCGTGACAAGCTGTCCGCGACCGATCGACAGGAGGATATCCTGCGACGGGTTGGTCACTTGCTGCGCGGTGGCCGTGGTCGCCGGGACCGCGGCAAGCGGCGCGGCGGCAAGGCTCGCCAGCAGCATTTTGGCAGTTAGGCGTTTCATTGTCTGGCCCCCCGTGGGTTTTCCAATTTCCGCTTTCGCGGGATTCAAGCGCAAGAATTTGCTCGACATGTTTCGTCCCCTCAGCGGATCAGCGGGCCGGTGGGCGTGCCCTGCGGCAGCCCCTGGGCGCCACTGGCCGAGTTGACCGGCACCGCAGTGGTGGTCTTGCCGCGGGTCACGCGGACGCTCGGACCGGTGCTCACCGGGGTGGCCGAGGTATTGCTCGACCCGCCGCCGTTGAAGCGCTGGGCTTCGCGGCGAAGCTGATCGGCGCGGGCCTGATCGCGCGCCTGACGACGCAGCGTTTCGGGATCCTCGGGGATGCTCTTGCGCTGGAAGCGCGAGACATCTCCGCCGGTGGCAAAGGTCGTGCCCTTGTCGATCGGTCGATTGACCGCATCGCGCAGGTAGCGTTCTTCCTCTTCCGGCGTCGCGTTGTCGGGGATCTTGACCTCGCCCGAAGCGATCGCGCGCTCGAGGTCGGCCTGATTGTCGGCGATCGATCGCAGTACCATGCTGAGCGTGCCGACGGTCTGGGCGACCGCGACCTTCTCGGCAATCTTCGGCGTCACTTCGATCGTCACGGTGCGGAAGGCGCGGACCACGGTCTTGCCCTCTTCATCGGTGATCTGTTCGGTCGACTGGTCGGTCGCGAGCACGCGCAGGTTGCGCAGCACGGTTTCCGCCGCCTTGAGATCGCGGCCCTCGCCCTTGACGGTCTGGGTCAGCACCAGGTCGACACGGTCGCCCGGGAAGATGAAGCCGGCCACCCCGGTCCGTGCCGACACCGGAACGGTGACTGCACGCATGCCGGGCGCAAGCGCCGCTGCCAGGAAGCCGCGGTCGCCCGGGCTCACCAGCGAACCCTGCGTCACCGGCTCACCTGCGGTGATCGGATGGCGCACGACGGTGCCGATCAGTTCGTTGATGTCGGATTCGCCGTCGATGAAGTAGGCGTCCTGCACCAGCTCCTCGGGCCACTGTTGGAAACCCATTGCGTCGGCGGTGATGATGGTCCCCGCGGGCAGCGCACGCTGCGCCACCAGGACCTTCGGACCCACCGGCGCGGCTTCGGCCTCGGGCGCAGCGCTTCCGGCAAACATGGTCCGGGCTGCGAACGCGGTTCCGACCGCGATGATCAGCGCTCCGATGAGCAGAACCAGCTTCTTCCTATCCATGGCTATTCTAGCCCCCTGTGTTTCGCCCCAAGATTGGTTATCGGGCGGGTATGGTTTCGATGCGTACGTCCGAACTGGTTAAAATCGGGTTCATCCCAGATTGCCCGCGAGCATTTCTGCCGGAATGTAGTTGGCAGCGATCACCCACAGCGCGCCTGCAGAAATGGCGACCCCGTAGGGAAGCTGGGCTTTTCCCTTGAGCTGAAGGATGAATTTGCGGACGACAAAAAACGCGGCGAGGCCCCCTCCGACGATCGCCATGACGATCAGCATGTCGAGAAATTTGAGCGGATCGAGCCACAGCGACAGTGCGATCAGCAGCTTCAGATCGCCGCCGCCCATCAGCTTGATGGCATACATGCCGATCAGGATCGCGGCCGCGATTACCGAAAAGCCGAACTGCCAGGCAACGTCGGGCCACAGCGCCATTCCGCTGGTCCACCAGAACACCGGGGCGCCAAGCGCGATCGCGGCATTGAGCCAGTTGTCGATCTGGCGCCGCTGGATATCGGTGACCGCAGCAAAAACCAGCGCGATTGCCAAGGCAATCAGCAGCCCGTAGTGAAGATACGTCGTAAGCATTCGGCCCCCTCAAGGTTCGCGACCGATAGGTTCGGCCGGTCCTCAGGAGCGTGGTGCTACAGGGCAGTGCTTACCAAAAAGTAACCACGCCCTGCGGTCGGAAATTAGGCACGTGAACGAAAACCAGACGAACGACGAGGCAGCCATCCAGGAACCGATCGACCGTCGCGCAATCCCCGCGGGTGCGGTCGAAACGATCTGGGAAGCGGTGGACGGGCACCGCGTGCGGCGGATCGACTGGCCGGGCCGCGGGGCACAACCGCGCGGCTCGATCCTGTTTTTTCCGGGTCGCGGCGACAATTACGAGAAATACCTCGAAAGCCTCGAGGAATGGCATCGCGCCGGCTGGCGGGTGACCGCCGCCGACTGGCGCGGCCAGGCGGGCAGCGGGCGGCTCGGCAAGGACGAGGTCACCGGCCATATCGACGACTTCGCGACCTGGATCGATGATCTGGCGCATTTTTGGCGGGCGTGGAAGGCGCAGGCACCCGGCCCGCACGTGCTGGCGGCGCATTCGATGGGTGGGCACCTGGCGATGCGCGCGCTGGTGGAAGCCAAGATCACGCCTGATGCCGTGGTGCTGAGCGCGCCGATGCTCGGCATGGCCGGCCCGCCATTGCCGCTCAGCATTCTTCACGCCGTCGCCAGCATGATGACCGTGGTCGGCGATCCGACCAGGCAGGCCTGGAAGTGGAGCGAAAAACCCGGGGCATTGCCCGAAGGTCGCGCCAATCTGCTGACCCATGATCCCGATCGCTACGCCGACGAACAATGGTGGCGCGACCACCGCCCAGAACTGGTGATGGGGCCGGCGAGCTGGGGTTGGGTAGAGCGCGCCTACGCCTCGTGGAAGGAGCTCGAGGCACCCGGAGCGCTCGAAAACGTCGCGACCCCGGTGCTGATCCTCTCCACGAAAGGCGACAAACTTGTCAGCCATGCGGCAAATGTCCGCGCGATCGAGCGGTTACCACGCGGAGAAATGCTCGAATTCGGCGACGAGGCGCACCACGAAATCTTGCGCGAAACCGACGCCGAGCGCGGCAAGGCGATGGCGGCCATCGCTGAATTTCTCGATCGGGTCGCGCCTCGCCAAACCGACTGATGGCCGACGCGGTGTACGATTTCGCCGTGATCGGCGCGGGCATGGCCGGTGCGAGCATCGCCGCAGAGCTGGCGCCGCACGCGCGGGTGCTGGTGCTCGAAGCCGAGGACACCCCCGGCTACCATGCCACCGGGCGGTCGGCGGCGTTCTGGGAGGAATGCTATGGCGGGCCGGGCGTTGTCCCGCTGACGCTCGCATCGGGCACCTATCTGCGCGAGCACGGGTTCCTGCGACCGCGCGGCGCGCTCTATGTCGGCCGGGCCGGGGACAAGGCGGCGATGGATGGCTTCGTCGAGACCTTCAGCGGCACCGGCGTCACGATCGAGCGGCTCGGGCGCGAGGGACTGGCGCGCCGTGTGCCGCAGGTGCGCGAAGCGTGGTGCGATGCCATCTACGAGCCGGCCTGCGCCGATATCGATGTGGCGGGGCTGCACCAGCATTATCTGAAGGCGCTGAGGCATGCGGGGGGCGAGCTGATCTGCCGGGCGCGGGTCGAGGCGCTGTCGCGTGCGAACGGCATCTGGGAGGGGGTTGCCGCATCGGGCCGCATCTTCCGCGCCGCGACGATCGTCAATGCCGCGGGGGCGTGGGCCGATCCGGTGGCGCAGATGGCAGGTGTGCAACCGCTCGGGATCGACCCGAAACGCCGCACCGTCGCGCAGCTGCGGGTCGATCCGGCGGCACCGGACGATCTGCCGCTGGTGCTCGATATCAACGGCGGCTTCTACTTCAAGCCGGATGGCGGACGGTTGTGGCTGAGCCCGCACGATGAAATTCCGAGTGTGCCCTGCGATGCCGCTGCCGAGGAGATCGATGTCGCGCTCGCCATCGACCGGTTCGAACAGGTGACGGCGTGGCGGATCGAGGCGGTCGAGCGGCGCTGGGCCGGGCTCAGGAGCTTCGCGCCCGACCGCCTGCCGGTCTACGGCCCGGATCCCGAGGTCGCGGGATTTTTCTGGTTCGCGGGACAGGGCGGGTTCGGCATCCAGACAGCACCTGCGGCTGCGCGGCTCGGGGCTCAGATCGCACTGGGTCAGCAGCCCGATGGCATGACCCGGACGATCGATCCCCCAGCCTACGCGCCACGCCGGTTTGCGCGAACAGGCGCAGCGCAGACCGGCTAGCCAAAGGCGCAGCAATCTGTAAGGTGGCGCGCAGATTCCACGCCCAAGACACAGGGGAGAATTGCGTTGGCTCACAAATTCGAAATCTGGAAAGACAAGAAGGGCGAATTCCGCGTCCGCTTCAAATACAATTCCGAAGTGATGTTCTCGAGCGAAGGCTATTCGAGCAAGTCGAGTGCCAAGAACGCGATCGAATCGCTCAAGAAGAACGCCCCCGGCGCGGAAACCGAAGACAACAGCTGAGCCGTCGTCCGGTTTGAATTTGATGCGGGCGTGCCCAATCGGGTGCGCCCGTTTCGATTCGGATTCAGGCGCCGCCCAGCGCCGCGATCCGCTCAGCTTCGTCGCTGGCGAGCTGATCGACCCGTTCGTTTTCCGCGTGGCCATTGTGTCCCTTGACCCAGTGCCAGTCGATGCGGTGCCTCGCGGCGACATCGATCAGCTCATGCCACAGATCGGCGTTGCGGACGGGCTTCTTGCTGGCATTGATCCAGCCGCGCTTCTGCCAGCCCGCGACCCATTTGGTGATCCCGTCGATCACGTATTTGCTGTCCGAATAGAGTACCACCTCGCACGGCTCGATCAGCGCCGACAGCCCGCGAATCGCGGCGGTCAGTTCCATGCGGTTGTTGGTGGTGTCGGGCTCGCCTCCCGACAGCTCCTTTTCATGCTGGCCCATCCTCAGCAGCGCGCCCCAGCCGCCGGGACCGGGATTGCCCTTGCAGGCGCCATCGGTGAAAATTTCGACGCGTTTCATGGCCAGCGTTTGTGCCCGGAAAATCGGTTCAGGAAAACAGCTTAGTGCCGGATTGCCCGTAAAAGCGCCAGCGATCGACGAATTGCATAGGGTCCTTGCGCGTCACCAGGGCATCGTCGGGTGTGTCGAGCCAGTCCTCGGCCCGGCTGGCGACGAATCGCAGGCAGGCACCCTGGGCGATGGCGGGAAACAGCTGGCGTTCGCGCGATTCGAGCTTTCGCACCGATTCGTAGCCTTCGAGCAACGCGGTGCCGACCGCGCCCTCATGCGCGTTGGTATCCGGATCGAAACTCCAGGCCGCGTGGGTCACCGCCAGGTCGAGGGCCATCGGCCCGGTGCAGGCAAAGTAGAAATCAATCAGCCCGGTGACCCGGTCGCCGAGCATCAGCACATTGTCCGGGAACAGGTCGGCATGGATCTGAGCGCGCGGAAGGTCCGCCAGATCGAGCGCGGCGGCGTGCGTGGCGGCGGCCAGGACCTCGGGCAGCGCGGGGTGGATCGACGCGAGGCCGTCTGCGCCGCACTTCTCGAGCGTTTCGAGATTGTGGGCGAAGCCCATGGTGTTCGCGCGTTCCAGCTCGAAATCGCCGCTCGCGAGATGCATGGTGGCCAGCACTTCGCCGACCGCATGCGCCTGTGCGGGCGTGGGATGGCTGGGCGACACGCCGGGCAGGAATTCGATCAGCGCCACCGCCTTGCCGCCGACCATCCGGAAAGCCGCGCCGTCGCGATCGTGGATCGTGCGCGGGACCGGGCATGCGTTGGCTGACAGGTGATCCAGCAGCCCTAGGAAATAGGGCAGGTCCGCAAGTTCGATCCGGCGCTCATACATGGTCAGGATGAAGCGGGCGCTATCCCCGTGCACGCCGGTGGTTTCGATCAGCCAGTTCGAATTGGACACGCCTTCGGCGATGCCCTTGGCCGAAACCAGTTCGCCGACCTCGTAATGCGCGATCAGTGCGCTCAGCTGTTCGGCACCGAGATGCGTGTAGACCGCCATTCGCCGGGCCCGGCGCTATTCGGTTAGCTGGCGCGGCAGTTTGAACACCATCTTTTCTTCCGCGGCGGTGACGGTGGTTTCGTGGACTTCGCGCAATTGCCGCAGCGCATCCACCACTTCGCGCACCAGCACTTCCGGCGCGGAAGCACCCGCCGTCAGTCCAAGCGTATCCACCCCTTCGAGCCACGCAGGATCGATGTCGGATGCCCGCTGGACCAGTTTGCCGGGCGTTCCGAGCCGTTCGGAAACCTCGACCAGCCTCAGCGAATTGGAGGAATTCGGCGCACCGATCACCAGCACGAGATCGCAGGCCGGGGCAAGGTCCTTCACCGCGGTCTGACGGTTGGACGTGGCGTAGCAGATGTCCTCGGCCTTGGGCCCGTGGATCTTGGGATAGCGCCATTCGAGCGCGGCGATCACCTCGCGCGTGTCATCGACCGACAGGGTGGTCTGGGTGAGGTAGGCGAGCGGCTCGTCGCTCTCGAACGGAAGCTTGTCGACGTCCTCGATATGCTCGACCAGCGTCATCTGCCCCGGTTCCACCTGCCCCATCGTCCCGATCACCTCGGGATGCCCTTCGTGGCCGATGAAGATGATGTGGCGGCCCTTTTCGATCTGACGTTCGGCCTGGCGGTGCACCTTTGACACCAGCGGGCAGGTCGCGTCGAGATAGATCATCTTGCGGCGCTGGGCTTCGGCCGGGACCGATTTTGGGACGCCGTGCGCGCTGAACACGACCGGCGCGTCGGCCGGCACTTCGTCGAGTTCCTTGACGAAGATCGCGCCTTTCGCCTTCAGCCCTTCGACCACGTATTTGTTGTGGACGATTTCGTGCCGGACATAGACCGGCGCGCCGAAGCGTTCGAGCGCCTTCTCGACGATCTCGATTGCGCGATCGACCCCGGCGCAGAATCCGCGCGGCGCGGCGATCAGCAGGTTCAACGGTCTTGCCTTGGCGGGAGATTCTTGAAAGGGCGCGTTCATGCGGCTTGCTCTAGCGCTTTGTGACGCGCCTCGCTAGGGCGGTGACGCGCGGCCCTGGCTGGATGGGTCTGCGCTGGATCGATATTCAAGGACGGGATTTCCATGACCTTTCGCACCCGAGTTCTGCCTGCACTTGCACTTGCCGCCGCGCTGACCGGCTGCGCCCGCGAAGGTGAATTGGTGGTCGACCAGGGCGTCGGGATCACGGCGGTCCTGTCGTCCTGCCCGTCGGTCGGCATTCCCGACTATACCGGCGATGTGACCGTGTTCCGCAGCACCGGCGGCCCGACTTTTTCCAATCTCGACATGACCGCATCGATGACCAATCTGCGCTCGACCTGCGACGAAACCGGCGCGAAGGTGTACAGCGAGGCGACGTTCGATGTGCGCGCCCGCAGGGCTGACGTGCGCGGTGCGCGAACGGTTGCTGTGCCGTACTTCGTGACCGTACTGCAAGGCGGCAGCGCGGTCGTCAGCAAGCGGGTGGGCGAGGTGACGCTGACCTTTGCCGATGGCCAGGAACGCGCAAGCGCCACGGCCCGGGCCGGATCGTTTATCGACAAGGCCGCCGCAACGCTGCCCGATGATGTTCGCGAACGCATCACCCGCCGCCGACGCGCCGGCGACCCCGAAGCCGCGCTCGACCCGCTCGCTGCCCCTGAAGTGAAGGCCGCGATCGCGCGCACCCGGTTCGAGATGCTGGTGGGTTTCCAGCTCAGCGAAGAGCAGCTGGCGTATAACGCCACGCGTTAGCTTTCTTGCACGCCATCCGGCGTGCGAAATCCTCGCTCATGGGACCTGAAGGTCGGGTGGCGCTGAGCGCCGTCTACGACTCCGCTGCGGGCGAGCGGCCGCCCTTGCGGTTGCTGCGCAACCGTTGAACTCAACAACCACGTCGCCCCGGACTTGACCCGGGGCAAGGCTTCCTTTCTTGCATCGCGGATCACCCGCGTACGCGCACGAGACAAAGATGACTGAACACAAGACCATCTACTCCGCCTATGCGGCCAAGATCGAAGCCGCGTTGACCCAGCTGGTCGGCGAGGGCGCGCTGCCCGAAGGCACCAGTTTCGCCAACGTCACGCTGGAGCCGCCGCGCGATCCCGCGCATGGAGACCTCGCGACCAACGCTGCGATGGTGCTGGCCAAGCCCGCCAAGGCCAATCCGCGCGCCCTGGCCGAACAGATCGCCGCGAAGGTCGAGCAAGAGAGCGGAATTGCCAGCGCCGAGATCGCGGGTCCCGGCTTCATCAACCTTCGGCTCGATCCTGCGGCCTGGCTCGCCGAATTGCAGGCAATCGATGCGCTGGGGGACGAATACGGCCGATCGCAAATGGGGTCAGGGTCGATGGTCAACGTGGAATACGTCTCCGCCAATCCGACCGGGCCGATGCATATGGGGCATTGCCGCGGCGCGGTGGTGGGCGATGCGCTGTCCAATCTGCTCGAATTCGCCGGGCACTCTGTCACGCGCGAGTATTACATCAACGATGCGGGAGGGCAGGTGGATACGCTCGCGCGCTCGGCGCACCTGCGTTACCGCGAGGCGCTGGGCGAGGATATCGGCGACATTCCCGAAGGGCTGTATCCCGGCGACTACCTGATCCCGGTCGGCGAATATCTCGCCAGCGAACTCGGCGATCGCTTCAAGGATGTGCCCGAGGAGGAATGGCTGCCGTTCTTCCGCGCCGAAGCAGTCGAGAAAATGATGGACCTGATCAAGTCCGACCTCGCTTTGCTCGGCATCCGTCATGATGTCTTCGCGTCGGAAGCGGCGCTGCACCTCGCCGAGAAACCCGATGCCGCCGAGGCGTGGCTGCGCGAGCACGATCTCGTCTATGACGGTGTGCTCGAAGCGCCCAAGGGCAAGGCCCCGCCCGAAGACTGGGAGCCGGTCGAACTGCCGCTGTTCCGCTCCACCAGGTTCGGCGACGATCAGGACCGCCCGATCAGGAAATCGAACGGCGCGTGGACCTATTTCGGCGCCGATCTCGCCTATCACATGCAGAAGGCCGAGAAGGCCGATGCGCTGATCGACATCTGGGGCGCGGACCACGCGGGCACGGTCAAGCGGATCAAGGCGGCGGTTGCGGCCTTGTCCGAAGGGCAGGGCAAGCCGATCCCGTTCGACGTCAAGCTGGTGCAGATGGTCCAGCTGATGCGCGCCGGCGAGCCGGTCAAGATGTCCAAGCGTTCGGGCAACTTCGTCACCATCGCCGACATGGTCGAGGAGGTGGGCAAGGACGTGGTGCGCTTCACCATGCTGACCCGCAAGCCCGAGGCCCAGATGGAATTCGATTTCGCCAAGGTGATCGAGGCGTCGAAGGACAACCCGGTGTTCTATGTCCAGTATGCGCATGCGCGGATTCGCTCGACCCTGCGCAAGGCCGCCGAGGCCGGGTTAGCGCCGTCAACTGACGCGCTTGATCGGCTGGGCGACGAGGAAATCGCTCTGATCCGCCGCGCAGCGCAGTTCCCGCGCGAGATCGAGGCCGCGGCAAAGGCGCGCGAAGCGCATAGAATTGCGTTTTATCTCTATGACTTGGCTGCGGAACTCCACGCGTTCTGGAACCTTGGAAACGATTCGCCGCAAAAGCGCTTCATCGTGGAACAGGATAAGGGTTTATCCGGAGCCAGACTTTTCCTTGCTAACGCAATCGGGCAAGTGTTGCGCAATGGTCTTCGCGTGCTTGGCGTGGAGGCCGTCGAATCGATGTGATCGGCTTGCGCCGGGTCGCTGGTGCAGCCGGATGGAAAGGACTTGGGTCAGTGATGATCGAGGCCGAATTCGAAGAGATTGAAGACGGGCCGGAGGAGCTCGACCTGTCGGGCGAAGACAGCCTGCCGTGGCTCGAATCGGATGAAGACGAGGACGAGGGCGGCTACGACGCTGCCCAGATCATCGGCTTCGCCGCGATCCTGATCGCGCTGCTCGCCGGGATCGTCGGCGGCGTATGGTATTTCACGAACCGCAGCGGCGATGCCTCGCTGGTTGCCGACGGCAGCACCATCGAAGCGCCCGCAGGACCGTACAAGGAGCGCCCGCAGGACCCGGGCGGCAAGCAGTTCGCCGGTACCGGCAACGTCGCCCCGGTGGTCGGCGAGGGGCAAACCCGCGAAGGCGTGATGGCCGAACGCGGCGGCGATGCCGGATCCGGCGAAACGGGCGAGGACACCGCCCGGCCGACGATCGCGACGCGCACCACCGCCGAAACAGCGGCCACCGCAACCGCAGGCAACACGCCGAGTTCGGTCGTCGGGGTGCAGGTGGGTGCCTATGGCAGCCGCGCGCGCGCCGAAGAGGGCTGGGCCACGCTCACCCGCAGCAGCGACGCGCTCAGCGGTGTTCGCTACCGGATCGTGAAGGGCGAAGCCGATATCGGCACCGTCTACCGGCTGCAGGCGCTCGCCGCCGATCGCGCCGCGGCCGATCGGCTGTGCGACGCGCTTAAGGCCGATGGCCTGCCCTGCCAGGTTAAACCCTGAGCGGGAGCGCGGCCACCGCGCGCCGTTTTCCCCATTGCGAAGCGTTAGCCCGCTTGCCTGATTCGGCCTTCGCTGCGAGGCTCGCACCATGATTCCGGCGATTTTCGGATGTTCCGGCCCGACCCTGACGGCCGACGAGCGCGCCTTCTTCCGCGATGCGGATCCGGCGGGCTACATCCTGTTCGGACGGAACTGCGTGGACCCGGAACAATTGCGCGCCCTGACCGACGATCTGCGCACGATCCACGGGCGCGACCGGTTGCTGGTGTCGATCGACCAGGAAGGCGGAAGGGTGGCCCGGCTGCGCCCACCGCACTGGTCGCTGTATCCTGCGGGCGAGGCATTCGACAGGCTCTATAGCGTGGCTCCCGCGAGCGCGATCGAAGCGGCGCGGGCGAGTGCCAAGGCGATGGCGCTCGAATTGTCGGCGATGGGGATCACCGTGACCTTCCATCCGCCGCTCGACGTGCGCCAGCCGGGCACCACCGATGCGATCGGCGATCGCTCGCTGGGCAGCGATCCGATGCAGGTCGCGGCGATCGGGCGTGCGACGCTCGACGGGCTGGCTGCAGGCGGCGTGGCGGGGTGCATCAAGCACATGCCCGGGCACGGCCGCGCGACCGTGGATTCGCACAAGACCATGCCGCGCGTGGAGGCCAGCGCAGAGGAACTCGAAACGGACCTTGCACCGTTCCGCGCGCTGAATTCGGCCGGGATTGGCATGACCGCCCATCTGCTCTACCCGGTGTGGGATGCGGACCACCCGGCGACGCTTTCGCCAACGATCATCCGCGACATCATCCGCGGCGAAATCGGGTTCGACGGGCTGCTGCTGACCGACGATATCGACATGCAGGCGCTCGAGGGCACGATCCCCGAACGCTCGGCGCAAGCGCATGCGGCGGGCTGCGAGATCATCCTCAATTGCTGGGCGAAAATGGACGACATGCAGGGCATCTGCGCGGTGCTTCCAGCCATGCCGGATGCGGTCGCGGCCAAGCTCGACGCGGCGCTCGAACACACGCGGATCGCGCCCGCGATCCCCGCCGAACAGCCCGAATTGCTGGCCAAGCGCGACGCGCTGCTCGCCCTGGCGGGGGAAGCGGCATGATCGTGGCCGACACCGACGACGGCTTCATGCTGGGCAGCGATCCGTTGGGCGATGGCGAACCGGCAGCGGACATTGCCGAAGGCTGGGCCGATGACGAGATCGGGCAGTCCGGCGCGCGCTCGGGCGACAAGGCGCTCTATCTCGAACTCGATGGCTGGGAGGGGCCGCTCGACCTTCTGCTCGACCTGGCGCGGCGGCAGAAGGTCGATCTGCGCCAGATCTCGATCCTCGCGCTGGTCGATCAGTACTTGACCTATATCGAGCGTGCCGAAGCGCTGCGGCTCGAACTGGCGGCCGATTATCTCGTGATGGCAGCGTGGCTCGCCTATCTCAAATCGGCGCTGCTGCTTCCCAAGGACGAGCAGGAGGACCCCAGCCCCGAAGAACTGGCGCTGCGCCTCCAATTGCGGCTCCAGCGGCTGGGGGCGATGCGCGAAGCTGCGGCGCGGCTGATGGCGCGTGACCGGATCGGGCGCGATATCTTCCTGCGCGGCGCGCCCGAAGGCCTGCGGATCGACCGCAAGATCAAGTGGAAGAGCGACACCTATTCGCTGATCCAGGCCTATGGCCAGGTCAAGGCGCGCACCGCGCCGCGCATCTACCACGTATCGAACCGCCCGGTAATGACGCTCGACAGCGCGCTGGAGCGGGTTTCGGCGATGCTCGGAGTGACGCTCGACTGGATGGATATCCGCGACTTCCTGCCGACCAATGCCGAGCCCGAACTGCGCCGGTCGGTGCTGGCGTCGAGTTTCGTCGCGGCGCTCGAACTGGCGCGGCTGGGCCGGGCGGAGATCGAGCAGGAAGAGGCCTATTCGCCGCTGCGTATCCGCCGCCTGAAGGAGGCCGAGCGGGCATGACCGAGGGGGCCGAAGCGGCGCCGGAGATGCCGGCCGACGCGATCGAGCGGGCGCTCGAGGCGACCCTGTTCGCCTCCGAAGAACCGCTCAGCGTCGAGGCATTGGCGACCCATCTCGGCGGGCTGGACAAGGGTGCGGTGCGCGACGGGCTCGCTGCGCTCGAACGGCATTATGCCAAACGCGGGATGCAACTGGTCGAGCGCGGCAAGCGCTGGCATTTCGAGACTGCGCCCGATCTGGCGCATCTGCTGCGGCGCGAGCGCGAACAGGTCCGGCGGTTGAGCCGCGCCGCGACCGAGGTGCTGTCGATCATCGCCTATCATGAACCCGTGACCCGCGCCGATATCGAATCGATTCGCGGGGTGCAGACCAGTGGCGGGACGCTCGACGTGTTGATGGAAGCGGGCTGGATCAAGCTGGCCGGACGCCGCGAAGTGCCCGGCCGGCCGGTGATCTACGCGACGACACCCGAATTCCTCGATCATTTCGGGCTCGGATCGCGCCGCGACCTGCCCGGAATCGACGAGCTGCGCGCGACCGGGCTGCTCGATCCGGTCGACGATGCGCTGGACGAGGCGCTGGGCGGTGACGACGAACCCGATGGCGAGCCGGAGGAGGATTTCGAAACCGCTTCGCAAGCCGATCAGCAATCGCCGTCCGACGCGTGATCGCAATGCGCGACTGGCGTTGCGCAGCGATCATCCCTATATGCGGGCAAGGTAATCAGGAAAGACTTCGCAAATGGGCGGTATCGGAATCTGGCAAATCCTCATCGTGGCGTTGGTCGTCCTCGTGCTGTTCGGGCGCGGGCGCATCTCCGAGATGATGGGCGATTTCGGCAAGGGCATTTCGAGCTTCAAGAAGGGCATGAGCGAGGAAGAGCGGGATACGCCCGCTTCCAAGGCCCAGATCGAAGCGCCAGCCAAGGACGTGACGCCCGCCGAAACCAAGACCGGCGAGCCGAGCGATTCCGCGAGCTGAGCGCCTGAGCGACCCCCGGCGGCATCGGCCGCAACTGCACCGGCAAGGCCACCATGTTCGATATCGGCGCCGCTGAATTACTGGTCATCGTGATCGTCGCGATCCTTGTGATCGGGCCGAAGGACATGCCGCTTGCGATGCGCACGGCAGGTCGCTGGATTGGCAAGATCCGCAAGGTTTCCGCGCATTTCCGCACCGGGATCGATGCGATGGTGCGCGAAGCCGAGCTCGAGGACATGGAAAAGAAGTGGAAGGCGCAGAACGAAGAGATCATGCGCCGCACCACCTTGTCGGGCAACGACGCGACGGGCGAACCGGCGATGACCGGCCCGCCGCCCGGCCCGGAACGTTCGAGCCCGGACGATGCCGGTGTCCCTGATCCGATGGCCGACGATCCGGCGCCGTCGGCACCGCCTGCCAGCCCCGATCCGTCGCCCGAACTGCCGCTGCCTCAGCGCGGCGGCACGGACAGGCCGGGCGAGTAGGGCGGCGCGATGGCGTTCGAGATCAAGGATATCGACGAGACCCGGGCCCCGCTGCTCGACCACCTGATCGAGCTGCGCGCGCGCTTGCTGCGTTCGGTCCTGGCACTGGCGGTCGCGTTCGGCATCTGCCTCTATTTCGCCGATCCGATTCTCGGCTTCCTCGTTCGCCCGCTCAAGGATGCCTTTCCTGATGGCGAAGGCCAGCTGATCTTCACCAAGCTGCCGGAGCTGTTCTTCGTCGATCTCAAGGTCGCGCTGTTCGCCGGGTTCATGATGAGCTTCCCGATCATCGCCAACCAGTTATGGGCCTTCGTCGCCCCGGGGCTCTACGCGAAGGAGAAGCGCGCGTTCCTGCCGTTCCTGATGGCTACCCCGGTGCTGTTCCTGGGCGGTGCGGCGCTGGCCTATTTCGTGGTGATGCCGACGGCGTTCCGGTTCTTTCTCGGCTTCGGCGGGGATGCCGGGGGGCTGGATGTCGAGGCACTGCCGGCGGCGGGCGAGTATCTCGATCTGGTGATGCAGTTCATTCTGGCGTTCGGAATGACCTTTCTGTTGCCGGTGCTGCTGATGTTGCTGCACCGTGCCGGGATCGTGACCCGGGCCCAGCTGGTCGGCGCGCGGCGCTACGTGATTGTCGGCGTGGTCGCGCTTGCAGCGGTGGTGACACCGCCAGATCCGGGATCGCAGATCATTCTCGCGCTGCCTCTGCTGCTGCTGTTCGAAGGATCGCTGCTGCTGATGCGTTTCCAGGAGCGCAAGCTCGCCCCGGACGATGCCGAATCCGGAGAAGGCGAGCTGGCCGACAATCCCGGACCCGGGAACTAGCGCGAAAAAAAAAGGGGGCCGCGAAGCCCCCTTTCTCAATGCGAATGATCGCCCCTCAGGGGCTGACGGCGTCATCATCGCTGTCGTCGATGATCAGGACCGCAGCAACGATCGCGGCAACCCCGAGGATGGTGAGAAGGATACCAGTCTTGCCTTCGAGGCTTTCGCCCTCGGCAGCTGCCGACGAACGATCGAACGAAGCTTCGGCCACGGCGGGAACCGCGGCGAGCGAGAGGGCGGCGGTGGCCATGGCAACATTACGAAACTTCATGATGCGTCTCCTAATTGAGCTCTTTTTGCTGGGTGCGGATCGCGAGATGCGCGAGGCGTGCTTACAAGCGTAGCGGCGAACTGCAAGTCCAAGTTATAGAGGCACTTTCGGTTGGTCGCTCGCATCTCACGTCCGGGCTTAGGGTGGTCCCCAAATCGCGATCCCGGACGAAAAAAAGGGCCCCGCGAGGGGGCCCTTTTGAATTCGGTGTGTCGAGCCTTACGGGCTGACCGCATCGTCGTCATCGCCGTCGGCAGCGATGATGATACCGGCGATGATGGCAGCAGCCGCGAGGATCGCGATGATGATGCCCGAACCACCTTCGAGGCTTTCGCCTTCGGCGGGAGCGGACGAACGATCGAACGAGGCTTCTGCGACGGCCGGAGCAGCGGCAAAAGAGAGGGCTGCGGTGGCCAGCGCAACGTTACGGAACTTCATTTTGGTGTCTCCTATGAGCTCTTATTAACTGTCTTGGCTGCTGGTTAGGACAAACTTGTCATTGATACAACCTTTAATTTGGACCGAAGCATCGGATTTCGTCCGGGAGAAAGGTTGCAATTCAGCATTTTATCGGGGTTGTGTCCATTTTGCATCGATTCGCCATGAGCGGGGCGTGCCGGCGGTCTGTGCAAGTGCACAATCGCACCGGCTCCGACACACCAACCAAGCAACGCGCGATTCCCTTCGCGAGGCAGAGTCCCTGAAGCATTCGGGTCACCAATTCACGAAAACCCTTCCCGCATACTGTGCGATGGGTGCGAATTGCACTCAGCGCGCGTCCACCCGCTCGCCGCCGACCCAGACTTCGAGAATCTGCGTCTCGCGAATGGCATCTGGCGAAGCCAGCAGCGGGTCGCGATCGACCAGCAGGAAATCGGCCCGTTCGCCAGGCACCAGGCGACCGAATCGGCCGTCGGCGAATCCGGCGAAGGCAGCATCGGCGGTGAACGCCTTGAGCGCGGCTTCGCGGCTCACGGTTTCCTGCGCACGCCAGCCGCCGAACGGTTCGCCGTTTGCGTCGGTGCGGCTGATCGCGACGGCGATTCCGGCGAACACGTCGGCCGGTTCGACCGGTGCGTCCGATCCGAAGGCGAGCCTGCCGCCGGCTTCGAGCACGCTGCGCCAGGCATAGGCACCGCCGAGCCGGTCCGGCCCGAGCCGCGCCTCGGCCATCGTCCGGTCGGAGGTCTGGTGGAGCGGCTGCATCGAAGCGATCACGCCGTGCTTGCCGAACGCGGCGATATCGTCCGGATCGACAATCTGCGCGTGCTCGATCCGCCAGCGCCGGTCGCCGGTGTAAGTTTCGGACAGTTCGGCAATCGCGTTCAGCACATCGGCGTTGGCGGCATCGCCGATCGCGTGGATCGCGGGCTGGAAATTCTCGAACGCCGCGCGGCTCATCAGGTTGCGCAATTGCGCCGGCCGGAGCAGCGGCAAGCCGCGAGTCGAGGGCTCGTCCTCATAGGGCTGCTTCAGGATGGCCCCGCGCGATCCCAGCGCGCCGTCGAGATACAGCTTGATCCCGTTGAGCCGCAGCCGGTCGTCATACAGCCACGGAGTCGGTCCGGACCCGGCGATCAGTTCCATCGCCTCCGGGCTGCTGGCATAGGCCATGATCCGCAGTTTCAGCCGACCGAGATCGCCCGCGCGGCGGAATGCCTGCCAGTCCTCGATCCCGGTGCCCATGTCGGCGACGGCGGTGATCCCGTTTTCGAGCAGGATACGCTGCGCCATCGCCAGCGCGGCGTCGCGATCCTTGGGCTTGGGAGCCGGGACGACTGCGTTCACGAGCGATTCGGCGGCATCGACGAACACGCCCTCGGGCGCGCCTCCTGCGGCACGGATGATCCGCCCGCCTTCCGGGTCCTTCGTCGCGGCGGTGACGTTGGCGAGTGCGATCGCCGCGCTGTTGGCCCAGCTCGCATGGCCATCGACCCGGCTGAGCCAGACAGGGCGATCGCTCACCACGGCGTCGAGCTCGGCAGCGGTCGGGAAGCGCCCGAGGCCCCATGTCTCCTGGTTCCAGCCGCGCCCGAGGATCCACGGGCGACCCGGGTTCTCCTCGGCGAACGCCCTGATTTTCGCCAGCGCGTCTTCGAGCGAGGTCGTCTCGGACAAATCGAGGGTCAGCGCGCCGAAGCCGATCTCCATGACGTGCACATGCGCATCGATCATCCCGGGCAGCATCACCCGCCCTTCGCCATCGATCGCGTAATCGACATCCCGCGGACGCTGCTCGCCGCGTTCGAGCACGCGGGTGATGCGCCCCTCTTCGTCGAATACCAGCGCGGTGAAGCGCTGCACCGCGCCGTCTTCGCCGATCGTGATGCCATCGACGTCGTAGACCAGCGTGTCGGCCGCTGCGGGACAGGCAGCGAGGGCGGCGAGCGCGGCAACCGCGCCGGAGATTATGCGATTCATGAGTGTTCCCGTTCAGAAGTCTGTCGCGGCAGGCGGGTAATCAGCGCGCTCGTGTCGCGCCGACCGCCGCCTGCGGCCTGCACGTCGGCATACAATTGATCGACGAGCGCCGTCACCGGCGACGACAGGCCGAGCCGCTTTGCCTCGTCTAGCGCGTAGCCGAGATCCTTGCGCATCCAGTCGATCGCGAACCCGAAATCGAATTCGTCTGCGGTCATCGTCGGCCAGCGATTGTCCATCTGCCAGCTTTGCGCCGCACCGCCCGAGATCGCCTCGTAGGTCTTGTCGAGATCGAGCCCGGCGGCTTCGGCCAGCCGGATCGCCTCGCTGAGGCCGCCCAGCACCCCCGCAATGCACATCTGGTTCGCCATCTTCGCGGTCTGCCCCGCGCCGGCCGGGCCGACATGGACGATCGCCTTGGCGTAGCACTCCATCACCGACTGCGCGCGCGCGAGCGCTGCTGCGGTGCCGCCGCACATGATCGCGAGTTGACCGTTTTCCGCACCCGCCTGCCCGCCGCTGACCGGGGCATCGACGCAAGCGATCCCGCGCGCGTCGGCTGCGTCCGCCAGCCGCCGCGCCATGGCGGCGGAGACGGTGGTATGATCGACCAGCAAGGCACCGTCGCGCATCGCACCCAACACCCCGTCATCCCCGAGTGTGACTGCAGCGAGGTCTTCGTCGTCGCCGACGCAGGTGAAGACGATATCGGCCGCTTGCGCCGCCGCAGCGGGACTGTCGGTGAACGCGACCTCCAGCCCTTCGGCGGCCCAGGCGTCGCGCCACTTCGCAGCGCGCTCGGGCGAGCGGTTGTAGGCCGTGACCCGATGCCCGGCGCGCGCGAGGTGCCCGGTCATGGGTCCACCCATCACGCCGAGGCCGACAAATGCTACGTGCTTGCTTTCGCTCATGGGGCGCGGTGCCTATCGCGGAAAGCGCGGCTTGCCAACGGGATCGGCATTGGCAATTGCCCTCGCCCGGCGTTCCGCCTAATCGAACCGGCGCAATGAAAGCGAAACAGGCCTTGAGCGAGCAGGCGGCCGGGCACGTGCCCGGGCCGGAAGACCTCACCATCGACGACGTCCGCGCCGCAGCCCAGCGGATCGAGGGCGCGGTGGTCAAGACGCCGATGATGCACTCGATCACGCTCTCGGAAATCACCGGGGCCGAGATCTGGCTCAAGTTCGAGAACCTGCAGTTCACCGCCGCCTACAAGGAGCGCGGGGCGCTCAACGCGCTGCTCCACCTATCCGAAGAACAGATGCAGCGCGGGGTAATCGCGGCGTCGGCGGGCAACCATTCGCAGGGGCTTTCGTATCACGGCAGCCGGCTTGGCGTCCCGGTCACGATCGTGATGCCCAAGACCACCCCGACGGTGAAGGTGATGCAGACCGAAAGCGTGGGCGGCAATGTCGTGCTCGAAGGAGAAACCTTCGACGATGCGCACGCCCACGCGCGCAAGCTCGAAGCCGAACGCGGTCTCACGTTCATCCACCCGTTCGACGATCCGCACGTCGCGGCCGGGCAGGGGACGGTCGCGCTCGAAATGCTCGAGGTGAAGCCCGATCTCGATTGCCTCGTCACGCCAATCGGCGGAGGCGGGCTGATTTCGGGCATGGCGACCGTGGCACGGGCGCTCGATCCCGAAATCGAGGTGATCGGCGTGCAGGCGGCGCTGTTCCCGAGCATGTTCGCCGAGTTCAAGGGCGAAGAGCGCGAATGCGGCGGCGATACGCTGGCCGAAGGAATCGCGGTCAAGCGGCCGGGCGAGTTCACCCGCAAGGTGATTGCCGAAAAGGTCGACGATATCCTGCTGGTCGACGAGCCCGCGCTCGAAAAGGCGGTGTCGCTGCTGCTGCAGATCGAAAAGACCGTGGTCGAAGGCGCGGGCGCGGCGGGGCTCGCGGCGGTGCTGAGCAACCCCGAACGCTTCACCGGCAAGACCATCGGGCTGGTGCTGTGCGGCGGCAACATCGACACGCGGCTGCTCGCCAATGTTCTGCTGCGCGATCTGGCGCGGCAAGGGCGGCTGGCGCGGCTGCGGATCACGCTGCAGGATCGCCCCGGCGCGCTGTTCAAGGTGATGCGCCTGTTCGACGAGCACAACGTCAACATCATCGAAATCTATCACCAGCGCATCTTCACCTCGCTCCCGGCCAAGGGACTGATTACCGATATCGAATGCGAGGCGCGCGACGCGCAGCAGGTCGAGCGACTGGTCGCCGGTTTGCGTAAGAGCGGTTACAAGGTGCAGATGGTCGAACTCAACTGAAGCGGCGGTCTGGTGGCCCGGCGAATCGGTCGCGCGGGCGGGCGGCTGCAGGCGCGATCGGCAGCCGATTCGGTCCGAAACGGTGCTTTCGACGACCTCGGCTTGTGCAAACTAAGCCATTATTCACCCTGTTTCGTGGTTAAGGGTCTTTTACCCGGGAACCGGAGAAGGCATAACATTGTCTTAATAACACAACCGCCGATTCCCCGTGCGACGAGAGGACCCAGCCAGACCCGTGACGGCACCGATCCGCTTTCCCCGCTTTTTCGTGACCAGCCCTGCGCCGTGCCCGTATCTGCCCGGCCGCAGCGAACGCAAGGTGTTTACCGAGCTCAAGGGCGCACATGCGGACCAGCTGAACGAGGCGCTGGGTCGCATCGGTTTCCGTCGCAGCCAGACCGTCGCCTATCGCCCGAGCTGCCTCGATTGTCAGGCCTGCGTGTCGGTGCGCGTGGCGGCCCGCGAATTCACGGCGTCGAACACCCAGAAGCGCGACCTGCGGCGCAATGCCGATCTGGTCGTGACCGAATGCCGGCCGTGGGCGACCGACGAACAGTTCGAACTGCTGACCAAGTATCTCAGCGTGCGGCATCCCGATGGCGGGATGTCGGCGATGGACGAGCTCGATTACGCCGACATGGTCGAACACACGCCGGTCACCAGCACGCTGGTGGAATACCGCGAGCCGACCACCGATGGCACGCCCGGCAAGCTGGTCGGCGCGTGCCTGACCGATCGCCAGGGCGACGGGTTGTCGATGATCTATTCGTTCTACGACCCGACCCACGACGGCCGCGCCGGGCTCGGCAATTTCATTATTCTCGATCACATTCAGCGCGCGGCAAGCGACAACCTGCCTTACGTCTATCTTGGCTATTGGGTCGAAGGCAGTCCGCGCATGCAGTACAAGGTTCGTTATCGCCCGCTCGAGCGGCTGACCCGCGAAGGCTGGCAGCGAATGGGGGGAAGCGAGCAAAGCCGGTTGATTGCCAAAGCGACCGCACCGCGCGATGAACATCGCGACACACTTCGCGGGGCGTTGGGCAAGGATGGTCAACCGGCAAAGTTCCCGGCGGGTTAGTTCCCTCACATTGCGAAATCTGAACCTGATTCTCGCAGCTTGCTGCGCTATGCCCGCCGCGATCGTCGCGGCGCAGGAACCGCCGCGCACGCTTGAGGACCTGATCCCCGACAGCGCGGTCGAGAATCCCGAGGAATGGGCGGAGCAGGGCGTTGAAGACGCGCCGCAACAGCCCGAGCCCGAGCCGATCGAGGAAGCGGTCGACGAAGTCGAGGCCGATGTCGAGGCCGCGCTGGACCAGGCCGCGCGGGCGGATTCGGGCACGATCGCGCTTCCCGACGACGTGCCGCTGCCCGAACCGCTCGAGCCCGATCCCGAAGTCACCGCGCTCGCCGAAATCGATGCGCCCGACCTGATGGAGCTGCCCGATCTGGCCGAGGTCGAAATCAGCAGCGAACTGGTGCTCGCCTTTCCCACCGATCCCACGCTGTTCCCCGAACGCGAGGAATTCGTTCGTCGTTTCTCGGCGCTGTCCACCATCGAAGCGCTCGACGCCGACGAGGACACGCTGCCGCAGCTCGCCGCCCGCGCGCGCGCCGACGAGGAGCTCCTGACCGAGACGCTGCGCACCTACGGCTATTACAACGGAGAGGTGATCCGCCAGCTTTCGGGCGGACGGCGCGAACAATCGCGCGTCGGCAGCGATCCCGAATCCGATCCCCGGGTCCGCTTCGATGTCATCCCCGGTCCGCGCTACGCATTCGGCGCGATCGATCTCGGCGCGCTCGGCGCGCTTCCCGATCCCGATGGCGAGAGCCTGCGCGCCACCTTCGCCATCCGGTCGGGCGATCCGCTTTATGCCGACCGGATCGTCGCGCAGCGATCCGCGCTCGACACCGAGCTGGGCGAGAGCGGATATCCGTTTGCGACCCTGTCCGAACCCGAATTGCTGATCGACCACGCAAGGATCGAAGGCGACCTGACCATGCCGGTCGATCCGAACGGCAAATACGTGTTCGGTGAAGTCGTGAGCAATCGGCCCGAATTCCTGTCGGGCAGGCATCTCGGGCGGATCGCGCGGTTCGATCCGGGCGACACCTACCAACGCAGTCTCGAAACCGACCTGCGCCGCGCGATCCTGGCCACCGGGCTGGTTTCGAGCGTGGCGATCGAGCCGCGCGAAGTGGCGCCGCCCGAAGCTGGCCGGCCGGGCGAGGTCGCGCTCGACGTGACGATGGAGCAGGCGCCGCTGCGCACCATCGCCGGCGCGATCGGCTATGGTACCGAAGAAGGCGCGCGGATCGAGGCGAGCTGGGAGCATCGCAACCTGTTCCCGCCCGAAGGCGCGCTGAGGTTGCGCGGTATCCTCGGCACCCGCGAACAGCTCGCCAGCATTGCCTATCGCCGCAACAATTTCCGCGCGCGCGACCAGGTGCTGACGGTGGACGCCTATGCCAGCGATCTCGATACCGAGGCGATCGAGGCACGCACGGTGGCGCTGCGCGGCACGTTCGAACGGATCTCGAACCTGCTGTACCAGAAGCCGCTCAGCTGGGCGGTCGGGGCCGAAGTGCTGTGGAGCGACGAACGCAACGCAACCTTCGTCGCCGACGCGGCGCCGCGACAGGAATATCTGATCGGCGGACTGTTCGGCCGCGCGACCCTCGACAGCAGCGACGACCTGCTCGATCCGACGCGCGGCTTCCGGCTGACCGGTTCGCTCGCACCCGATGTCTCGCGCTCGCAGGGGGTGACCAGCTTCTATGTCAGGGGCGGGGCCGATGCGCGCTACTACCAGTCGGTCGGCAGCACCGTTCTCGCCGGGAGGGCGCATGTTTCGAGCATCGTCGGCGCGGACACGTTCGATATCGCTCCGTCGCGCAGGCTCTACGCCGGCGGCGGCGGCTCGGTGCGCGGCTACGGGTTTCAGGCAATCGGTCCGCGCGACGACGATGCCGAACCGATCGGCGGCCGCTCGCTGGTCGAGCTGTCGCTCGAAGCCCGGATCGAGACCGGATTTTTCGACGGCGCGCTCGAAGTCGTCCCGTTCGTCGATGCCGGGTCGGTCTCGACCAGCTCGACCCCCGATTTTGGCGTGATCCGGGTCGGTGCAGGCGTGGGCATCCGCTACAAGACCAGCTTCGGCCCGATCCGGGTCGATGTCGGCGTGCCGCTCAACCCCGATGAGTTCGACAGTCCGGTTGCGGTCTATGTCAGTCTCGGACAGGCATTTTGATGGCAAGCGAAGCCGACACTGCGCCCCAAGCCGGGGCCGACCCGAGCAGGCGCCGGCGGGTCTGGGCCAAGCGGCTTGGCTGGGCGCTGGCGCTGGTGCTGCTTCCGATCGTGCTGGTCGCTGGGTTCCTGAGTTCGCCGATCGGCAAGCGCTTCGTCGCCGACCAGATCGCCCAGGTCGCGCCCGCTTCGGGCCTGCGGTTCGAAGTCGGTCGGATCGAGGGCGATATCTACGGGACGGCAGTGCTGTACGATGTGATCCTGCGCGACCCCAAGGGCGAATTTCTCACCATCCCCGAAGTCGCGCTCGACTGGCGTCCGCTCGCGTGGCTGTGGAGCGGGCTCGATATCCGCGAGCTGAGCGTGCGGCGTGGCCGGTTGTCGCGTTTGCCCGAATTGCTGCCGGGCGATCCCGACGCGCCGCTGCTGCCCGATTTCGACATCCGCGTGGACCGTCTGGCGATCGAGGACCTGACCATCGCCTCAGGGGTCGCGACCGAGGGCGCGCAGCGGGTCAATCTCGGGGCGCGGATCGATATCCGCTCGGGACGCGCGCTGATCGAAGCCGATGGCGAGCTCGGGAGCCGGGACACCGTCAGCCTGCTGCTCGATGCCGAGCCCGACGGCGACCGGTTCGACCTCGCGCTCGATTACAATGCCCCGGCCGGCGGCGTTATCGCCGGGCTCACCGGGCTGGACATGGGATATCGCGCGCAGATCGAGGGCGACGGCACCTGGTCGCGCTGGCTCGGTCATGCCCTGGTGACGCGCTACGCACCGGGAACGCGCAGCATCAATGGCGAGCGGGTGGCGGGATTCCGCCTGACCAACCGCGCCGGGACCTATGGCCTGCTCGGTCAGGTCTCCCCGCGCATCGACCAGGACGGGCTCACCAGGCGCGCCGTGGGCGACGCGCTGTCGCTGGTGGCGCAGGGCACGCTCGAGGAAAGCGTATTCGAAGGGCAGCTCGTGGCGATCTCCGATACGTTGGCCGCCCGCGGGCGGGGCGCGATCGACCTCGCCGGCAACCGCTTCGACGCGTTCGAGACGGTGCTGCGGTTGCGCGACCCCGATCTGCTGGGCGGGGGGATCGCGCTCGCGAATGCGCGGATCGAGGCCGAGCTCGACGGGTTGTTCCGCGATCTCACTATCCCGCATCGCCTGACCACGTCGCAACTCGCGATCGGCACCATCACCGTCGATGACCTATCGCAGCGCGGCACCGCGACCTTTCGCGAAGGTGTCCTGACGCTGCCGCTCGATGCGGAGACGTCGCGGGTCTCGACCGGGGTCGAACTGGTCGATGCGCAGCTCGAGCGCGGCACGCTAGACGGAACGCTCAACCTCGCCGATGGCAAGCTGACCGTCGACGGCGCGCGCGTGTCGTTCCCCGGCCTCGATGCGCGTCTCACGCTGCGCGGCGACACGGGCACCGGGGTCTATGCGGTTGCCGGGCCGATCGAGGCGCGCGGGCTGGCGCTCGAAGGGATCGGGCGGGCGACCGGCAACGCCAAGCTGCTTGCCAAGTTCGGCAGCGATATCCCCTGGACCCTGCGCGCCAATGTCGCCGGGCGGCTGAGCGACGTGACCAACGCCACCGTGGCCAACGTAGCGGGCCAGCAGTTGCGCTTTCGCGGAGCGTTCGGAATGGGCGGCGATCAGCCGATCGTGCTGCGCGACGTTTCGCTCGACAGCGAGCGCCTCCAGGCAACGCTCGACAGCCAGATTCGCGGCGAGGTGACGACCCTTGCCGGGCGCGGTAGGCATAGCGAATACGGGCCGTTCACGATCGATGCGACGATCGAAGGAAGCGGTCCGCGCGCCGTCCTGGTGCTGGCCGATCCGCTGCCCGCCGCCGGGCTGAGCGACGTGCGGATCGCCATCGCTCCCAGCGACGACGGGTTCGCGCTCGACGTGGCGGGCGGTTCGCTGCTCGGCCCGTTCGAGGGTGCCCTCGGCCTCGTCTTGCCAAGCGACGCGCCGACCCGGATCGATATCGCCAGGCTCGATGTGTTCCGCACCAGCGTGAGCGGCGCTCTGACGCTGGGCGAAGCGGGTATCTCGGGCGACCTCGCGCTGGCGGGGGGCGGACTGGATGGCCGGCTCGCGCTTGCCCCGTCTTCGGCGGGCGCACAAGGTTTCGAACTGACCGCCACCGCGCGCAACGCCCGGTTCGAGGGGCCGACACCGCTCAGCCTCGCCAAGGCAGACATTTTCGCGCGCGGCCGGTTCGGCAGCGGACGCAGCCAGGTGTTCGCCGATATCGACGGAACCGGGCTCGACTACGGATCGCTCAGCATCGCCAGCTTCGCGGCCAAGGCGGCGATCGAGGACGGGCGTGGGTCGGTGCTCGGCTCGATTGCCGGGCGGCGCAGCGATCGCTTTGCGCTCAAGTTCGATGGCGATATCGCACCCGAGCGGATCGCGCTGCTCGCGCGCGGCGAATTCGCCGGGCGGTCGATAACCATGCCGCGCCGCGCGGTGCTCACGCCGCTCGAAGCGGGCGGCTATCGCCTGGCCCCGACCCAAATCGGGTTTGCGCGCGGCTTCGCGATTTTCGAAGGCACGCTGGGCGGGCCGACCACGGCGATCGAGGCCCGCATTGCCGAGATGCCGTTGCGGCTCGCCGATCTCGCGGTGAGCGACCTAGGGTTCGGCGGGCGGCTTTCGGGCATTGTCACCTATCGTCAGGCCGGTGACGGTCCGCCGACGGGTAGCGCGCGGCTCAAGATCGACGATTTCAGCCGCGCCGGGATCCTGCTGTCCTCGCGCCCGATCGACGTGCTGACCGTGGTCGATCTTGGCCCGGACCGGCTTACGGCGGGCGCTAGGCTGGCCGAGGACGGGCGCAGGCTCGGACGGCTCGACGCGCGCATCACCGGCCTTGGCGGGGGCAGCGACCTGGCAGGCCGGATCATGCGCGGCAGGCTCAACGCGACGCTCGCCTATGATGGCAACGCGGAGGCGTTGTGGCGGCTATCGGGGGTCGATACGTTCGACCTCACAGGACCGTTGGCTGTCACCGCCAATGCCACGGGGACGCTCAACAACCCGCGCCTCGGCGGGACGCTCGCGAGCGAGAACCTGCGGCTGCAGAGTGCGATCACCGGGACCGACATTTCCGCGATCACCGCGCGCGGTCGTTTCGCCGGGTCGCGGCTGCAGCTCACGCGTTTCGCGGGAACGCCGCGCGGCGGCGGGTCGGTCAGCGGCAGCGGCACGATCGACCTGTCGCAGATGAGCGCTGAGCGCGGTCCCCAGCTCGATATTCGCGTGGCCGCGCGCAACGCCAAGATCCTCGACACCGCCGGGCTCGACACCACCGTCACCGGCCCGCTGCGGATCGTGTCCAACGGGGCGGGCGGCACGATCGCCGGGCGGGTGCAGGTCAACAGTGCGTTTTGGCAGCTCGGCACCGCCGCCGAGGACATGAGCCTGCCGCAGATCGCCACGCGCGAGGTCAACCGCACCGACGGCGGGGCAGCGACCGTGCGGTCCGGTCGCGCGTCGCCCTGGCGTTACCTCGTCGATGCGCGGGCGCGGCGCAGGATCGAGGTCGACGGGCTCGGTCTCGACAGCGAATGGGCCGCCGATATCCAACTGCGCGGCACGGTCGACGACCCCAGGCTCGGCGGCGAGGCACGGCTCGTGCGCGGCGCCTACAGCTTCGCCGGGGCGCGGTTCGAACTCACGCGCGGACGCATCCGCTTCAACCTCAACGAGCCGATCGACCCGCAGCTCGATATCGCGGCAGAGACCAACCGCAACGGTGCCGACGTTACGGTGACGATCACCGGACGGTCGCAGGCTCCGCGCATCGCGCTTTCGTCCGAACCCCCTCTGCCGGAGGAAGAGATCCTGGCCCAGCTGCTGTTCGGCAGCTCGGTCACGAGCCTTGCCGCCACCGACGCGGTGCAGCTCGCCGCCGCGCTGGCGGCGTTGCAAGGTGGAAGCGGGCTCGATCCGATCGGCCAGCTGCGCCGATCGATCGGGCTCGATCAGCTGCGGATCGTGTCCGCCGATCCTGCGCTCGGTCGGAGCACCGGGGTCGCGCTCGGCAAGTATCTCGGCAACAAGGTCTATATCGAGCTGGTGACCGACGGGCAGGGTTATAGCGCGACGCGGCTAGAATACCGCGTGACTCGCTGGCTCGCGCTGCTCGGCACGGTCTCTACCATCGGGCGCGACAGCGTGGCGGCCGAGATCAGCCGGGACTACTAGCTGCGGTAGAGCTCCGCTTCGGCTGCGCGACGCCGCACCAGCCCCTTGAGCACCCGCCCGCCGGCCCGGTTCCAGCGCGCGAATTCCAGCGCGGCACCCTCGTGATCGCGGGCGTTGTGTTTGCGGGTCAGAGTCGCGCGGGCGATGGCGCCGGTATTGTAGTGGAAGCTGACCAGCGCATCGAACTGCGCCTGCGTCGTCGGAGTGTCGCCGATCGCGCGAACGACATCGGCGGCATACCGCTGCAGGTCCGCGGCCAGCCGGGCATCGCATTGCGCCTGCGTCCATACGGTGCCGGGGCCAATGCGACCGTCGCCATCCCGCCCGGTCGCTCCCCAGCCGATGGTCCATGGATCGCCGCCGGTTCCGGGATCGGGATAGGCTTCGACCAGTCCATCCACGCGCAACCGCGCACAGCCTTCGAAACGCTTGATCAGGGCGATTCCGGCCGCTCCCAGGGTAGCATTGCCGGAGGCCTCCGTGTCGGCTTCTCCGCCCGACCGGTCCAGCGCGGCATCGAGTGCGTCGACTTCCGCCTGGCGGAAACCGCGCTTCAGGATCGTGCGGACAGTGTCGAAGATCGGCTTTCGATTGTTCGGCATAGCAGTGCCTCCGGGGCTTGAAAGGGCAGGAGACCGGGCAAGTAAGCAGAACATCGACGAGTAGGAAAATGGATCGATCGCTGCGCGCTGCCTTCCGTGCCGCAGTCCGCCGTGTTCCGATCCGTTGGGGGCGGCGATATTCGGGCTTCCGGTCGATCTTGGGCAGGTGTAATAGCGCCTTGCGCGAAACAATCGCGGAGTCGCCGCGCCCAACAGGGTTAGGAGAATCTGTGATGCATAAGCTCGCCATGAAGGCGGCGTTCCTGCTTGCCGCCTGTTCTACTTTGGCCGTCCCCACCTCGCCAGGCATGTCCCAGCGGGCATCGGGTGCACCCGTCGCGCGGTACACGATCGACGCGGGCACGCTTTCGGGCTTTGCCGCGATGTCGTCGGAAGGGGGAATGGCCTCGGCCCTGGCGATGATGCGCGGCGAAAGTCCCGGTCCGGCGCACGAAATGATCCTGCGGCTGGGATCGAACCGCGATGCGAGCGGAGATCCGAAGGCCGATCACTTCATGCCAACGGGTGCGGCGCTCGGCACGTCGGTGCCGCTGGTCACGCCGCGCCGTGCGCAATCCGAAGGGACCTACGATTTCGAGCGTCCGAAGGGCCGCCTGCGGATCTATTGGGGTTGCGGCGAACGGGCCGGGCCGGGCCAGCCGGTCGTTATCGATTTCAGCAAGATGGCGGCGGGGCAGTACCCGCCCGACCTGTTCGCCCCAGCGGTGAACATTCCGGAGGAATGGAGGATCAGCCCGTCCAACAGCCGCACTTACGGAGACTGGCCGAACGAAAAGGCCCGCAAGCATCTGAGTGCGCAATCCTCGCTGCTGGGCAGGCACCGGATCGTCGGCAACTATTCGCCCGAGATCGGCTTCGAGCTCGATCGCGATTTCATGGCACCCTTGCAGGTCAGAAACACCGCGATGCCGAGCGGCGCTTATGTCCTAGACTGGACCGGGATACCCGATGCGACCGGCTATTACGCCTGGGTCATGTCGGGCCAGGCCGGCGGGGGAGGCGAAAGCCTCGACATGGTGTGGTGGGCTTCTTCCGCAACGCGGGCGTTCGGCGGCCCGATGTGGGACTGGATGTCGCCCGCTGCGGTCGCCACGCTGGTGTCGGCCAAGACCGTGATGCCGCCCAGCCAGACCAGCTGCACCGTCCCGGCCGAGGTCGCGGCGGCCGGCGGTGAGGCCATGATGGGCAATCTCTCCGCCTTCGGTCCCCAGCGCGACTTTGCGTTTCCACCGCGCCCCGCGGACCCGAAAATCGCGTGGAATCCCGAATGGATCGCCCGCGTGCGGTTTCGCTCGACCAGCATGTTCATGCTCGGGATGGACGACATGGCGGGCATGATGGCCGGGACGGACGATCGCAACCCCGATGGCGGCAATCCCGCCGAGCCGGTCCGCAAGCCCAAATGCAAGGGGCTGGCAGGCATTGCGAAACGGGCTGCGGGCCTCTGCGAATAACGGCCCGCAAAGAGAAACGGCGAGCAGCCCGAAGGCCGCTCGCCGCTTTTCAAGTGCCGGGTTCCAGATTGGGAACCCTTGCGCTTACATGCTGTAATACATGTCGAATTCGACCGGGCACGGGGTGGTTTCGGTGCGCAGCACCTCTTCCCACTTGAGCTCGGCATAGGCTTCGATCTGATCCTTGGTGAACACGTCGCCCTTCAGCAGGAATTCGTGGTCGGCCTCGAGGCTTTCGAGCGCTTCGCGCAACGATCCGCACACCGTCGGAACCTCGGCCAGCTCTGCCGGCGGCAGATCGTAGAGGTTCTTGTCCATTGCCTCGCCCGGATGGATCTTGTTCTCGATCCCATCGAGCCCCGCCATCAGCAGCGCCGAATAGGCGAGGTAGGGGTTGGCCATCGCATCGGGGAAGCGGAACTCCACCCGCTTCGCCTTTTCGCCCGCGCCGTAGGGGATACGGCACGAAGCCGAGCGATTGCGGGCCGAGTAGGCCAGCAGCACCGGCGCTTCAAACCCCGGCACCAAGCGCTTGTAGCTGTTAGTGGTCGGGTTGGTGAAGGCGTTGAGGGCTTTGGCGTGCTTGATGACGCCGCCGATGTAGTAGAGGCAGGATTCGGAGAGACCGGCATATTCATTGCCTGCGAACTTCGGCTTGCCGTCGGCCCAGATCGACATGTGGGTGTGCATGCCGCTGCCGTTATCTTCCTTGATTGGCTTGGGCATAAAGGTCGCGGTCTTGCCATAGGCATGCGCCACCTGGTGCACGACATACTTGTAGATCTGCATACGGTCGGCGGTCTGCACCAGCGTGCCGAAAGTCAGGCCGAGTTCGTGCTGGGCGGCAGCGACTTCGTGGTGGTGCTTGTCGCAGGGCAGACCCATTTCGAGCATGGTCGAAACCATCTCGCCGCGGATGTCCACCGCCGAATCGACCGGCGCGACCGGGAAGTACCCGCCCTTGGCGCGCGGACGGTGGGCCATGTTGCCCATCTCGTATTCCTTACCGGTGTTGGTCGGCAGCTCGATATCGTCGATCGCAAATCCGCTGCCGGCATAGCCGTCTTCGAAGCGGACGTCGTCGAACATGAAGAATTCGGCTTCCGGCCCGACATACACGGTGTCGCCGATCCCGGTCGACTTGAGATAGGCTTCGGCGCGCTTCGCGGTGGTGCGCGGGTCGCGCGCATACCAGTCACCGGTCGACGGTTCGACGATATCGCAATTGATGATCAGCATCGGGGTCGCGCTGAACGGATCGAGCCAGGTCTCGGACAGATCGGGCTTCAGGATCATGTCGGATTCGTTGATCACCTTCCACCCGGCGATCGACGAACCATCGAACATCAGCCCGTCTTCGAGCGAATCTTCGTCCATCACGCCCGCACACATCGTAAGGTGCTGCCATTTGCCCTTCGGATCGGTGAAACGCAGGTCCACCCATTCGATTTCCTCGTCCTTGATCTTCTTGAGGACGTCTTTCACGCTAGCCATTCTTGTAGTCTCCAGCCTTGTAGTTCGAGAGGTAGGCCCGCCAATGCGTGCGGGCAGGTATGATATTCAGACCGCGTCGCCGTCGGTTTCGCCGGTGCGAATGCGCAGCGCGCTTTCGATCGCAGTGACGAAGATCTTGCCGTCGCCGATGCGCCCGGTCTTCGCGGCGCTCGCGACCGCCTCGACCACGCGGTCGGCCTGATCGTCGTCGACGACGACCTCGAGCTTCACCTTGGGCAGGAAATCGACGACATATTCGGCACCGCGATACAGCTCGGTATGACCCTTCTGACGGCCGAATCCACGCGCTTCGGTTACGGTAATGCCGGAGACACCGATTTCGTGCAGAGCCTCCTTCACTTCATCGAGCTTGAAGGGTTTGATGATCGCTTCGATCTTCTTCACGTATCGTTGTCCCGCCCCGTTTGCCCGTATCCGGGCCGTTTTTGGTCATTTGGTTGACGGATTCCTACCAAGAATCGTGCCAAGCAGCGCGCAACACCGGGTTACTTGATCCCGGCGTCGGCGCAAGGCTCATTCGCCCCGCGAGCGGGATTAGCAAGATTCTGTTGTGCAGTGCAACACTGCCCATTGCGCGGTCGGGGATTGCCTAATAATTGGGCAGGCGGAGTGGTCCTAGAGCCGCAATCCGGTCGTTTCCGGCAGACCGCACATGATGTTGAGATTTTGGATCGCAGCCCCGCTCGCGCCTTTGCCGAGATTGTCGAGCCGGGCGATCAAGCGGGCGTTCCAGCCGCCCTCATTGCCGAACACGAACAGTTCCATCCCGTCATGCGCGGCGATCCCGGCGTGCAGCAGCAATTCGGGCATCGCGGCTTCCTCGCGCACGGTCACGACACCGGAACCGGAATAGAATTCCGCCAGCGCAGCGCGCAGGTCATCGGAACGGGGATCGGTTGCCATCGCGCCCAGATGCAACGGGATATCGACCAGCATCCCGCGATAGGCCGGAACGACCGCTGGCGCGAACAGCACGCCGTGCGTCAGAGCAGCATGTTTCTGCATTTCGGGGCGATGCTTGTGCGCCAGGTCGAGCCCGTAGGTGCGGAATGCGAGGTCGGTTTCGCTCTCGTAGCGTGCGATCAGCGCCTTGCCGCCGCCCGAATACCCGCTGACGGCGTTGCAGGTGAAGGGCCAGTCGGCAGGCAGCAACCCGGCGCGAACCAGCGGAGCGACCAGCGCCAGAAAGCCGGTCGGATAGCACCCCGGATTCGATACGAATTGCGCCTCTGCAATTTTGTCATGCCCGGTGATTTCCGGAAATCCGTAGGTCCACCCGTCCGACACCCGGTGTGCACTCGATGCATCGATGATGCGTGTGTCGGAGCCTTCCGCCAGTATCACCGCCTCCTTCGCGGCGTCATCGGGCAGGCACAGGATTGCGATGTCGGCTTCGTGCAGCGCTTCCTTGCGCGCCGCCTCGTCCTTGCGCTGCGCGTCGTCGAGCACCAGCAGTTCGAACTCGCCGCGATCCGCCAACCGGTCGCGGATTTCGAGCCCGGTGGTCCCGGCCGCGCCGTCGATGAAAATGCGTGTCGCCATGGCGCGCGGCCTTAGCGTGCAGGATCGCGCTACGCCAGTTCGTTGAGCTTCAGATATCCGCTCGGGCCTTGCGGGCCGAGGCAGCCCCACGCCCACGCGCCCGCGACATCCAGGACTTCGATCCGGGTGCCCGCTTCCAGCCGCTGCGAGATGTCGCTGTCGTCGCGCGGCATCAGGTGCAGCGCCGCGCCACCCGCGCCGATCTCGCGCAGCTCGGGGATGACGTAATGCGCCGCCAGGTGCGTACCGGCCAGTGCGATATGCGCCAGATCGCCGCGCAGCGGCAGCGTGCCGGGCGCGGGCTTCCGCACCGGACCTTTTAGGCCCAGCACGCCCTGTGGCATCGCATAATCGGCTGCGTGGCTGGCAGCGCCGTTCATTCCGAAATCTTCCTCAACCCCTGTGGTGCGGGGCGCTTATACGCTGACATGGTTTCGAGCAAGTTAGCCAACCCCCGCGAATTTCCCGTGCCGGGGGATCAGCCGTTTGCGTACCGCGCCTGGAGCGCGTGCCAGCTGGCGCGCAGGCCGTAGGCGGTGCCGCCTTTCGAGCGGCCGGGCTTGGGCGAGGGCCGCCAGGCGAAGGTATCGAAATGCACCCAGTCGATTCCGTCCCCGATGAAACGGTCGAGAAACAGGCCGGCCACGCTGGCCCCGGCGAACGGATTGGCGTGCGCGTTGGCGATGTCGGCGATGTCCGAGACGAGATATTCGCGATAGGCTTCGGGCAGCGGCAGGCGCCACGGTTCGTCGTCGGCCGATTTGCCCGCGTCGATGAACGCCTGTGCGGTCTCGTCATTGCGCGTCATCATCGCCGCGTAATCGGGGCCGAGCGCCACGCGCGCGGCACCGGTCAGCGTTGCGAAATCCACGATCAGGTCGGGCTCTTCCTCGCTCGCGCGGGTCAGCGCATCGCCGAGGATCAGGCGTCCTTCGGCATCGGTGTTGTGGATCTCGACGCTGAGGCCCTTGCGGCTGGACAGCACGTCTCCGGGGCGGAAGGCAGGGCCGGATATCGCGTTCTCCACCGCCGGGACCAGCAGGTGCAGCCGCACCTTCAGTCCCGCGCCCATCACCAGGCCCGCGAGCGCGATGGCGTGCGCCGCGCCGCCCATGTCCTTCTTCATCAACCGCATGCCGCTCGCCGGCTTGATGTCGAGCCCGCCGCTGTCGAAGCACACGCCCTTGCCGACGATCGCGAGCACCGGGTCGCTTTCGCTGCCCCATGTCAGGTGCATGATCCGGGGCGCATGGTGGCGCGCGGCGGCGCGGCCGACCGCGTGAACCATGGGGTAGCCTTGTTCGAGCGCATCGCCCTTGATGGTCTTCACCTGTGCCTTGTGCGCCCTGGAGAGCTTTTCGACTTCGGCCTCGAGTGCTGCCGGACCCATGTCTTCGGCGGGCGTGTTGACGAGATCGCGCACCCACAATTCGGCCTCGGCCTCGGCGAGAATGCCGGGCAGGCGACCGACCTGTTCGGTCAGCAGCACGCGCGGGCCGACCGCGTTCTCCTCATCCTTGTAACGCGTGAACCGGTACTGCGCCGTGAGCCATCCGAACATCGCCGGGCCCGGCTGGCGCTCGGCCAGGCGATAGGTGCCTTCGGGAAGCTGTTCGGCTAGCGCCGCGAGGCACCAGCTCGACAGCTCATCCGGATTGGCGACCCCGCCGACGGCGAACCATCCATCGCCATCGGGCACGATCCCGACCTGGAATCCGCTCCCTTCGAATTTCTGCGCGGCAAGGCTGGCGCGCTGCCCGGCGGAAAGGGTCTTGGCGTAGGCTTCGAACCCCTCCTTGTTCAAAAGGTGAATGGCGGTCGCTTCCTGCCCGCGATCGGGCTGGATCAGGTCTTTGATATCGGTCATGCTGCGTCCATAATCACGCCGCTAGACTTGTCACGTCTCAAATGGGGGGATCACGGACAAGATGAAGATTGCGACTTCATTGGCGGCGGTGGCACTGATCGCGTGTTCCTCCCCGCAGGACATGGGCGAAGCGGTCGGAACGGATGCGTCTGACGGCGCGGGTCCGGCATCCGAAACCGGACAGCCGCGCGAGATCATGATCGAGACCGATAGCCTGAAGTTCGTCTATGCATGGCCGGCGCAGGTGCTGGCCATACCGGCGCTCGATGCCGCGTTCGAAGTCCGGGCGCAGGGCGAGCATGACGAATACGCTGCCTACGCTGCCGAGGCCAAGGCTGATGCCGAAAAGAACGACTATCCGTTTCGCGGGTATGATTTCAGCAAGGGCTGGGAAGTCGCCGCGGACACGCCTCGGTTCCTGAGCCTCGTGGCGGGCACATACGCCTATACCGGCGGCGCGCACGGGAACTCCTGGTTCGATGCCATGCTGTGGGACCGCAGGGCCGAAGCGGAACTGGCACCGACCGACCTGTTTGCTTCGCCCGCAGCGCTCGAAGGGGCGGTGCGTGAGGCGTATTGCAATGGACTGAAATCCGAGCGCTCGGAGCGTCTGGGGGGAAGCAGGACGAACGGACCCGATATTTTTGACAGCTGCCCTGCGCTGGATGAACTGGTGATGGTGCTGGGATCGAGCGACGGAGAGACGTTCGATACGATCGAACTGCTCGCCGCACCCTATGTCGCGGGCGCCTATGCCGAGGGGCCGTACGAGGTGACGGTGCCGGTAACTCAGCCGGTGATCGACGTCGCCAAGCCGGAATATCGCGCGGCGTTTTCGTTGGCGAACTGACGCGACTGCTCTCGCATTGCTGCGAACCATTCGCTATATGGCGCGCATGCACGAATATCAGCTCATCGACGGGGATCAGACCGTCTATCGCGACGGCACCATCAAGCTTCACACCGAGGAAGGCTTTGACGGGATGCGCAAGGCCGGACGGCTGGCCGCGACCATCCTTGATGAAGTTGCAAACCTCGTCCAACCCGGCGTTACGACCGAAAGCATCGACACCGCGATCCGCGAAATGATGCTGGATGCGGGCGCAGTTCCGGCGACGCTCGGCTATCGCGGCTACACGCATTCAAGCTGTATCTCGATCAACCACGTGATCTGCCACGGCATTCCATCAGACAAAGTGCTGAAGGAAGGCGACATCCTCAACGTTGATGTCACGCCGCTGCTTGACGGCTGGCACGGCGACACTTCGCGCATGTTCTTCGCAGGCGAGCCGCCGCTCAAGGCGAAACGGCTGGTCGATGTGACCTACGAATGCCTGATGCTCGGGATCGAAGCGGCCAAGCCCGGCGCGCGGCTCGGCGATATCGGCGCGGCGATCGAAGCGCATGCCAAACAGTTCCGCTACGGTGTGGTGCGCGAGTTCTGCGGCCACGGTTTGGGCCGCCTGTTCCACGACGCTCCCGAAGTGGTCCACGCCGCAAAGGCGGGCACGGGGCCGGAGCTGAAACCGGGAATGTTCTTCACCGTCGAACCGATGATCAACCTCGGCAAGCCATGGGCAAAGGTGCTGGGCGACGGCTGGACAGCGGTGACGCGCGACAAGTCGCTGTCGGCGCAGTTCGAGCACAGCCTTGCGATTACCGAGACCGGCACTGAGATCTTTACGAAGAGTCCGACGGGGCGGGACAAGCCGCCTTATTGATTTCCGCACGCCCATCCGGGCGCGCGATCCTCGCTAGACGTGCAGCAAAGCTGCACCCGCTGCGGGCGGGCGGTCGCCCTTGCGGCTCGCTAGTCGCTCGCCGACATCACGCTTCCTAGCTAACTCGTCATCCCGGACTTGATCCGGGATCGGGCTTTCGTTGGTCTTTCCGGGACTGAACTGGACCCCGGGCCAAGCCCGGGGCGGCGTGTCGCCTACAAAAACCACATCGCCAGCCCTCCCACCATCACCGTGATGACTGCAACCGAAAAGCCCAGAATCGCCAGCACCGGCTTCGTCACATGACCCTGCGTCGCCCAGTCGTAGCCCACCGCGATCGCCACAGTGATCGGCACCTGCACTGCAATGGCGACCGGGTCGGGCAGGCCCAGCACTTGCACGACGCGGGCATAGGCGGGGGTCATAAGGGCGAGCGTGCCGATCAGCATTGCCTGCCGATGCGCGTGGATTTCGCGCCGCCGGGCAAAATGCAGCGCGGCGAAGTAGAGCGGCAGGAACGTCACAAACGCGGCGAGGTTCACGATGGTCACTTCCGGGCGGCCCAATTCCGCGCCGATATTGATCGAGATGATCGCGCCCGAAACCGCCATCGCGCCGACCAGCGCTATCGACGCGCGGCTCAATGCGCGGTGCAGGTTTAGCCGGTGCTGCGCCGCCAGCCACGCCTGGCTAGCCAGCAGCCCAAGCCATGCCACCATCGCGCCCGCATGCAACACCACCAGCGGCGTGTAGCGCGCCTGCACCTCGGAATGCGCCAGCGCCTTTGCCGCGAAAGCGAGCAGGGTGAAGACGAGCAAACCCTGCGCAATGCGGCTGAGAAGCAGGTTCTCTCTTCGTTGGCTTTCGGGTGCTCTCACTGTCGTCCTGTCCGTGGTTCCAGCGTATCAACGTCCGCCGCCCGCGCGCGATCCGGACCCGCGCACATTTCGCTTTCTAACCCGGAAAATCGGGAGTATTTGCGCGCCGTTTCGGCGAGTCGCCGAGACGCGTGGGCACCCGCTCTTTTGCGTGCCCGGAACCTGTCGAACATGACGTCCCACCGCATGATTGACGACGCCGCGATGGAAGCTGCGTCCGAACCTGTTGCCGAACCTCACCCGGCCGTGCCGGCCTGGCTGACCAGAATGGTCGGCGCTTCGGCGACCAACACCGACCTCGCCTTCATGGTTTGGGTGGTGATGATTACTGCCGTGCTGACGGCGATCTTCCTTCCGCATTGATGCGCTAGACTTCGCGCGCCGCCCTGATTGCCGCTCCAGCGGCGAACGGGGCGATGGCGACCAGCAGCAGGCTGATCGCGGCGACAAAGCCAATGCTGGCCTCGTCCTGGCGCACGAGCGCGCCTGCGCCGAAGATCAGGATCGGAAGCGCGAGCGGGATCAGCAGCAGGCCCGACAGAGCAGCACCGGCGCGCAGGCTCGCGGTGAGCGCGGCAATCGTCAGGCCGATCGCGGCGAGGCCCGGCGTGCCTGTCAGCAGCCCGATGAGCACCAGATGCAGCGTCGGATTGTCGAGGTTGAGCAAGGCTGCGGCGGGGAAGGCGGCGAGGATCAAGGGCGGACCGAAGCTGAGCCAATGCGCCAGCAGCCGTACCGCCATCATGAGTTCCTCGGTCAACCCCCGCAGCTTGAGCTGGTCGAACGTGCCGAGCTCGATATCCTGCGCGACCAGCTTTTCGAGCGGCAGCACCGCGGCGAGCAGAGCGGCGATCCACACCACGCCTCCGCCCGTGCGCGCCAGCATCGCCGGGTCCGGCCCGACGGCAAAGGGATAGAGCATCGCCACCGCGACGAAGAACACCACCGGCAGCGCCGCTCCGCTTCCGCTGAAGGGGAAGAACTTCGCGAGATCGCGCTTCAGGAGCGTGCCGATCATTCGGCGGATTCCCGGGCGGGCACGTGATCTTCGATCGCGAGTGTTCCAAGACCCTCGATCGCGAGCGGCTGATGCGAGGCGATCAGCGCGATACCGCCGCCCCCGACATGCAGCCGGATCAGCGCGGCGATCTGGTTGATCGCGACCTTGTCCAGCCCGCTCAGCGGTTCGTCGAGCAGCCAGATCGGCACGCCGCGATTGAGCAGCGCGGCGAAGGCGGCGCGCTTGCGCTGTCCGGTCGAGAGATAGCGCACCGGCACGTCGAGCAGCGGCTCCAGCCCGAGCACCGTCAACGCGCCCGAAGGATTGCCGCAACCATCGATCCGTTCCCAGAATGCAAGCGCTTGGCCAAGCGGCAGGTCCGGATCGAGCGCGGGGCGTTCGTCGAGCAGGCCGAGCGCGCCCTCGCGCACCACATGCCCCGCCAGCGGCGTCGTCAGCCCTGACAGCGCCCGGATCAGCGTCGTCTTGCCGGTGCCGTTGGCGCCAGTTACGTGCAGCGCTTCGCCGCCCGCCAGCGCAAACGACAGCCCGCGAAACAGCAGCCGGTCGCCCCGGCGGCACGCGAGGTCGCTTGCGGAAAGCGAAACGGCGGCAGAACCTTGCATCGGCTGGTGCGTTAGGGAAAAGCGAACCCGCCCACAACTCCGCCGAAGGAGACCTGCAATGAAATCCGTGCCCGGCCTATCAAAAGACGAAATCAAGCTGCTGCTCAAGGATCACCCCGAATGGGAGCTCGCCCGCGAAGGCAAGGCGATCAACCGCGTTTTCCAGTTCGACAATTTCCGCCAGGCCTGGGGCTTCATGACGCAGGTCGCGCTGATCGCCGACAGCCAGGATCACCATCCCGAATGGTCCAACGTCTACGCCAAGGTCGATATTACCCTGACCACCCATGATGCAGACGGACTGTCGCAGCGCGACGCGGTGATGGCCAAGGCGATCGATCAGCTGATCTAGGCCGCTACTTCCCCAGCAGCGTCGTGCGCTCGCGGTTTTGCCTGCGGACCTTGCCGGGCATCCAGCGCTTGGCGAAATTCAGTTGCCGCGCGGTCTTGCCGACGAGGTAATGCAGGTCGGTGCCGTGCACCGCGTCCCAAACCGCCTTGGCGACTTCTTCGACCGGAGTGATTTCCAGGCCCGCCGCGACCACGCGCGAGCGCACCGATTCGTTGCTGCGACGGTTGCCGGTGCCCTCGAGCAGCGGGGTTTCGATGAAGCTCGGGCAGATGTCAGCCACCGTGATCCCCTCTTCCGCCCATTCGGCATCGAGGCTCTCGGTGATCCCGCGCACGCCGAACTTGGTCGCGCTGTAGACGCTCATCCCGCTGCCGCCGGTCATCCCGGCCGCGCTCGCGATGTTGACCAGCGCGGAGCCCGGCGCGGTCTTCTGCAGGTGCGGGTAGACCGCCTGTGCGCCGTACAGCACGCCGCGCAGGTTGATATCGAGGCAGCGGTCGATCTCTTCCTTTTCGAGTTCGGCCAACGGCCCGCCGGTGCCGATCCCGGCATTGTTTACCATCGCGTCGATGCGGCCCCCAGCGGCTGTCGAAAAGGATTCGAGCGCGACGTCCCACGCATCGCGATCGCGCACGTCGAGTTCGTGCATGTACTTGAACCCCCCGCCGATCAGGCCGAGCGTGTCCTCCATGCCGTGCACATTGACGTCGGCAATTCCCACGAACCACCCGCGATCGCCGAAATGGCGCGCAACCGCCCGTCCGATGCCCGAAGCCCCACCGGTTATGAAAATGCTCCGCCGCGTGTCGTCTGCCATCTCGATCCCACTCCCGAATGCAATACGCGCGGAGCTTTAGCCCCGCGCGCAGCGATTGTCAGCCACTGACACCAATGTCAGCAGCGCCAAGTCGTGTTCATCAGCCACCAAGCGCGTCTTCGAGGCCCTTTACGTGCTCCGCTCCCTCGACGATTTCGGCGGTCGAGGGTTCGAGCACGTTGCCCAGCGGCTCGGCCCGGCCGCCCAGACATTCAGCGAGGAAGTTCTCGGCGATGCCGAAGAAGGCGATGTTGTTCGCGGGCTTGGCGAAACCGTGGCCTTCATCGGGATAGAGCACGTAAGTGACCGGGATTCCGGCCGATTTCATTGCAGTCACGATCTGGTCGCTCTCCGCCTGCTTGACGCGCGGATCGTTGGCACCCTGCGCGATCAGCAGCGGCTTCACGATCTGGTCCGCCTTGTAGAGCGGGCTTGCCGCCTTGAGCAGCGCGAGGCCTTCGTCGGTGTTGGGATCGCCCATCCGCTCGTGGAAGATTTTCACCAGCGGCGCCCAATAGGGCGGGATGGTCGCGAGCAGCGTTTCGAGATTCGACGGGCCGACGATATCGACTCCGCAGGCGAATTTTTCCGGGGTGAAGGTCAGGCCCGCAAGCGTCGCGTAGCCGCCGTAGGACCCGCCCATGATCGCGACCTGGTCTTCACCCGTTATGCCTTCGCCGATCGCCCAGTCGACCGCGTCGATCAGGTCGTCGTGCATCTTCAGGCCCCACTGCTTGTTGCCGGCATTGAGGAAATCCTTGCCGAAGCCGGTCGAGCCGCGGAAATTGGTCGACAGCACCGCATAGCCGCGATTGGCGAGCATCTGGTGCAGCGAGTTGAAGCCGTAATCGTCGCGCGCCCACGGCCCGCCATGGACCAGCAGCACCATCGGTACGGCGCTTTCCGGACGCCCGTCGCCATCGGTGTCCGAGCCGGGCGGCAGGGTGAGATAGGAGGGCAATGTCAGCCCGTCGCGGCTGGCGATCTCGACCGGGTGCATCGGCTGCAACGGTGCGCCTTCGAGCTCGGGCCGGGTGACGTAGAACGGCGTCAGCGTCCCGGCTTCGCGCTCGTAGATATAGGTCGCGGTCGGCGCGGTGAGCGGGTCGTTCCACACGATCCACGTCGCGTCATCGTCGGTCCTGCTGGAGATACCGTATTCGCCTTCGAGCTGTTCGCCGAGCCAGTCGAGCGAGGCCTTGAGATCGGGATCGGTCGCGACCCATTCGTTCTTGAGGTAGTTGACCGAATAGGCCTCGACCACCCCGGTCTTGGGATCGCGAATCGTGCCGCCGATGTCGGCCTTGTCGTCCTCTGCGATCATGGTCTTGTCGCCGGTCGCCGTGTCTTGCGCGAACAGCGCGGCGGTGTTGCGCCCGCGGCTGTCGAGCCAGTACAGGATCGAGCCGTCGGTGGTGTAGCCTGCCGGATTGGTGGTGAGCGAATCTTCCATCGCGGTCGCTTCAAACGGTGTTTCGGCGACAACATTGTCGCGCACGTCGAAATAGTCGGTTCCGCCTTCCTCGTTCTGGCGGAACGCCATGCGCACGGTCAGCGTGTCGTCGGCCATGAACCCGGCATAGCCATTATTCTCGAGCACCAGTTCCATCTCCCCGGTGTTGAGATCGAGCAGGTGCACGTCGTGGAACTGCGGGTTGCGGTTGTTGAGACCGATCAGGATCTTGTCCTTGATCGTCTCGGAACTGCCGATGATGTCGACTCTCGTGTTCTCGAACGGGGTGAGCGTCACCTCTTCGCCGGTTGCGACATCGATGCGGTAGAGCAGGAAGTTCTCATCGCCGCCCTTGTCCTGGATGTAGCCGACGCTGTTCGAATCCGGGGCCCAGAAATGCTGCCGGATCGGGCGATCGGTGGACGAGGTGATGACCTTCGCCGCGTCGGGATTGTCGCGCGGAGCGAGCCAGATGTTGAGCACACCTTCGTGCGGCGCGAGCCAGCTCAGCCACTTGCCGTCCGGGCTGATCCGGCCCTGCGCGCGGGTAGGGTTGCCGAACAGCGCGTCGCGCGGGATCAGGGGGGCGGCTTCCTGGGAGGTGGTCATCGAGGCTCCGGTGGTAGTGTTCGAGGCGTGGTGATCGGCCGAAACGAGTGTCGGCGCTGCGAGCGCGCAGGCCGCCGCCGAGGCAACGAGCAGGCGAGCGGTACGGGTGATGGGGGACATGGCGTTGATTCTCCCTTGGTCAAGCCGGTGTATTGCCACATTAATACACGCTCGACGCTGCGCTGCAACCCTTTCCCGAAAGGCGGAAAACGAGGGCTATAGCGCCGGATTGGCGTAGAAATGCCAGGTGAATATCGCCATCGGGCCGCGATGCGGGCGCCAGCGTTCGCCGATTTCGCGCAGCGCCTTTTCCTGCGGGCGTTCGTCGAGATCGAGCAGCCGCTTGACTCCTTCCTGTACGGCCAGATCCCCGGCCGGCCACATGTCGGCGCGGCCTTCGGCGAACAGCAAGTAGATTTCTGCCGACCAGCGCCCGATCCCCTTGATCCGGGTGAGTTCGGCGATCGCTTCCTCGTCGTCTTCGGGCAACGCGTGCAAGTCGATCTCGCCCGCATCGACCAGTTCGCACAGGGAGCGGGCATAGCCCTGCTTCTGCCGCGACAATCCGCAGGCGCGCAGGGTGTCGAAATCGCGTTGCAGCAGGCAGGCGGGGGTGAAGTCCGGCCCAAGCTCGGCCTCAAGCTTGGTCCACATCGAGCTTGCCGCAGCGACCGACACCTGCTGACCGACGATGGTGCGCAGCAGCGTCTTGTAGCCGCGTGCCCGCAGCCGCGGTTCGGGATAGCCGATGCGCTTCAGCTCGGTGGCGACCGTCGCATCCTCCCGCGCCACCGCGTCGAGCCCGTCCCTGATCCGCTCTGCCGTCAGCCCCACTACTCAATCCTATAACTTGACCTTGATCGGTGGAACGTCCTAGCAGCCGCCGCGTCTTATCCATAGCGCGCGTTTGTGCGCTCAATGATCCAAGAGGAACGAAGCCCATGCCCAAGCTGGTCGTCACCAATCGCGAAGGCGAGACGAGCGAAATCGAGGTCGAGGACGGCCTGACGGTGATGGAGGCGATCCGCGACAACGGCTTCGATGAGCTGCTGGCGCTGTGCGGCGGGTGCTGTTCGTGCGCGACCTGCCACGTGTTCGTGCAAGCCGGCGCGACCGACAAGCTCCCGGCGATGAGCGAGGACGAGGACGACCTGCTCGAATCTTCCGACCACCGCAACGAAACCTCGCGCCTGTCGTGCCAGATCCCGTTCACGTCCGAGCTCGACGGCCTCAAGGTAACAATCGCGCCTGAAGACTGATGTTGTTTGCGGGGCACGGGGCAAAGGCCTAGATCGCTCGCATGAACATTACCCAACCTCTGGGCGATACGCTGGCCCTGATCGGCAACACCCCGCTGGTGCGCCTTGCCGGGCCGAGCGAGGCGGCGGGCTGTGACATCTGGGGCAAATGCGAATTCGCCAATCCCGGCTCCAGCGTGAAGGACCGCGCGGCGCTTTACATGATCCGCGATGCCGAGGAGCGTGGCGAGCTTGCTCCCGGCGGGACCGTGATCGAGGGGACGGCAGGCAATACCGGGATCGGGATCGCGCTGGTTGCCAACGCGCTCGGCTACAAGACGATCATCGTCATGCCCGACAACCAGTCGAAGGAAAAAATGGACACGCTGCGGGCACTCGGCGCCGAGCTGGTCCTTGTCCCGCCGACCAAATATGCCGACCAGAACCATTTCCAGCACGTCTCGCGGCGGATGGCCGAGGAGACCGAAGGCGCGATCTGGGCCGGACAGTTCGACAATATCGCCAATCGCAAGGCGCATATCGAAGGCACGGCGCAGGAGCTGTGGCAGCAGACCGGCGGCCGGATCGACGGTTTTACCTGCGCGGCGGGCACCGGCGGCACGATCGCCGGGTCGGCATGGGGCTGAAGGAAAAAGATCCCGAAGTCCGCATCGCGCTGACCGACCCGCACGGCGCGGCGCTCTATAACTATTACGCCCATGGCGAGCTCAAGGCAGAAGGCTCGTCGGTCGCCGAAGGTATCGGGCAGGGCCGGATCACCGCCAACCTCGAAGGCGCGCCGATCGATACCCAGTTCAGGATATCCGACGAGGAAGGTCTGGTCTGGGTCGAGAAACTGCTGCGCCAAGAGGGGCTGTGTCTCGGCCTGTCGTCGGGCATCAATGTTGCCGGCGCGATCGCGCTCGGCCAGCAACTTGTCGCCGAGGGTCGCCAGAAGCCGCAGGTCGCGACGATCCTGTGCGATACCGGTTTCCGCTACCTTTCGACCCTCTACAATGCCGACTGGTTGCGCTCGAAGAACCTGCCGGTGTTCGATTGGCTGGCGCGCGGCGATACGGACTGATAGGCTCGGGCCATGGCCGAACAGCGCAGCAATCACACGATCGACATGCACGAGGGCGAACGCGAAGGCGCTCCGCTCGGGGGAAACCGGGCCGAGGCGGTCCAGCGTTTGCAGGTCGGCCTGTTCGGGCTGTTCAGCATGGTGCTGGTCGTGGGGCTGGCCAGCGTCATCAACAACAGCGCGCAGCAGGCAGAGGCCGCCGCCGTGCCCGAAGCGGCACCGACCACCGAGCCGACCGAAGCACCGCCGCAGCGCGATCCGCTGGCCGATGCAGGCGTGGTCCCGGACATCCCGGCAGAGCCCGATCCGAACGCGACCACGGTGCCCGATATCGCCCCGGCCGAAGGCACGAGGGCAACCCCGGCGACCAATGAAAAGCCCGCGCCTTAGGGCGATCGCGACCGCGCTTTGCGCGCTGGTCCTGCCCGGCTGCAGCGACGCGGAGACGCCCGCCCCCGAAGCGCCTGCCGCGTCCGCGATCCCGCGCGAGCCGCTGGGCCTGATGACCAGCCTCCCGCTGTACTGGCCGCTTGGCGCGGATTTTTCCGAGCTCGCGCAGGGCGGTGGCGAGAGGCCGTGGCAGCGCGCGCTGCTCGAACGGCGGTTCGAACTGGTGCCGCTCGATACGCTTTCGCCCATCCCCGGTCTGTCTCCGGGCGATCGGGAAACCGATCCGCTTGCCGGCCTCGAGCGGCTGGCGGTGATCCAGCCGCGCGGCCTTTCGGCAGCGGACAATGTCGCGCTCGACGATTGGGTCCGGGGCGGCGGCGAACTGTTGCTGGTGCTCGATCCGATCCTGAGCGGAGATTACGATGTGCCGCTGGGCGATCCGCGTCGGCCGGTCGACACCGCGCTGATCCCGCCGGTGCTCAAGCGCTGGGGACTCGCAATCACAGCCGAGCTGCACGAAAACCGGGACGAGGGCATCCGCACGGTCGCGCTGGGCAACGGACAGATCACCGTGGTGCATTCGGGCACGATCGCTCCCGTTACGGGGAATTCGGCGTGCGAAATTCTGGCGCAGGGCACCCTCGCACGCTGCACGATCGGCCAGGGACGCGTGACGGTGCTGGCCGACGCCGCGCTGTTCGAGCATCGCGACCTCGCCGGAGAACGCGGAGAGCATCAGTCGCGCGTGCTCGATGCGGCGTTTTCCGGGCAGGACAGGGGATGATGCGGGAACAGGCGAATCCGGAGGCAGGCGCGCAGCGGCAGCTTTTCGGATTCGCACGTAAAAACAGGCTATTGCCGCTGTCACCTGGAGGAGATCTCGGGAGACGCTCGCCCGGTCGTGCAGAATTCGGGATTAGATTTTCTACATTAAATCAATAATTTACCAAGTAATCCCTAGATTTCCCGCAAAAACCCCTTCCATCCCGCTCTCATCCCCGATATGTCCGGGTTCCATCAAACATGCCTGTTTGTGCCGCGTCGCCATCACCGGTTGGCGCGCCGCCCCCGTTTGCGCGGGTGCGGCGACGCAGAAGGCGTGTCTGAATCGATTGTACGGCGAGAAGGGGTTCGCCGGAACGGGACGAGAGGGGATCGAGGCACGTGTCTGCCTTTGGAGGATATAGTGGACAGGCCTATTCGCTTAGCGGCGACAAGGGTCGTTTCGTCCTGCCTCCCGCGTTTCGCAAGGCGGTAAAGGATTCGTCCGGCTCCAAGGTCCTGTGCCTCGCCGCGCACGACCGGTTCGATTGCCTGATCGGGTTCGGCCTCTCGCGCACCGAGAAACTGCACGAACAGCTCGACCGAGAGGAAGAGCGCGCGATCCGGCTCAATCAGGACAATTTCGATCGCGAAGTGCGCGCCCAGCAGCTGTTCGGCTTCGAGCAATTGCCGTTCGACGACAGCGGCCGCTTCGTCATGCCCGATCACCTGCGCGATCTCGGCAAGGTCGATGACGGGCTGTACTTCCAGGGCGCGGGCGATTTCTTCTTCGTCTGGAACCCGGAAGAGCTCGCGCGGATGGATTCGGCGTGGAAGGGCGCACAGGCGACCTGCGCCAAGCTGGTGACCGAGGCGACGGCGAAGTCTGCGAAGAAAGGCGGTGCGAAATGATCGCGCCGCACATTCCTGTCCTGCTCGACGAGGTGATCGGCGCGATCAGCCCTGCACCCGGCATGAGCGTGGTCGATGCCACGTTCGGGGCCGGCGGATACACGACCGCGCTGCTCGAAGCGGGCGCGCGCGTCTATGCCTTCGATCGCGATCCGGGTGCGATCCGCGACGGCGCTGCAATGGTCGAGCGGTTCGACGGTCGGCTTTCGCTGCATCAGCGGCGGTTTTCCGAGATGCGCGAAGAGCTCGATGCGCTCGGCGTGCCGCGGGTCGATGCCGTGGTAATGGATATCGGCGTCAGCTCGATGCAGCTCGACCAGGGCGAACGCGGCTTTGCCTATTCGCACGACGGGCCGCTCGACATGCGGATGAGTTCAGCTGGCGAAAGCGCTGCCGATTTCCTCAACTCCGCCGACGAAGCCGCGATCGCCGACGTGCTCTACGAATATGGCGAGGAGCGCCAGTCGCGCCGCGTCGCGCGCGCTATCGTTGCCGCACGCCCGCTTGAAACCACCGGCGAGCTCGCCCGCGTGGTGCGCAAGGCGCTGGGCCACAAGCCGCACGACAAGAAGGACCCCGCGACCCGCACGTTCCAGGCGGTGCGCATCCATGTGAACGACGAGCTGGGCGAACTGCGCGCCGGCCTCGCCGCCGCCGAAGCGCTGCTGCGTGAAGGCGGAGTGCTGGCGGTGGTCAGCTTCCACAGCCTCGAAGACCGGATCGTGAAGCGCTTCTTCAGGGACGCTTCGGGCGCGGGCCGTGCCGTATCGCGCCACCTGCCCGGCGAGCTCCCCGGACCGACGCCGACCTTTGCACGCGTCTCCAAGGCGATCCGCCCCGGCGAAGACGAGGTCGCGCGCAATCCCCGCGCGCGTTCCTCGATCCTGCGCCACGCCATCCGCACCGCCGCGCCAGCCAGGAGGGATGCAGCATGATCGTGACCGGCTCCCGCATGCGCCAGATCGGCTGGCTCGCTTCGCTCGGCCTGTGCCTCGGCATCTTCATGGTGCTGAGCTTCAACGTCCATGCGGTGAAGAGCGAAGTGCTGCTCGCCGAGCGCAAGATCGTTTCACTCGAACGCGAGACGCTGATGCTCGAGACCGAGTTCGAATCGCGCGCCAGCCAGCGCCAGCTCGCGAACTGGAACGCGGTCGAATTCGGTTATGAAGCGCCGCGGGCGGACCAGTATATCGACGGCCAGCGCCAGCTGGCGAGCCTCGGCCTACCGCAGGCTCCGGGCGCGCCTTCACCGATCCGCGTCGCCCGCGCCGAAACCGGGGAGGACGGTGCGCCGGTGCCTGCGCGCGACATGGTCTCGCCGCTGACCGGGGCACCAATCACGCTCGCTTCGGCCAGCGCGGATACCGATCCGCGGAGCGCGTTCACCGATGCGTTCGGCGATTTCCTCGTCGAGGCTTCGCCGATCCGCGCGGCGCAGGCGCGCACGTCGCGACCAGACGAGGCGGTTGAATGAACGCCTATGCCGCGCAGGCTGCGGTGCCGCTGGGCCGCGTCCGGCTGGTCCACCTGCGCTACCAGTCGCTGCTGACCGCCCGCTGGCGGGTGCTTTGGATCGCGATCGTGTTCGCGCTGGTGGCCGCGGTGGCGGTGCTGCGGATCGCGTATCTCGGCTTTGTCGGGGGCACGCCCGACCGCACCAGCCTGGCCGAACAATTGCTTCCGCCGCGCGGCGAGATCACCGACCGCAACGGTGTGCCGCTGGCGCGGGCTTTTCCCGCTTATGCGATGTGGTTCGATCCCGAAGCGATGGGCGACGAGGGTTCGCCGCTGGTCCGATCGCCCCAGGAGGTCGCGACCGAGCTCAACGCGATCTTCCCCGACATGGACGTTGCCAAGACGGCGCAGCGGCTCGTCTCGGGCCGGGCGGGCTATCTGCGACGTCGGGTGCTGCCCGAAGAGGCCAACCGGGTGTTCGAAATGGGCGAGATCGCGCTGCAATTCCCGCGCGAGAACGAGCGGCACTATCCGCAGGGTTCGCTCGCCGCGCATGTGCTGGGCTACGTGGTCGAAGGCGAGGGCGGGCGGCTCGGGATGGAGCAGGTGCTCGACGGGCAGTTGCGTGACCCGGAGTTGCGGGCGGAGTCTGTCGCGCTGTCGATCGACGTGCGCGTCCAGGGTGCGCTCGAGGAGGAATTGCGGCGCGGCATGCTTGCGACCGATGCGATCGGCGCGGCGGGTATCGTGCTCGACGCCGATACCGGGGAGATCATGGCGCTGGCCTCGCTGCCCGAATTCGATCCCAACGTGATCGGCGCGCAGGGTGCCCCGAACGAATTCAACCGCGCCACCAACGGCGTCTACGAGCTCGGATCGACCTTCAAGCCATTGACCGTCGCCGCCGCGATCGATGCCGGAGTAGTGCGCGACCTGTCGCGCCCGTGGAACGCAACCAATGTCGAGATTGCCAAGCGCACGATCCGCGATCTCAAGCCCAAGGGCAGTGCACTCAACGTGCCGCAGGCGCTGGTCTATTCGTCCAACACCGTCACCGCACGGATCGCCGACGAGCTCGGCGCAAAGCGGCTGCGGCAGACGATGATCGATCTCGGCATGGACCGCCGTCCCTATGTCGAACTGCCCGCGCGCGGCCACCCGATCTGGCCCGGCGACAACTGGTCGCGGCTGAAGACCATGACGGTCGGCTACGGACACGGCGTGGCGGTCACGCCGCTGCACCTCGCCAGCGGCTATGCGGCAATGGTCAATGGCGGGATCTGGCGCCCGGCGACGCTGCGCAAGCTGGCCCCGCAAGACGTTCCGCGCGGACGCCGGGTGTTCAAGGCTTCGACTTCGGCACGGATGCGGCAGATGCTGCGCATGATCTCGCTCTACGGCACGGGCCGCAGCGCCGATGCACCGGGTTTCCGGGTCGGCGGCAAGACCGGATCGGCCGAAAAGCCGCGCCAGGGCGGGTATGCCAAGACCGCGCTGATCTCGTCGTTCGCCGCCGCCTTTCCGATGGATCGTCCGCGCTATGTCGTGGTGACGATGCTCGATGAACCGCGCGGCACGCTCGCCAGCTCGTTCCAGCGCACCGCCGCGTTCAACGCCGCTCCGATCGTCGGGCGGCTGGTGCCGCGCATCGGGCCGATGCTGGGGGTCCGGCCCGACGACAATCGCGACGTCGACATTTCCGACCTGCGTTATCTGGTCGAGGGGCACAAATGAAGCTGAGGGGGCTGGCCGAGCGCGCGGGGGTGGAGTGTCGAGAGGGCGGCGACATCGCCGTAACCGGCTTCGCCATCGATCACCGCAAGGTTGCGCCCGGCACCGTGTTCGGCGCGTTTCGCGGCGAGCGCTTCAACGCCGAGGATTTCATTCCCGCGGCCGTCGAAGCGGGTGCAGTCGCTGTCGTGACCCGGCCCGAAGCGCCGGTGAAAGGCGCGGTGCATATCTCAAGCGAGGAGCCGCGCCGGACTTTTGCGCTGCTCGCGGCGCAGTTCTTCAAGCCCGTGCCCGAAACGCTGGTCGCGGTCACCGGCACCAACGGCAAGACCTCGACCGCCGAGATGACCCGCCAGATCTGGCGCATGTGCGGCGAGCGCGCGGCGAGCATCGGGACGCTCGGCGTGACCACCCCCGACGGCAGCATCTCGACCGGGCTGACCACGCCCGACATCGTCACTTTCCTCTCCAACATGAGCGGGTTGGCGCGCGAAGGCGTGACCCATGTCGCCTACGAGGCATCGAGCCACGGCCTGTCGCAATACCGCAACGAAGGGCTGCGCGTGGCCGCCTGCGCCTTCACCAATTTCAGCCGCGACCACCTCGATTACCACGGCACGATGGAAGAGTATTTTGCGGCCAAGATGCGCATGTTCGACGAAGTGGTCGGACCCGGCGCGCCGGCGATCATCTGGGACGGCGGGGAAATGTGCGAGTGGACCCGCCGCGCCATCGAACACGCGGAAGCCCAAGACCTGCGTGTTCGGACAGTGGGCGAGCGGGGCGCGTTCCTGCGCCTCGCCGCCCGCGAGGCGACCCAGCTCGGACAGACCCTGACGGTCGAGCACGACGGCACCGGGCGGACGATCAAGCTGCCGCTGATCGGGGCATACCAGGCGGCAAATGCATTGTGCGCTGCCGGGCTCGCGCTGTCGACCGGTTCCGACGCATCGCAGGTGTTCGACGCGGTTTCACGATTGCAGCCGGTGCGCGGGCGGCTCGAGCGCGCGGTCATCGCGCCGGTTGGTGCACCGCTCTATGTCGATTACGCGCACACGCCCGACGCGCTCGAAGCGGCGATCGCGGCGCTGCGCCCGCATGTCGATGCGGAGCGTGGGGGCAGGCTGATCGTCGTCTTCGGTGCAGGCGGAGACCGCGACAGCGGCAAGCGCGCGCCGATGGGCGAAGTCGCGGCCAAGTCGGCCGATGTGGTAATCGTCACCGACGACAATCCGCGCGGCGAGGATGCCGCCGCCATTCGCGCCGCGATCATGCACGGTGCAGGCGGAGCGTCGCATGTGCGCGACATGGGCGGGCGCCGCGAAGCCATCGCCGCCGCCATCGCCGAGGCGCGCGAACACGACATCATCCTCGTTGCCGGAAAGGGCCACGAGCAAGGACAGATAATCGGGTCGGGAGAAGCTATGCGAGTGTTGCCGTTCGACGATGTACAGGTGGCGCGCGAATGCGCGGCAGCGTCGACAGGAGCCGGGGCATGAACGCCCGTCAGCTGGTGCAGGGTATGCTGAAGGCATGGCCGGTCGACCCGCGCGACCGCCTGCCGCTGCCGCTGTGGTTCTCGCACGACATCGAGGTCGCGACTGGCGGTGTGTCGTCGCACCATTTCCAGGCTGCCGGGGTCGAGATGGACTCGCGCGACGTGCGTCCGGGCGATCTGTTCGTGGCGCTCAAGGGCGAGGCGATGGACGGTCACAAATTCCTGCCCCAGGCCTTCGCCGCCGGAGCCGTCGCCGCGATTACCGACCGTCCGGTCGATTTCCCGCATGTTTTGGTCGAGAACACCACCGCGGCGCTTCATGCGCTCGCTCATGCAGCGCGCGAACGTGGCAATGCAAAACGCATCGCAGTGACCGGTTCGGTCGGCAAGACCGGGGTCAAGGAAGCGATCTTCAACGCGCTCGACCGTGCCAGCCGGGGCGGTGCGCATCGCAGCGTGCGCAGCTACAACAACCATGTCGGTGTTCCGCTCAGCCTCGCACGGCTCCCTGCGCGGGCGCGCTACGGCGTGTTCGAGATGGGAATGAACCACGCGGGCGAGATCGCCCCGCTGACCGACCACGTGCGCCCGCATGTCGCGCTGATCACCACGATCGCACCCGCGCATATCGAAAATCTCGGCAGCATGGAGGCAATCGCCGACGAGAAAGCCCAGATCTTCACCGGCCTGGTCGAAGGCGGCGCCGCGATCATCCCGGCGGACAGCGAATACGCCGGGCGGTTGATCGACCATGCCCGCCGTCTTGGTGTCGAGGTGGTCACCTTCGGTCGCAACGAAGCAGCCGATGTGCGGCTGCTCGACGCCATCCCGGCTGCCAACGGCGGATCGCTGGTGACGGCCGAGCTCGGGGATGCGCGGCTGTGCTACACCATCGCCGAGCCGGGCGAGCACTGGGTCGCGAATTCGCTCGGCGTGCTGGCTGCGGTGCGCGCGGCGGGCGGCGATCTGGCCGCAGCCGGGCTTGCGCTGGCCGAAATGGGCGGTCTGAAGGGGCGCGGTGCGCGGTTGCAGATCGCGGTTTCGGGCGGCAAGGCGTTGCTGGTCGACGAAAGCTACAACGCCAACCCCGCTTCGATGCGCGCGACCTTACGCCAACTGGGCCAGACCCCGGCGCTGCGCCGCATCGCGGTGCTCGGCAGCATGAAGGAACTGGGCGATTTCGCCGACCGGTTTCACCGGCAGCTCGCCGAACCGCTGGCCGAAGCCAAGATCGACCATGCGATCCTTGTCGGCGACGAAATGCGCGCGCTCGCCGCCGAATTGGGGAAAGACGGCGCCAAATCGCTTGGCATCGCGCCGAGCTTCGCCCATTGCAAGGGGCCTGCCGAGGCGATCGCGGCGCTCGAGCATTTCGGACTCACCCATGGCGATGCTGTGCTTGTGAAGGGCTCCAATTCGGTCGGCCTGGGCGGGCTGGTGACACACTTTACGAACGCTTCTGGCTAGACGGAGGCGAGGGATCTGAATGCTCTACCTACTCGCCGAATGGCTGGGCTTCGAAGGCGCCTTGAACCTGGTACGCTACCAGACGTTCCGTGCCGGAGCGACGCTGCTGACTGCGCTGTTCATCGGCCTGCTGATCGGTCCGCGCTTCATCAATCTGCTGCGTGTGCGCCAGGGCAAGGGGCAGCCGATCCGCGAGGACGGTCCGCAATCGCACCTGGCCAAGCGCGGTACGCCGACAATGGGTGGGTTGATGGTGATCATCGCGCTGACCCTGTCGCTGCTGATCTGGATGGACCCGCGCAATCCGCTGGTCTGGGCCTGCGTCGCCGTGACGCTCGGCTTCGGCGTGATCGGATTTCTCGATGATTACGACAAGGTCTCGAAGAACAGCCATGCCGGGGTGCCCGGCAGGGTGCGGCTGTTGCTGGAATTCGCCGTCGCGGGGATCGCGTCCTACATTATCGTCAGCCAGATCAGCACCGATCTCTACGTGCCGTTCTTTTCTGGCGTGCAGATTCCGCTCGGCCCCTTCTATTACCTCTTCGCGGCGACAATCATCGTCGGCTTCGGCAACGCGGTAAACCTCACCGACGGGCTCGACGGGCTGGCGATCATGCCGGTGATAATCGCGGCGGGTACGTTCGCGATCATCGCCTATCTGGTCGGGCGCGCGGATTTTAGCGAGTATCTCGGAATCCCGCATGTACCGGGAGCAGGGGAGCTGGCGATATTCTGCGCCGCGATCATGGGCGGCGGGCTCGCGTTCCTGTGGTTCAACGCACCGCCGGCAGCGGTATTCATGGGCGATACCGGATCGCTCGCGCTCGGCGGGGCGCTGGGTGCGATCGCGGTGGCAAGCCATCACGAAATCGTGCTGCTGATCGTCGGCGGGCTGTTTGTGGTCGAGACCGCAAGCGTCATCATCCAGGTGTTCTGGTTCAAGCGGACCGGCAAGCGCATCTTCCGCATGGCGCCGATCCATCACCATTTCGAACAGCTCGGCTGGAGCGAGAGCAAGGTCGTGATCCGTTTCTGGATCATCGCGATCGTGCTCGCCATGGCCGGGCTGGCGACACTGAAGTTGAGGTAGCCGGACACGCATGATCACCTCGCGCGCCTTTGCCGGAAAACGCTATGCCGTTCTCGGCCTGGCGCGGTCGGGCGCGGCAGCGGTCGAGGCGCTGCTGGCGAGCGGGGCGGACGTGACTGCGTGGGACCGGCAGGACGTAGCGCGCGAACCGTTCGAGGGACGCTGCACGCTGGCCGATCCGCTCGAGCTCAACCTGAAGGGGTTCGACGGGGTGGTGGTGTCTCCCGGGGTGCCGTTGAACACCCATCCGATCAAAGGCCATGCCGGGCAGTTCGGCGTGCCCGTCATCGGCGACATCGAGCTGTTCGCGCTGGCCCGACCGGGCTTGCCGCCGCACCGGGTGGTCGGCATCACCGGCACCAACGGCAAGACGACCACCACCGCGCTGGTGCACCACATCCTCGATATGGCGGGCATCCCGGCGGAAGTCGGCGGCAATATCGGCGTGCCGATCATGGCGCAGCCGCCGCTCGATCCCAACGCGAATGGCGAAGGCGTGTATGTGCTCGAACTGTCGAGCTACCAGGTCGATCTTACCTTCAGCCTCGATTGCGAAGCCGCTGCGCTGACCAACATCACCCCCGACCATCTCGATCGCTATGACGGGTTTGCCGGCTACGCCGCATCGAAGGCGCGCCTGTTCCAGCTGCAATCGGACGGTCGGTTCGCGGTGTTCGGCACGCGCGCCGAACCGGTTGGCGCGATTTTCGAGCGCGAGCGCGCGCGTCGCGCCCAAGGACGCGTGACGCTGGCCGATCTCGACCGCTTCATCGGCAGGCAGCCCGACTGGCCCGGCCTGCAGGGGCCGCACAATCTCGAAAATGTCGCGGTCGCAGTGGCGCTGGTCGAAGAGCTCGGCGTGACGCCGGCGCAGTGGCAGCACGCGCTCCCGCGCTTTACCAACCTTCCGCACCGGATGGAGCGGGTGACCGAGGACGATGGCGTGCTGTTCATCAACGACAGCAAGGCGACCAATCCGGCGTCCGCCGCACCCGCGCTTGCAGCGTTTCCGCCCGACCCGGCGATCAACGCCGGCGCGCCGCGCGTGCACTGGATCGTCGGGGGCTGGCTAAGGAAGACGGGCTGGGCGAATGCGCCGTGCATCTCGACAAGCTCGCCGCCGCCTACACCGTTGGCGAGGCCGGACCGCGCTTTGCCGAGCTGATCGCCCCGCATGCGCATGTCGAACGCTGCGAGCTGGTTTGCGAGGCGGTGCAGCGTGCCCGCGCTGCCGCGCGACCGGGCGAAGTCGTGCTGTTTTCGCCCGCCTGCGCCAGTTTCGACCAGTTTCGCGACTATGAAAAACGCGGCGAGCATTTCCGCCAGCTGGTCGGCGTGATGACCGACTGCTCACCGTTCGACGACGATCCCCACCGCAAGGACCAGGCGGCATGAGCGGCGCGGGTTCCTATCCCCATTCGCGCCCCGACGCGCCGTTCCACGCTCCCGTGCCGGTGCGCCGGGCCTGGCGCGAGCGGGTGCGGGTGTGGTGGCAGGAAATCGACAAGGTGCTGCTGGCGTTCATCCTGATGCTGATGGCGATCGGCACGGCCTCGGTGCTCGCCGCCTCGCCGGCCAGCGCCGACCAGCTTTCGACCGCCGAGGTGCGGCTCGACGAATTCCTGTTCTTCAAGCGACATCTGGTGTTCCAGTTCATGGGGCTGTGCCTGATGATCGGGCTTTCTTTCCTTGAACGCGATGATGCGCGCCGGGTCGGGATCGTGGTCGGGGTGATCATGCTGGGGCTGATGTTCCTGGTGCCGATCTTCGGGGCGGAAAAGAACGGGGCGCGGCGCTGGCTCGAGGTCGGCATGTCGCTGCAACCGAGCGAATTCCTCAAGCCGGGGTTCACCGTCATTCTGGCGTGGATCCTGAGCTGGCGCCTGCGCGATCCGGATTTGCCGGTGCTGGGCTATTGCACCGCAATCATGGCGCTGGTCGCGGCGTTGCTGATGCTCCAGCCCAATCTCGGGGCGACGATCCTGTTCGGCGGCGTGTGGTTCGTACTGATCCTGCTGTCGGGCGTATCGCTGCAACGCATCGGCGCTTTGGTGCTCGCAGGGATCACGGGCCTGACGCTGAGCTATTTCCTCTACGACAATGCCCGTCACCGGATCGATTCCTTCTTCGGCGGGGGGACCGCGTTCGACCAGGTCGATCTGGCGCAGCGGACCCTGCTGGCCGGAGGCTGGACGGGCAGCGGACTATGGCTCGGCGTGCGCAAGATGAACCTGCCCGAGGCGCACACCGACTATATCTTCTCGGTCATCGGCGAGGAGTTCGGCCTGATCGTGTGCGCCATCGTGGTCGCGCTCTATCTCGCGATCGTCGCGCGGGTGCTGCTGCGACTGGTCGGTGAGGACAACCTGTTCGTGCTGCTCGCCGGGACCGGCCTGGCGACCGGGTTCGGCGGACAGGCGTTCATAAACATTCTCGTCAACCTCCAGCTGTTCCCGTCGAAGGGGATGACGCTGCCGCTTGTCAGCTATGGCGGGTCCTCGACGCTGGCGGTCTGTTTCGCAATTGGGCTATTGCTGGCGATCACCCGTCGCAATCCGTTTCTCCAACGCGACGATGTCGGGCTGATGTCGATGATCGAGCGTCCGAAGACGGACCACAGGGAGGACCGCGCATGACCAGCGAGACGCCGGGAAGGAAGGGCCAGCATGTCCCGAGCGGGGCAAGCCGTCACTTCGTGCTTGCCGCGGGCGGCACCGGCGGGCACCTGATCCCTGCCTTTGCATTGGCGAGCGAGCTGGAGGAGCGCGGGCATCACGTCGCGTTGATTACCGATTCTCGCGGGGTCACCATCCCCGGCAAGCCCGAAGGCCTCACCGCGCATGTCCTGCCGGCCGGTCGATTCGGCAAGAACCCGCTGCGCTGGGTTCGCGGGGTGCGTTCGGTGCTGGAAGGGCGCAACATGGCACTGCGGCTGTTCGATGCGTTCGAACCGAGCGCGGTGATCGGCTTTGGCGGCTATCCCGCGCTGCCCGCGCTGCTCGCGGCGACTTCGGCGAAGATTCCGTGCCTCGTGCACGAGCAGAACGCCGTGTTCGGGCGGGTCAACCGCCTGCTGGCGCGGCGCGTCGATGCGATCGCAACCTCCTATCCCGATGTGCAGCGGCTCAAGCCGAAATTCGCCGACAAGGTCCATCTCGTCGGCAATCCCGTGCGCGAGGAAGTGCTGCACCTGCGCGACGAGGATTTCCCCGCCTTCACCGAAGACGGGCTGCTCCGTGTGCTCGTAACCGGCGGAAGCCAGGGCGCTCGGGTGCTGTCCGAAGTGGTACCGGATGGTCTCGCCATGCTGCCGCCGATGCTGCGCCAGCGGCTGCAGGTGACCCAGCAATGCCGTAGCGAGGATCTCGACGCGGTGCGCGAGCGCTACGCCAATCACGATATCCCGGCCGAGCTCGGCACCTATTTCGAGGATATGCACGAACGGCTCGCCGACGCGCATCTGTTCATCGGCCGCGCGGGGGCTTCGACGATTGCCGAGCTGACCGCGGTGGGCCGCCCCGCGATCCTGATCCCGCTGCCGATCGCCACCGACGATCACCAGGCGGCGAACACGCGCGAGATCGTGAAAGCGGGCGGGGCACGGATGATCCGGCAGGACAATTTCAATCCCAAGGAACTGGCCAAGCAGATCCAGGCGATGGCTCAGAACCCGCAAAGCCTCGCCAACGCGGCGCACGGAGCGTGGAATTGCGGGCGCCCCGACGCGGCGAAGGATCTCGCCGACCTGGTCGAGAGCATGGCCGGGATCGATCTGATGGACGTGATCCGCGTGGGCGAAACGAGCCCCCGCGCTGCGGAACAGGCGCACAAGCCGCAGGCGGCCACGCGCGAAGCCTCGGAGGATAACGTCCGATGAAGGGCGTCGGCACCGATATCGGCACGATCCACTTCGTCGGGATCGGCGGGATCGGCATGTCCGGCATCGCCGAGGTGATGCACAATCTCGGCTATTCGGTACAGGGCAGCGACCTTTCCGAAGGGCCGAGCGTCGAACGGCTGCGCGGACGCGGTATCCCGGTAAAGATCGGCCAGGCGAAGGAGAATGTCGAAGGCGTGGCGGTGGTCGTCACCTCGACGGCGGTGCGCCGCACCAATCCCGAAGTCGTCGCCGCGCTCGAAAACCGCATTCCGGTGGTGCGCCGTGCGGAAATGCTCGCCGAACTGATGCGACTGAAATCAACCGTCGCAGTCGCAGGCACCCACGGCAAGACGACCACCACCAGCATGATCGCCAGCCTGCTGGACTGCGGCAAGATCGACCCGACCGTGATCAACGGCGGGATCATCGAACAGTACGGTTCCAATGCGCGTCTGGGCGATTCCGACTGGATGGTGGTCGAGGCCGACGAGAGCGACGGCAGCTTCCTGCGGCTCGACGGCACGATCGCGGTCGTCACCAACATCGATCCCGAGCATCTCGACCATTACGGCGATTTCGACGGGGTGAAGCGCGCCTTCGTCGAGTTCATCCACAACGTCCCGTTCTACGGCGCCGCGATCCTGTGCGTCGATCATCCCGAAGTGCAGGCCGTGATCGGGCAGGTGCGCGACCGCAAGGTCGTGACCTACGGCTTCTCGCTGCAGGCCGATATCTGCGGCGTGAACATCCGCACGGTCGACGGCGGCAACACATTCGACGTTATCGTCCGCCAGCGCGGCACCAAGGAGCAGCGGGAGGACCGCCGGATCGAGGGCGTGCATCTGCCGATGCCGGGGCGGCACAATGTCCAGAATGCGCTCGCGGCGATCGCGGTGGCGATCGAGATGGGCTGCAGCGACGATGTCATCCGCGAGGGCTTCGGCAGTTTCGGCGGCGTGCGGCGTCGCTTTACCCGGGTCGGCACGCTCGACGTCGGCGGCGGGGCGCAGGTCCAGATCATCGACGATTACGCCCACCACCCGGTCGAAATCCGCGCGGTTCTCTCTGCCGCGCGCGAAGCGGTCGGCGGCGAGGCGGGGCGTGTGATCGCGGTTGCCCAGCCGCACCGCTATTCGCGTTTGAGCGACCTGATGGAAGACTTCCAGACCTGCTTCAACGAAGCCGACATGGTCTACGTCACTCCGGTCTACGAAGCGGGCGAGGATCCGATACCGGGCATCGATGCCGATGCGCTGGTCGCCGGGCTGAAGTCGCGCGGACACCGTTCGGCGCAGACGATCCCCGATCAGGACGCGCTGGCTGGCGCGCTCGCGCAGGAGCTTGCCCCGGGAGACATCGTGGTGTGCCTCGGCGCGGGGGATATCACACGCTGGGCGGCTGGTCTGACTTCCGCGATTGATTCACATCGGGGAACATGAACGACATGGTGCAACCCGACGATGTCCCGAACTTCGACAGCGGCATGGCCCCCGACTGCGCTGTCGAGGGCGCGGCATCCGCGCCCGTGCCGATCGAAGGTCTTCGCGGGCGGCTGACGCGCGATGCGCCGCTTGCGAAATTTGTCTGGTTCAAAAGCGGTGGCCACGCCGACTGGCTGTTCGAGCCTGCCGATCTGGACGATCTCAAGACCTTCTACGAACGGCTCGACGGCGACTTGCCGGTCATGGCGTTGGGGGTCGGGTCGAACACCATCATACGCGATGGCGGTGTGCCCGGCGTCGTGATCAAGCTGGGCAAGGAATTCGCCGAGGTCGAAATCACCGGGCCGACGACGCTGAAGGCCGGGGCCGCCGCTCCGGTAAGCATCGTCGCACGCCGCGCGGCCAAGGCCGGGATCGACGGGCTGGCTTTCTTCACCGGCATTCCCGGATCGGTCGGCGGCGTCACCCGCATGAATGGCGGGTGCTACGGCCGCGAGACCAGGGACGTGCTGGTCGATTGCGACGTGATCCTGCCCGACGGGCAGTTCGTGACGCTCGGCAATGCCGACCTGCAATATTCCTATCGCCATTCCGCCCTGCCCGATGGCGCGACGGTGGTCGAGGCGCGCTTCGCAGGGTTTGCGGGCGATCCCGACACGATCCGCGCAGAAATGGACCGCATTTCCAGCGAGCGGAAGGAATCGCAGCCGATCGGCAGCATGACCGGGGGATCGACCTTCAAGAACCCGCCGGGGCACAGTTCGTGGAAGCTGATCGACGCCGCCGGACTGCGCGGGTTCAAGCATGGCGGCGCGCAGGTGAGCGAGAAACACGCCAATTTCCTGATCAACACCGGCAACGCGACCAGCACCGAGATCGAGGAACTGGGCGAGATCGTGCGCGAAAACGTCTATGCGCATTCGGGCGTTCAGCTCGAATGGGAAATCAAACGGGTGGGGCGCCCGTGAGTGATGCTCCCCTCCATATCGCCGTCCTGATGGGCGGCTGGGCCAACGAGCGCGAGGTTTCGCTGATGAGCGGGAACGGCGTCGCCGATGCGCTCGAGAGCAAGGGGCATCGCACCACTCGCATCGACATGGGCCGCGATGTTGCTGCAAAGATCTCCGAGGCGCAGCCCGACGTGGTGTTCAACGCGCTCCACGGCGTGCCGGGCGAGGATGGCAGCGTGCAGGGCATGCTCGACCTGATGGGCATCGCCTACACCCATTCCGGCGTTGCCACTTCGGTAATCGCGATCGACAAGCAGCTGACCAAGCTGGTGCTGCAGCCGCACGGCATCCCGTTTCCGGGCGGGCGGATCGTCAGCAGCGAAGAGATATTCGAGCGCGATCCGCTGGCGCGGCCCTATGTGCTCAAACCGGTCAACGAAGGCTCCTCTGTGGGGGTCGCGATCGTCACCGATGAAAGCAATTACGGCAATCCCATCGGCCGCGATGCCGCAGGCCCGTGGCAGGACTTTGCCGAATTGCTGGCCGAGCCGTTCATCAGGGGCCGCGAACTGACCACGGCCGTGATCGACGGGCCGGATGGCGCGCGGGCGCTCGGCGTGACCGAGCTCGTGATCGAGCACGGCTTCTACGATTACGAGCACAAATACACCGAGGGCCGCACCCAGCATGTCTGCCCGGCGCAGATCCCGCCGGAGATCGCGGCGCTGTGCGAGCAATATGCGCTCAAGGCGCACGAGGTGCTCGGCTGCAAGGGCACCAGCCGCACCGATTTCCGGTGGGACGACGAGCAGGGCGAGGACGGGCTGTTCGTGCTCGAAACCAATACGCAGCCCGGCATGACCCCGCTCAGCCTCGTGCCCGAACAGGCCAGGCATGCCGGGATTACCTATCCCGATCTGTGCGACATGATCGTGCGCGAAGCGATCAGGGTTCATGCGGCGAAAGGCGCGAAGGCGACGGGAGGCGCCGATGGCTAGGATCAAACGCGGAGGGCAGGGCGTTCGCCGTGCCGCCAAGGCATCCAACCGCGCCGCCGGTGCGCGTCGCGCCAGGGCGAAGACCAGCGGTTTCATTGATGGAGCGATGAGCATCCTGCCCTTTACCGAGGAGCAGTGGAGCCGCATCTGGCTCGCCGCGATCATCGGCGGTGCGGTTGCGCTGGCCTGGGTGATTGCGAACCTCGCGGGGGTTCCGGCAATGGCTCACGCGCAGGTTGCGCTGCTGGCGTCGGACGCCGGTTTCGAGGTTCGCCACGTGCGCGTCACCGGGACCAGCCGCATGGACGAACGCCAGGTCTATGCCCGCGCGCTGGCGCAGCGCGATCAGCCGATGCCGCAGGTCGATGTCGAGGCGCTGCGCGCGGAATTGCTCGAACTGCCGTGGGTCGCCGACGCGCGGGTCTCGGTCCAGCTACCCGAAACGCTGGCGATCGATATCATCGAACGCACACCCCATGCCGTGCTCGAAAAGCCAGACCGGCTGATGCTGATCGATGCCAGCGGCGTGGAGCTTGAACCGATCGCGCGCGACAAGGCGGGCGAGCGCCTGCGGATTTCCGGCCCCGGGGCGGCAAAACAGGTGCCGGCGCTCGAAACGCTGCTTGATGCTGTGCCCGCGCTGCGCCCGCAGGTCGAGGCTGCCGAATGGGTCGGCAACCGCCGCTGGAACCTCACCTTCAAGACCGGGCAGGTGCTGGCGCTGCCCGAAGGGGCAGACGAATCCGCCAGCGCGCTGGTCAAGTTCGCGCGGATCGACGGGCAGAACCGGCTGATCGGCGGCAAGGTCGCGACCTTCGACATGCGCGCGCCGCCGCGCATCTACATGCGCGTGCCGGGCCGGGGCGACCGGATCGAATTCGAAGGAGCCAATCCGTAATGGCCAGCAAGGCAGTGACCCGCACCAACAAGGCCGCCGCGAGCAAGGCGCGGCTCGCCAAGATCTTCGGCGCGGTCAATATCGGCAGCTTTCGCATTTCGGCGATGATCATGGGCGAGACCGAGACCGGCGAACTGCTGGTGCTGGGATCGGGGCATCGCGCGAGCCAGGGGATCAAGCGCGGCTACGTCACCGATATGCGGGCGGCGACCTATGCCATCCGCGACGCGGTCGAGCGCGCGGAAAAGAACGCCGGGACGAGCATCCAGAGCGTCTGGGTCGCCTGCGCCGGAGCGGGGCTCAAGAGCCACGTTTCCAAGGTCGAGATAGAGATCGGCGGACGCCGGATCGAGGAAGAGGATGTCGAGCACCTGCTGATCGCCGCGCGCGACACGATCCAGCCCGACGGGCGCAGCGTGCTGCACGCGCAGCCCGCGCATTACACGCTCGACGGCGCACACGGCGTCGCCAATCCTCGCGGGCTTCATGCCGAACGGCTCGGAGTGGATGTGCACGTGATGCTCGCCGACGGGGCACCGGTGCGCAACCTGATGGAAGCGGTGCAGAGCGCGCATCTCGAAGTCGAAGCGGTGGTCGCCGCGCCGCTCGCCTCGGGCTATGCCTGCCTCAGCGAGGAGGAGCGCGAGCTCGGCGTCGCGCTGGTCGAGATCGGCAGCGATGTCACCAATGTATCGGTCTTCGCCGCCGGCATGCTGCTCGGCCTGCGTGCGGTGCCGATGGGATCGGGCGATATCACCGACGCGGTCGCCGGAGCATTCGGCATCCGCCGCTATCAGGCCGAGCGGCTCAAATGCGTTTCCGGCTCGGCGATCGCCAGCCCCAGCGACCACCGCGAAATGATCCCGGTCAACGGCCCGAACGAATCCTTCGGGGAAGATGCCGGCGGACCGGTCGCGCGCGGGGCCGACGACAAGAACCGCATACCCCGCGCCGAACTGGTTTCGGTGGTGACGCAGCAGCTTTCGAACGTGACTCGCGAGATCGGCAAGGCGCTGAAGGAGATGGGTTTTTCCGGAACGAGCGCGGGCCAGGTGGTGCTGACCGGGGGCGGAGCCGAGCTTGCGGGGCTGGCCGAGTTCACCCAGAGCGCGCTCGGCATGCCGGTGCGGATCGGCCGCGCGCCCTCGCTCAGGGGGCTGCCCGAGGCGCATTCGACGCCAGGCTTTGCGACGCTGGCGGGCCTGTGCCTTTACGCGGCCGACGATCCGGTCGATATTCGATCGGTCGGGCGCGGCTACGCGCAGCCCCGCAGGCAGCGCGGGACGATCGCCGCGCCGCTGGCGATCGGCGGGTTGTGGCGCGCATTGAGGCAGTATTTCTGAATTGGACCGGGCAATACGAAACGGAAGCGAGTTAACAGGCCGCTGTGGATAATGAAAACTGCGGTATAACGGGCACGAAGCGTATGTGTCACAAGCAAATCGAGGAAATGTAAGGTCTGGCGGTAGACAAAACGGGGCGCGCCGCAGACCCGGAGGACAGATTGATGAGCATCAATATCGGACCGGCAGCCACTGACGAGGTTCGGCCCCGCATCACGGTCATCGGGATCGGTGGCGCGGGCGGCAACGCGATCGCCAACATGATCGATGCCGAAATCGAAGGCGTCGACTTCATCGTCGCCAACACCGACGCGCAGGCGCTCAGCACCAGCCCGGCCGAACGGCGCATCCAGCTTGGCCCGGACATCACCGGTGGTCTCGGCGCAGGCGCGAGGCCCGAAGTCGGCAAGGCGGCGGCGGAAGAGACCGTGGCTGAGATCGAGGAAGCGCTCGAGGGCGTGAACATGGTGTTCATCGCCGCCGGGATGGGCGGCGGCACCGGCACCGGCGCTGCGCCCGTGATCGCCGAGGCGGCACGCCGCAAGGGCGTGCTCACGGTCGGCGTCGTGACCAAGCCTTTCCTGTTCGAAGGCACCCGCCGGATGCGCGCGGCCGAGGCCGGGATCGACGAGCTGCAGGATCACGTCGACACGCTGATCGTCATTCCCAACCAGAACCTGTTTCTCGTCGCCAAGGCGGAAACGACCTTCAAGGAAGCGTTCCAGCTCGCCGACGAAGTGCTGCAGCAGGGCGTGCGCTCGATCACCGACCTGATGGTGATGCCGGGCCTGATCAATCTCGACTTCGCGGACGTCCGTTCGGTCATGAGCGAAATGGGCAAGGCGATGATGGGCACCGGCGAAGGCGAGGGCGAGAACCGCGCGCTCGACGCTGCCGAACAGGCGATCGCCAACCCGCTGCTCGACGGGGTGAGCATGCAGGGTGCGAAAGGTGTCATCATCTCGATCATCGGCGGCGAGGACATGAAGCTGCTCGAAGTCGACGAAGCCGCGAATCACATTCGCGAGCTGGTCGATGAAGACGCCAACATCATCTGGGGCAGCGCCTTCAACCCCGATCTCGACGGCAAGATCCGCGTCTCGGTGGTCGCCACCGGGATCGAGCAAGGCGCATCGGGCGCGATCGAGCGTTCGACGCCGGTTTCGCTTGCGAGCGCGCGCCCGCCCAAGCGGCCGGTGCTCGAACTGGGCGGCGAGGCCGAGGAAAGCGAAGCCGGAGCCGAAACAGATGACACGCCTTCAGTCGCTCCGCTGGCCAATCCGGTGGCTGAAACGCCCGACCCGATGCCCGAACCGGCCAACGAGGCCGAGCCGTTCGACCTGTCGGGCATGCAGGCGGGCGACGACATGGGCGAGGAAGACGATGACGTCGACGGCATCGTCGATCCGCTTGCCGGATTGCGCGGTGCGGACGAGGATGACCTCGAGGACACCGACGAAACGCTGCCCGAACCCGCCGGAGACAGCCGGTTCGGGGACCCGACCGATGACGGATTCGGTGCGGACGAAGATACGCTCGAGCTCGGCGGCGATTATGCCGAATTCGAAGATGCCGAAGCGGACGAGCCTGAAATGCAAGGCGATGCCGACGACGATCTGCTCGCCGATGCCGATCGGCTCGCGGCCGACGACAAGCCGGTCGAACCGCGTGGCGAGGCACCGCGCAAGCGTCCGGTGCTGGGCGGTGACGACGCCGGATCGGCTCCGGGCAGCGGCTCGGCTGGCGGTTCGAATCCCGGCACGACGTTGTTCGAGCGGATGGCCAACCTGTCGCGTGGGTCGTCCTCCGACGAAGACGAGGACGACGATGATGGCGATGACGACGCTCCGGCGCTGTCGATCCCGCGTTTCCTCGGACGGCAGAACAACCAGTAGGATTCCGCACGGTCGGCGCGATGCCTCGGTGCCGGGCTTCGGTTCGACCGAAGCACCGCTCCGTTCGCCTCGCATTCAGGCCATTCCGGCTAGCGTCTCCGTTCGATTGGATTAGCCCCACGGCGTGATTATGCGCTTGACGATGCGAATTTCGACCCTTGCGCTGGCCCTTTGCGGCATGGCGGGGTTCGCTCTGTCCGGTGCGCCGGCGGGGGCTCAGGAATCCACTTCGCGAGCGGTCGTCCAGCCGCTCCCCTCTCCCGATGTCGAACGGCTCAACCGCGCGCTGCGGCAACTGGCACGCAGCCCGCGCGATCTCGACGCGCTGATCGAAGCGGGCAACGCTTCGCTGAAGCTCGAGGATCTCGACGCTGCGCTCGGATTCTTCGGCCGGGCCGAGGAATTGTCGGCGGAAAACCCGCGCGTGAAGATGGGCATGGCTGCGGTATATCTGCGCTCGGGACGTCCGATCGAGGCGCTGCGGCTGTTTGCCGAGGCCGAAGCGGCGGGGGCATCGCCGCGCGACGTGTTGGCGGATCGCGGGCTGGCCTACGACCTCGTCGGCGACGCAGTGCGCGCGCAGGCATCCTATCGCCAGGCGCTGCGGGAGAATCCGGACGACAGCCTCGCGATCCGCAGAATGGCGTTGAGCCAGGCCATCGTCGGAGAACAGCGCGCCTTCGAAGAGACCTTGCGACCGCTGATCGACAAGCGCGAATTCGCTGCGTTTCGCGCTCGCGCCTTCGGGTTGGCGATCCTCGGTCAGCAGGAGCGCGCGGCGGCGATAACCGAAGCGGTGATGCCGCGCGATCTTGCGGGGCGGATCACGCCCTATCTCGCCTATATGCCGCGCCTGACCAAGGCCCAGCAAGCCGCAGCCGCAAATCTCGGCATCTTTCCGCGTGCGGCGGATATCGGTCGCGACGACCCGCGCATCGCCGGTTACGCGGCGACCGGCTCGGGCGCGGTCTCGGCCTCGTCGTCGGTCGAGGCCGGCAATCGGCTCGAGCCCGTCGGGCAGCCGCTCGGACGCCCGCCCGAACGCGTGGCCATCGCCTCGCAGCAAGTCCCCTCGACCGACGGGGCCTCGGGCGACACCGCAACTGGGCCCGCACGCGTCGCCCGGGTCGAACCGCCCTCCCCGGCCAGTGGGGATGCCGCTCCCGCGCCAGGGTTCGACCTTGCCCGCGTTGCGAGCGCGGCAACGTCGGACGCTCCCGCCACTACTTCTCCTGGCCCAGCGACCGAGCGGGCGATCGAGCCTGAACCTGGTTTTGCCGATGTCTTCGCCGAGCTTGGCGAAGGTACCATGCCCGCGACTTCAGGCGGCCGCGACGCGGTCGATCTCGCAACCATCCAGGTCCGGCGCGAGGCGCCGCCGGCACCCGAAGCCGTTACTCCGCAGCATCCCCGCCGATTCTGGGTCCAGGTCGCGACCGGACGCGACCGCGAGGCATTGCGGTTCGACTGGCGGCGGATCGAGCGCCAGGCGCCCGACCTGCTCGGCCCGTTCACGCCGCACGTGGTCACATGGGCCAGTCGAACCGCCTGCTCGCCGGGCCGGTCGCAAGCACCGGCGAGGCGCGACGGCTGGTCAACGCGCTGGCCGAAAAGGGTCTCGATACTTTCTCGTATACCAGCCCGGAAGGCACGGAGATTCAATCACTTGATTAGAGATTGGGGTTCATCCCCCGGTTTCTTTGCACAAGCTTTGAACAAGCCAGAACGGTTCTCCCCAGCCGCCTCGGCACGGCCCATTGCCAAGCCCGCCCGCGCCAAGGCATTCGTCGCACCGATGACGCACACGAAAACCTCCGCATGATGCCGCGCGAATCCGAATACGCCGCGCAGGACGACGCCGCCCCGGTCGATATGCTGGCAGCGCTGTTCGAAGCGCGCGGCTGGCCGTGCGAGGTGATTTCGGACGATGAAATGACCGGCGAGGTCCAGGGCAGCTGGGCCAAGTATCAGCTGCGCGCGATCTGGCGCAGCGCCGACAATGTGCTGCAATTCCTGTGCCTGCCGGACATTCGCGTGTCGGACGACAAGCGCCCGCGCGCCTACGAATTGCTGAGCCTGGTCAATGAACAGATGTGGCTCGGCCATTTCGATATCTGGTCGAACGGCGACGTGCTGCTGTATCGTCACGGCGCATTGCTGGGCGACGAGGGCATGCTGAGCATCGCGCAGGCGCAGGCGCTGGTCGAAACCGCGATCGACGAATGCGACCGGTTCTATCCGGCGTTCCAGTTCGTGCTGTGGGGCGACAAGACGCCGCGGGACGCGCTCGACAGCGCGCTTGTCGATGCCGCAGGCGAGGCGTAGCTTTCGCGCCGGTACCATGGAACGTCTCGTCCTGAGCCTGTCGCGGGGCGAGCGCAGCGCAGCGCTTATCGTTGGCTCTTCGTGCCTGCTTCACAACCGACAGGCTGAGCATGAACGGACTACGGGATGACAACCAAGCTTCTCCTGATCGGGTGCGGAAACATGGGCGGCGCGATGCTGGCCGGGTGGCTGGCCTCGGGCATCGATCCGGCGCGTTTCGCGGTGCTCGATCCGGCGCTGGAATCGGTTCCTGACGGCGTGGCGCTGTTTCGAGAACCGGGCGAAGCCAGCGGTCACGATGCGGTGCTGCTCGGTTTCAAGCCGCAGCAACTGGGCGCGCTGGGTCCGGAATTGCAGTCGCTCACCGGGCAGGGTGTCACCGTCTATTCGCTGCTCGCCGGGATCACGCTCGACCAGCTGGGTTCCGCGTTTCCGAAAGCAGCGGCGCATGTGCGGGTGATGCCCAACCTCGCCGCGCGGATCGGCAAGTCGCCGGTGATCCTGTGCGAGCGCGGACTGGCCGATCGCGGCCCGACCTCGAGCCTGTTCGACCGGCTCGGCAGCGTGGTCTGGCTCGCGGACGAGACCCGGTTCGATCTGGTCACCGCACTGGCCGGGTCCGGCCCCGGCTTTGTCTATCGTTTCATCGATGCGCTGGCGGCCGCGGCGAGCGAGCTCGGGCTCGACCCCGCGACCGCACAAGACCTTGCGCTGGCCACGGTCGAGGGCGCTTCCGCGCTGGCGGCCAGGGCCGAGCTGTCGCCGGGCGAGCTGGCGGACCGCGTCGCGAGCCCCGGCGGGATGACCCGCGAGGGACTGGACGTGCTCGACCGCGACAACGCCCTGCGGGCACTGCTGGTCGATACGCTGCGCGCGACCCGCGATCGCGGTGCAAAACTGTCGCGCGGAAGCGATTGAAAGCATTCGTTAATCATATCCCCCGAAAAAATGAACAAATCGGACCGAATTGCCACCGGTTTCGCTTGAAAACGGCTGGCAAAACACCGATATTGCATGGCGAAAGGCGCGTATTGTCGCGCTGGAAATGGAGACAAGGGATCCACAATGGCTGATTGGAAAGACACGCAGCGCACGCAGTCGAATTTCGGCTCGGTGCCGCGCGCCGGCGGCGAGGTCACTTACGACGAGGGCCTGCGCTCGTACATGCTCTCGATCTACAATTACATGGCTTCGGGTGTGCTGCTGACCGGAATCGTCGCCATGGCGGCGGCAGCCACCGGGCTTGCCTATGCGTTCGCCGGGGGTCCGCTGATGTGGATCGTCGCGCTCGCGCCGCTCGGCTTCATCATGGCGATGAGCTTCGGCCTGCACAAGATGAGCCAGGGCACGCTGCAGATCCTGTTCTGGTCGTTCGCGATCGTGATGGGCCTGTCGATGTCGACGATCTTCCTGGTGTTCACCGGTGAATCGATCGCGGTGACATTCTTCGCCACGGCGGGCGCCTTCGCGGGGCTGAGCCTGTGGGGCTACACCACCAAGAAAGACATTTCCGGCTGGGGCAGCTTCCTCATCATGGGCGTGTTCGGGCTGATCATCGCGATGGTGATCAACATCTTCCTGCAGTCGGAAGCGATGGCGTTCGTGATCAGCAGCCTCGGCGTGCTGATCTTCGCAGGCCTTACCGCCTACGACACGCAGCGGCTGAAGAACCAGTACCATCAGGTGCGCGGAACCGAGTTCATGGGCAAGGCGGTGATCATGGGGGCAACGACCCTGTATCTCGACTTCGTCAACATGTTCATGTTCCTGCTGCAGTTCCTCGGCAGCCGCGAATAGTCGCGCCCCGATGTTGCCGTTGGGCTACGCTTGGCGGCGAAAACGGTGAATGGAATCGTGCCCGGGACGTTTCGTGCGTCCCGGGCATTTTCTTTGCTGCGCGGCGGGCCTATCGCTGATCCCCTTCACACGGGAGCAAGGGAGCGCGAGCTATCCTGGCTCGCAGGGGTAAAGCGAGAGGCAGACGGGCGATGAGCGTGGATCACGATACAGGCACAACGGGCGGCGACCGGATTTCCGGCGGGATACCCACGGGGCCCAATCGCCCACCGGCAGGCCTGCGGATCACCGCCGTCGCGCTAGGCGTGGCGACCCTTGCCGCTTGCGCGCCGGCCCCGGTGCCGCTGCCGCCACCACCCCCGCCGCCCCCGCCGCCGGTGGTCGAGACGATCCCCTATCGCCCGCTTCCGCCGTCGGGCGCGGCCTATGTCATGAACATCCCTTCGGTCGGGGCGGACGGCAAGCGCCTGACCGTCAATCGCGGGCTCACCGAAGACGAAACGGTGTGGCATTTCCGATCCGGCTGGAACGTCGCTGCGCTGAATTGCACCGCGCCGCAATACGCGCCGATCACCGACGCATATCGCGCCTACATCACCGATCACGCGCGCGCGCTGAAGCGCGTCAACGACCGGATCGATGCGATCTACAATCGCGAACTGGGCGCGCGCCGCGCCGGAATCGTCGCGCGCGAAGGCGAAATGACGCAGGTCTACAATTTCTTCGCCCTGCCACCCGCGCGCCGCGGATTCTGCGCCACGATGCTCGATCTTTCGAACCGCGCGCTGGCCGCGCCGCCGAGCGATCCGATCGCCTTCGCTCTGGCCAATTTCCCGCTGCTCGAGGCACCGTTCGATACGTTCTTCGACGAGTATGAGCAGTACGAACAGCAATCGAGCGAATGGGATCGGCGCTACGGCGCGCTCTACGGTCCCTCGCAGCCCGGCTGGGTGGCGGTGCAGCGCGCACGGTCGGCGGGCGATCCCAATGTCCCGACGCCCGGTATGGGCGATCCGGCGGCGACCCTCGCGGCACCGGCAGCGGCGAGCACGCTGGTAGCCGACCCCGATACCGGGAACGAAATACCCGTCGTGCCGGTGAACGAGAATTTCGTCTCGCAGCCGGTGGTCGAACCCATTCCCGATGCCGCGCCGGCCGACCAGGCGAATACTCCGAGGCGATAGATCCGCCCAGTATAATTCGCTTGGCAAGCGCGCGAGGCTTGAGCTAATGCGCGCGCCTGCCCGCCGCAGGGCGCACGCACACCTGAACGGGGCCGTAGCTCAGATGGGAGAGCGCGTCGTTCGCAATGACGAGGTCAGGGGTTCGATTCCCCTCGGCTCCACCAGGTCCGCAGCGTGCACGAGACTTGCGACGCGCGCTCTTCATCCCTAACGCGATGGCACGCCTCGGTAACGGGAATGCGGTGCGCGCGAGGTCCTGTCGGACAACAGTGCAAATCCGCAGCTGTCCCTGCAACTGTAAGCGGTGAGTGTCTGTCTCGCGCGGTCCGCAAGGGCCGTCGCCACTGGAGCGCAAGTTCTGGGAAGGTGAGAGCCAGACGCGGAGACCCGCAAGCCAGGAGACCGACCGGAGCGTGTCGCTTGTTGCCCCGCTCAGGGATTGGCGCGGCGCGAATGAACTTTCGTTTCGAGCGACGACTTCACTGGCCGTGTGGGTGATCCCCGCACGGTCCGACGTTGCTCATTCGGAAGGGATACGGAAGATGAAATCGAAGACTGTGTGGTGCGGCGCTGCGCTGGCGGCGATTGCGTGGAGTGCGCCTGTGTGGGCGCAGGCCGATGCGGAAAGCGAAGCCGATGGCGTAATTTACCTGACCGAGCGCCCAGTCCCCATTCTGGTGACCGCGAGCCGGGACATGCCGATCCCGGTGAGCGAGTTTACCGGATCGCTGACCCTCATCACTCCGGAGCAGATTGATCGGCGCCAGATCCGCGACATCGCCGATGTTTTGCGCGACGTTCCGAGCGTGGCCGTCAGCAGCGTGGCGGGTCAAACCCAGATCCGGATGCGCGGGTCGGAAGCGAACCATGTGCTGGTGCTGGTCGACGGGATCGAGGTGTCCGACCCGAACAATGGTGAATTCGATATCGGCACGTTGCAGGCCGAGATCGGCAGCCGGCTCGAAGTGCTGCGCGGACCGCAATCGGCGCTGTACGGTAACGATGCGGTCGCCGGTGTCGTGGCCTACAACGCGGCGAGCGGTCGTGAGCTTTCGGGCTTTTCTGCGCGGATCGAGGGTGGGACCAATTCGACCGTCAACGGCGCGGCGCGCTATGGATATCGTGGGGATGGATGGGACGCGGCGCTCTCGGCCACCGTCGTCAGCACCGAAGGCGAACCCAATGCGCGGAATGGCACCCGCGACATCGGTCGCGACAGCTACACCATTTCGGGCAAGGGTGCGGTCGAAGTCGCCGATGGCTTCGAGCTGCGCTCCGCACTCCGCTATGTGGAAACCGAAGGCGAGTTCAACGATCAGGACTTCGGCTTTGGCAGCCCGACACAGGGTTTCGTGATCGACAGCCCCGGGACGCAATACGAGAATCAGGCGTTCTACGCGTTGGTCGGTGCCCGGTTCGAAGCGCTGGACGGAGCGTGGATTCACGACCTTTCCGCGCAGGTCGCCGACATCGACCGCAACACCGTCGCGCCTGCCGGCTTCCCGAGCGAGACGGAGAGTGACCGGTTCAAGGCGTCCTACGTGACCGCCTATGACTTTGGCGGAAACGATCATACCGTCACTTTCGCTGCAGACTACGAAGTTGAGGGCTTCAACAATGTCCTGACCTTTGACGATCGCCGCGAGATCGAAAATGTCGGGCTGGTCGGCGAGTATCGCTATTCCGGTGAGCGCTTTGATTTTGCCGCTGCAGTCCGTCACGATATCAATGATCGCTTTCAGGATGCGACCACGTTCCGGATCGGCGCAGGCATGCGCGTGACCGATACGACGCGGCTGCGTGCGGCTTTTGGTACAGGGGTCAAAAACCCGACTTTCGGTGAGCTGTTCGGCTTTTTCGACGGCGTTTTCGTCGGCAACCCGAATTTGCAGCCCGAGGAATCGACCAGTTGGGAAGTCGGAGTGGATCAGGATTTCGTCCGCGGTGCGGTGCGGGTATCGCTGACCTATTTCGACGCCGAGCTCGAAAACGAAATCTTCACCGCCTTCCCACCGCCTGACTTCATCCAGACACCGGGCAATCGCGCGACCGACAGCACCCAGCGCGGTGTCGAGCTGGCCATTGCGGCGCAGTTGGGAAGCGGCTTCTCCTTCAACGGTGCCTACAGCTTCGTCGATGCCGAGGAAGACGGAGTCGAGGAGGTCCGTCGCCCCGATCACCTCGCCAGCGCAGTGCTCAATTGGGCCGCGCCTCGCGATGATTTTTCCGCCAATCTGGCTGTCCGTTACCACGGCGAAGCGCAGGATTCCGATTTCACCGTCGGAGCCTTTCCCGCGCCGCAAACCACGCTGGACGATTACGTACTCGTGAATGTCAACGCACGGGTGAAACTGGCGGAAGGGATCGACGCCTTCGGGCGGGTCGAAAACCTGCTCGATGAAACCTACGAGCCGGTCTTCACCTTCGTCGCTCCCGGGCGAGCAGCGCTGATCGGTATCGAAGCGAGGTTCTAGTCGAGGACCCCGTTCGCCTCGAGCGTAGTCGAGAGGCGCTGGCGCGGGCGTGTCTCGATTACGCTCGACACGAACGGAGAGCTGGCGCTCTATTCCCCTCGCAATCCGTCGAGGAAATGCATAGGTGCATCCCATGCATTTCCTCGATCAGGCCAAGATCTATCTCAAATCGGGCGCGGGCGGACCGGGAGCGGTCTCGTTCCGGCGCGAGAAATACGTCGAATATGGCGGCCCCGACGGCGGCAACGGCGGCAAGGGCGGGGACATCATCTTCGAAGCGGTGCAGGGCCTCAACACCCTGATCGACTTCCGGTATTCGCAGCATTTCAAGGCCAAGCGCGGCAATCACGGGCAGGGCCGTGATCGCACCGGAGCGGGCGCGCCCGATCTGGTGATCAAGGTGCCGGTGGGCACCCAGGTCCTGTCCGAGGACAAGGAGGAAGTGCTCGCCGACTTCACCGAGGTCGGCCAGCGTGTCGTCTTCCTCGAAGGCGGTATGGGTGGGCGCGGCAACGCCTCCTACAAGACCGCGACCAACCGCGCCCCGCGCCAGCACCAGCCGGGCGAACCGGGCGAGGAAATGTGGGTGTGGTTGCGGCTGAAGCTGCTCGCCGATGTCGGCCTGCTTGGCCTCCCCAATGCGGGCAAATCGACCTTCATCAACGCGGTGTCCAACGCCAAGGCGAAGGTCGGGCATTACGCCTTCACCACCTTAGTTCCCAAGCTCGGCGTGGTGCGGCACAAGGGCCGCGAATTCGTGCTCGCCGACATTCCCGGTCTGATCGAAGGCGCAGCGGACGGGGCGGGGATCGGCGACCGGTTCCTCGGCCATATCGAGCGCTGCCGGGTGCTGATCCACCTGATCGACATCACCGGAACCGACGATCAGGACCCGGTGGAAGCCATGCGCATCGTCGAGGAGGAGCTCGCCGCCTACGGCGCGGGGCTGGAAGACAAGCCGCGCCTGGTTGCGCTCAACAAGCTCGACCTCGCCGATGAGGAACTGGTGGCAGGCTTCGCAGAGGAACTGACCGAGGCGGGCGCGGCGCAGGTGTTTGCAGTCTCGGGCGCAACAGGCGAAGGGATCGAACAATTGCTCGACGCGGTGCTCGGTTACCTGCCCGATCGCACGTCGACCGAAACCAAGGCCGCCGAAGTCGAGGACGAGGCGGAGAAGGGCGACGAATGGTCGCCGATCTGAAGGCGCTGCTCGATCCCGCGCAGTGCCGCCGGCTGGTGGTGAAAGTCGGATCGGCGCTGCTGGTCGAACATGGCAAGGCGCGGACCGCGTGGCTCGCCTCGCTCGCGAGCGATCTGTCCGCCCTGCGCGCGCAGGGGACCGAAGTGATCCTGGTCAGCTCGGGCGCGATCGCGCTCGGCGCGGCGCGGCTGGGCTTTGCGAAAGGCGGGCGCGCGAGCCTGGCCGATGCGCAGGCGGCGGCTTCGGTGGGTCAGGTCGCGCTCGCGCAGCTGTGGGCCGAGGCGCTGGGCGCACACGGTCTCACCGCCGCGCAGATGCTGGTGACGCTCGGCGATCTCGAGGACCGGCGGCGTTATCTCAATGCTGCGGCGACGCTCGAGCGGCTGATCGAAGCGGGCGCAGTCCCGGTGGTGAACGAGAACGACAGCGTCGCGACCGAGGAAATCCGGTTCGGTGACAACGATCGGCTGGCCGCGCGCGTGGCGCAGGCTGCCGGAGCGCAGGGCGTGCTGCTGCTGTCCGACGTCGCGGGACTCTATGATCGCGATCCGGCTTCCGAGGGTGCGCAGCTGATCGATCGGGTCGAAGGGGTGACGCCTGAAGTGATCGCAATGGCGGGCGACGGATCATCGTCCGGGCTGGGTTCGGGCGGGATGCGGGCCAAGCTGCAGGCCGCGCGGATCGCCGAACGCGCCGGGGTTGCGCTGGGCATCGTGGATGGTCGCCGGGACAGCCCAGTCGCACGGCTGCGGGACAGCGGGATCGGGACGATCTTCCTGCCCGTTCGCGCGGACAATGCGCGCAAGGCGTGGCTCGGCGGGCGGATCGCGCCCGAAGGCGTGCTGACGGTCGATGCGGGCTGCGTCGAAGCGCTGGGCCGGGGCGCGAGCCTACTGGCGGCCGGCCTGATCGAGGTCGAGGGCGCGTTCCAGCGCGGTGCGCTCGTCAGCCTGCACGGACCGAAGGGCGAGCGGCTGGGGCAGGGCCTGGTCGAGTATTCGGCGGAGGAATGCCGCGCGATCCTGGGCCTGCAAGGCAGCGAGCAGGAAGCGAAGCTCGGCTACGCCCCGCGCGCCGCCGTCGTCCACCGCGACCACATGGTGCGGGGGTAGCGGTGGTTACGCATGTCGCGATCACCGGAGCGACCGGTTTCGTGGGGCACGCGACGCTCGATGCGGCGCTTGCGAAGGGGCTGCGCGTGCGCGCGCTCACGCGCCGCAACCAGCATGCGCGCGAGCGGGTGGAGTGGGTGTCCGGCACGCTCGACAACGATGCGGCGCTGGCCGAGCTCGCGACCGGTGTCGATGCCGTGATCCACATCGCCGGTCTGACCAACACGCCCGACACCAGCGAATTCGACCGCGCCAATGTTGCCGGGACACAGCGCATGCTCGCGGCGACCGGCGCGGCGGGCATCCGGCGCTTCGTGTTCGTCTCGTCGCTCTCGGCCCGCGAACCCGAGCTGTCGGCGTACGGCGCGTCCAAGGCGCGCGCCGAGGAACTGGTAAAGGCCAGCGATCTCGAGTGGACCATCGTGCGCCCGCCGGGCGTCTATGGCCCGCGCGACAAGGATTATCTCGATCTGTTCAAGGCGGCCAAGCTCGGCATTGTCCCGGTCCCGCCGGCGGGACGCAGCTCGCTGATCCATGTCGAGGATCTGGCGCGGCTGCTGATCGCGCTCGCCTGCGCCGGGTCGATCGCGACGCATCGGACCTACGAGCCGTGGGACGACAATCCCTATGGCTACGAACACACCGAACTGGCGCAGATGATCGGCGAGGCGGTCGGCAGGAGCCAGGTTTTCGCCCCCAGTCTGCCCGAGCCGCTGCTGCAGATCGCGGCCAGGATCGACAAGGCGCTGCGCGGGCACAAGGCCAAGCTGACCGAGGACCGGGTCGGCTACATGGTCCACCCGGACTGGGTGTGCGACGTCAGGAAAGCCCCGCCGCTGTCGCTGTGGCAGGCGGTATGGGATGGCGAAGCGGGCCTCAAGATGACCGCCGAATGGTACAGGGAGCAGGGCTGGCTGTAGATCGGGCGCAAAGCTCTACGTGTCGATCCCGTTTTGGTGTATCCCTCCGGAATTGCAGGGATTTGAGAATCGTGAAGGGGTGCGCATGGTCGCGATAAATCAGGAAGCGTTTGATCGGCCGGAGACGCTCAAGCTGGCCAGCGGGCAACAACTCGGCCGCCTGCGGCACTTCCCCGATGGCGATCGCTATTCGCCCGATGGCGGGATCAACGGCGGCATCATCGGACCAAAGCGGCTGCTGATCCCGGCGGGAACGGTGCTGGTCCGCTTTGGCGGATCGCCGTGGCGCGATGCCCGGCCGTTCGTGCCCAAGGTCGCTTCGGGCGAATGGTGGCTCGACTGGCCCAATTATCGGACGGTCGAACTGTATGCCGACAAGCACGGGGAATCGATCGCCTATGCTGTGCGGCATTTGTGCGCGGTGCCCGACGACTGGAGCGACATGAGCTTCCTGATCCAGGGGGTCACGCGCTCACCGTTGCTCGCCTACACCGGGGAAGGGCGCGCTGCGGTGACGAACGGCGGCACGATCGACCCGCGATCGCCTGGAAAGCCCCGGCTGTTCCAGCTGTTCATTCCGGGCCTGTCTTCGCCCGACCTGCGCAAGCAGGCGATCCTGATCAAGGGGCAGACTTTCCTGGACCCCGCGATGTCGCAAGCGGGCGCGCTAGCCAAGAAGCGCGCCGACGATGCGATGCGCGTGCGCCTGAGCGCTGCGGTTCGGCGCTAGCTCCCATGCGTATCCCCGTCTTTCGCGGGGCGCGCATGAGCTTACAGAAACGGTTCCTCGCCGGGCTTGTGGATGCCGCATTCGGTCTTGTCCCAGCCCTTCCAGCGGCCCGAGCGCGGGTCTTCGCCGTCGGCGACCTTGTGGGTGCACGGCTCGCAGCCGATCGAGGGAAAGCCATTGGCGACCAGCGGATGACGCGGCAGGTCGTGTTCTTCCAGGTAGGCGGCGATGTCGTCGGCTGACCAGTCGATCAACGGATTGATCTTGAGCCGGCCCTGCGCGTCCGAATTGTCGATCTCGAAGCGCGGCAGGTTGGCGCGGCTCGATGACTGGAACGCCTTGCGCCCGGTGAAGCTCGCATCGAATTCGGCCAGCGCCTTGGCCAGCGGCTTGACCTTGCGGATTTCGCAGCAGCCATCGGGATCGTACGACCAGCGCAGCCCGCTTTCGTCCTTGGCGATCAGCTCGACTTCGTCCGGGGTGAGAACGACGAGATTGGTAAGACCAAGGCGTTCGACCACCTCGTCCCGATAGGCCAGCGTCTCGGCAAAATGCTTGCCGGTTTCGAGGAACAGCACCGGAACACCGGGGTCGACCTGCGCAATCAGGTGCAGCAAGGCGACGCTCTCCGCACCGAAGCTGGAAACCACCGCGACATCGCCCGCGAGGTTGTCCTTGATGACGGCTTCGAGCATCTCCTGCGTCGAAGACCCGCGGAACATGCGGTTGAGGCGCACTGCGTCGTGCTCGGAGAAGCGCGGGCTGGCATCGAGCCGGTCGATTGTGCGGTGCTCATTCATGACGCAATTCCTGGATGGTCTTTCGCCCGTCCGCAGCGCTCTGGTAGACATTCTCCCACGTCTCGAAGGCGCGGCGGGCATCCTCCTCGTCGAGCGGCTTGTCCGGCGCGAAAGCGTCGAACCCGCAGCGGCGCATATGGCTCAGCTGGTCGACCAAGACATCGCCGACCGCGCGCAATTCGCCGGTGTAGCCCGCCTCGCGCAGGATGCGGGCGGCGGAATAGCCGCGCCCGTCGCCGAAGCTGGGGAAGTTGACTTCGACCAGCGCGAGCCGATCGAGGAACGGGATCAGCACCCGAGCATCGTCGCCCGGTTCGATCCGGACGGCGGTGGCGTTGGTCTGGTCACAGCATGCATCGACGGTGACGGTGCCGTGATCGGCAGGCTCGTCGTCGCGGAAGCGGAACTGGACTTCGTCGGGGGAGGTGCCGAGATTATCCATAAAGCGCCTCCTTGAACGGCTCCATGCCGATCCGGCGGTACGTGTCGAGGAATCTCTCGCCCTCCTGCCGCGCGCCGAGATAGACGTCGGTGACGGTCTCGACCGCCTGCACCACGCCGTCCTCGTCGAAGCCGGGGCCGGTGATCTTGGCGAGGCTGACGTCTTCGGCCTCGCTGCCTCCGAGCGAAAGCTGGTAGTTTTCCTTGCCCTTCTTGTCGACGCCGAGGATGCCGATGTGCCCGGCATGGTGATGCCCGCAGGCGTTGATGCAGCCCGAAATCTTGAGCTTCAGCTCGCCGAGTTCGGCGGTGCGTCCGGTGGCGGCGAAATTTTGGGAAATGCGCTGTGCGACCGTGATCGAGCGGGCGTTTGCGAGGCTGCAGTAATCGAGGCCGGGGCAGGCGATGATATCCTCGACCGTGTCGAGATTGGGCGCGCCGAGACCGGCCGCGTCGAGCTCGGTCCACAGCGCGTGCAGATCGGCGATCCTAACATGCGGCAGGACGATGTTCTGGGTGTGCATCACCCGCAGCTCGTCGAAGCTGTACTGCCTGGCGAGCCGCGCCATGATGCGGATCTGCTCGCCGGTCGCATCGCCGGGGATGCCGCCGACCGGCTTCAGCGAGATCACCGCGCTGACATAGCTGTCATGCTTGTGCCGGACCGTGTTGCGGTCGACCCACAGTGCGAAATCGGGGTCCGAGCGGTCGACGGTTTTCGGGCCATCTTCGAACGGCGGATCGGCGAAGAACGGCCTGATCCGCTCCAGCTCCTCGCGCGGCGGCTCGACGCCCTGACCCAGCAGATGCGCGAATTCCGCTTCGACCTGGCGGGTGTATTCCTCAGCGCCCAGTTCGTGAACGAGGATCTTGATCCGAGCCTTGTACTTGTTGTCGCGCCGACCGTAGCGATTGTAGACCCTCAGGCACGCCTCGGCATAGGTCACCAGCTGATCGAGCGGCACGAAGTCGCGGATCATCGGCGCAATCATCGGGGTGCGGCCCATGCCGCCACCGACAAAGAAACGCGCGCCGATCTCGCCGTCCTGCTCGACGATCTGGATGCCGATATCGTGCAGCCGCATCGCCGCGCGGTCTTTTTCGCTGGCGATCACCGCAATCTTGAACTTGCGCGGCAGGTAGGTGAATTCGGGGTGGAAGCTCGACCATTGCCGCAGCAGCTCGGCATAGGGGCGCGGGTCGACCAACTCGTCATGCGCCGCGCCCGCGAAGTGATCGGAGGAGATGTTGCGGATGCAATTGCCGCTGGTCTGGATCGCGTGCATCTCGACCTTGGACAGGTCGGCGAGGATATCGGCGGCGTCCTCCAGCCTGATCCAGTTGTACTGAATGTTCTGGCGGGTGGTGAAGTGGCCGTATCCCCGATCGTACTTGTCGGCGATATCGCCCAGCGCGGTCATCTGGCGCGAATTGAGCGTGCCATAGGGGATCGCGACGCGCAGCATGTAGGCGTGAAGCTGCAGATAGAGCCCGTTCATCAGCCTGAGCGGCTTGAACTGGTCTTCGGTCAGCTTGCCTTCGAGCCGACGGCGCGCCTGATCGCGGAATTCCTCGACGCGGGCATCGACCATGGCCTGATCGTATTGGTCATACTGGTACATGTCAGATCACCCAGTCGAGCGCTTCGGCGTCTTGCGGCTTGTGCGTGAGGTCGGGGCGCACAGTCGGGCCGAGCGCGCGGATGCGGTCCTTGATATGCGCCGGGCGCACGCCCTCGGCGGTGGATTCGGCCTCGATGATGTAGGGCACGTTGACCCGGCGCAGCGCTTCCTCGCGCGCCATGATCTCTTCCCCATGGATGCCGACATCGGCGGCGCAATCGACATGGAGCGACCAATTGCTGCCGTCCCACCAGATCACCGCGCCGGTCTTGAGGTCGTTGCCAGTCAGGATCTTCACTGGGCTGCCTCCATAGCGGTCTGTGCGATTGTCAGATTGTCGCGGGCGGTCACGTCGCCGATGACGATCAGAGCGGGGCTCTTGATCGCGTGCTCGATCACAAGGTCGGGCAGCCCGGCGAGCAAACCACGCACCACGCGCATTTCGGGCCTTGCGGCGTTTTCGATCACGGCCACCGGAACGTCGGGCGCGAGCCCGTCCGCCATCAGCTTTTCGGCGATCTGCGGCGCCGTCTTGACGCCCATGTAGATCACCAGCGTGCGGCCCTTGCCCGCGAGGCCCGACCAGTCCTGATCCGACAGCCCCTTGCACTGGCCCGCGACGAAGCTGACGATGCTCGATGCGTCGCGGTGCGTGAGCGCGATTTGCGCCGCAGCCGCCGCCCCGTTGGCGGCGCTGATCCCGGGCACGATCTCGACCGGGACACCATGCGCACGCGCCAGTTCGGATTCCTCGCCGCCGCGACCGAAGATCAGCGGATCGCCGCCTTTCAGCCGCACAACGTCGCGGCCCTTCAGCGCTTCGCGCACCAGCAACAGGTTGATCTCGTCCTGCGGCAGGGTGTGCCTTGCGCGCTGTTTGGCGACCGAGATGAATTGCGCGGTCGAGGGGGCGAGGGCGAGTATCTCGTCCGAAACAAGCCCGTCATGCACCACCAGCCCGGCAGTCGCGAGCAGCCGTGCCGCGCGCAGGGTCAGCAGCTCGGGATCGCCCGGGCCTGCGCCCACCAGAAAGATCGTTCCGGTCTTTTCCATGAATGGCGAAATGAGCGAGCGAACGCCGACACGCCAGCGAGAATGGTTTGGGGGTGGGTAAGGAAAGCTATTGGCGGGCCTAAGGCAGGATCACTGCGCGCAGTAATTGTCCCGGAAACGCTCCAGTTCGGCAATCAGCGCGTCACCGTCCGCGTCGATGTTCCAGCAGGACAGGATATGGACTGGCACTTTCTGCGTCCTTTGTGCCGCGCTGAGATGGCCGAGCGGCCAGCGCGCCCGCATTACCAGCTTGTAATCTGGGTCGGTCGAAACACTGACCCAGCGAAAGACCTTGCCGTAGGCGTACTCCACCTTTCCGACCCGCGACCACGGTATCGGCCGTTCATATTCCCGCGGCAGATGGAGCCCCTCCTCATTCAGCAGCAGGGCCGGCGGATGCGACCGGGCTATGGACCAGAAATGCGCCGCAACCGACACGGCAACGAACAGCACAAGGCCTGCGGCGAGAAAAAGCAGCGAAACGAGCAGATCGAAAGAACCCACGAACGAGAACACCGCCCACAGTGGCAGCAGGGTTATCGCGCTCGCCCAGTTGATCACCCGATCTCGGAAGGTTTTCGGCTCGAGTAGCAGGGGACCGCTCTCCACGGGGCGCTGCGCTTCGCGCACGTCCTCGCGGCCCAAGTCCGGAACGAGCCCGGTCCATTTGGTGGAGTCCACGTTCTGCGTCATGTCGACGCGCCATAGCACACCCCGGCCCAGTTCCGGTTAACGTTTGGAATTCAGCCTTTCCCGCCGCCCTTGGTCCCTATGACCTGGTCAACCTGCACGCCCGAACGCAGGTGCAGGTCGCGCTGCGGGAACGGGATTTCGATATCGTTTTCCTGAAACAGCTCCCAGATCCGCATGTAGACGTCGGACCGGATGTTCGCGATGCCGCTTTCGGGATCCTGAATCCAGAACCGCAGCTCGAAATCGACCGAGCTGTCGCCAAACCCCATCAGGTTGACGCGCGGCTTGGGGTTCTTGAGCACGCGCGGCGTATCGTCGACCGCGCGGTACAGCAGCTCGGTCACCAGCTTCAGATCGCTGCCATACGACACCCCGATCGGGGCCTTCACCCGCACGTCCTTCGAGCTGTAGGACCAGTTCACGACCTGGTTGATCATCAGGTTCTCGTTCGGGATCAGGTGCTCGGTCTGGTCGCGAGTGACCACCGAGATTGCACGAATGCCGATCTTGCGAATCTGCCCGACCGCCTCGTTCCCCGCCTGGTCCGAGACAGAAATCACGTCACCCGGCTTGATCGACTTGTCGAGCAGCAGCAGGATCCCCGAAATCAGGTTGCCGAAGGTCTTCTGCAGGCCAAACCCGATTGCGAGGCCGAATGCGCCGCCAAAGAAAGCGAGCGCGGTGAGATCGATCCCGACCAGATCGACCGTGACGAAGAACGCGATCGTCCAGATGATGATGGTCGCGAGCTTTTCGGCGAGCAGCTTTTGCGCGTCGTCGAAACCTCTCACGCGCTTCAAGCCGCGTCGCGCGAACCGGGTTGCGAACCACGCGACCGTGATGACCACCGCGACCGAGCCAAGCAGGAACAGCACGTCGAACGCGGATATCCGCAGGGACCCGATCACCAGAGCATAGCTATCCAGCGATTCCACCACGGCGGCACCGGTCTGGCTCTGCGATGCGATCCCCTCCTTCGCGCCCTCGGCGACGGTAACCACGGCTTCAGGAGTCGGGCTGGCCTCGACCACGGGCGCGGGGGTCGCGGCGGGCGCGGCAGTCGCGGCGGGCGCGGCAGTCGCCGGCTCGGTGACCGTGGGGGAGGGCGCGGCGGTGGTGGTCATGGCTGGTCCCCGGTTTGACGTTCATCGGTCGCGACCCGCCCGTCGATCGCACCGAGCAGCGCACGCAGCTGTTCGTTGTCGCGCAGGTTGATATCGCGCTGCGGGAACGGGATTTCGACGTCGTGCTGCCTGAACAGCTTCCACAGGTTCTTGAGCACGTCGCTGCGGACATTGCCGACGCCAAGTTCGGGATCGCGGATCCAGCAATGGACGATGAAGTTGACCGAGCTGTCGCCGTATTCGGCCATCCAGACTTCGGGCGGAGGAGTGGTCAGGACCCGCTTCGTGCTGCGTGCGGCTTCGAGCATCAGTTGTTCGGCCTGGTCCATGTCGGCAGAATAGCTCACCCCGACATTGACCTGCATCCGCACCTCCTTGGAGGAATAGGACCAGTTTTCGACCTGGTTGATCATCAGGTTTTCGTTCGGGATCAGGTATTCGCGCCGATCGCGGGTCGTCACCGACACGGCGCGAATGCCGATCTTGCGGATTTCGCCGAAGGTCTCGTTGCCCACCGTGTCGGCGACCGCGATGACGTCCCCGGGCTTGATCGACTTGTCCATCAGCAGGATGATCCCGGCGATCAGATTGCCGAAGGTCTTCTGCAGTCCGAAACCAATCGCGAGACCGAAGGCACCGCCAAAGAAGGCCAGCGTCGTCAGGTCGATCCCGATCAGGTCGATCCCGATGAAGAACGCCGCGCCCCAGATGACGATGGTGCTGATCTTTTCCGCCAGCAGCTTCTGCGTCTTGTCGAACCGGGTAAAGCGATCGACTGCGTTGCCGCTCAGCCGGCTCAGCAACCAGGCCACCGTGATAACCAGCAGGATGACGCCGATCACCAGCAGCGCGTCGAGCACCGAGACCCGGAACTGGCTGGTCTCGAGCGCGAGCGTGTCGAGATATTGCAGGAACGCGCCGGCGGTTTCGCTCTGCTGGGAAACGCCCTCCACGAGGTCTCCGGTGCCCTCGACCACTTCGGTGGGGGTCGGTTCGGGCGTGGGTTCCGGCGTTGGTCCTGTGGTCGGCGGGGCGACGGACGCAGCCTCGCCGACTGCGCCATCCGCAGCCGCGCCGGGCGCGGTGGCGGGATCGACGGCGTCGGTCGGACTGGCTTGCGGCGTCGCTGCGGCGGTCATGAATCGTCCATTCTGGCCAGCGCCTGCGCGAGGTCCGCGATCAGGTCGTCCGGGTCTTCGAGCCCGATCGATAGGCGAATGGCCGCCCGCGCGCCAGCGTCGCCCCTATTCGGGGTGCGCATCGCGGTGCGATGCTGCTGCGGAAAGATCGGCAGGGCCAGGCTTTCGAACCCGCCCCAGCTGTAGCCGATGCCGAACAGGTCGAGCGCATCGACCACCCGCCCGCACGCCCCTTCGTCGGTGGTGTCGAGCGCGAAGCTGAACAGCCCGCACCCTCCGGTGAAATCGCGTTGCCACAGCGCATGGCCGGGATCGTCGGGCAGCAGCGGGCACATCACCCGCGCGACCTGCGGCTGCTGTGTAAGCCACTGCGCTATCCGGAGCGCGCTGGCGGTGCCGCGCTCCAGCCGGATCGCCATGGTCCTGAGCCCGCGCGCGGCCAGCGCCGCATCGTCGGGCGAGACCACCTGCCCCAGTTCCTGCGAGGTGCGCCGCAAGGCGCGATACCAGCGCTCACCCGCGCTGGCCGATCCCATCATCAGGTCCGAATGCCCGCCGACGTGCTTCGACAGGCTCATCATCACGATGTCGCAGCCGTGTTCGAGCCCGGCAAAGCCGAGCGGGCTGGCCCAGGTGTTGTCGATCAGGCTCACCGCGCCGTGCTCGCGCGCGATCGCGGTGAGCGCGGGCACGTCGCACACTTCCATCGTCAGGCTGCCGGGGCTTTCGAGCCACACCGCGCGCACCGGCTGGTCGAACAGCGCGCGATAGGCGCCGGGATCGAGCGGGTCGAAGAACGCGCTTTCGATCCCCATCCGCCTGAGCAGGCCGGTCGTCATGCTGCGCGAGGGATCGTAGGCGTTGTCGGTCATCAGCAGGCGATCGCCGGGCTTCAGCACCGCCAGCAGGCACCCGGCGATCGCCGCGACTCCGCTGGGGTAGAGCACGGTGCCGTGCGCGCCCGGTTCGATCTCGGTCAGCGCCTCGGCCAGCGCCCACTGCGTCGGGGCGCCGCGCCTGCCATAGAAGAACGCGCCGTCCGCATTGCCCTTGCCTGCCGCCTTGCGTGCCGCTTCGCTGGTGTAGAGGTGGGTCGAGGCGCGCCACACCGGCGGATTGACGACCGGACCGGTCCATTCCGCCCGCCGCCCGGCGCGCGTGACGTCGGTCGCGGGCCTGAGGTCCTTGTCTTCGCCCTTCATGCAGGCCCCTGTTGCTTGGGAGTCGCGGGATCGGCGCTCCATTCGACCCAGCTGCCGTCATACAGTGCCACGTCGTCCTTGCCGAGCAGGTGCAGCGCGAACAGCAGCACCGCCGCGGTGACCCCGCTGCCGCAGGTGGTGACGACCGGTCGGTCGAGATCGAGCCCGGACGCGACGAATGCGGCGCGCAGTTCGCCGGGCGATCTGAAGGTGCCGTCGGCCTGGTAGAGCGCGCCGAAGGGCAGGTTGAGGCACCCGGGAATGCGCCCGTTCTGCCCGCCATGCACCGGATCGATCCCGGTGCCGAACACCCGGTCCGCGCCGCGCGCGTCGATCAGCTGTTCGGACAAGCCCTCGAGCAGCGCGAGGATCTGGGCTTTGGAACGCACACCCTCGGGAAGCGGAAGGTCGGGGACCCGAGCGGCGGAAATCTCCGCCATTCCGGATTCGAGCGGACGGCCCTCGTCGCGCCATTTGGCAAGCCCGCCATCGAGGATCGCGACGCTGTCGATCCCGTGCGCGCGCAGGATGAACCACGCTCTCGCGCTAGTCTTGACCGCGCTGTCGTCGTAAACCACCACCCGATCGCCGAGCCGGACTCCGAGTTCGGCGAGCCGTTGGGCCAGCTGGCGCGGGCTGGGTATCGCCGAAGGGACTTCGGAAGCCGTGTCGGTCAGGCTCTCAAGGTCGAGAAACCGCGCGCCGGGTATATGCGCCGCGTCGAATTCCGCGCGCGGGTCGCGGCCGGCGGCGGGCAGGTGCCGCGAGGCATCGAGCACGACCAGACCGGGCGAACCGAGATTGTCCGCAAGCCACTGGGTCGAAACGAGGCTGTCCATCGCTGGCGGAGTAGCGCGGCGCCGCGCGTCCGCCAAGTGTCAGGCGTTTTCGAGGTTCACTTCGCGCGCGCGCAAACCCGGCAACCCGCCGGGCGGCGTATCGAGCCGGATCGGGTGAACCCGGCCCTGGCTGGCAGAGCTCGGCGAACCGACGACGAAACTGCGGGTCAGGCTGTGGCCCCCGGCGCTGAGCACGCGCACGTGCATGAGCGGGATAAACAGCGGCTTTGCTCCCTGCCGCAGCGCCTGAACCTGGGCCAGCGGCAGTTGCAGCTGGCCGCCGAGCACACGGCTTTGATGCGGACCGATCCGGTCGATCGAACCGAACGGCTGGCCCCCGGCGACCGGCGGGGCGTTGGCGCCGGCGCCCTGTGCGCTGGTGAGTTGACCCGAAACCTCGATATCGCGCGCGGCATGGTCCGAACGGTTGGCGATGGTCAGCCGGTATTCGAGTGTGAACATCATCAGGCTGCGGGCGGCGCTGACGATCTCAAGCGTGAGATCGAGCCGGGGCGGCTCGGGCATTGGCGCGGGCTTCGGTTGCTGCACCCCCGGCGCCTCTCGCAACTGGGTCGCGGCGATCGAATTGCGCACTCCGGCAGCGAGCGTCGGCGCGGACAGCTCGGGCCGCGCGGTCGCAAGGCGGCGACGGCGCCATACCAGGAAACCGAGCGCGAGAAGCACCAGCAACACCGTACCGCCGAGCGCGTAGATACGGGTCGGCGAGAGGCTGGCGGCGAATCCTTCCCAGAACGGACTTGCTCCGTCGGCGACATCCGGCCCGTCGGCGGATGGCATGGTCGCCGCCTCTCCCCGGTCTTCGGGTGTGTACCACCCATCGCTCGCGATCGCCGGTCTGGTGTCGCCCGCAGGCGCGGGGCTCTGGTCGGTCGCTACTGTCGGGGGAGGCGGGGCGGTCGCCGAATTGGGGCTGGAAGTCGCTGCGGGAGCAGGCGCACGGCCGGCTTCGCGAGCGGCAGGGGCCGATGGCGACGGAGAAGCGCTGGGCCGCGGCGCAGGAGTGCGCGCGGCGGGAGTCGGCGTGCTGCCGACCGGGGCCGAGGTTGGCGCCGGCGCGGGCGCGGGCGTGGGGGTGGGCGCAGGTGTCGGCTGCACCGGCCGGGTCGGGCGATCTTCCGGGATCACGCGCGGCGCGATCGGCACGCCGGATCTTACATCGACTGGACCCTGCGGCGCGGGAGTCGGGGTCGGGGTGGGATCGGGCAGACGAAAGCTGCCGGGCGATTCCTGCGCGGCCACCGATGCCCCGCCCGGCGCAGCCGCGCACAGGGCGGCGGCGAGTGCGAGGCGCGAGAGGCGCGAAGGGGTGAGCGAATGGGACACGCGATTCCGGTATCAGGCTGTGGATGAACGGGGTTTTGATCACATAATTCGCATTGCGCCCGCGTCCAGTTCCCCGCTTGCATGCGGCATGCTTTCGCGGCAACAGCGCGGCATGGAAAGCACACCCGGCAACGCCCTCGACCCCGCCTTTCTCGGCAAGGACAGCCCGCTTCCCGCATCGCCCGGGAGGCGCAGCTCGACTATGTGCCCAATCCGCGCGCGGATGCCCTGTATCTGGTACGGTTCGTCTCGCCCGAATTCACTTCGCTGTGTCCGGTCACCAATCAGCCCGATTTCGCGCATCTGGTGATCGATTACGCCCCTGGCGCAACGATCGTCGAATCGAAGAGCCTCAAGCTGTTCCTCGGCAGTTTCCGCAATCACAACGGATTTCACGAAGACGTGACGGTGGGGATCGGGCAGCGGCTGTTCGAGGAGATGCATCCGCAATGGTTGCGGATCGGCGGCTACTGGTATCCGCGCGGCGGGATCCCCATCGACGTGTTCTGGCAATCGGGCCCGGCGCCCGAGGGACTGTGGCTGCCCGATCAGGGCGTCGCGCCGTATCGCGGGCGTGGCTAAAACACCTCACTTACCCGTTTATCAGTCGTTTAACCCGAAAAATTCGACCTCAATCCGTCGCGATGCCCTTTTCATTACGTCGCGATTATGTATCAGTCCGTCTTGGAGCGACCGGGGGTCAGCGTGCATTATGCGTGCCATCCGTCCGGAAAATCAGTTCAACCCACCAGGGGGCAATCCATGACTACCACCTCTTCGATCAAGTTTCGTGTTATTGGCGGCGCATCGCTTCTTGCGATTGCCGTAGGGTTTTCTGCAACAGCTTCGGCGCAAGTTGTTACCCAGCCGCAGCCGAGCGTACCGACGCCGACCCCGCCTGCGGCGCCCGCCAACGTCGAAGAGTGCGCGCTTGTCCCGTCCGTGCCGGAGATCGTCTGCGCGCCCGGCACCGATCCCGATGGCATCAGCGAGCCGTTCAACTCGATCGATGCGACCGTTCAGGCCGGTTCGCAGGTCCAGGGCGAGATCAACCTGCTGGTCGGCGTCAATGTGACGATCGATGGCGATATCATCTCGAACAGCGGTCGTGCTGTCGATGTGGGCGAAGCCTCGACCGTCGTGAACAATGGCTTCATTTCCAACGCCGCGACGCCGAACTCGGGCATTATCCGCACCGGCGCAGACAGTACTGTCGTCAACAACGGCATCATTACGTCGGCCCAATCGAGCATGGGTGCGATCGAGGTGCGTGACAACTCAACCGTGACGAACAGTGGGGAGATTTCCCTCACCGGTTTCAACACGATCGGGATTTCCGGCGGCGGTAGCGGCGGCACCCTCTTCGGCAGTGACACGGGTGTGACTGTGATCAACACAATCACCGGTGCGATCTTCAACGACGTCGGTAGGGCGGGTATCTTCCTCGGTGACGACGCCACGGTCGTCAACGATGGTCTTGTCCAGACTTTCGGCAACTTTACCGACGGCGTTATCGTCGGCGACAACAGTTCGGTTACCAACACCGGGATCATCTTTACCACTGGCGATCTTGCAGATGGCGTACTTGCAGGCAACGATGCGACCGTAATCAACTCCGGCTCGGGTCAGATATTCACCTTTGGCGACAACCTCGCTTCGGTTTTGACCGGCACCAATTCGACCGTTCAGAACAACGGCGTGATCCTGACGCGCGGTGACAGCGCAGTGGCCGTGGTCGCGGGCGACGGCTCGACCGTCACCAACAACCCGACCGGGCAGATCGCCACGACCGGCACCAACTCGCACGCCATCGTCATCACCGGCGACGGCACGCTGCGCAATATCGGCGGGCTGATCCAGGCCACCGGAACCGATGCCGCGGGCGTCATCATCACCGGCGCGGGTTCGGTGCTGAACTCGGGCACGATTTCGGCCAGTGGCGGCGGGCGCGCGCTCGACCTCGCGCTGACCTCGACCGTCAACAACCTTGCCGGCGGCGTGATCGCGGCGACGGGGGCCGATGCGATCCGTCTGAGCGGCGCGGCCTCGGTGGTGGTCAACGACGGCCAGATTTCGACCAATGGCGACGGTGCGCTGGGCGTCAACGCGCTCAACAACGTCACCGTCACCAACAACGGCACGATCTCGACCACCGGGATGAACACCGCCTCGGTTGCGACCGGCGTCAATTCGACCGTCTCCAACACCGGTACGATCACTGCGAGCGGCAACAATGCCGTGGCGCTGGTGGTGCGCAACGGCTCCACCGTGACCAACTCGGGCACGGTCTCAACCATCGGCACCAATTCGGGCGCGATCGTCGCGGTCGATAACGCCACGATCACGAACACCGGCATGATCACGACCCTGAGCGCGGGCGCACAGGGTATCACCGTGACCGGCGATGCGACGCTGATGAACTCGGGCACGATCGCCGCCACCACCGCGCGCGGCGTCGATCTCGCCGGCACCTCGACGGTGATGAACTCGGGCACGATCTCCGGCGGCACGGACGGCATCCGCATGAATGCCGGAACGCTGACCAACACCGGCACGATTTCCGGCGATACCGCCGTCAACGCTCCGGGCGGTGTGCAGACCGTGTTCAACTTCGGCACGATCAACGGCACCACCAACGCGGTGGCGCTGGGCGAAGGCGACGACAGCTTCATCAAGACCAATGACGCGTCCGAAACCGGGAATGTCGATGGCGGTGCGGGCAACGATCTCTACGCCCACATCATCACCGACGCGACCAACCGCACGCTCGACATCACGAAGTTCGGCACGACCGTAAAGAACTTCGAAGATATCCGGGTCGGTTCGCAGACCTTCGACTTCACGACCTTCTCGACCATGAGCCCGCCGGCAACCGGCGTGTTCACGCTGACCGGCACCTCGTCGCAGGGCTTCACCGTGGTGAACACCGCGATCCTCGCCGGGACCGTGAACGGGGGCGTGAACTTCATCACCGGTGCCAACACCGGCATCACCACCGGCTTCACCATCGCCGGCGGCGGCGCGATCGTGACCACGGCGAATGGCGAAATCGGGTTTACCGGTGGCGACAACACCGTCCTCACGAACAACGGATCGATCACCACCGGCGGCATGAACACCGCTGCGGTTCTGGTCGGCGCGAATTCGTCCGTGACCAACAGCGGCTCGATCCTCTCGCAGGGCATGAACAGCGTCGCGATCGCGGCGGGTAACGGTTCGACCATCACCAACCGTGCCGGGGCGACGATCACCACGCGTGGCGACGGCGGGTTCAACACCGTCATCAGCGGCAACGGCACGCTCACCAATGCCGGCGTCATCTCGGCTTCGGGCGCAGGCGCGCAGGCCGTGACCATCTCCGGCAACGGGACGGTGACCAACAGCGGCATCATCGCCGCTGCCGGGGGTCGCGCGATCGACATCGGCGGCACCGCCAACGTCACCAACGCCGCAGGCGGCACTATCGCATCGGGATCCGCCGACGCGATCCGTCTCAACGCGGCGGGCTCCACCCTCGTCAACAACGGCGTCATCGCGACCTCGGGCAACAACACCGCGGGTGTGCTGGCGTCGACCACGTCGACCGTCACCAACAACGGCACCGTTACCACCTCGGGGACCGGCGGCGTCGGCATCGTCGCAGGTGCCGTTTCGACGGTGACCAACAGCGCGACCGGCAGGGTCTCGACCACCGGGAACAACGCCGGGGGCGTTATCCTTACGGGAGCGGGCACCTTCACCAACGCCGGCACGATCGCCACGACCGGAACGAACGCGACTGGCGTGCTGTTCACTGGTGCCGCGACGATCAACAACTCGGGCATCATCTCGGCGGCCGCGGCGCGCGCCATCGATCTTGCTGCCGCTTCGACCGTCACCAACTCGGGGACGATCACCGGCGCAACCGACGGTATCCGCTTCAACGCGGGCTCCACGCTCACCAACGCGGCGGGCGGCACGATCTCCGGCGCAACCGGGGTTACCGGCAGCGTCGGCAACGACAAGGTGGTAAACTTCGGTCGCATCACCGGCACCACCGCCGCAGCGGCGCTGGGCGACGGTAACGACGAGTTCCAGCAGTGGACCGGCGCGACCGTGACCGGGGGCGTGAACCTCGGCGGCGGCAACGACACCTTCGTGCTCGAGGGCACGGCGTCGTCGATCGGCGGCGGCGTGAACGGCGGGGCCGGGACCGATCTCGCGATCCTCGGCGGCACCTTCAACGCCGATATCCTCACGGGCTTCGAGAACGTGTCGCTCGGCCGACTGTTCGACCTGCGGGTTTCGGGCAACCGGACCTACACCGGCAACACCACGGTCGATGGCCGGGTGGCGTTCGACCTCGGGGTCGATTCGCTGATCTTCACCGGCAATCTCACGCTTGCGGCGGGTTCGGCGATCACCATCAGGACGCCGCTCGACTTCGCGCTGGCGGGCCAGACGGTGACGGTGATCCGCGACAATGGCGGCACCTTCACCAACAATGGCGGAACCGTCACCGTGATCGACGACGACCTGCTGCTCGACTACCAGGTCATCACCGGCTCGGTGCTCGTGCGGGTCTTCCTCGTCAATCCGCTGGCAGCTTCGCCCGATCAGAACATCGCCAACTTCGGGACCGCGCTGTTCAACGGTATCGGGGCCGGAACGGTCAGCGCTGCCAACCTCGCGGCGTTCAACGCCCTGCCGACGGCCGATGCGCTGTCGGGTGTGGCGGCCGATGCGCTGCCGTCGCTCAGCGGTGGTGTCGCACGCGAGATCTTCGAAACCTCCAACACCGCGAGCCTTGCGCTCGATCGGCACCTGGCGGGCGAAGGTTCGGGCGTCTGGGGCCAGTTCGCGATCCGCGGATCCGAACAGGATGAGCGTTCGCTGTCGGTCGACGGCTATGAATCGGACCAGCTGGTGTTCACCATCGGGGCCGATCTCGCCGCTTCGCCCAACGCCCGCGTGGGCGTGCTCGCCAGCTATGCCGATATCGAGGTCGAAGACTTCGCCGGCAATGTCGAGCAGGACGAATCCGAAGTCGAAAGCATCAAGCTGGGCGCCTATGCCGCCTGGACGCCGACCGATCGCACCTTCGTGAACATGGAGCTGGCATACCTCACCGGGTCGGTCGACACCGCGCGCAACGGGTTCCTCGGGGCGATCACTTCGGGTTACGATTTCAGCGGTTTCGCCGCGCGGCTCGTTGCCGGGTACGATCTGCTGGCCGACGAGAACGTGTCGCTGACCCCCACCATCGGGGTGCACGCGGCGACGCTCGATTTCGACGACACGGTCGAAGCGGGCGGGTTCGGTTTCGCTGTCGAGCGCGAAGAGGAAGTCTTCGTCGAAGGCCGCCTCGGCGTCGAACTCGCGGCGAAGATGTCCGACAAGGTCGGCGGGTTCATCCAGGGCACGGTCATCCGCGACTTCGCCGACAGCTCGCGGATCTTCACGCTCAGCTCGGCCCAGCTGCCGACCTTCACGGCGGTGCTGGCCGAGAACGAGCAGGACCGCTTCGAACTGTCCGCAGGTGCCGATATCAAGGTCAGCGATACCTTCACCATCGGTATCGGCTACCAGGGCGATTTCGCCAGCGGCTACGATGCGCATTCGGCCCGGGCGACCGTCCGGATCGGCTTCTAAGCCAGGCTCCGATGTCAACAACAAGGGGGCGGCCACTGGGTGGTCGCCCCCTTTGTTTTGCGGACCGTATCCCGGGGGTCAGGGCTGGCGTCAGGTTGCGCGCGCGCGGGCCTTCATGATCGCCTTGCCGCGCGCGTCGACCAGCCGGAACGCCTTGAACACCCCGAAACCGGGATCGACCCGCCCCTCGTGCCCGAGCAGCCAGAGCTGCTGGTAGAACCAGTAGATTCCGGCGAAACCGCTGATCGCCTTCATCATCTGAAACCGCTTGAGGAAGCCTAGCCAGTCGGGGATCAGCTCGAGCCCGTCCTCGTAGCGCGGCAATGCGTCGCGCCCTTCCAGAAGCTGGTGCGGCGCGTCGGTCATGACGCACAGCGGACGGCCCAGCCCGATCACGTCCGCCGCACCGATCGCCAGCGCCTGTTCCATCGCGGCGCGGCTGCGGAACCCCCCGGTCACCATCAGCGGCACGCCGACCTCGGCCTGCATCGCCTTGGCGAAATCGACGAAATAGGCCTCGCGCGCCGCGGTCGACCGGGCGACGGTCTGCTGTTCCTCTTCCTCCATCCCCTCAATACCCATCAGCTTGGGCTGTTCGTAAGTCCCGCCCGAAATCTCGATCAGGTCGACAGATGCCGCCTCGAGCCATTTGACCACCGTCAGGCTGTCCTCGAAGGCAAACCCGCCCTTCTGGAAGTCGGCGCTGTTAAGCTTGACCGAAATCGGGAAGTCGTGGCCCGCGGCAGCACGGGTCGCCGCGACAACTTCGAGCAGGAACCGCGCGCGGTTTTCCAGCGATCCGCCATAATCGTCGGTGCGCAGGTTTACGCGCGGGCTCAGGAACTGCGAGATCAGATATCCGTGCGCGGCGTGGATCTGCACTCCGGTAAAGCCGGCATCCCGGCAGGCCTTCGCCGCCATCGCCCAGCGCTCGGCGAGATCGGCGATCTCGTCGGTCGTCAGCGGCGTCGGCTTCCCGAACTGCCCGCCGGGCAGCGCGAGCGCGACATCGGAGGAGGATCTGGGCTGCGGATTGACCAGGCTCGGGGTCTGCCGCCCGCCATGGCTGATCTGTGCCCACAGGTGGTTGCCGCCGCGCGTCCCCGCTTTGGCCCAGCGTTTCAACCGCGCCGCCATGTCGGCATCGGGCTCGCGCTCGATCACCACGTTGCCCGGGCGTTCGAGGTGGTCCCTGTCGATGATGATATTGCCGGTCAGCAGCAATCCCGCGCCGCCATCGGCCCAGATGCCATACAGCCGCTCGAGTTCGGGCGTGGGGCGTCCGTCGGGCGTCGCCAGCCCTTCGGTCATCGCGGCCTTGGCGATCCGGTTGGGCAGCACCGCGCCGCAAGGCAGTGTCAGCGGTCGATCCAGGTTCATGGGCTTCCTCCCGTTTCGGTCGTTATTTGCAACTTATGTAGCGCGCGGTGTGCACGCTGGCCAGCGATCCCGCGATTGACAGCGTGCAGCGGGTCTCATCATACCGGTGCGACGGCAAGGGAGCGTATATTCGCATGAAACTACGAGCATTTCCGGCAGGCTTCGCCGCGCTGTTGGCATCGGGCGTGACCGCGCAGGAGCCGGTCCCGCCGGTCCTGCCGATGTCCGATACCGAGATATCCGCCCCCGCAATGCCGCCGATCCTCCCGATGCGCGCGCGCGCCGAAACGATCGACCGTATTCTTGCCGAGCGGCTCGAAACCGTGATTCCGGCGATCATGCGCGAGCAGGGCATCGACCTGTGGCTGCTGATGGCGCGCGAATATTTCGAAGAGCCGGTGGTCGCCTCGATGCTCGATGCCAACAGCATGAGCGCACGGCGGCGCACGATCCTGATCTTCCACGATCCGGGCGAAGGGCGACCGGTCGAGCGACTCACGGTCAGCCGCTATGGCCTCGCCGGGCTGTTCGAGCCAGCATGGCAGCCCGAGGTTCAGCCCGACCAGTGGCAGGCGGTCGCCGATATCGTCGCCGCGCGCGATCCCCGGCGGATCGCGATCAACTTTTCCGATATCACCGCATTTGGCGACGGGATGACGCTGAGCCAGTACCGCGCGATGAGCGCGAAACTACCGGCGCGCTATCGCGACCGGATCGTCTCCGGCGAGACGCTGGCGGTGCGTTGGCTCGAAAGCCGTACGCCGGGCGAGCTGGCCATCTATCCCGGCATCGTCCGCCTCGCTCACGCGCTGATCGGTCGCGCCTTTTCGCGCGAGGTCGTGACCCCGGGGAAAACCACCGCTGCCGACGTGCAATGGTGGTATCGCGAGGAGCTGGCGCGGCTCGGCCTGACGCCGTGGTTTCACCCCTCGGTCGGGATCCAGCGGCAGGGTGCGACAGGGATGCTGGCGGGCGATACCGTGATCGAGCCGGGCGACCTGCTGTGGACCGATTTCGGCATCACCTACCTGCGTCTCGCAACTGATACCCAGCACCTTGCCTATGTGCTGAAACCCGGCGAGGTCGCGGCGCCGACCGGGCTGCGCGCGGGTCTCGCGGCGACCAACCGGGTGCAGGATCTGCTGCTCGAATCGTTCGAGCCCGGGGTCAGCGGAAACGCGATCCTGGCCGAAGCCCGGCGCAAGGCGCTGGCAGAGGGGCTCGACCCGTCGATCTATTCGCACCCGATCGGGCTGCACGGCCATGGCGCCGGGACCGCGATCGGTTTCTGGGACAACCAGCGCGATGATCCGCGCGGCGAATATCCGGTGCTGGCGGGCACCGCCTGGTCGATCGAGCTGACATCCTATAGCGCGGTTCCCGAATGGGGCGGTCAGCGGGTCGATTTCCGGTCGGAGGAAAACGCGTGGTTCGATGGCGAAACCGTGCGGTTTCTCGATGGGCGGCAGACCGAACTGACACTGATACCGTCCGGGTGATTTTCGGTTTCACGCCCCATTCACGGCCGCTGGATTATTGTGCGACAAGGCATCCGGGGGATCGTCGATGATCTATATCCTGCTGAATTTCCTGCTGATTGCAGCTGCGACTCTGGCCGGTCTGGCGATCGGCATCGTGTGGCTGCGCGCCTCGCGAATGTTGCTGCCGGGGTGGCAGACCCTTGCGCTGGCGGCGCTGGCGGAATTCTGGCTTGCGGCGATCCTGGCCGGGGCGCTGATCCTCGCTCCGCCCGAAGCGGGAGCATGGACCATGGCGCTGGGCAGCGCCTTCGTGATCTGGGTCGGATTCGTGCTGCCGGTGATATGGGTGACCTTTACCGTCTACCGCCTCGAACGGGGATCGGCGCTATCGGCCAGCGCGCACTGGCTGGCGGTGATGCTGACGCAGGCAGCGGTCATGCAGGGCTGGGGACTGACCGCGCCGGGGACTTAGGCCGGAGGGCTGGGTGGCGAAGTATGGTCGCAAACCGACCGCAAGCGCAACGGACCGCCCGCAGCGACACGATCCTTGATCGCATGAGCAAGGACTTGGCACTCGCGGTTCCGCGTGCGCAAAGATGATGGTGCCGGCTAGAGGAATCGAACCCCTGACCTGATGATTACAAATCAACTGCTCTACCAACTGAGCTAAGCCGGCGTGTCCGGATCGGGACGCGCGCCTCTATCGGCAAAGCGCGGCGATTGTCCAGCCCCATGCGCGCGCGATCACTTTCTGACGCGCCATTCCTTCCGGTAGGTCGATTCCTCGTTGTACTTGCGATGGCGGGCCGCGTCCTGCTCGGCGAGCTCTGCGGGCGTGGAGCCGCGCGAACCGTGGCGCTTGATCAGCGCGTCCCGCCGGATCGGCACCAGCTGCACGATCGGGGTCCCGGCTTCGAGCGTCGTTTCCTGCGTCCCGCCGGTCCAGATGAAGGGGAAGTTGATGGTGGTCGCGAATCGGTCGCAATCGACCAGGCCCGAAAAGCAGTAGAATGGCAGGTCGGGCCGGTTCATCACCGGCTGGAACAGCACCGAATAGCCTTCGGGCACCCGGACCCGCCACGGATTGACGAATTTGAGCGGCACCACGCCGGCAAAAGGCGGATCGGGGGCGCCGAGCTGGCCCGGATGGTGCTGCTCGATCGGCCGGAACGCGCAATCCTCGGCCCAGCGGATGTCGAGGTTCGGTATGCCCGTGCCGCCGCCGAAGGTCACCGCATAGGGCAGCGGGATGACATAGCCGAGTGAGAAGGCGTCGGTCACCGGCAGGCACGCCTTGACCGTCAGCCCCGGCAATCCCTGCTCATCGGGCATCCCCATTTCGCGGTCCATGCGCCTGAACCATTCGGGCGCGAAGCGGATTGCGGGTTCGGGTGCGGGGATCGTGCCCGCGAGCGCGGGATCGCACAGGAATTCGATGTCGACGTCGTCGGTCATGCTGCGCTCGTCGCCTACAACGCGCCGAAGGTCCAGCCTTCGGTATAGGCGATTTCGGCGGTAAGGCAGCGCGGCTCCCAGCGTGCCGGCTCCGGCGCGACCTTGCGCAGCCAGGCGGCGGTGAGCAGCGCGTCCGAGGAATGGTCGTCGACCTCGCCTACCTCGTCGACCGGCGGGCAATCGAGCACGTCGAGCGCGGAATTGAGATCGGCATAGGTCAGCAGCTTGGTCCGCCCGCCCAGCGCTGCCGTCTCTTTCGAGGCAAGCCCGGTGTAGATTTCGACCGCCATCGATCCGCCGCTGGTGATGCGCTTCTCCGGGATCGGGTCCACCGGCCAGACCGGCAGGTGCCCGCGCAGCTGGTGCAGCATCCGCATGCCGGTGAGCGAGGATTTGCCGACCTGCGCCGCGCCGACGAGGTTGAAATTGCTCACCGGGCGGCATTTCTGCGCGCGCTGCGCGGTCTCGGCTTCGCGAAAGCGGCCTTCGCGGGTCGCGGCGCCGGGCAGCAGGAAGCGGTCGCCCTCGTCGTCGCGGCCGTGCCGGAAATAGCGCCGGGCTTCGGGATGGGTCACGAAGCTGTGCGCGCCGAGAAACGGTTCGTCCGCGCAGATTTCCTCGATCAGTTCCCACAGCTTCTTGGCGCTCCTGGGGGTGCGATCCCAGCCGGGAAAGAACGCGCCAGTGTCGTGGAACGGCAGGCTGATGCCGAGATCGAGCCCGACCAGCGCATTGGCCGGCAGTTCGTCACGCAGGATGTCGCGCACCTCGATCCGCGAAAAGCCTCCGCGCGGCGGCTGCACCAGGGCGGGCGGACCGCCCTTGCCATCGGCGATCGCGATCGCAATCCCCTTGTGACGCTCGCCCCGCGCGCCCGACCAGTCGATCGCGACGAAGTGGTCGAATTCACGCATCAAGGGGTGGGGCAGGCGGTTCCGGGCTTGAGTGCCCATCCGCCTGCGTCGCCGGAGACGAAGGAATCGCGCTCGTATTGCGACAGGTCTTCCCAGTCCTCGACGCGGTCGAACGGGATCGCCGAGATGTGCAGGCAATCGTCGCCTTCCCAGCGGTCGATCCGCCAGTCGGTCATGAACGGAACGGCCGAATTCAGATAGATCGGTTTGAGACCGGTTTCGTAGACATACCAGACGCCAAACCCTTCAAGCCCGCCATAGCCCGATTCCGACGATTGCAGCGCGGCCATCCGAAACCCATTGGGGGAGAAGACCGGGCGATGGCCTGTGTCGAGCACAGTCCCGGTTCCGGCGCGGTCGACCAGGGTGTAGCCGAATGCTTCGTATCCGACCCAGCTGAAGCCGACGAAGCGGTCCTGATGGATTTCGAAGTCCTCGCCCTCGAACATCCAGCTCAGATCGACGCATTCGGTCGTTCCGGCCGTGGTCGCGACCGCCATCCAGCGGTTCGAAGCGGCTGCGAACGCGCTCCACTCCTGCGGCACAGCAAACGACTTCTCACCGTCCCATTCAAAGTCGAATTCCTGCTGCGGTATCGCCTCGCAATAGGCCAGCGACGGTGCCGGATCGGGGTGCGCGAGAGCCGGTACGGCCACGCCGAACGCGGCCGATACAGTCAGGATTGTCCATGCAGTTCGGATCGCTTTCGCTGCCACCATTCCATCCGCTCCCTAACCTTGCGCTCGAACCCACGTTCGACCGGTTCGTAATATCGTTGCGGCTCCATCCCCTCCGGCCAGTAATTGTCGCCGGAAAAGCCGTCTTCGCGGTCGTGATCGTAGGCATAGCCTTCGCCGTAGCCAATATCTTTCATCAGCTTGGTCGGCGCGTTGAGGATGTTGGCGGGCGGCATCAGGCTGCCGGTTTCCTTCGCCGATCGGAACGCGCCTTTCTGCGCGGCATAGGCGGCGTTCGATTTGGGCGCGGTGGCGCAGTAGAGGCAGGCCTGGACGATCGCGAGTTCGCCTTCGGGGCTGCCGAGGAATTCATAGGCGTCTTTCGCCGCGAGGCACTGGGTCAGCGCCTGCGGGTCGGCGAGGCCGATATCCTCGCTGGCGAAGCGCACCAGGCGGCGCAGGACGTAGAGCGGCTCTTCGCCTGCGGTCAGCATTCGCGCCAAGTAGTACAGCGAGGCTTGCGGGTCCGATCCACGCAGCGACTTATGCAGTGCGCTGATGAGGTTATAGTGCCCGTCGCGATCCTTGTCGTAGACCGCGACGCGGCGCTGGAGGAACTGGCCGAGGCCCGCCGGATCGAGCGGCTCGGTGAGCTTCGCATTGTAAAGCGTCTCGGCCTGACCCAGCAGGAAACGCCCATCGCCGTCGGCGCTGGCGATCAGCGCGGCGCGAGCCTCGTCGTCAAGGGGCAGGGGGCCTTCGAGCTCTTCCGCGCGCGCCAGCAGCGCTTCGAGCGCGGCATGGTCGAGCCGTTCGAGGATCAGCACCTGAGCGCGGCTGAGCAGCGCGGCGTTGAGCGCGAAGCTGGGGTTCTCGGTCGTCGCGCCCACCAGCGTCACCGTCCCGCGCTCGACAAAGGGCAGGAAACCGTCCTGCTGCGCGCGGTTGAAGCGGTGGATCTCGTCCACGAACAACAGCGTGCGCTTGCCTGCCTCGGCCATCTTGTCTGCCTCGGCAAAGGCCTTCTTGAGGTCCGCCACGCCCGAAAACACTGCGCTGATCGACACGAACCGCATCCCCACCGCATCGGCGAGCAGGCGAGCGATGCTGGTCTTCCCCGTGCCGGGCGGTCCCCACAGGATCATGCTCGATAGCTTGCCCGCGCTGACCATCCGCCCGATCGCGCCTTCGCGTCCGGTCAGGTGGTCCTGTCCGATGACCTCGCCGAGCGAGCGCGGGCGCAGGCGATCGGCGAGCGGTGCGTCGTCGCGCGGGGCATCGCCGCGCGCAGGCGACGGGGCATCGTTTTGGAACAGGTCGGCCATTCGTCGGCAGAAATAGGCCGCTTGTCAGAAAAAGCCATTCAACCCTTGCATCGAAACATCTACGATATATCTTTGTTCTATCGAAGATGCCGATGGAGATCGAGATGACCTGGCAAAAAGGACGCAGATACCGCCGTGGCAATGCCTGGCAGATGTACGGGCCGCTGATGGCGATGATGGCCGCTGGCGGTAAATGGAACGCCGATTGGGGCGACTGGAGCGGCGATTGGGGTGGCGGCCCCGGCGGATCGGGCCGCAGGCGTCGTCGCGGACGGATGTTCGGTCAGGGTGAGCTACGGCTCGCGCTGCTCGCGCTGATCGCCGAGGAACCGCGCCATGGCTACGAACTGATCAAGGCGATCGAGGAAATGACCGGCGGCCAGTATGCGCCGAGTCCCGGTGCCGTGTATCCGACGCTGCAATTGCTCGAGGATGAAGGCAAGATCACGCCTGCCAAACCGAAAGGTAAGGGCAAGGACAAGGATGCCGACAGCGGCAAGAAGCCGTTCGAGGCGACCAAGGACGGCAAGGCCGAGCTGGAAGAGCGCGCCAGCGAGGTCGAGTCCCTGATGGATCGCCTCAACGAGCACGGCGAGCGCGCCGAAAAGGTCCGCTCGCCCGACCTGTTCCGCGCCATGGGCAACCTCGCCAATGTGCTCAAGAACCGCGCGCGGGCGGGCACGCTCGACAAGGCGGTGATGGACGAGATCGTCGATATCATCGACGAGGTCGCCAAGCGGATTGAAAGGATTTGATCGAAACCTTTTCGCGGTTGGTCCTTAACCGGTTTGCCGTGCGCGCCGCTTGGGCTTAAGTTCCCTCCCCATCGATCGGGTCGCGTCGGTTGGGGAGGGGAACCCATGAACGAAGCAATCGCAACCAAGACGCCGTGGCACCTGTGGGTGGTCGGCGTGCTGACGCTGCTGTGGAACAGCGTCGGCATCGTGAGTTACATGACCACACGGCTCGGAATGCTGGACCAACTTGGCATGACGCCCGAACAAATCGCCTTTTTCGACAGTTATCCGGTGTGGGCCAACACCTTCTGGGCGCTCGGCGTCTGGGGTGCGTTCGTCGGCTCGATCCTGCTGCTGCTGCGATCGCGCTGGACGATCGTCTCCGTTGGGGTCGCGATCGTCGGTCTTATCGGGACGACATATTTCCAGTTTGTCCATGTCGACCTGCCCGAAAGCCTCAGTGCGCCGGGGTTGACCGCCGCAATCTGGGTGACGACCTTCTTCCTGCTATGGTACGCCATGCGGATGAAATCGGCGGGCGTGTTGCGCTAGGCGATCAGGCCGGGGCGGCGCTTTCCGCTTCCTCGGTCGCGATGATCTCCTGACGCTCCTCGACCAGCCGGACATAGGTATCGGCGACCACCCGGTTGATCGCTTCCCAGTCGTATTCGCCCGCCTTGGCTGCGCCCGCAGCACCGTGGCGCGCGCGCAGGTCGTGATTGGTGCAGTACGGCGCGATCGCCTCGGCAAACGCGTCCGCATCGCTGGGAGGCACCAGCCGTCCGGTCTCCCAGTCGTCGACCAGACTCGAGGCACCCGTCGCGCCCGCTGCGACAACCGGAAGACCGCAGGCCATAGCTTCGAGCGTCACGTTGCCGAAGGTTTCGGTTATCGAGGGATTGAAGAACACGTCGCCGCTGGCGAGCGCCTGACCCAGATTAGCCCCGGTCTTGAACCCGGCAAAGATACCGCCCGGCAGCGCCTCTTCGAACCAGCCGCGCGCCGGTCCGTCGCCGATCACCAGCACCTTGTGCGGGACCTGGCGCTTGCGCAGCTGGACGATCGTTTCGGCGAACACGTCCAGCCCCTTTTCCATCACCAGCCGTCCGAGGAAGACGATCGCCACGTCGTCATCGTCAAGACCGAGTGAACGACGCCATTCGAGGTCGCGCTTCGCGGGTGCGAACACGGTGCGATCGACGCCGCGCGACCACAGCGCGATATCGTCGTGCATCTTCGTCGCCAGCAATTCGTCGATCATGCTCTGCGACGGCGCGACGAGCGCATCGCAGCGATTGTAGAAGCGCCGCAAGATCCGGATCACCAGCGGTTCGAGGAACGCCATTTTGTAATAGCGCGGATAGGTTTCGAACCGCGTGTGGACCGAGGCGAGCACCGGGATGTCGTTATCCTGCGCCCAGCGCAGCGCCGCGTGGCTGGCCGGATCGGGCGAGGACAGGTGGACGATGTTGGGCCGGAATTTCTCGAGATCGCGCCGCGCCTTGCGGCCCAGCCCGGTCGGCAGGCGATATTCGCCGCGCCCCTTTACCGGCATCGCGATGTTGGGCACGCCGATCAGTTCGCCGGTCGGTTCGAAATCGGGTTTCTCGACCGTCGGCGAATAGACCCGCACCGCCGCACCGTGGTCGAGCATCGACCCCATCAGACGGTTGAGCGCCTGGTTCGCCCCGTCGCGGGTGTAGTTGTAGTTGCCGCTGAACAGGGCAATGCGAAGGTCGGACGTCTGCATTTCGCGGCACGTTTAGGGCAGTCGCGCATTGAATGCGAGAGCGGAAGGGTCGGGAATTCATCCTTGCCCGCAGCCAATCTGTCGCAGGCCTGCAATTTCAGATTGACTCTGCCGTGCGCAACCTTAGTGCCGCCGACGGGCCACGCGGTCCCAACGCCGCGCGTGCTCTCTGCAAGGAGAGAATACATGACTGACCATATCCGCGGGCTCCTGCACGAGCCCCCGCTCAAGCCTGAGCGGCCTCAATTTTCTTCCGGTCCCACGGTAAAATATCCGGGCTGGTCTCTCGACAAGCTGAAGACTTCCGCACTCGGGCGGTCGCATCGCTCGGCGACGGGGAAGGCGCGCCTGAAATACGCGATCGACCTGTCGCGCGAGCTACTCGGCGTGCCCGAGGATTACCTCGTGGGCATCATGCCGGGATCGGATACCGGCGCGATCGAGGCGGCGATGTGGACGATGCTCGATCCCGCGCGCCCGGCGACGGTCGCCGCGTGGGAAAGCTTCGGCAATGTCTGGATCCAGGATGCGGTCAAGCAGCTCAAGCTACCCAACCTGCAGACGCTCACCGCCGACTATGGCGAAATCCCCGACCTTTCGACCATTCCGCAGCGCAACGATGTGGTGTTCACATGGAATGGCACCACTTCGGGCGCGATGATCCCGGACACCGACTGGCTCGAGCCGGGTCGCGAGGGCGTGGTGCTCAACGACGCGACCAGCGCTGTATTCGCGCAGGAAATGGACTGGCCCAAGCTCGATGCCACAACCTACAGCTGGCAGAAGGTGATGGGCGGCGAGGCGCAGCACGGCATGCTGATCCTGTCGCCCAAGGCGGTCGAGCGGATCGAAAGCTACGACCCGGCCTGGCCGCTGCCCAAGCTGTTCCGGCTGAAGAAGGGCGACACGATCAACCGGGGCATCTTCGTGGGCGAGACCATCAACACCCCATCGATGCTCGCGACCGAGGATTACATCGCCGCGCTCGAATGGGCGAAGTCGATCGGCGGGCGCAAGGCGCTGTTCGAACGCGCCGATGCCAACGCCAAGATCGTCAAGGACTGGATCGAAGCCACCCCGTGGCTCGAAAACATGGTCCCCGATCCGGCCAAGCGCACCAACACCGGCGTGTGCATGAAGTTCAAGGGCGACTGGTACGAAAGCCTTTCCCCCGAGGACCAGGCCGGCGTGCCAAAGCAGATCGCGAAAATGCTCGAGGAGCGCGCGGTCGGCTACGACTTCAACGGCTATCGCGACGCCCCGCCGAGCTTGCGCATCTGGTGCGGCAGCACGGTCGAGGCGGAGGATATCCAACGCCTGCTGCCGTGGATCGAGTGGGCGTTCGAATCGCTCAAGAACGGCTGATTTCCAGCCCGTGAGTTCCTGCGAAAGCAGGAGCCCAAGCCCGCTTTCCCTTTCCCGTTTCTGGGCTCCTGCGTGCGCAGGAGCTCGCAAAGGACACGAACAATGACCAAACCCAAAGTGCTCATCTCCGACAAGATGGACGAGAACGCCGCGCGTATCTTCGAAGAACGCGGCTGCGACGTCGATGTGAAGCCGGGCATGACGCCCGACGAGCTCAAGGCCGTGATCGGCGAGTACGAAGGCCTTGCGATCCGCAGCTCGACCACGGTGACGCCCGACATCCTCGACGCGGCGACCAATCTCAAGGTGATCGGCCGCGCCGGGATCGGCGTGGACAACGTCGATATTCCCTATGCCAGCAGCAAGGGTGTGGTGGTGATGAACACCCCGTTCGGCAACTCGATCACGACCGCTGAACACGCGATCGCGATGATCATGGCGCTGGCCCGGCAGGTGCCCGAGGCGAACGCCCGGACGCAGGCGGGCGAATGGCCCAAGAGCGCGTTCATGGGCATCGAAGTGACCGGCAAGACGCTGGGCCTGATCGGCGCGGGCAATATCGGTTCGATCGTCGCCAGTCGCGCGCTGGGCCTCAAGATGAAGGTCATCGCCTACGACCCGTTCCTGACCGAGGACCGCGCGATCGAGCTCGGCATCGAGAAGGTCGATCTCGATACGCTGCTGTCGCGCGCCGATTTCGTCAGCCTGCACACCCCGCTGACCGACGATACGCGCAACATCCTCAGCCGCGAGCGGCTCGAACACGCGAAACCCGGCATCCGCATCGTCAATTGCGCCCGAGGCGGCCTGATCGACGAGGCGGCGCTGAAGGATTGCCTCGAAAGCGGGCAGGTCGCCGGCGCGGCGCTCGATGTGTTTGCCGAGGAACCGGCCAAGGCCAACCCGCTGTTCGGCGCGCCCAACTTCATCTGCACACCGCACCTTGGCGCATCGACCACGGAAGCGCAGGTCAATGTCGCGCTGCAGGTCGCCGAACAGATGGCGGATTACCTCGTCAACGGCGGGGTCACCAACGCGCTCAACATGCCAAGCCTCAGCGCCGAGGAAGCGCCCAAGCTCAAGCCCTACATGGCGCTCGCCGAAAAGCTCGGCAGTCTCGTGGGCCAGTTGGCGCACGGCAACTTGACCAAGATCAGCATCGAGCGCGAAGGCGCGGCGGCCGAACTCAACGGCAAGCCGATCACCGGGGCGGTGCTCGCCGGGCTGATGCGGCGCTATTCCGACAGCGTGAACATGGTCAACGCGCCCTATCTCGCGAAGGAACGCGGGCTGGATGTCAGCGAAATCCGCCACGATCGCGAAGGCGCATTCAACACGCTGATCCGGGTTACCGTGGAAACCGCGCAAGGGCCGCGTTCGGTCGCCGGAACGCTGTTCGGCAACCATGCCCCGCGACTGGTCGAGATTTTCGGCATCGGGATCGAGGCCGATCTGGCTGGCGACATGCTCTACGTCGTCAACGACGACAAGCCGGGCTTCATCGGCCGGATCGGGACGCTGCTGGGCGATCACGGGATCAATATCGGTACCTTCAACCTCGGTCGCCGCGACGCGGGCGGGGAGGCGGTGTTGCTGCTGAGCCTCGACGAAGCGCTGACGCCCGAAACCATCGCCGAGGTCGAACAGGTCGAAGGCGTCAAGGTGGCGATGGCGCTGGGGTTCTGACGCCGGATTGCCCACCCCCAACCCCTCACGCTTGCGGGAGGGGAGCGAGATTTGCCAGCTTGCTGGCTGGTCGCAGCGGGGTGGGCTTTCCCCGGCAGACATAGGGCGCTAAGCGCGCTGGCAATGACCCAACCCACCGATCTCCTGCCCGAAGGACTCGAAGACGCTCTGCCGCGCGCGGCAGCGCGGATCACCGCGGCCATGCGGGCCTGCCTCGATATGCTGGGCGCGCATGGTTACGACCGCGTGCGTCCGCCGCTGCTCGAATTCGAGCGATCGCTCGCGAGCCGGATGGAGGGCATCCATACCAACCAGATGTTCCGCTTCGTCGACCCGGCGAGCCTGCGCACGCTGGCGCTGCGCAGCGACATCACCCCGCAGATCGGCCGGATCGCAACGACCAGCATGAAGGACGCGGCGCGCCCGTTGCGGCTGGCCTATTGCGGCGACACGGTCGTCATCAAGGCGAGCCAGCTCGATCCTGCGCGCGAGCGGTTGCAACTGGGGGGTGAGCTGATCGGATCCGACACGGTCGCGGCGGCGAGCGAGGTCGTAATGGTTGCGATCGAAGCGCTGCAGGCGGCGGGTCTGGCGGGGATTTCGGTCGATTTCACTTTGCCCGACCTCGTCGACACGATCGCGGCGCAGGACCGGTCGCTCGATGCCGATACGATCGAAGAGATCCGCCGCGAACTCGACACCAAGGATGCGGGCGGGCTGAAAGCGGTCGGCGGCTCGGCGTACCTGCCGCTGCTCTACGCTACCGGCCCGTTTGCCGAAGCGATGGCGAAGCTGCGCGAACTCGATGCGGGCGGCGCGCTCGCGACCCGGCTCGACGGGCTCGAGGCGGTCGCGGCGGGCGTTGGCGACGCGGCGCGGATGACGCTCGACCCGACCGAACGCTATGGTTTCGAATACCAGAGCTGGTTCGGGTTCACGCTCTATGCCGAGGGAGTGCGCGGCGCGGCGGGGCGCGGAGGCACGTACCGAATAGGCGGCACCGGCGAGGCCGCGACCGGCTTCACGCTGTACGTCGACCGGCTGGCCGAAGTGGCACCGGAGCCCGAAGCGGTGCAGACTGTGTTCCTGCCCTATGGGCATGATCCCGTCGCTGCGGCGGAACTGCGCGGGCAGGGGATGCGAACCGTGGCGCAGCTTGCCGAAGACGACGATCCGCATGCGCTCGGATGCACGCACGCCCTGCGCGGAAACGATCTATCGCCCCTGTAGTCCGGCTTGCTGCATTTGTCCGGTCAGCGCGAAGAGCCTGCGAATACTTTCCAAGCGCTTCCGAATACGTTCAATACCCTGTGTTCATTGGAACAAGGACCTGCTAGGCATCCAACTGGTGTGAATTGGGCAGCGAATTCCTGGCGGAGGTGTGAATGGGGCATGTGACGCGGGACATCGCATGGTGCGAGATCGACATCGACACCACGAACCGGGTCATCTTTCTCCAGCAACGCTGGCTCTACAACTGGATTGTCGCTCCCGGCCAGACTGCATGGACCGCAACCGAACGGCGGGATTTTCACAACGCCGCCGATCGCCTCGTTTGGCAATACTGGAGTGGCCGGGCATTCCTGAGGGCGCGCGGTACGTCGCAGGTGGCAAGGACGCCCGGTAACTACGTCGTCAACTGGGACATCCGCTGGGTGACCAGCAACCAGCACTGGACAGTTACCGTGCAGAAGATTGCTCCCAGTGCACAGGTAACGAGCTCGGTGCGCTGGAATGCGCGAACGATCTCGCTCGATACGAACGACATCAATCCGCGCACGGTTTCGACCAGCCGACCGACCAACCGGCAATATCCGGTCGCTCATGAATTCGGGCATTCGGCAGGCAATACGGCGGTTCTGGGGCGCGGTGACGAGTATCCCGCATCCTCGCCTCACAACAGCGACTTCAGAAGCATGATGAATCAGGGAAGCGAGTTGCGCACCCGGCATTTCGATACGATAATCGGGGAACTGAACACGATGATCCCAAACACGACCTTTCAGGTGGCGGTGATCCGATGATCGCTCCGCCACAAATCGCAACAGGACCAAGACGTTCGTTCGCCTTCGTCTTAGCAGGCGTGCTGGTGATGACGTGGGGATGCGACGGAAATGCTTCGCTCGCCAATCTGCCGAACAAGTCTGACGATGCGATCGCAGAGACGTCGGGTACAAGCGGAACACCTTCGGACAAATCAAGCGCGTCGGCAGGGTCCGGCCTGGGAAGCGAGGAGTATTCCATGGCGCAGTGGAAATCGAACGGGTGCGACACCCTGGCTCAAACCGCCGACTATAACGGCAAGTCGCAGCAGGAGGCGCACGATATGCTTGGAGAGCCGTCCTCGACCGAGCAATTCCTTCTGGGCGAAGGCGCGACGGAGTTTCGCATTGGCCTGCTCAACGTCTTCTCGCAGGAGAAGGACGCAGGCCGAACGATCCGCGAGGAAACCTGGGTCGATGGCGATTGCCGGTTGACGCTCTGGCTGGCGCAGGACGACGATGTGTGGTCGGTAAGGCAAGGCCTCGTCTGGCCCGGCGACGCGGAGTTCTGACTTCGCGGTCGCGCGATCGACCTAACCGTCGAACGTCGAAGCGAGAAAACGACCCACGGCCGACGTTTGTTCCGCGCCGTCCTCGGTGCCGAGTTCGCGGTTCATGCGCCCATGATCGGTGCCCGCGATTGCCACAGCCTCGGCATTCGCCCCTGCGGCCTGCAATCCGGCGACCAGCATCTCCGCCTGAACTTTCGCGCGGTCTCGCTCTTCCACATAGAGCGCCAGCCAGTTGGGCGCATCGCGACCGCCGACGTGTGTCACCGGGGACAGCGCTGCCTGACGCGCCGGATCGTTGCCGAATGCCGTTCGATAGATCTGCGCCGCCTGCGGGGCGGGATCGGCCATAATGGCGGTGACATCGTAGCCAGCGCCGTCGAGCAACACGACGCCCTTGATCGCTGCGAACGCATCACCCGCATATTGCGGATCGGTCGCAACCAGCGCTGCCAGATGCGCGCCCGCGCTGTGGCCCATCAGCACGATCCGGTCGGGATCGAAGCCGATTGCCGATGCCTGCCCGCGCAGTGCCCGGATCGCCGCGCCGATATCCTGTGCTTGCTGCTCCACGGGCGCGTCGGGCAGGAGGCGGTAACCGGTCGAGGCGAAATAGTAGCCATTGCCATTGAAGTGATTGGGCTTGTTCTGGACCGTGGTCTTGTGATTGCCGAACGACCAGCCGCCGCCGTGGATGAAGATGATCATTGGCAGTTCGTCCACCGCATCGTCGGGTTCGTAGACGTCGATCTGCTGGCGCTGGTGCTGACCGTAGAAGATCGTGCGATCGATCTTGGCCGAGGATTGGAATTGTCCCCCAGCTGCCCCGTCGCGGCTTCTTCGTCCCCGTTGTCCGCGCTGCTGGGCGCGCTCGCGCACTTCCGCTGCGCAACCTTCCGACAGCTGGCTCGCTTTCTCCTGCAGGCAGGACCGGATCTTCGAGCGGTCGCGTCCGCAGAGCTGCACGATTTCGCGCACGCATTCGCGCGAGGGGCGATCGGACCGCTGCGCAAGGATCGGCGCGGCGATCAGCATGGTGGCGAGGCCCGCGACGAGGGCTGTGGCGAGGCGATTCATGGTCTGGCTCCGATCGTTACCCACGTTCAACGCAGGTCTCGCGCAAACCCTTCGCGCGGGGCAATGCAAAAGCGGTCGCGAATTGTAACGTGCAGCCTGTGAGGCAGCCGCCGAACGCGCTTGCCCTTCCATGCCCCAGCGCCTAACCCCGCGCGGTTTGCGCGTGCCTGCGCACGACCAGACATGGGGTTCAGCAAGGGAAAGCAATGGCCAACGTCACCGTGATCGGCGCCCAGTGGGGCGATGAGGGCAAGGGCAAGATCGTCGACTGGCTCGCGAGCCGCGCCGATGCCGTGGTCCGGTTTCAGGGCGGCCACAATGCCGGGCACACGCTGGTGATCGACGGCACGACCTACAAGCTCTCGCTGCTGCCCTCGGGCATCGTCTCGGGAACGATGAGCATGATCGGCAACGGCGTGGTGCTCGATCCGTGGGCGTTGCGCGACGAGGTGGCGAAGCTCGAAGGGCAAGGCGTGGTCATCAACGATGATAGCCTTGCTGTCGCCGACAATTGCCCGCTGATCCTGCCGCTGCACCGCGATCTCGATGGGCTGCGCGAAGGCGCGGCGGGCAAGGGCAAGATCGGCACGACCGGGCGCGGGATCGGCCCGGCCTACGAAGACAAGGTCGGTCGCCGCGCGATCCGGGTGTGCGACCTCGCACATCTCGACCATATCGAACCGCAGCTCGACCGGCTGTGCGCGCATCACGATGCGCTGCGCGCCGGGTTCGACCAGCCGCCGGTGGATCGTGCGGCGCTGCTGGCCGAGCTGCGCGACGTCGCGCCGTTCGTGCTGCGGTTTGCCCAGCCGGTGTGGAAGCGATTGAAGAAGGTCCGCAAGGCGGGGGCGAAGATCCTGTTCGAAGGCGCGCAGGGCGTGCTGCTCGATGTCGATCACGGCACCTATCCCTTCGTCACCAGCTCCAACACCGTCAGCGGCACCGCGGCGAGCGGGAGCGGGCTGGGTCCGAACTCGACCGGTTTCGTGCTCGGGATCGTCAAGGCCTACACCACCCGCGTCGGCTCGGGACCGTTCCCGACCGAACTCGACGACGAGGTTGGCCAGCGGCTGGGCGAGCGCGGCCATGAATTCGGCACCGTCACCGGGCGCCAGCGGCGGGTCGGCTGGTTCGACGCGGTGCTGGTACGCCAGACCTGCGCGATCAGCGGCGTGACCGGTATCGCGCTGACCAAGATCGACGTGCTCGACGGGCTGGAGACGGTGAAGATCTGCACCGGGTACCGGCTGCGCGGCAATGTCATGGACTACCTGCCCAGCCATGCCGGGGACCAGGAGTCGGTCGAGCCGATCTACGAGGAGATGGAGGGCTGGAGCGAATCGACCGCCGGTGCGCGCAGCTATGCCGACCTGCCCGCCAATGCGATCAAGTACATTCAGCGCATCCAGGAGCTGATCGAATGCCCGGTCGTGCTTGTTTCGACCAGTCCGGAGCGCGACGACACGATCCTGATGCGCGATCCGTTCGTCGATTGAGGCGGCCTGCTTCACGGCCGGTTCCCCGCATGGGACACAGGGGCAGCGGCGGAATTGCCCGGCGGCGTGCGAGGCGATACATTCTCGCGGAATGAGACGCCTGCTCGCCCCGATCGCGCTGTTCGCCCTCGCCGCCTGCGCCGGGCAACCGGCCACGCCGGTGCGCGAGCCGGTGGTCTATCGTGCGCCGGTGGTCCGGGCGATCCCGGCTCCCACCTACCGCGTCGCCGACTACCTGCTGGTCGACAAGTCCGACCGCATCCTTGTCGCCTATGCGCAGGGCCAACCGATCAAGGTCTATTACGGGCTGCAGTTCGGCGATGCCCCTTACGGGCACAAGCGGTTCGAAGGCGACGAGCGCACTCCGGAAGGGATCTACACGATCCACACCCGCAACCCGAACAGCTCCTATCACCTGAGCCTGCGGATCGACTATCCCAACTCCGCCGACCGCGCCTTCGCCGCGCAATATGGGCGATCGGCGGGCGGCGACATCTTCATCCATGGCCAGCCCAACGGGCTGCCATCGGATCGCCGGATGCGCGGCGACTGGACCGATGGCTGCATCGCGCTGACCAACGCCGAGATCGAGGAGCTGTGGAGCATCGTGCCCGACGGCACCCCGATCGAGATCCGGCCCTAGCCCTTGTCCGAGGAAAGCAGCGCAACCTGCAGCTGCAGCTTCTTCACCTCGCGCAGGATGGCGAGCATGTTCATGCGGTTGTAGAACCATTCCTTGATGAAGCCCTGCATCATCAGGACGGCGAGCGTAATCGCGCCCCACCACACCATCTCATCGGATGCTTCGGCGGTGAAAAAGCGCCACCCTGCATAAAGCAGCACAAAGCCAAGCACGAATGCCACGGCGAATATCAGCTTCGACCAGCCGCCGAGCGGGCCGACAAGCACGTCTCCGATCTGGGTGAACATGCCGCGTCCCTCGTCCAGTGAGGCGAGAAAGGCCTTGTCGTCCTCGTCGAGCGCGGCGGCGATCCGTTCGTCATGGGTGTTCATACGGGTTCTCCTTGGGGGTCGGTGGTTTCGGGTGTTTGCCCGCTCAGGGCCGCTTTCAGCTTGCGGCGGGCGTGGAACAGGCGGCTCTTCGCGGTACCGGTGGCGACATCCTGCACCTCGGCGATCTCGCGCAGGGTCAGCCCTTCGACGAAATGCAGATGCGCGGCCAGGCGCTGGTCGGGCGGCAGTGCAGCGAACGCCTGGTGCAGCGCGAGCCGCTCGGCCTGCATCGCGGGGAACGAGGGATCGTCGGTTCCGTTATCGGCCAGCGCGGCCGCATGGGTACGCTCGCCGATCACGCGCCGCAGGTGGTCGGCGCCGCGCCGGTGCAATACCGCAAAGGCATAGGCACGAAACCGCGCCGGATCGCGCAGGCGACCGAGGCCTTTCCAGATGCCGATCCAGCATTCCTGCACCAGATCGCGCGCGAGGTCGGCATCGCCGGTATAACGCAGCGCGGCGCGGGCGAGACGAGGATTCCAGCGCGCATGCAGGCGTTCGAGCGCGCGCTTGTCGCCCTGCTGCGCCAGCATGACGAGCAACTCGTCGAAAACTGCACCGGCTGGCGGCACGGACCCGGGGCGAAGCGCTTGCGTCATTGCCCGGGTAGTCTGACGCGAAGCGCAAAAGGTTCAATGCAGGCCGCGAAAAATCGCAAGGCGGCAACGAATTCTTGACCTGAACACGTTTTGTTCTACTCTCGTTCCGCAATCGAGGAGGCGAGTCCATGGTCAAGAGTGAGCCCGAAGACTTCAATTACGATTCCAGCGATCGCAACTTGGCGCGCGACGGAGCGGGATTGCCCGCGCGGGTCGCGATTTTCGGCGACCGGGCGGGAATCAGGCGACAGATCGCGGAAGACCTTGCCGGAGCGGGGTTTCGCACGCTCGATGGCGGAGATCTCGGCGTGCTGCTCGCAGGTCCGATCGCGCTGCTGGGCGATGTGGTGCTGGTCGATTGCCCGCTGGTCGACGCAGCGACACTGGCGGCGCTGGCGCGGCTCGACATGCGCGCGGCGCGCGCCGGGGCGCAGCTGATCGTCTCGACCTCGCTCGACGCGCTCGACGATGTGTTCGACGCGCTCGACCAGTCCAGCCCGCAAATCCTGGTTCAGCCGAGCCGCGCGGAACGGGTGGTTGCGGTCGGCCGGGTGATGCGGACCGTCGCCAATCGAAGGGTGCGCGAAATGACCGAGGACGATCGCCTCGCGCTGTTGCGGCTATCGCAGCAGGTCGAAGCGATCGCGCAGCAGCTCGACCGGATTTCCGCGGATGGATTGGCCGAACCCCGGCGGCTGGCCGATTCCAGGCGCGACTGGCGCGGCCCCGGCGACGGCGGGGCACCGGGCACTCTGGGCGGGAAGTCGGTGCGACCGCCGCTGCCCGACCCGCGACTGGTGCGACAGATCATCGTCCGCAGGCAGGCGCGCAGCAAGTTCTTCGATGCCGAGCTGTTCTCCGATCCGGCTTGGGACATGCTGCTCGATCTCACCGCCGCGCATGCCGAGCACACACGGGTTTCGGTGACGTCGCTGTGCATCGCGGCCGGCGTTCCGGCGACCACCGCGCTGCGCTGGATCAAGCAGCTGGTCGATACCGGAGTGTTCGAGCGGATCGCGGATTCGAGCGACAAGCGTCGCACCTTCATCGCGCTGAGCGATCGCAGCGTCGATGCGATGGCGCGGTACTTCGCCGCGATCGAAATGCCGCTCGCGGTGGCGGCCTAGCGTTCGGTTTCGCGGCGCAGGATCACGGTCACACCGCCGGTCCGGTTTGCCCCGGCGCAGACCGGCATCCCACCGGTAGGGTCACGGGGATCGGCGAGCGGGCAAACGGCTTTGTCGCACGTCAGCCGCAGGGCATCGGCACGCGCGCGGGCAAGGATTGCAGGGGCGATATCTCCGTGGAGGCAGAGCGCATCGGCCTCTCCCAGCAAGCGCGACTGGCGGATCGTCAGGTCGTCCGGATCGTCGCTGGCCAGATCCACTTCGTGCCATTCGGCTGCGTTCGCCGTCTGCGAACCTTCGACCCAGCCCGATACACGTTCGTGCGATGCTGGATCGATCGCATCGAGCGCGCCGCCTTCGCGCAGCGCCTCGTCGAGGGCGCGGCGCCGCTCGGCACTGCCGGGGAATCGCTCACGCAGCTTCGGGCGAACGGCATGGAGCGCGTCTGCCAGCTTGCCCAGCGTGGCCGGAAGGAACCGTTCGAGCCGCAGGCGCACATGCTTGGCGAGCCCCGCCGATGCGCCGCCGGTGCCGATCGCGATCAGCAGCGGGTCGCGTTCGAGAATGCTCGGAGTGGTGAAATCGCACAATTCGGGCCGGTCGACGACATTGACCAGCATCCCGGCGCACCGCAGGTTGATCGCCGCGACCTCGCAGGCTTTCGGGTCCTCATATGCGACGAAGGCGATGCGAACGCCTTCGTCCACCGCCTGCGCCTGATCGTCGATCACGATACCCCCGGCGCGTGTCACCAGCCGCCGCTTGGGTTCGGCGGCATCGCCTTCGCCCAGCACCAGCACCTTCTGCCCGGCGATCCGGTGGAACAGCGGAAGGCTGGCGAGTTCAGCCATGCCGCTTCAGGCCAGCCATTCGGGCACGCGCTCGGCATCCATGATCGCGCCCGCCGCGATCCGGTCGGCCACGACGGCGAACTTGTCGCCATCGACCAGCACCTCGGCCACGAAGCCGCGCGAATTGTAGCTCGACGCCATCGTCGCGCCATAGGCACCGGCGGTGCGGAACACCGCGAGATCGCCGCTTTGCAGCGCGTCGCATTCGCGGCCCATCGCGAAGGTGTCGCCGGTTTCGCAGATCGGGCCGACAATGTTCGCGGTCATGTCCGCGCCGGTCGGTTCGACCGCTTCGAAATGATGGTAGGCTCCGTAGAGAGCCGGGCGGGCGAGATCGTTCATCGCCGCATCGACGATCACGAACGGGTGGTTCAGCCCGCGCTTGACCCGCACCACGCGCGTCAGCAGCACTCCGGCATTGCCCGCGATCACCCGGCCCGGCTCGAAGATCAGCTTCACGCCCCAGTCCCGCGTCACCCGCGCGACCATTGCGCCGTATTCGGCCGGGGAGGGCAGCTGTTCGCCCTTGCGATACGGCACTCCCAGCCCGCCGCCGAGATCGACATGGGTGATTGCATGGCCCGCGCCGCGCAGCGCCGCGACCAGTTCGCCCAGCTTGGCGAAGGCGCGTTCGAGCGGTGCCAGTTCGCCGAGCTGGCTGCCGATATGCACCGCGACCCCGCGCAGGTTGACGCCGTCATGGCTCGCGAGCTTGCCGAAGATCTGCCCCGCCTGATCGATCGGCACGCCGAACTTGTTGTCGGCCTTGCCGGTCGAGATCTTGTCGTGCGTCCCGGCATCGACATCCGGGTTGATCCGCAGCGCGCAATGCGCGGTCAGCCCCATTGCGGCGGCGAGTTCGGCCAGCTCGAGGCCCTCTTCCTCGCTCTCGATGTTGAACTGCCCGATCCCCGCTTCGAGCGCGGCAGTCAGCTCGGCGCGGGTCTTGCCGACGCCCGAGAACACGATCAGTTCGGGCGCGATCCCGGCCGCAAGCGCGCGGCGCATCTCGCCGACCGACACGACATCCGCGCCGTATCCCTGCCGCTGCAGCACCTTGAGCACCGCAAGGTTGGGGTTGGACTTGACCGCGAAGGCGATCAGCTTGTCGGGCACATCCGACAGCCCGTCGCGAAACACCTGTGCATGCCGCTCCAGCGTGGCGCGCGAATAGACATAGACCGGCGTCCCGACCTCATCTGCAATGCGCGGCAGCGGCACGTCCTCGGCGTGCAGCACGCCGTCCTTCAGGGCAAAATGGTCCATCGTCTCGTCGGTCTATTCGGGGGCAGGTCGAACGGGTCATCCTCGCGCTCTTCGGAGCGGCGGCGCAATTCCACACTGCGCTGCGGAGCGGCAAGGGTTTCCAGTTCGAGCAGTTCCTCGGCGGTCGGCTGTTCGGGTGCGCCATAGGCGGCGACCGGCAGGCTCGCGCCTTCGGGCGGGGTCAGCTGCGCGCGCGAGCCGCAGGCCGCCAGCGCCAGCGCGCATCCGCAAAGAAGTACTATCCGCATCATCCATCCATCCCGAGCTCGGCGCGAGCGCGCGCAACCTGCAGCCTTACCTGCTCGGGCGCGGTTCCGCCATAGGAGGCGCGCGCGGCGACCGACGCGTCGACCGAGAGGGCGTCGAACACCCGTGCGTCGATCCGCGCGTCGATCGCCTGCAACTCGGCGAGCGGCAGTTCGATCAGCGCGCAATTGCTTTCCTCGGCCAGCTTTACCGCCGCGCCGGTGATGTGGTGCGCCTCGCGGAACGGGATGTCGGCCTCGCGCACCAGCCAGTCGGCGAGATCGGTGGCGGTGGCGAAGCCGAGTTCGGCGGCCTGCCGCATCCGCTCGGTGCGGAAGGTCGCATCGGCGATCATCCCGGTCATCGCGGCGATCGAGAGCTCCATCAGCCCGGCGGCCTCGAACACCGGCGGCTTGTCGTCCTGCATGTCCTTCGAATAGGCGAGCGGCAGGCCCTTCATCGTCACCATCAGCGCGGTGGCGCAGCCGATCACCCGCCCCGCATGGCCGCGCACCAGTTCGGCGGCGTCGGGGTTCTTCTTCTGCGGCATTATCGAGGAGCCGGTCGAGAGCGCATCGGGCATCCGCACAAAGCCGAAGGGCTGGCTCGCCCACAGGATCAGTTCCTCGGCGAGGCGCGAGAGGTGCAGCGCGCACTGGCTCGCGGCGAACAGGTAATCGAGCGCGAAATCGCGGTCGGACACGGCGTCGAGCGAGTTGGCGGTGGGCCGGTCGAAACCGAGCGCTTGCGACGTTGCATCGCGGTCGATCGGGAACCCGGTCCCGGCCAGCGCGGCGCTGCCGAGCGGGCATTCGTTGAGCCGCGTGCGCGCATCGGCGAGCCGCGAGCGGTCGCGGCGAAGCATTGCGTAGTAAGCCATCAGGTGATGCCCCAGCGTCACCGGCTGCGCCGTCTGCAGATGGGTGAAGCCGGGCATGATGCTGTCCGCGTGCTCGCCCGCGCGGGCCACTAGCGCGCGCTGAAGATCGGCCAGCCCAGCATCCATCGCGTCCAGCGCCTCGCGCACCCACAGCTTGAAATCGGTCGCGACCTGATCGTTGCGGCTGCGCGCGGTGTGGAGGCGTCCGGCGGCAGGGCCGATCAGCTCGGTCAGCCGCGCCTCGGTGGTCATGTGGATGTCTTCGAGGTCCCAGTCCTCGGGCACGCCATCCTGCTCGTACTCGCCGGCTATTTGCGCGAGACCGTATGCAATGGCCTTCGCGTCGGCCGCGCTGACGATCCCCTGCTTCGCCAGCATCGCCACATGCGCCTGCGAAGCCGCGATATCCTGCCGCCACAGCGCCTTGTCGAACGGGATCGAGGCATTGATTTCGCGCATGATCGCGCTAGGTCCGTCGGCGAACCTGCCCCCCACATCTGGTTGGAACCCGATATGTCCCGGTCTTTGCTCATAATCGCCCTGTCGGTCTTCGCTCTGGCCGGGTGCGATACGGCCCCCGGCGAGACTTCGCAACGGGAGAGCGCAGCTCCCGCAGCCGACGCGCCCGCGCCGCCGCCGCTGCCGGGCAAGATCGTGCGCGCGCAGGCGGGGACCGAATTGCCCGATCTGACGTTCCAGGACCCGGACGGAAATGCGCTCGCGCTCGCCGATCTGAAGGGCACGCCGGTGCTGCTCAACCTGTGGGCGACATGGTGCGCGCCGTGCGTTGTCGAAATGCCGCTGCTCGACGATCTGGCGGACGAACTGGGCGACGAGGTGAAGGTGCTGACCATCAGCCAGGATATTCGCGGCGCCGAGGTCGTCACGCCGTTCTTCGCCGAGCGCGATTTCCGCAATCTCGAACCGTGGCTCGATCCCGAATCCGAACTCGCGGTGCGATTTACCCAGGGCGGTCTGCTGCCGACCACGATCCTGTTCGATGCCGAAGGCAGGGAAGTGTTCCGCGTCGCGGGCGATTACGAATGGAGCAGTGAGGGCGCGATCGCGGAAATCCGCGCGGCGCTTGCGAAATAAGGGGGTGACCCCTCGCTTGCGCTCGGGAGTTTCGACCCGGATTGATCCCCCGGATCAATTCGTGCCGTCGAAACTGGTGGGCGATGACAGGCTCGAACTGCCGACCCTCTCGGTGTAAACGAGATGCTCTACCAACTGAGCTAATCGCCCCACGGCCAGACCTTCGCCAAAGCGAAGCGGTGGGTGCCATCTAGCGCGCGAATCCTGAAAATCAATTGCTGTCTGGCCTGTGAGGGGCAGCGGGGCTATCGGCGCAGGCGATGAGCATTCCCAATCTCACCGTGCTTGCGACCGGCGGCACCATCGCGGGCAAGGCCGATTCGGCCACCCGGCACGAGTATCGGCCGGGGCAGATCGGGATCGAGGAATTTCTCGGGCTGGTCGCGGACCTCGGCATCGCAGCCAATCTGACAGGCGAGCAGGTCGCCGCTGTCGGTTCGGAGGATATGACACCGGCGATCTGGCACAGGCTGCACGGTGCCATCTCCGCCGCCATCGCCGATCCGGAGTGCAACGGCGTGATCGTCACCCACGGCACCGACACGGTCGAGGAAACCGCGTTCCTGCTCGACCTGACCCTGCCGACCACCAAGCCGGTGGTGCTGGTCGGCGCGATGCGCCCGGCGACGGCGGTGGGCTATGACGGCCTTCGGAATTTCGCCAACGCGATGCGCGTGGCGAGCGACCCGCACGCAGCGGGCCGGGGCGTGCTGGTGGTGATGGGCGAGCGGGTGTTCGCCGCGCGCGACGTGCGCAAGACCCGCACCCGCGGCACCGATGCGTTCCAGGGCTTCCCGCGCGGTTCGGTGGGGCTGGTGACGCCGAGTTCGCTCGACTGGTTTGGTGCGCCGTGGCGGACGGGCGAAGGCGCGCGGTTCGCGTTCCGCGCGGACCTGCCCGACGTGCCGATCCTGTTCGTTCACGCGGGCATGACGCCGGATTACGTGGAGCGGCTAGTCACCGATCACACGCGCGGCGTAGTCGTCTCGGGCGTGGGCGAGGGCAACATGCCCGAACCGGTGCGGCAGGCGTTGGTGGCTCTGGCGGCCAGAGGCATGCCGGTCGTGCGCGCGAGCCGCGTGGACGAGGGGCTGGTCGACCGCGAGCCGGAGGACGACGCAAACCGCTTCGTCGCCGCGCGCGCGCTCAACCCGCAAAAGGCGCGCATCCTGCTGCAAATGCTGATCGCGGCGGGCGAAACCGATCCTGCCGCGATCCAGCGTGCCTTCGATAATCCATGATGGTGAATGGTCCGAACTCCGGCTGCGCAGCAGCCGCAAGGCCGACCGGCCGCCCGCAGCGATGCGATCTTTGATCGCGTGAGCGAGGAAATCGCACGCCGGATGGCGTGCGAAAACCAAAGACTCTCACCCCCAGGGCGTCACCAGATACTTCTCGCCGGTCTTCATCTGGCGATAATCGGTGATCGCGTCCTTGCTTAGCATCTGTTCGAGATTGACCTTCGCCTTGTAGTGGCTCGCAAAGGTCGTGGTGAGGTTCTGCTGCACGCGGGTGCGCATCTTCACCACCGTTTCCATCCCGGCCTTCTGCATGAACGGCGTCAGCAGCCAGCCCTGCACGCACCATTGCAGGCCGTAGGACGGCGTCAGGATCGTCGGGCCGAGGTCGAGCCGACCGTACATGTACATCTTCTTGTCCTGGTTGGAGCCGTAGCGCGAGTATTCGCTCATCTGCGACACCGCGACCTGCTCCATCGCTTTCAGCACATGGTCCGAATTCTGCCCCCCGCCGATCGGATCGAAACCGAGAAACGCGCCGGTTTCCATGATCGCCGCGCGCAGCTGGCTCATGTAATCGTCGTCCGAGGAGTTCACGACCCACTTCGCGCCGAGGCCCTTGAGCAGGTCGACATGCTCCTGCTTGCGGACGATATTGACCAGCTTCATCCCGTCTTCGAGGCAGATCTTGTTGAGCATCTGGCCGAGGTTGGAAGCGGCGGCGAGGTGCACGATCGCATCGTGGCCTTCCATCTTCGCGGTCTCGACGAAGCCCAGCGCGGTCATCGGGTTGACGAACGAGGACGCGCCGGTCTCGCTGTCGTGATCGCCCAGCGGCAGGCACATCATCGCATCGGCGATGGCATACTGGCTGAAGGCGTTGCCGGGGACGCAAGCGACCCGCTGGCCCATCAGCGCCTTCGCCATGTCGCTGTCGCCGGTCGCAACCACCGTGCCCGCGCCTTCGTTACCCGCAGGCAGTCGCTGCCCGTGGCGCGCCTTCTGGCCGGACAAGAACGGTTCGGGCATGGTCGCCACCACTTTCCCGGAAGAATACTCGGCGTTGTCGAAGTCGGCCGCGCTGGTTAGGATCGCGAGGTCGGACGGGTTGATCGGCGCAGCCTCCATCTTGACCAGCACCTGGTTGCCGGTCGGCTCGGGGAAGGACTCCTCGCTGATCTCCAGCGTCAGGTTCCCGTCGGCGGTAAGGGTGGTGAACAGCTGTTTGCCGGTGGTCATTGGTCTTTCTCCTGTGAAATCCTGTCATGCGAGGGTGCGCGCGGAATGAGTTCCACTCCGAGCACCATCAGCGCCCAGATGGCAAGCGTCGGTTGCAGTTTGGGAACCTCGGTGATGTCGAACAGGTCGACCGATATGTAGGGCAGGAATGCGATACTCACCGCCGTGATGGTGGCGTTGAACAGCTTGTATTCGCTCGATCCCAGATACAGGATCAGGATCACGATCGCGGCGCTCAGCATAAGCAGCCCGATGAAATCCCGGACTTCCACGTTCTCCGCTCCGACCAGCACGAATCCCAGCACGGCGCCGAACACGATGTTCATGCCGTCGATATTCGCCCGGTACTCGCGCTCGGTGATCCGAAAGCTGGGCGGTATCCTGTACCAGTTGGACACGCTTACTCCCCCTCTGATGGATAGATCGCTTCGACGAAGTAGAGCCCGTGGGGCGGGGCGTTAAGCCCCAATGCGGCGCGGTCGCGCGCTTCCAGCGCTTCGGGGATCTGCTGCTCGCGCCATGTCCCTTGTCCGACCAGCTTGAGGCAGCCGACCATCGAGCGGACCTGGTGATGCAGGAAACTGCGCGCGGCGGCGTGGATGCGGATGTCCTCTCCTTCGCGTTCGACGTCGAGCCGATCGAGCGTCTTGACCGGGTCCGCCGCCTGGCAATGCGCAGAACGGAAAGTGGTGAAATCGTGCCGCCCGACCAGCGCCTGCGCCGCGCGGTGCATGGCTTCGTGGTCGAGCTCCTGCGCCACCTGCCACGCGCGGTTTTTGTCGAGCGTCAGCGGTGCACGGCGATTGACGATGCGATAGACATAGCGCCGCCCGATGCAGGAGAACCGCGCGTGCCAGTCGTCCGGGACGATTGCGCAATGGGTGACGGCAATTGGATCGGGCCGCAGATGCGCGTTGAGCGCTTCGGACAAGCGGAAGGCGTCGATGTCCTTGTTGAGATCGACATGGCTGCGCATCGCCAGCGCGTGCACCCCGGTATCGGTGCGTCCGGCGCTGTGCAGGGTCGCATCCTCGCCGGTGATCGCGTGGAGCGCCTCCTCGACCGATTGCTGCACGCTCGGCCCGTACTTCTGGCGCTGCAGGCCCTGAAACGGTGTGCCGTCGAATTCGAGAGTGAGCGCGAAGCGGGTCAAGCGAGGCTGGTCCCTGCCGCAACCGGCTTGCCGCGCAGGAAATCGTCGCGGTCCATCGCTGGCTTGCCCGCGCGTTGCAGGCGGACCGGGCGGATCGCGCCGGACCCGCAGGCGATGGTCAGTTCGTCATCGATCACCGTCCCGGGCTCGTCGTTCCCCTCGAACACGGCTGCGCGGAGCAGCTTCACCCGCTCGCCCTCAAGCTCGAACCACGCTCCCGGAAACGGGGCAAGGCCGTGAATGTGCCTAACAACGTCTTCGGCAGGCCGTGCCCAGTCGATCCGCGCTTCGGCCTTGTCGATCTTGGGCGCGTAGGTCGCGAGTGCATCGTCCTGCGGCTGCGGGGCATAACCTTCGAGATTGGCGAGCAGCTCCACCATCGCCCCCGCGCCCAGCTCGGCCAGTTCGGCGGTCAGCTCGCCGGTGGTCTTGCTCGCGATCGGTGTCCGCACGATATGCAGCATCGGCCCGGTGTCGAGCCCGGCCTCCATCTGCATGATCGTCACGCCCGTCTCCTCGTCCCCGGCCATCACCGCGCGGTGGATCGGCGCCGCCCCGCGCCAGCGCGGCAGGATCGAGGCGTGGATATTGAGGCAGCCGTGCTTCGGCGCGTCGAGGATCGGTTGCGGCAAGATCAGCCCATATGCCGCGACCACCGCCACATCGGCCTCGAGCGCGGCAAATTCGGCCTGTGCCTCCGCGTTCCGGAGCGATTTCGGCGTGCGCACTTCCAACCCCAGTTCCTCCGCCTTGGCGTGAACCGGCGAGGGCCGCAGCTTCTTGCCCCGCCCGGAGCGGCTCGGCGGCTGGCTGTAGACGCAGGCGATTTGATGCCCCGCTTCATGCCCCCATTTGTTTAGGGCCACCAGCGCTGGCACCGCAAAGTCCGGCGTTCCCATGAAGATGATGCGCATAAGGTGGATGCCCGAGCTTTGTGAACCGAGCGCCAGCCCCTATCTCTCCCCCCATGGCATCGCAAGAGATCGAAGCGCTCTCCGGCGCTCTCGCCCGGCTTCCGGGTCTCGGCCCGCGCTCGGCGCGGCGGGCGGTGCTGTGGCTGGTCAAGAACCGCGAACAGGCTTTGCCCGCCTTGCTCGAAGCGCTGGATGCGGTGTCGGAGACGCTGGTGGAATGCGCCACCTGCGGCAATGTCGATACGAAGGACCCCTGCGGTATCTGCGCCGATCCCAAGCGCGACGCGAAGGCGCTGTGCGTGGTCGAGGATGTCGCCGACGTCTGGGCGCTCGACCGCGCGCGGCTGTTCCAGGGGCGCTACCACGTACTCGGCGGCAAGCTGTCCGCGCTCGACGGCATCGGCCCGGACGATCTCAATATCGCCAGCCTGCTCGCGCGGGTCGAGGACGGCGGAATCGACGAAGTGGTGCTGGCGATGAACGCCACGCTCGAAGGGCAGACCACCGCGCACTACCTCGCCGAACGGCTGGAGCCGTATGCGCTGCGCATCACCCAGCTTGCGCACGGCCTGCCGGTCGGAGGAGAACTCGATTACCTTGACGAAGGCACGCTCGCGCAGGCGCTCAGGGCGAGGCGGCCGGTAGGATAACCACCAACGTCGAGCACCCACCCCAACCCCTCCCTCAAAGGAGGGGCAGCGAGACTTGCGAGCTTGCTCGCTAGTCGCAGCGGGGTGGGTTTCCGACCCGTTGAAATCCGCGCGACCCCAGACTATTTTCCCAATATGGCTATCCGTGAAATCCTCGAAGTGCCGGACCCCCGGCTCAAGACCGTATCGTCCCCCGTCGAACCGCACGAGTTCGACGATGACCTGCGCACGCTCGTCTCCGACATGTTCGAAACCATGTACGACGCGCCCGGCATCGGGCTGGCGGCAATCCAGGTCGGCGTGCCCAAGCGGGTGCTGGTGATCGACCTGCAGGAACGCGACATGGACGCCGACCCGATCGAGGACGAGGATGGCAACGAACGCCAACCGGTCATCAACGATCCGCGCGTGTTCATCAATCCGGTGATTCTCAATCCGGCGGACGAGCTCAACACCTACGAGGAAGGCTGCCTGTCGGTCCCCGAAATCTTCGCCGATGTCGATCGCCCGGCGACCTGCACGGTCAAATATCAGGACCTCGACGGAAAGGAGCACACCGAAGATCTCGAAGGCCTGCTCTCGACCTGCCTGCAGCACGAGATGGACCACCTCGAAGGGATCCTGTTCATCGATCACCTGTCGCGGCTGAAGCGCCAGATGGCGCTCAAGAAGCTGAAGAAGATCAGGCAGGCGGCGTAGTTCTCGTTTCGAACGCGCATCCGCGCGTTCGTCCTCGGCGCTGTTCCTCCGCTTCGCTACGGGCGCCTGCGGGCGGGCTTGCAGGTGTGCTTTGCACGTCTGCGTCTCCGACTTCGACTCCGCCCTTGCGGGCCTTTGGCCCGATTTGGCACTTCGTCACCCCGGACTTGATCCGGGGTCGGGCTTCTTTTCGGGGATATCCTACACGGCGCTGGTGTTCCTATTTTGTTCCGTGCTATAAGAAGGCATGGAACAACCGATTCTCTTGATTGTAGCGCTCGTCGTCGGTGTCGGATTGGGCGGCGGCGGCGTTTGGTTCTTTGCCTCGAAATCCGCTGCCGATCTGCGCGAGCGACTCGCCGAGCGCGAGGGCGACTTCAAGAAAGCCATCGCCGAACTGGGCGAGGCGAAGGTCGATCTTTCCGCCGCCAACGAACGTGCGGCGCGGGCCGATGCGCTGGCGGGCGAATTGGACCGGACGCGCGAGGAGAATGCCGCGTTCAGGGCGGAGCGCGCCGGGTTTGCCGAGCAGAAGAAGCTCCTCGAAGAATCGCGCGACAAGCTTTTGAAGGAATTCGAGAACACCGGCGCTGCGGTACTGTCCAAGGCGCAGGAGGCATTCCTGCGCCGCGCCGACGAACGCTTCAAGCAATCCGAGGAAGCCGGCGAGCAGAAGATCAAGGCGCTGCTCAGCCCGGTGGGCGAGCGGCTCGAGAAGTACGAAAAGCAGGTCGAAACTCTGGAGAAGCAGCGGGTCGATGCGTTCGGGCAGTTAAATGGCCTGATCCAGTCGATGCGCGAGGGGCAGGAAGAGGTCCGGCGCGAGGCGCAGCGGCTCGGCAATTCGCTCACCAACGCGCCCAAGGCGCGCGGGCGCTGGGGCGAGCGGGCGCTGCAGAACCTGCTCGAACAATGCGGCCTCGCGCAGCACACCGATTTCATCATGGAGCATTCGGTCGACACCGACGAGGGCCGGTTGCGCCCCGATGCGATCATCAACGTGCCGGGCCAGAAGAAGCTGGTGATCGATTCCAAGGTCTCGCTCAACGCCTACCAGGCCGCGTTCGAGGCGGATGAGGACAGCGAGCGCGAACGCCATCTCGGTCTCCACGCCAAGTCGATGCGCAACCATGTCCAGACGCTCGGCGCGAAGAGCTACCAGAGCCAGTTCGAGGAAGCGCCCGACTACGTCATCATGTTCGTGCCGGGCGAACACTTCGTCACCGCCGCATTAGACGCGGACCCGGAGCTGTGGGATTTCGCCTTCGAGCGCCGGGTGCTGCTCGCCACCCCGACCAACCTCGTCGCCATCGCGCGCACCGTCGCGCAAGTCTGGCGGCAGGACGGGCTGGCGAAAGAGGCGCAGGAAATCGGCAAGATGGGCGCGGAGCTTTACGACCGGCTGCGCGTTGCCGCCGATCACCTCAAGCGCGTGGGCGGCGGCCTCGAAACCGCAGTCAACAATTACAACAAGTTCGTCGGCAGCTTCGAGCGCAACGTCCTGTCTTCGGGTAAGCGGCTTGCCGACAAGGGGATCGAGATCGGCAAGCGCGAGATCGACGAGGTTCCGCTGGTCGAAAGCGCGCCGCGCTACAATGCCGAGGATGCCGAAGCGGTCGACAAGGCGGAGAACAGGGCCGAGAGCGCCTTTCCCGGACTGGAAGACCGGCGCGACGCGGCGGAGTAGCGCTTTCCTACACGATCAGCGGCTGTCAGGATGCCTGCGGCTCTTTCACATCGCCGTCCGCAATCCCAAACCGAGTTGGCGAAGCGTCAACTTCGCTTTTTCGCTTCAAGTCGTTCTGAACATTAAGAAATTTGCCAGGATTGCCGCATGACACTGTGTCAGGTGTGTCAACTTGGCCCTTCGAGGCTCTCCAGCACTTCGTAGGCCAGCACCGCGCCCGCGACCGCCGCGTTGAGGCTGTCGGCGCGGCCGCGCATCGGCATCGTCACCCGCAGATCGCACTCAGCCTCGTAGGCTTCGGGCAGACCCTGCGATTCGTTGCCGACCAGGATGAAGCACGGCGCCTCGTAGGCCGCGCCCCGATACGGCACCGCATCGCGCAGGCTCGCGGCCACCAGCTGTCCGGCACCCCCGCGCAGCCACGGCACGAATTCCTCCCACCGCGCCTGCGCCAGCTGCTGCGTGAACACCGCGCCCATGCTCGCGCGCACGGCCTCGGCGCTGAACGGATCGGCGCAATCGTCGATCAGGATCACCCCGCCCGCGCCGACGGCATCGCCGGTGCGCAACATCGTGCCGAGATTGCCGGGATCGCGCAAAGCCTGCGCCACCAGCCAGATCGGTGCCGCCTCGCGCGCGATCCGCCCGAGCGACGTGTCCCATTCGTCGAACACCCCGACCACGCTCTGCGCGTTCGACTTGCCGGTGATCTTCGAAAGAATGTCCGGCGTCGTCTCGATCACTTCACCGCCCGCTGCCACGACTTCGCCTTCGAGCCGGGTCAGCAGTTCATGCGGCTCGCGCCCCTCGGCCATCACCAGCTGGCGCGGCAGGCGGCCACCGGCGCGCGCATCCTCGAGTAGTCGAAGGCCCTCGACCAGGAATTGCCCGGCGCGCTTGCGGTGCTTCTTGTCGCGCAGCGAGCGCAGGTACTTGACCGTGGGATTGGAAAATCCGGAGATGTGCTTGCGCATGGTCCGACCTGTAGCCCGCGCGTCAGTCTTCGCCAAACCCGCCCTCGATCATCGCGCCGAGCTGTTCGAAAGCCGCTTCGGCGTCATCGCCTGCGACGATCAGTTCGACCGTGTCGCCCTTCGCCGCGCCCAGCATCATCAGGCCGAGGATCGAGCCGCCTGCCGCCTCGTGCCCGCCCTTGGCGACGCGCACCTGCGTGCCGTCGGACAGTGCGGCAACCGCGCCGACGAACTTCGCGCTGGCTCGGGCATGGAGCCCGCGCTGGTTCACGATCGTGATCTGACGCCGCAATTCGCTCATCGCGATCGCCTCAACCCTTGCCGCCTGCAGCGCTCGCTGCCGATTTCGTGTCGTGGCCGAGCAGTTCGCTGGCGACCGTGATGTAGTTGCGACCGGCCGTCTGCGCCGCTTCGACCGCTTCGACCACGCTCATCGATTTGCGCGCCCCGGCGAGGCGAATCAGCATCGGCAGGTTGATCCCGGCGATGACTTCGACCTTTCCCGCTTCGAGCAGCGAGATCGCCAGATTTGATGGAGTGCCGCCGAACAGGTCGGTCAGCACGATCACGCCGCTGCCGTCCTCGACCTGCTTGATCGCCTTGGCGATTTCGGCGCGGCGCTGTTCCATGTCGTCATGCGGGCCGATGCAGACCGTCGCGACACCGTCCTGCGGGCCGACGACATGCTGCATCGCTTCCACGAATTGCTCGGCCAAGCGGCCGTGCGTCACCAGGATCAAGCCAATCATGCGTGAAATTCGGTCCGTTAGCCTATCTGCGCGACACGTCTTACCCAGCAATCCGGTCGGCGCGGTCAGCGGCGTTCGCGTTCGAGTTCGTCGGCGGCGCGCGAGCCAAGGTTGCGGTGGCGGACAGTGGGCGAAAATCCGGCCTCGCGCAAGCCTTGGGCCATGCGTTCGGCGGTGAATACCGAGCGATGTCTCCCCCCGGTACAGCCGAATGCGACATGGACATAGGCCTTGCCCTGCGCCTGATACAGCGGAAGCAGGGTGAGCAGGAGGTCGTGAATCTGCTCGAATGCCGGGCCGAAGGCCGGATCGCGCTCGATATGTTCGGCGACCGGCGCATCCTCACCGGTCAGTTCGCGCAACCCTTCGATCCAGTGCGGATTGTCGAGAAACCGCATGTCGAACACGAGATCGGCGAGCGGGGGCATGCCGCGTGCAAAACCGAAGCTCGATACCGTCAGCGTCAGGGTTTCGGGGCTGGTTTCGCCGAACAGGTCGCGGACATGGCCCTGCAGATCGTTGGCCGACATGTCGCTGGTGTCGACGACGATATCGGCCCAACGCCGCAGCGGCTCGAGCAATTCGCGCTCGGCCGCGATCCCTTCGCGCAAGGGGCGGTCCTGCGCCATCGGATGGCGGCGGCGGGTCTCGTTGTAGCGCCGTTCGACCTCGCCGCCGGCGCAATCGAGAAACATGAAACTGACCGTCAGATCGTTGCGCTCAGCCAGATCCTTGACCAGCGCGATGATGTCGCTTGGCACGAATCCACGGGTGCGCGAATCGAACCCGATCGCGAGGCGACCATGCTGACCGTCCGGCCTGGAGACGAGCCGTTTGAGCAGGCGCACCGGGAAATTGTCGATCGTCTCCCAACCGAGATCCTCCAGCACGTCGAGCGTGGTCGATTTTCCGGCACCCGACAGGCCCGTCAGCAGCAGCAGGCGCTGCCCTGCGGCGGAGTCGGGCGGCGGGGTGGAAAGGGAATCTGGGGCCTGAGCCATGCACCTGTTGTCGCGATATTCCGGGACAAAGAAAAGCGTCTTGTGGACGGGACCGGAAATTCGCCGCTCAATCGGGTGCGAGGCCGTGGCGATGCAACGCCCACTCCGCCCGCACCGCCGGCGCGATCGCACCCGGGGTGAAGGCGAGGGCCGGGACGCCGAGACCCAGAAACACGCGCTCCTGTGCGCTGTCGGGTAACCGCTCGGCATCGGCGGCCAGCGACAGGATCAGCGCCAGCGGCGCAGGCGGCGCGACGGGCAACTCGATCAGGCCAACGTTGCGGATTTCGATCAGGCCGGTGGTGTTGGGCGGCGGTGTGGCGATCAGGCGCTCCCCTTGCCGGGTCAGGATCACCCCGTCGTCTCCGATCAGGCGGGCTCCGCGATCGATCAACGCCAGCGCGAGGCTCGATTTGCCGCTTCCCGGTGGCCCTTCGAGCAGGAGCGCACGGCCCGAAATCGCGACCGCGCTGGCCTGGATGAGGAGGCTTGCGCCGTCGCTCACGTGGCCGGCAACCGGAGCCGCATGCACGCGCCCGGCTTGCCATCGGGCCGGGCTTCGGCAGCGAGCGATCCGTCGTGCGCTTCGGCGATGGTCCGCGCGATGGCGAGGCCGAGGCCCGAATGGTTGCCGAAATCCTCCGCATCGGGGCGCACCGAATGGAACCGCTGGAACACCTTCTCGCGCGAATCCTCCGGGATGCCGGGGCCGGAATCGCACACCATCAACGTGACGCAATCCCCGTCATTGTCGATGATGACCTCGATCGGTGCATCCGGGGGCGAGAACGAGACCGCGTTGTCGAGCAGGTTTTCGACCACCCGTTCGAGCCGTGCACCCACTCCGAGCACCCTCGCGGCGAAACCGCGGGTGACCAGCTCGATCCGGTGGTCCTGGTTCTCGGCACGGTGTTCGCGGCTGCCGATGATGGCGCGGACCAGGTCGGCCATGTCGATCCGTTCGAGCTTGGCGCGCGACATCTCGGAATCGATCCGGCTCGCATCGGAGATCTCCGAAACCAGCCGATCGATCCGGCGCACGTCGTGGGTGATGATCTGTTCGAGCTCGCGCCGCGTGTCGCTGTCGCTCACCTTGGGAAGCGATTCGACTGCGCTGCGCAGGCTTGCCAGCGGGTTCTTGATCTCGTGCGCGACATCGGCGGCGAAACTGTCGACCGCATCGATCCGGTGGCGCAGCGCCGCCGTCATGTCGGACACCGCGCGGGCCAGCAGGCCGATTTCGTCGCTGCGTTCGGGCAGGCGCGGAACCTCGACCTCGCGCTCACGACCCTGCCGCACCTTCACCGCGGCGGTTGCAAGCTGGCGCAACGGGGTGACGATGGTACGCGCGAGATAGAGCGACAGCATCGCTGATGCGAACAGCACCAGCAGCACCGATGTCACCAGCGTCGTTCGCGCCGATCGCACGGTTGCGGTGATGTCCACCGCGTTGCGCACGGTCAGCAGGGTCGCTCCGTTCAGCCCTACCGGGGCGGCTGCGGTGATCACCGGGGTGCCATCGCGCCAATCGTAGAGGTTGACCTGGCTCAGCCGCTCTTCGCGGGCGCGGACCAGTTCGGGCCAGGCATCCGCGGTTTCCGCTTCGCGCGGGACATAATCGGTGACCGGTTCGGCGCTGACGATCGTGTCGACCGTGCGGTCGAGCCAGCGCGCGAATTGCTGGTCCCAGGTATCGTCGGAGATGTCGTCGAAGGTGAAAGAGGGTTCGGCGAGCTGAAAACTGTCCGCCCACAGGCGGCCCTCGGCGTCGAACATCCGCAGCCGCATCCGCTGTTCCTTGCCGATCTGCACCAGCAGCGCCTCCTGCCGCTCGCGGGTGGCGCCTGCCAGCGCTTCGGCGGTGATCTGCGCTTCGATCCGGGCGAGCTTGAAGCGTTCGTTGATCAGCTGGGTGCGATAGGTGTCGAGATAGAACAGCCCGCCGCCGAGCACCGTGAGCGGCAGGATGTTGACCGCGAGAATGCGCGCGGTGAGCGAAAACCGCCCAACCGGGCTCAGCCGCTCGCCGCCTCGCCCGACGCTGGGCGAATCCTCGGCACTGCCGGGCGGAACCGCGATCTCAGCCATCGTTGAAGCTGTATCCGGCGCCGTACAGGGTATCGATCGCGCCGAACTCGGGATCGACCGCGCGGAACTTGCGCCGCATCCGCTTGATATGGCTGTCGACCGTGCGATCGTCGACGAACACGTCGTCGGGATAGGCGGCATCCATCAACTGGTTGCGGCTCTTGATGACGCCGGGCCGCGCGGCCAGCGCTTCCAGGATCAGGAACTCGGTCACCGTCAGGCTGACCGGGCGACCGTTCCAGGTGACGTGATGGCGCGCCGGGTCCATGTACAGCCGTCCGCGATCGATGCTGGGGTGTACCGGTTCGATCTCGCCCGGCTCGGCACCGAATTCGCGGCTCGGATCGGCGCGTCGCAGGATGGCGCGAATGCGCGCGATCAGCAGGCGCAGGCTGAACGGCTTGGCAAGGTAATCGTCCGCACCCAGCTCCAGCCCGGCTTCCTCGTCGGCCTCGTCGTCCTTGCTGGTGAGGAAGATCACCGGAAGCGGCGAATGCTCGCGCACCCGGCGCAGCAGCTCCATCCCGTCCATCTTGGGCATCTTGATATCGAACACCGCGAGATCGGGCGGGTTTTCGATCAGCGCCTTCAGCGCCGTCTCGCCATCGGAATAGAGGCGGGTGACGAATCCTTCGGCCTGGAGGGCGATCGAGACGGTGGTAAGGATGTTGCGATCGTCGTCGACCAGCGCGATCACCACGGCATCGTCGCGCCGTTGCCCCTCCCCGTTGTTTTCGACCATCGCAGAACCTCCTGCGGAATGACTAGCGGCATAGCCGATCGGAAACAACGCCAGCATGCGGTCCGCGAATCGCCGCCCAGACCGCAGCTGGGCGCGCGCAGAAATCTGTTGATGGCAGGCGGTGCAGAGCGGTTTGACGGCATAGTAGGGCGCTTCTATGAAAATTTTGCAGGGGATCGGACCGGCGCTCGAATCGCATCGGATTTGCACGCTTCGCGCCGGGCAGAACGATCCCTTTTCCGGCTCGCACCGGGCCATGGCTCAGGAGATTCCGTTTTGACCCCCCTCGCTCATTCGCTTTCGTCCCAGGGCATCGAAACCCGGGCGCAGATTCGCGCCAACCTCGGCACACCGGCGCTGGTCGAAGCCGCGCTTGCCGCAAAGGAAGGGGCGCTGTCGCAGCACGGCGCGCTTGTGGTCGAAACGGGCGCGCATACCGGGCGCAGCGCCAAGGACAAGTTCATCGTCCGCGACAGCGAGACCGAGGACACGGTGTGGTGGGGCAAGGTGAACGTACCGATGACGCCCGAACACTTCGCTGCGCTCAGGGCCGATTTCATGGCCGCGCTGGCCGACAGGGAAACGCTATACGTCGCGGACCTGTTCGGCGGTTCGCAGCCGGAACACCGGGTCAATGTCCGCGTGATCAACGAGCTGGCGTGGCACAACCTGTTCATCCGCACGATGCTGGTCCGTCCGACCAGCGCGGAGCTGAGCGGTTTTGCGCCCGAATACACGATCATCGACCTGCCGAGCTTCCGGGCCGACCCCGAACGCCACGGTACGCGCAGCGAAACGGTAATTGCCGTCAACTTCTCCGAAAAACTGATCCTCATCGGCGGCACCCGCTATGCCGGCGAAATGAAGAAGAGCGTGTTCGGCATCCTCAATTATCTCCTCCCTGACAAGGGCGTGATGCCGATGCATTGTTCGGCCAATATCGGTCCCGATAACAAGACGGCGGTGTTCTTCGGCCTGTCGGGCACCGGCAAGACCACGCTGTCAGCCGATGCATCGCGCACGCTGATCGGCGATGACGAGCACGGCTGGTCGGATACCGCGGTCTTCAATTTCGAAGGCGGCTGCTACGCCAAGATGATCCGCCTGTCCGAAGAGGCCGAGCCGGAAATTTACGCGACCACGCGCCGGTTCGGCACGGTGCTCGAGAACGTGGTGATGGATCCGCAATCGCGCGCGCTCGATCTCGACGACAATGCGCTCGCGGAAAACACCCGCGGGGCCTATCCGATCGACTACATCCCCAATACCAGCGCCGACAATCTCGGCCCGGTCCCGGCTAATGTGGTGATGCTGACGGCCGACGCTTTCGGCGTGCTGCCGCCGATCGCCCGGCTGACGCCGGAACAGGCGATGTATCACTTCCTGTCGGGCTACACCGCCAAGGTCGCGGGGACCGAAATCGGCGTCACCGAACCGGAAGCGACCTTCAGCACCTGTTTCGGCGCGCCTTTCATGCCGCGCCACCCGAGCATTTACGGCAACCTGCTGAAGGAGCGGATCGCCAAGGGGCAGGTGCAATGCTGGTTGCTCAACACCGGCTGGACCGGGGGCAAATACGGGACCGGTCACCGGATGCCGATCAAGGCTACCCGCGCGCTGCTCAACGCCGCGCTCGACGGCGATCTCGACCAGGTCGAATACCGCCAGGATGCCAATTTCGGTTTCGATGTGCCGGTTCACGTCCCGGTGCTTGCCGAACAGGGTATCGACCAGTCGATCCTCGATCCGCGCAGCACCTGGCCCGACCCGGAACAGTACGACGCCACGGCGGGCAAGCTGGTGCAGCTGTTCATCGACAACTTTGCCGAGTTTGCGGCGCATGTCGACGATGGCGTGCGGCAGGCGGCTCCGGCATCGCCGGTGGCGGCCTGATCGCTAGGCGATGGCGCCGGGGGTCAGTCGGCGCCGTTTCCGATCCGGTTGACCGGACGCGGCAGGCAGAACCGCCCGTAGATCGCGCGGTGGTCCGATCCGTTGTCGGGCAGGATTTCGAACGCGGCAATCTCGACTTCCCCGGTGACCATGATCTGGTCGAGCGGCCAGCCGATCGGGAGCAGGTTTGACGGGAATGTCGGATACGTCCCGCGCCCGACCCGCGGATCGCGCCATTCGCCGCGCTCGCGGAATGCCTCGGTGGTGCTCGACCACGGCACATCGTTGAAATCGCCCATCACGATCCCGCCCGCGATCGATCCCTGCGCCTCGTCTGCCGCGCGCAGGATCGAGCGATCGCGTTCATCGGTGTCCTGCCCCGGCAGCGGCGCCTTGGGATGCAGACCGATGAAGCGAACCAGATCGGCATCGCTCGCGCGCAACAGGGCATAGATGGTGGGCGTGTCCTCACCCTCGCGCTCCACGACATCGGTGTCGGCGACCGCGATACGGCTCGCGAACACCTTGCCGAACGTATCTTCCTGCGGGTGTTCGCGGACATGCGGATATCGCGCGGTCAGCGGGCGCAGTTCCTCGATCCATTCGGCGTTGGTCTCGGTCAGCAGCAGCACGTCGGGATCGACCTGTTCGATCTGCGCGATCATGCCGGCGTAGTCGGGATTGTCCATCAGGACATTGGCGGACATGGCCGTGAAGCACTGTTCGTCGCGCGTTCCGTCGACCAGATCGAGTTCGGTCGCGGCAAAGGTCGAATAGGGCCAGATGCACACCGTGTTGACCAGCGCCGCCGTGCCGAAGGTGGCCGCGATCCACCCGCGATATTTCCGGGCGAAGGCCAGGCCGGTGGCCAGCAAGACCAGCATGACATACGTCATCGGTTCGCGCACCAGGTCGACCGCGCGCACCAGCCACCAATCGGTGTCGATCAGCGACACCAGCACCGCCAGCAGCGCGATGACGCCCAGCGCGAACAGAAACTGGCCAAGTCGAATCATGATGTTTCCCTCGCGAGCACAACCGCCCGTGGCAGTCGAAGTTCCGAGAATGCCGTCGAGCCGGTTGCGCAGAAGTCGCTTTATTTTGTCGTCTCGCCCCTCCATCCTGCCGCGACTCGATAAACGATGGAGAATTGCATGAGCCTGCTCGATGGAATCCTGAAGAATATCGGCGGCGCGCCGGACGATGTCGTCAATCTCGCCAGCAAGGTGGGGATTGACCCGAAGATGGCGGAAAAGGCGATCGCCACGCTCGGTCAGACCCACCAGATGCAGGGCGATACTGTCGAACTGGCTGCGGCCAAGACCGGTCTCGACACCGGCACGCTCGGCCAGATCGTGCAGCAAATCGGCGGGGAAGGGTCGCTCACCGAATTCGCCAACGCGATCAAGAACGATCCGACCAGCTTTTCCAAGCTGCTCGACCGCGATGGCGACGGGAGCGTGATGGACGATGTGGCGGATATGGCCAAGGGACTGTTCGGAGGGAAGAAGTAACCTGCCCGAGCATATCGGTTTTTGAAAAAGGGAGGGGCGTATGAGCCTTGCAGAAATGCTGCAGCAGAGCGGCGCAATTTCGGCCATGGCGAGGGAACTCGGGGTCGACGAGGGCACGGCGGGCAGCGCGGCGGGGGCCTTGCTCCCGGCGATCGTTGCCGGGATGGGCCGCAGCGCCACCGGCGGAACCGCCACTCCTGACCCGATGGGCGGGCTCGGCGGACTGGCAGGGGCGATCCTGGGCGGCGGAGCCGGCGGCGGTGGCGGTGGACTGGGCGGAGCGCTGGCGGGCGGACTCGGCGGCGGTTTGCTCGATGCCGTGCTCGGCTCCAGCCCGACCCCGACCCAGCCGGGCAACGACATTCTCGGCAATATCTTCGGCAGCAAGGACGTCAGCCGATCGGTCGCGGGCGAGGTCGCCAGCGTGACCGGACTCGACGAGGGGCTCCTCAAGAAGATGCTGCCGATCCTCGCCATGGCGGTCGCTGGCTACATGGCGAAACAGGCCACTGCCAGCGCACCCGCACAGCCGAGCGGCGGAAACAACCCGCTGGGCGGCATTCTCGGTTCGATCGTGTCGGGGATGATGCGCTGATTCCGGCGATCGCGCGGCCTATTCCTCGATGAAATAGGCCGAAATCGCGTCCTGCACCGGGATCGGCCGGCCTTCCGGCTTGTCGGCGAGAAACGCTAGCAGGCCGCGCACCTGTTCGGCCTTGTCGCCGCCGTGCGGATTGCTGGCGAGCGGCTGCAGCGCCGCCCGCGCGTCAGCGATACGCCCGTCGTTCATGTGCATCATGCCGGTCAGCAGCCACAATTCCTGGTCGAACGGAGCAAGTCGGGCGGCTCGGGCAAAAGCCTCCTTGGCATCGCTGGGCGGAACGGCACCCCGTTCGGCGTGGTAGCGGTAGGCGTAGACCAGCGGGACGGTGTGATCGGGCTCGATCGCAGCGAGCGCCCGTAGCGGTTCGATCGCCCGACCGTAGGCGGCATCCCTTTGCACCAGGTCCGACATGCCGCGCGCCAGACGAAATCCGGCAAGCCCCTTGTACAGGTAAGCGTCGACCAGCTGTGCATCGAGCGCCAGAGCGCGGTCGGCCGCTTCGCTCGCAGCCCGATCGTTTCCGGCGCCGTATTCGGTTTCGGCCAGCACCGTCAGCACATTCGCGTTATCGGGAAACCGCCCCTCGAGCGCCCGCGCTTCGGCCGCGAGCGACTGTGCCTCTTCGGGCGCGACACCGCGATCCGCGCGGATCCGAATGTCCATGATCGCCGCTTCGCCTTCGTCGAGGCGGCGCAGCGTTATCGGACTGACGGTGATTTCGTCGGGGCCGACATGGTAGCTCTTGCGATCGCGGTCGCGAATGTGCCGGTTGAGCTGCCGTTCGAGGACGCCGAGATCGCCGAACACCAGCTGCGCTGCGTCGAGCGAAGGCGTACCCCTGAGCACTTCGAGCCAGTATTCGCGCAATTGCCCGGTGCGTTCTTCGGACATTGAAAGATAGTGGTAGAGCAGCCAGCTGCGACCATAGAACGAATCCTTGGATTTGCCGACGCGGCCGTTGAGCCTCGACCAGTCGAGATCGAGCACTTCGCGGACCGGGGTCATCTCCTCCTCTTTCCAGAAGATCGTGAAACTGCGCTGCGAGGAGGGCATGCCGAGAAACACCGATCCGTCTTCGCGAAAATAGGCGGCGGAAAAGAACTCGGCCGCGCCTTCGTTCATCCACAGCGGCATCGCGAACCGATCGGTCGAGCTGAGGAAATGGTGCGCATATTCGTGCAGCAGCACGACGGTGGACAGGTCGGGATAGCCATCCTTGTTGCGGATATCCTGGACGAAGGCGACGCTGCCCTCCGCGCGCGGGATGTAAAATCCCGCAACGCCACTCGATCCGGCCAGCCGCCTGACCTGATCTGCCGACCCGATTGCGTAGACAGTGACGCGGTTGGACGGGCTGGGCTTTTCGACCGTACGCCCGGTGAAGTGCTCCATCGCGCTGTGATAGCGTTCTAGGTTCTCCGCGTAGCGGCGGATTTCCTGCTCGTCGTCATCGGCGTAGATCACGAAATGGTCGGACGAGGCTTCATGCCAGGCCGCGCGGGCCGGGCTTGGGGCAAGCATCAGCAAGGCGAGCGGGACGAGGGTCGAAAAAATGCGGGCAATCATGGTTGAATAATCCTGCGAGGGACCGGGACCTGGCCGGGCGGGAGGCGAGCGAAGGGACGGCGGTTCGGGCGCTTTGCCCGGTCCGTCAGTCTTGCTCCGGCTCGTCCTCGCCTTCGTCTTCTTCCGCTTCGGGCTCCTCGCCGGGATCGCCAGACACCGCCACCTGCGCCACGCCCTGCGCGAGCATTGCGTCGCGGCCGCTCACGCGCGTACCCTCTTCCATCCGGCCGAGCAGCGCGATCAATTCCTTGGCGCGGTCTGAACCTTCGCCGCCATGCGGATCGTTGGCGATCGGTTGCAGCGCAATTTTGGCGAGCGCGATCTTGCCTTCGCCCATCTGCATCATCGCGACATTGAACCACAAACCTTTGTCGAACGGCGCCAGCTGCGCCGCGCGTTCGAGCGCGTGGCGGGCGTTTTCGGGCGGCTCTTCGCCGCGTTCGACGAAGCTGCGATAGAAATAAATCAGCGGCAGAGGGTGGTTGTTCTCGCGCCCGTTGAGTTCGGTGAACGGCTGCATCGCACGCTGGTAGGCGGCGTCCCTGTCGTCGGCGTCGGCGGCCATCCGGAACAGCGCATAGCCTTTCTGGACGTAGGGGTTGGTGCGCGCCGGATCGATCGCGATCGCCCGGTCGGCTGCGGCGATCGCCTCGGCATCGTTGCCGGCGTCGTATTCGGCCTCTGACAGCGCCGCGAGAACGCCGGCATCGTCCGGATATCTGGCAGCGACCGCGCGGATTTCGACCAGCAGTTCGGCCGCCTGCTCGGCAGTTACCCCGCGCTGCGAGCGCATGCGCAGCGGCATCACCTCGGCTTCGCCTTCCGGCAGCTTGCGGATGGCGACTTCGCCCGCACTAAGTTTCTCCGGCGTCAGGTTGAACGTGAACATTCGCCGCTGGCGGACATAGGCGTCGAGCTCTTTCTCGAGCGTGTCGAGGTCGCCGAAAACCTTTTCTCCGGCTTCGATCGGGGGGGTACCGTTGAGCACTTCGAGCCAGTAATTGGTCGCCTGTCCGGCGCGTTCCTTTTCGAACGTCAGGTAGTGGTAGAGCAACCAGCTGCGCCCGTAGAACGCGTCATAGCGCTTGCCCTTTCTCGCCTCGTACTGCTCCGGATCGAGCAGTTCGCGGATCGACACCTCCTCGGCATAGGCCAGTTCGGCGCCGCGGTGCACCGCTGGGCGACCAACCAGGACGCTGCCATCCTTTTCGAACCCGGCCGAGGCGAAGAACTCGGCTGCGCCTTCGCTCATCCAGCGCGGCATCGCGAAGCGCGAGCTCGAAATCAGGAAATGGTGCGCGTATTCATGCAACAGCACGATCGTCGAGAAATGCGGATAGCCGTTCTTGTTGCGGATATCCTGCACGAACGCGAGCGAACCACCCGCACGCGGAATGTAGAACCCGGCCAGGGCGCGATCGTCGGTACCGGCCAGCTTGCGCACATCGCGCTGGTCTCCGACCACGAAGATCACCACCCGGTTTGACGGGCTCGGTTTCTCGAAATTGCGTCCGGTCACATACGCCATGGCGCTGTGATACCGCTCGAGGTTCTCGGCGAACCGGCGGATGTCCCTTTCCTTGTCGTCGGCATAGATGACGAAGTGATCGCTCGACGCCTCGTACCAGTCCGCGCGCGCAGCCGTGGGCGCGACGAGGAAGGCGGCGAGCAGGCCGATAGCGGCAATTATTCTGAAAATCATCAATAGCGTCCCCTCGGCGATGCCTGCGACCGCACCGCCCCGGGTCAAACTATATGCAAAAAAATAAGCGCTTGGCTAGATCAGGCTGAAACCGGCTCCGATCGTGTTGCATCGGACTTCAAGCGGTCGACATAGTTCCAGATCTGCGACACCACGACCGAACCTTCGCCGACTGCGCTGGCGACCCGCTTGACCGATCCGGCGCGCACATCGCCAACCGCGAAGATGCCATCCGTGCCGGTCTCGAACGGGCTGTCGCGCCCGGCCTCCTTGCCGGTGAGGACAAACCCCTTGTCGTCGGTCCGCACCAGTCCGGAAAGCCAATCGGTGTTGGGCGCGGCACCGATCATGATGAAGACCGCGCGCGCGTTCTGTCGCAGTTCGCCGTCCGGACCCTTCGGCGTCACCGCCTCGAGCCAGTCGCCGCCGTGCAGCTCTTCCATCGTCGTGCGGTAGTGAATCGAGATGCGCGGGTCGGCTTCGAGGCGGCTGGAAAGATACTTCGACATCGACGCGGCAAGGCTGTCCGATCGCACCAGCAGGTGAACGTGAGAGGCGCTGCGCGACAGGTACATCGCCGCCTGTCCGGCCGAGTTGCCGCCGCCGATCACCACCACTTCGGTGTTCTGGCAGAAGCGCGATTCCATCTCGGTGGCGGCGTAGTAGATGCCGTGCCCTTCGAATTCGCGCAGGCGATCGATCGGGAGCCGCCGATACTGGACGCCGGTGCTGACCAGCACTGCGCGCGCGCAGACCTCGTCGCCGCCGTCCAGCGTGGCGCAGAATGTGCCGTCGTCGCGCTTTTCCAGCGATTCGACCCGGCGCGGCATGGCGAAACGGGTGCCGAACTTGAGCGCCTGGATTTGCCCGCGATAAGTCAGGTCGGTGCCGCTGATCCCGGTCGGGAAACCCATGTAGTTCTCGATCCTGCTCGACGTGCCGGCCTGCCCGCCGATTGCCATGTCCTCGATCACCAGCGCATCGAGACCTTCCGATCCGGCATAGACCGCCGCCGCGACGCCCGCCGGGCCGCCGCCGACGATCAGCAGGTCCAGCAGGCGCTGCTGGCAGATGTCGATATCGAGGTTGAGATATTGCGCGACCTTGCGCGGCGTGGGGTTTTCGAGCCGGTGCTCGCCGCCGAGGATCACCGAGGGCTGGTGCCCGGTCAGATCGCAGACCCGAGCGGTTTCGCGATCGGTCGCGTCCATGTCGAAGCTTTCGAACGGAATGCGGTTGCGCGACAGGAACCGTTCGACGTCCTGCACCGCCGGGTCGCGGTCCGCGCCGATGACCTTCACCGCGCCGTTGCTGTCCTCGAACTGCTTGCGCCGCCGCGCGGCGAACACGGTGATGATGTGGTCGGACAGCTCGGGGATGCGGCTCATCAGCTCGAGCATCGCTGCGCGCGGGGCCTCGATCACGCGGGTGGGCTTGGCTGCCCGCATCTTGAGGTAGTTGGTCGCGGCGTTGAGAAACCCGATCTCACCCATGAACTGCGTCGGGCCGAGCGCGTGTTCGAACATGCGCTCGCCGGTGTAGGGATCGACGACCTCGATTTCGCCTTCCACCACGTACACGAACCGGTCCATCGGATCGCCGACTGCGGCCACGGTTTCGCCGGCGGCATATTCGCGCTCGCCGCCGATTTCGCAGATCGCCTCGACATGCGCCTCGGCGAGCGGGACCCGGCGGAGAGTCTCAAGATCCTGCCCAAGCTGTTCCATCGCTGCCTCCTGGCGCTATTCGCCGTCCCAAGAGGTAGGGTCAGGCCTTCGCATCCGCAATGTATCGTGTGACAGTCTTTTCAACGACATCGAGCGGGGCGTTGCCGCCCAGTATGACGGCTGTGTTGAACGCCTTGAAGTCGTACGCGCTGCCCAGTTCGGCCTCGGCGCGGGCGCGCTGGCGGACGATTTCGCTGTGCCCGATCTTGTACGAGCACGCCTGTCCCGGCCAGCTGCAATAGCGATCGACTTCGCTCGCGACCTCTTCCTCCTTCGAACCATTGCGTTCGATGAAGAAATTGCGCGCCTGCTGGCGCGTCCAGCGCTTGTGGTGAAGGCCGGTGTCGACCACCAGGCGGCACGCGCGGAACGCGAGGCTCTGGAGGTAGCCCAGCCGCCCGACCTTGAAATCGTCATACGCGCCCAGCTCGTCGGCGAGTTGCTCGCCGTAAAGCGCCCAGCCTTCGGAAAACGCCCCGAACGCGAGGATCGAGCGGATCAGCGGCAGGCGGTTCGAATATTCGCCTTCCCACACATGGCCCGGGATCGCTTCGTGGAACGTGAGGTCGGGCAGGTCGTATTTGCGGTGCAGGTCGGTGGTGCGCAGATTGATCCAGAAACGGCCCGGTATCTGCCCGTCCTTGCTCCCCGCGCCGCCATAGGCCCCCGGTGCGCCGGGTTCCTCGTTGGGCGGGATACGGCGCACTTCCATATGGGGATCGACCAGCGTGTTGAACGCGCGCGGCATCTGCGCCTTGATCCAGTTGATCCGTTCCCAGATGAAGGCGAAGATTTCCTCGCGACCGGGATCGCCATCGGCAAACTTGTAGCGCGGGTCTTGGGACAGCGCCTGCATCCGTTCGCCGACAGTCCCCTTGGTATAGCCGATCTCCCTGAGGATCGGGTCCATCCGGCCGTGCAGCTCGGCCAGTTCGTCGAGGCCCTGCTGATGGATTTCGTCGGGATCGAGCGCGGTCGTGGTCGAGGCGCTGGTGGCCCAGGAATACCATTCGTCCCCGCGCGGCTGCGCCCACATTCCCGGATTGGAACTGGCCAGCGACCGTTCGACCCTGAGCTCTTCGAGCTGCGCCAGCAGCGCGGGGACGATCATGTCGGAAACGATCTGCACCGCCTGGCGCGAAGCGGTGGCGGCGGCGGGCAGTTCCGAGGTCAGCAGCGGCTCGACGAATGCCCCGCCGTTGATCGAGGAAGTCGCGAGCGTGTCCTCCATCTGCGCGATCGTCTTGTCGAGCAGGAAGTCGGGCGGCACCACGCCCATGGCTCGCGCCGCCCTGATCCGGTCCAGTTCGCCGTCGAGCACCGCCTTGGTCTCGACCAGCCGCCCGAGGTAGTATTCGACATCCTGCGCATCGCGCAGCGGCTGGGTCGCACCGAAGAAGCGGGGCATGTCGATATAGGCCCCGACATTCTGGACTACGAGATAGGGCGCGTTGCGCCAGCTGCCGACCGCGACATCGCCATAGGGTAGCGCCATGCCTTCGAGCGCCTTGTCGAACGCGCTTTCGACCACGTCGAATCCGACCTGCTGATCGGGGTCAGCCCGTCCTTGGGATAGGAACGCGCCTGTTCGAGTGCCCAGCGCAAGGTCGCCGCATATTCGCTGCGCCCCTCGGCCCCGGCGGCGCCGAAAGTGCCGCGCCATTTCGCGTATCGCCCGGTGTCGACGCCGAGACCGGTCGCACGGCCCGGTTCGTGATCGAGCATCGCGTAGGCGATCTGGTCGAGCATTTCGTCGGGCGAATGCGTGACCGGGGCGGCATCCGCGACGGCACGGTAGGCTGCGCCGGCGCATCCCGGCAGCAACGCCAACGCGGAAACGCCGCCAAGCCCGGAGAGGGCCTGGCGGCGCGTGATCTGGTTCGTGGTTTCTTGCATGGCGGCGGTGTTACCGCGCGCCCTCCTCAAGTCAATCGACCCGAGGGCGAGAGACCCGCTTTCTCAGTTCTTCAGATCGTCCGGAACGATACCGCCGGCGTCGGCGAGCTTGCGCATCACCGCCCGGTGCAGCGCGATATTGTCCTCGGCGGAGCCCGAATACCCGCTGATCCCGACCTCGCCGGCCAGTTCCTTGCGGTTTTCGTAGCTCGAATCGAGGTTGAGCAGCTTCATCAGATCGACGATCGAGGTGCGCCAGTTGAGGCTGTCGGCGCCGGGAATGTTGCTCACGCGCTGTTCCACATCGACCGCGCTGATAGCTTCGCGCTTGGGCGGGGCAGCGTCGGCTGCCGGAGCCGGGGTGGCAGCTTCCTGCGCCTTGTCGTCATCATCGCCGCCGAAAATCGCGTTCTTGATCGAGCTGAAAATTCCCATTCAATCCCTCCTTGGTGTGTCTCTGCGTTCGAACCGCGGCGGGTTTCAATCCTGCCGCGAATGCGCATAAGGACGATAGCACAACGGACCCGGATAATCGCATGAATATCGTACTTTCGCTCGTGATGCTGGTGGCGCTGGCGCTGATTGCCGGGGCGATCGTCTACTGGCGGCGCACCGGCGAGCTGAAACAACCCGCGCTGATGGTGCTGCTCGCATTGGTCGCGATTGCCAACGTGCTGATCTGGACCCTGCCCGATGCGAGCGGGGTCGCTCCGGTGGACCAGGTGGAGTCGGCCGGGGCGCAGGACACCCCGACCGACTCCTGAGTTGCGACCCTATTCGGGGATTTCCCAGTTGACCGAGCTGCTGAAGCTGCCGGGCACTTTCTTTCCGGCGCTGTCCTTTGCCGGATCGAACTTTGCGCGGCTGGTGATCAGATCGCAGGTGGCGGCATCGAGCACGGCGTGCCCGGTCGAGCGGGTGATGGTGCAGCCGGTCACTTCGCCTGCAGCGCTGATCTCGAGCCGGAAGCCTGCCCTCCCGGCCCGGCCTTCGCGGATCCAGCGCGGGCGATAATCGCGATCGGTGATCCAGCGGCTCGGACGATTGCTGGGCGAAGCGGCGACCGGATCGAAGCGCGGCGCGACGGGAAGCGCAGCGGCACCGCCGCCCGTGACTTCGACCGGTCCCGGCACCGTGATCAGCTCGTTGCCTAGCTCCGGCAGGGTTCCGACCTCGATCGGCGGGCCGGGCCTAAGATCGAACTGGGTTTCGGGCACCGTCACGACCTGGGGAGCCTGCGTGCGCGGCGTTTCCGTCTGCGTGGAGCGGGCGTCGGGTTCGGGCGGCGGGGGCGGGGGCGGATCGGGAATCTTCGGCGTGATGAGTACGCCGATGGGGTTCGTGTCCGGATCCTTGATCACGGCGCTGACAGCGAGGCCGGCGATCAGGACCGCGCCGAACGTGGCGGGGACGCCGAGCGCGCCGAGCATCGCGAAGGGGTTGGGCCTGCGGGCGGATGCGACATAGTTCATTGCAGTGGTTCCTCTCTCCATTCTTCGTGGGAGCGGAAGCCAGCGCGAGCGACCCGACTGGCTCCACTCACGAGTCATGTTACAACGTTACATTTTCAATGCAAGCTGTTTCGAGTTTCGGAAAAGGACCCGTCTGCGAATGCAACCGGTTTGATTTGTGAAATATTGTTTCAGACAAAATCTTCCCCTCCTCCTTGGAGGAGGGGTCAGGGGTGGTGGTCCGAGCGATAGCACGGTTGAAACAGAGACGAGCTTTGCGGCTCGATCCCACCCCTCAATCCCCTCCCTTGAAAGGGAGGGGAGGAGACTTGGAATCACCAGCCCATTTTCGCGGTGCACCGACGCCAAAGGCGTCGCAAGGCCGACCGGCCGCCCGCAGTGATGCGGCCTTCAGGCCGCGTGTGCGAGGATTTTGCACGCCGGATGGCGTGCGGAAGACAAAGACTCTATTTGATCGGACAATCCGGCGACAGGCGGAAATCGAGGTAGTTGTCGACCGACGCCATCATGTCTTCCATCTCGTTCTCGAAGAAATGGTTGGCGCGCGGGATCTCGTCGTGGTGGATCGTGATGTGCTTTTGCGTGCGCAGCTTGTCGACCAGCTTCTGCACCGCGCTCGGCTGCACCACCGTATCCGCCGCGCCCTGCACGAAGATCCCGCTGGCCGGGCACGGGGCGAGGAAGCTGAAGTCGTACATGTTGGCAGGCGGCGCGACCGAGATGAAGCCGCGCACTTCGGGGCGGCGCATCAGCAGCTGCATGCCGATCAGCGCGCCGAACGAGTAGCCCGCGACCCAGGTGGTCTGCGCCTCGGGGTGGATCGACTGCACCCAGTCGAGCGCGCTGGCCGCGTCGCTGAGTTCGCCGATCCCGCTATCGAAACTGCCCTGGCTGCGGCCCACGCCGCGAAAGTTGAACCGCAGGGTAGCGAAGCCGCGATCGGCGAAGGTCTTGTACAGCCGCTGCACGATCCGGTCGTTCATCGTGCCCCCGCCCTCCGGGTGCGGATGGAGGATCATCGCGACCGGCGCACGCGGGCGCGGGGGAGGGGAGAAACGACCTTCGAGGCGGCCCTCTGGGCCGGGAAAGATGACGGATGGCATCGCAGTCCTTGCAAATTGGAGTGCGCAAAGTGCCCGCTGGCACCTGCGTTTGCGCGCTCTATATACGAGTCGCCATCCGTTCCGCAATTTTTTAAGAATCGTTCTCATTAAGACGCGCATCTATCTCGACCATGCAGCTACCTCTCCGCTGCGCCCCGAAGCGAAAGCGGCGATGGAGGAGGGCTTCCGCATCTGGGCCAACCCGTCCTCACCCCACGCCGAAGGTCGCAAGGCAAGGGCGGCGCTGGAGGATGCGCGCGAGCGGATCAAGGCGCAGCTTGGGTGGGATGGCGAGCTGATCTTTACGAGCGGGGCGAGCGAGGCGCTGTGGATCGCTCTGAACCGGGCGAAGGTCGAGCGTCGGATAGTGAGTGCAGTGGAGCATGACGCGGTGTTTCGCGCTGCGCCGGACGCGGAGGTGATGCCGATTCGAATTTACGGAGCCGAGCCAGATCCCGTGGCCCTCGCCGCATCTCTGGCGCAAGGCAAATCGGCACTGTTCGCTCTTCTGGCGATCAATTCGGAGACCGGGACGGAACTTCTGACAGCGCGATCCGATCATAGTCGAGATTTGGCGAAGCAGGTCAGGGACGCAGGGGGTTTGCTGCTCGCCGATTGTTCGCAAAGTGCGGGCAAAATGCCCTTGCCTGATGCCGACATGATCGTGGTCAGCGCCCACAAGTTCGGCGGACCAATAGGGATCGGCGCGCTGCTTTTGCGCGATTTCAGTTCGCTCGAACCCGGCAGCGGGCATGAACGCGGCTACCGGCAAGGCACCGAAAATCTGCCCGGCGCACTCGGCATGGCGGCGGCGCTGGAGGCGGGCGGGCTGGACAGTTGGATCACCAAGGAGAGTGAGCGGCTCGATTTCCGGCAGGCGATCTGGGAAGCGGGGGAGGGGATCGTGATGGGGCCGCAATGTTCCCACATATTCGCTGTCACGCACCCCACCATGTCCGCTCAGGCGCTGCTGATCCGCCTCGACGCCATGGGCATCGCGGTATCTGCAGGCAGCGCGTGCTCCTCCGGCACACTTAAGAAAAGCCGGGTGCTCGACGCCTTCGGGGTTCCCGGCGAGGTCGCGGCCCGAACCATCCGGGTGAGCATCGGCTGGAACACGACGCCTGAGGATTTGGAGCAGTTCGCTGAGGTTTGGCAATCCCTGACCTCTTAGAATTCGTCGCCCCGGACTTGATTCGGGGCAAGGCTTCTTTGTACCCGCGCCAGAAGAAGCCTAATCCCGCATCAAGTGCGGGATGACGAGTTAGTTGAGTTGGTGCATAGGCCGCTCACATGATCTACCTCGACTACCAGGCCACCACCCCGCTCGCGCCCGAGGCGCGCGATGCGATGTTGCGCTGGCTCGACGGGCCGGACGGGACCGGCTTCGGCAATCCGCATTCGCCGCACAAGTTCGGCCGGATGGCGGCGGCAGCGGTCGAGGCGGCGCGGGACAAGGTCGCGGCTTTGTTTCCTCCGGGAGGGCGGGTGATCTTCACCGGCAGCGCGACCGAGGCGCTCAACCTTGCGATCCGAGGATCGGGCAAGGGCGGCAGCGTATCCGTCTCCGCCATCGAACATGCAGCCGTGCTCGACACCGCCGAGGCGCTGGGCACGGCGCATATCCTCAACGTCTCGAAGGAAGGCCAGTGCAACACTGCGCAGGACGTGCCGAACGACGTGCGGCTGATCGCGGTGATGCAGGTCAACAACGAGATCGGCACGATCCAGCCCACCATCGACTGGCACCGCAAGGCCAAGGCGAACAATGCCCTGTTCCTGATCGACGCGGTGCAGGCTTACGGCAAGATCGAAGTCACCGGCGCCGACATGATCGCGGTCAGCGCGCACAAGCTCCACGGGCCCAAGGGCGTCGGCGCGCTGTGGGTGCGCGACGGGATCGCGCTGGAGGAGCAGATCACCGGCGGCGGGCAGGAAGCGGGGCTGCGATCGGGCACGCTCTCGCCCGCATTGATCGCCGGGTTCGGCGCTGCGGCGGCGCTCGCCAAGGAGCGCATGGAAGCGGATGCGGCACACGTCGAAGCGCTGTGCGGCCGCGCGCGCGAGCTGTTCGCCGACTGGACGCTCAACGGCAGCGAGGACGCGCGCTGGCATGGCAATCTCAATCTTCGCAAGGATGGCCTCGACGTGAACCGTCTGATGTCCGAATGCCGCAACGTGATGTTCTCCGCCGGAAGCGCGTGTGCCAGCGGATCGGGTCGCCCGAGCCATGTGCTCAAGGCGATCGGGTTGTCGGACAAGCAGGCCAAATCCTCGATCCGGCTCGGCTTCGGCCGCTACACGACTTTGGAACAGCTCGAAGTGGCTGCGCAAATCATCAATGCCGCTGCCGGGGATCAGGGCGTATGAGCATCACCGTCACCTTCATCGACCCGCGCGGAAAGCCGGTCGAAGTCAGAGCCGAGCCGGGCGACAATTTGCTGCGCGTCGGGCAGGGCGCGGGTTTGCCGCTCGAGGGGACCTGCGAAGGGCAGATGGCGTGCTCGACCTGCCATGTCATCGTCGCCACCGAGTGGTTCGCCCGGTTGCCCGAAGCGATCGAGGAAGAAGAGGACATGCTCGATTTCGCCGCCGGCGTGCGGCGCACCAGCCGCCTGTCCTGCCAGATCGAGCTCACCGAAGACCTCGACGGCCTGACCGTCACCGTTCCCGCCGAAAGCACCGACCTGCGGCGGATGTAGTCCTGCCGAGAAAAGGGGCTGGCTGACCGCTCGACCCTGCGAAGAGCGGCCAGCCAGTGGGGGCGGGTTTGTGTGGACCCAAGACATCCACGTCCGCGAACCGATCAGGCCTCGGCGATCTCGACTTGCGTCGGTCGCGTGAGGCGGCGGACCAGCCACACGACCCCGCCGATCGGGAGCGCGACCGAGCCGACCAGGATCAGCAAGGCGACGAGGTAGCCGAAGATCGTGCCGAGCGATCCTACCGCGCCTTGAACCGGGCCAAGGAAGTCACTGCTGACGGGAATGCCCGTCTCGTAGCGAACGGTAACACGCGAATAGGCGACGCGGCCTTCCATTTCCTTGAGCCAGCTGCGCGCCTGGTCGATCTCCTCGTTGACGCGGGCAACGCTGCGTTCGGCTTCGACCAGTTCCTCGACCGTGCCGCGCCGGGTTTTGAGGACTTCGAGCAGCCGGTCGCGCAATTCAGTGCGGGCGCGCAGCCGCGCTTCGGTATCGACGATTTGCTTGGATAGTTCCTCGGATGCGATCTCGGCTGAAACCTGCTCCGCCCCGGCATCCTCGGCTTCGTCTTCGAGCAGCGCGCCGAACGCGCGGGCCTGCCGGCTGGCAACGGCCATTTGCAGCACGCCGGTAACCTCATCAGCTTCTTCGCCGGTCTTGTTCATACCGAGAATCTGGCAACTGCCTGGGCCCTGCTGTTCGCACAGGCTTGCGTGGCGGCGTTGCAGCGGGCCGATCTCGGCAGCGGGCAGGCGCCAGCGGTAATCGTAAGTGTAGGCGAGCTGCGGCATGCTAACCGGTATGTCGCCCAGCACCGGGATAGCCGAGCCGTCGCCCCCGCGGTCCGCCACCGCTTCGACAGCGCTGTCCGCAGCGGCCGATTCATACGCCGCATCGGTGGAGCCATCGCCCGTTTCACTGCATGCCGCCAATGCGAGCGCGCTGATCGCCGCTCCCGCCACAGCCGCTCTCCGAATTGCATGCCTCATTTCCGTCTCCTTTTCGCCATGTTTATGCCATAATTGCGCCATAATTAGTCGATTTTGGCAAGGAGAATTTTTAATACATTAAAATCAGATTGTTAGTGGAGTGCGCGCGTGAATAGCCCCGCCTTGCAAGGTCGCATGGCGGGGCCAATTCGGTCAAATCTGCTCAAATGTGGCAGGCTGGCGCTGCCAATTGTGGCGAATCAGGCGGATTCGGTCACCTTGTCCATCGCCAATGCGCTCATCAGCGTGGCGGTGAAGGCGGGAATGTCGTCGGGATTGCGGCTGGTGATGATGTTGCCATCGACCGCCACCGTCTTGTCGACCACCTCCCCGCCGGCATTGCGCAAATCGGTGCGGATCGACGGCCAGCCGGTCACGACTTTGCCCGCGATGATGTCGGCCTCGGCCAGCAGCCACGGGGCGTGGCAGATCGCGGCGATCGGTTTGTTCGCGCTGTTGAAATCGCGCACGAGTTCGATCACGCGGTCGTTCATCCGCAGCACGTCCGGATTGATCTGACCGCCGGGAAGCAGGAGCGCGTCAAAATCGCCCTCGTTTACCGAATCGACGGTCTTGTCGACGGCCACGCTGTCGCCCCACTCGCCCTGGTTCCAGCCCTTGATCGAGCCGTCTTCGAGACTTGCGACAGTGATCTGCGCATTGGCCTCTTCCAGCAGGGCCTTGGGCTTCATGAGCTCGGACTGCTCGAACCCGTCCGTAGCGATGATCAGGATGCGTTTCATGGGAGTATCTCCTTGTAAATCATTTGCTTACTTAACGGAGATTACGCGCACTCGTTCCCCCGGCAAGGCCGGGTCGTGGCGTTCTTGCGACGAAGCGGAGCGGCGGGCCGGTGGCGGCCCGGCTGGTCAGAAAAAGTGCGAAATGAGATTGTAGCGCACGCCCAATGTCGTTTCCTGCACCTCGTGCAGCAGCGATGACGAGAACACCATCGCGGTGCCCGCCGGCACGCGATAACCCTTCGGACTGAATTCCTTGAAGGTGATTTCGCCGCCTTCGTAATCGTCGTTGAGGCTGATCGACAGCGCGAACTTGCGGTGTGCGCCGGGCGGATCGGTGTTGTCGCGGTGGCCCATCGAAAAACCTTCGCGCTTGCCGAAATAGCGCGCGATATGCAGGTCTTCGCGGCGCGTCACTTCGAACGCGAACGCCTTCTTGATCATCGGCGTCACCCGGCCGAAAATCCGTTCGTCGAGCAGTGCCAGCGTATCCCTGTTCTTGATGATGAGGTCGACGCGATCCTGCCGATAGTGATCGTAGACCGGAATTCTGTAATCGCCCGCGACCTCGCCCGGCTGGGGCTGGCGGACCATGAACGGCGTATCGGTCACCACGGATTCGACCAGCTTGCCGCACTCCTCGGGCGAGAACACGTTGGGCACCGTCAGGATCGGTGCGTGCGGCGGGCTCCAGCGCAATTCTTCGGCGGCCCGCGAGTTGTCGAGTGTATCCATAATCGTCTTCAGCGTTTCGCCTGCGTCCTCTTCCAGATCGAACCAGGTGCGGATCTGCCGGTATGGCGTCACCAGCACCAGCCGGGTCGCGTGGTCGGTTCCCTTGTGCAGTCCGTATGAGGCGAACATGCCGCCGGACGGATCGCTGGCGACCGGCCAGGGAAAGCCGGTGGTGCGTTTCAGGGCGTTGTTGTGCGCCGCATCGGCCGACGCGCTGACCGCGATTACGGTCGCATCGGCGGCATCGAGCGGCGCGAATAGATCGGCCAGGGACCGCAGGAGCGCCTTTGCGTGTTCGCTGTCCGGATCGCTCAGGAACACAAGAAGCAGATGGCGACCCGACAGGTGATCGTCGGCCAGGCTGATCTTGCGACCATCCCCGTCGCGCGTTTCGAACGGCATCGCCAGCGCACCGGGCCACAGGGTCTGCACGTATGGCCGGATCGACGGCGATGCGATCTGATAGGTCGGTCGGGTATCGGTCATCGATGCTCTTGCTGTTTCCCTCGCGGCGTCTCTCTATCCAGTTCGGCCCGAGTTCCAAAGCGGGATTTGCACCGCTGGCCAGTCCGCGCCGCTGCAATCGGGGTATCCCGCGCATTCCCTGTGGAAACGCCTCTCCCCGCCCGGCGATCGCGTTGCTAAGCGATTTGCATGTCCGACATCACCGAAGACACTGATTCCGATCCTTTCGACGCTATCGTCGATGCGCCGTTCGATGCGGCGCTGGAAGAGCGCTATCTCGTCTATGCGCTTTCGACCATCACCGCGCGTTCGCTGCCCGACCTGCGCGACGGTTTGAAACCGGTCCATCGCCGCCTGTTGTGGACCATGCGGCAGCTGAAGCTCGATCCGTCCAACACGTTCAAGAAAAGCGCCCGCGTCGTCGGCGAGGTGATCGGCAAGTATCACCCGCATGGCGACACCGCCGCCTACGACGCGATGGTGCGGCTCGCGCAGGATTTCTCGCTGAGGTATCCGCTGGTCGAAGGGCAGGGGAATTTCGGCAATATCGATGGCGATAATGCCGCAGCCTACCGCTACACCGAAGCGCGACTGACCAAGACCGCGATGCAGCTGATGGAAGGGCTGGATGCGGGCACGGTCGATTTCATCCCGACCTATAATGGCGAGGAGGAAGAGCCCGAGCTGATGCCCGGCCTGTTCCCCAATCTGCTGGCCAACGGCGCGAGCGGGATCGCGGTGGGGATGGCAACCAACATCCCGTCGCACAACGTCGCCGAAGTGATCGATGCGACGCTGGAGCTGATCGACAACCCGCATGTCGAGCATGCGCGGCTGATGGAGCTGATGCAGGGTCCGGACTTCGCGACCGGTGGCCAGCTGGTCGACAGCGCCGAGGCGATCTCCCAGGCCTACGAGACCGGGCGCGGCAGCTTCCGGCTGCGCGGCGTGTTCCGCGCACCCGAGGCCGAGAAGAAAGAAGACCAGGAACTCGGTATCGAGCGGCTCGGCGGCGGGCAGTGGCAGCTGGTGATCTCCGAAATCCCCTACCAAGTGCAGAAGGGCAAGCTGATCGAGCAGATCGCGCAAGCGATTGCCGACAAGAAACTGCCGATCCTCGACGATGTCCGCGACGAAAGCGATGAGACGATCCGCATCGCACTGGTGCCGCGCAGCCGCAATGTCGATCCCGAACTGCTCAAGGAATCGATCTTCAAGCTGACCGACATGGAAACCCGTTTCGGGCTCAACATGAACGTGCTCGACGCCCATCGCACGCCGATGGTGATGGGGTTGAAGGAGCTGCTGCAACACTGGACGGCGGCGCAGATCGATATCCTGCAACGCCGCACCCGCCACCGGCTCGAACAGATCGCGCGGCGGCTGGAGCTGGTCGAAGGCTACATAATCGCCTTCCTCAACCTCGACCGGGTGATCGAGATCATCCGCACCGAGGACGAGCCCAAGCCGGTGATGATGGAGGAATTCAAGCTTACCGACCGGCAGGCCGAGGCGATCCTCAACATGCGGCTGCGCAGCCTGCGCAAGCTGGAAGAGATGCAGCTGCGGCAGGAAAAGGACGAATTGCTGGCCGAGCAGGACGAGCTCGAGAAACTGCTCGACAGCCCGGCGCGCCAGCGCACCCGGCTCAAGAAGGACCTGCGCGCGCTGCGCAAGGATTACGCCGAGGAAACCAGGCTCGGCGCGCGGCGCACCCGGATCGAGGAAGCGGCACCGACGGTCGAATTCACGATGGACGCGATGATCGAGAAGGCGCCGGTCACGGTGATCCTGTCGCAGAAGGGATGGATCCGCGCGGCGAGCGGGCACGTGCCGCTCGACCAGGAATTCAAGTACAAGGAGGGCGATGCGCTTGCCTTCATCCTCCACGCGCAGACCACCGACAAGCTGCTGATCGCCGCGGCGAACGGGCGGTTCTACACGCTCGGCTGCGACAGGCTGCCGGGCGCGCGCGGTTTCGGCGAGCCGGTGCGCAGCATGATCGACCTCGAAGCGGACACCTCGATCGCGAAGATGCTGGTGCATCGCGAGGGCGGCAAGCTGCTGCTCGCGGCGAGCAACGGGAAGGGTTTCGTTGCAGAGACGGGTGAGCTTCTGGCCGAAACCAAGAAGGGCAAACAGGTCGTGAACCTGAAAGGCGATGCCCGGTTGCAGGTGATCCGCGAGATCGCCGATGAGCACGATCACATCGCGTGCGTCGGCGAGAACCGCAAGCTGATCGTCTTCAATCTCGAGGAAATGCCGGTCATGGCGCGCGGGCAGGGGTGATGCTCCAGCGCTATCGCGATGGCGGCCTGTCCGACGCCACCACCTTCACGCTCGCCGAAGGGCTCAGCTGGCAGATGGGCGGATCGGGCGAACGCACCCGCACAGAAACCGACATCCATCTCTGGAAGGTCGCGCGCAGCGCCGCCGGACGCCTGCCGCCGCAGGGCTTCCCCAAGGACAACACCTTCGATTGAGGCAGATAGAAAGAAGGCCGCGAACGTCCGATCGACGTTCGCGGCCTTCGAATGCCTTGTGCTGTGCCGGACCTATTCGGTCACGGACGCTTCGCTCGCCGCGGCGATCTGGTCGACGGTGAACAGCGCCATCAGCTGACCTTCCGGATTGACGGCGAAGTGCTCTTTCTTGAGCGCGATCGGACCGGTTTCGGTATCGAGCACAATAGCGTCTTCGACGAGGTCGACTTCGCTCAGCGTGCCGGCGGGCAGGCCCTTGGCCGAAACCACCGCGGCACCCACCACCAGCGCGGCGTCGCGCTTGGCTTCGGCTTCGGCCTTTTGCGCGGCCATCATGCCGTCGATCTGGTCCTTGGTCGCGTTGACCGTCCAGCCGATTTCACGTTCGGCGAGAAGGCTTGCGGGCAGCGGCGCCTTGTGCGCGCCGGTATCGACCGTGACGACGCCGCCGGCGTTGCTTTCGACCGTGCCGATCGGAGCATCATCGTTGCCGTAAACGGTAGCGCCGACATCTTGCGCGTTCGCCGCGATCGGGGTCGCTGCCATGGCAGTGGCCAGGACAGCCAGCTTTGCAAATTTCATTGGGTATTCTCTCCATTCCAAAAACACGGACCACCACCATCGCCAACGAGGGGCGCGACAGCAGGAAGACATGCAGCTGTTCCCTTTCAGGCAGTGCAGATCAGGTCGGCCGATGGCGATGTACCGAAGGGCTCGGGCCGACTTGAGCAGGGCACGCGGGCTTCTCCAATCGCGACGGACGCGGGGGCTTCCCTAATCAGGGGCGGCTGGCATGACAACCCGGCCTGTCTGGAGGAAGCCGCCTGAAGCGAACCTTAACGTAAACGGAAAGGGGGCGAGAAGGCGGTTCAGCCGAGTTCTTCGGCGAGCAGTTGTTCGACCCGGTCTGCTTCGGGAAAGCCCTCTGCGATCCAGCGCCGCTCGACCGCCTGCAGGATGCGCGCGACCTCCGGCCCCGCGTCCACTCCGCGTTCGACGATCGTGCCGCCCTTCAGCGGGAAGACCGGCGGCTGCCAGTCGGCGAGTGCGCGCGCGTCCTCGCCGAGCAGCAGCAGGCGATCGATCGCGAATGCCGGAGAATGGGTATAGGCGAGCGCGCGGGGCTCGGCCGCATCGGCGTCGCTGCGTTCGGCCGCGTTGACCAGCCGCGCCCGCTGCGCCTTCGACAGCCGGAGCCGCGCGGCCACGGTTTCCGCCACCTCGCGCGAGGGCGGCAGCAGCGCGGCGAGGCGGCGCACCGCTTCGGGGGCGAATCCCTGCGCCTTCTCGCGCGCCATGAACGGCCCCAGCCGCTCGACATAGGTGCGACACGCTTCGGGCAGGATCACCGGCAGCACGCCCTGCCGGTGCATCCGCTCGACGGTGGCGTGGGGATCGGGCAGAGCCAGCAGGCCGAGCAGTTCGCTCGCGATCCGTTCACGGCTCAACCCCTTGAGCGTGTTGGCCATTGCGGCGCAGGCGGCCTCCGCCTCCGGATCGAGTTCCGCGCCGAACCGCGCCTGGAAGCGGTAGTAGCGCAGGATCCGCAGGTGATCTTCGGCGATCCGATCGCGCGCGTCGCCGATAAACCGGACCCGGCGCGCCGCAAGGTCTGCAAGCCCGCCGAAATAGTCGAAGATCTCCAGCGTTTCGGGATCCGCATAGAGCGCGTTGATGGTGAAATCGCGGCGCGCCGCGTCGTCGCGCCACTCGGTTGCGAACGCCACGGTCGCGCGGCGACCATCGGTGGATACGTCGCGGCGCAGGGTGGTGATCTCGACCGGTCCATCGGCAAGGATCGCAGTGACGGTACCGTGCTCGATCCCGGTCGGAACGGTGCGGATGCCCGCTTCGCGGCACCGGTCGATCACAACGTCGGGGACGAGCAGCGTGGCGCAATCGATATCGCTGACCGCGTGGCCGAGCAGCGTATCGCGCACCGCCCCGCCGACCCACCGGATATTCTGCGCACCGAGCGCCTGCGTGAGCGTGGCGAGCCCGCTGCGCCGGGGCCATTCGGCCGCGCTGAGATCAGGCGACATCGCGCAGCCTTTCGGGGGCGATCCGCAGCGACAGGTTGGCGATGATGGCGGCGGTCACTCCCCAGATGCGAAAGCCATCGTAATCCAGTTCGAGATAGCGCCGCATCGCGCCTTTCCAGAACACTTCGTTCGTCGTCCAGTTGGCGCGGGTCAGCAGCAGTTCGAGCGGCGCTTCGAACCACGCTTCGACTTCGTCCGGGCTGGGCGTGAGCGGCAGATCGGGCGGCACCACGCCGAGCACCGGCGCGACATCGAAACCGGTCCCGGTGACGTAGCGATCGGTTTCGCCGATCACCCGCACCGCTTCGCGCGGCAGAGCCAGCTCTTCCTCGGCTTCGCGCAGGGCGGCGGCGATCGTATCCTCGCCATCGTCGATCTTGCCGCCGGGGAACGCCACCTGACCGGGATGATCGCGCATGTCGCGCGGGCGCTGGGTCAGAATCACGCCCGGTTGCGGACGATCCGTAACCGCGATCAGGACGGCGGCCGGCGTGCTGCGAGCGCCCTCGGCAAAGCGGGCATCGCTCAGCAGGCCATCGACCTTACGCGCGTGTCCTTCCGCAAAGGCCGCCGACAATCGATCGAATAGCTCGCTCATGCCCCCCAGACGCTCAGTCGGTTGATATCAGCGAGAAGATAGCGCCCTGACTGGTAACCATCCAGTCGTCGCCACTGGTTTCGAGCGCGATCTCCGCCAGCTGCGCGTAAGTCGAGCGGTTGAGCCGCGCCTCGCAGCCGCGCCGGACATGGAGGTAGATCGCGGGCGTTTCCGGATCGCCGGCGGCGCGCAGGCCGTGCTCGGGACCAGCCACGACCAGATCATCGGTATTGAGCCGGAACGCGATCTCACCGTCGCGCATCACGCAGTCGGTGGCGATGAACGCCGCGTCCACGACTTCGATGCTGAGCTTTTCGAAAGGCGTGACGAGCCAGTGCTGGCCAGCGTCGTCGCGGGTGAGCAAGCCGGAAAAGGCGCGCACCATGGCCTGCCTGCGGATCGGATCGCCCTCGTGGAACCAGGTGCCGTCGGCTGCGATCCGCATGAGGCTTTCGCCGATCTGCTGGGGTGCCCACCCTTCGACCGGGGGCAGTTTGCGCGCAGCAACCTGCTCGGCAATCTGGGCGAGCGTGAGTTCGGCGAGGTACGGGGGCGGTTCGTAGGGCATGTCTGGTCAATGCGATGGCAGAACCGGACGTTCCCGAAAAGAGGCATGGCTTCGAAAAGCGGCGAGTTCGCGCGTCCGGTTTCGATCAGGACGCGGCGGTCCACGGGCCGAGCATTCCTTCTGCCGGCATCGCGGCAAGTGCCGCTCCGCGCGCCAGCAGCCGCTCGGGCGCGTAGGGACCGGGGCAGCGCCAGCCGCCGGTCGCCGCCGCCGAGAAACCCCAGCGCCCGTAATATTCGGCATCACCGATCAGCACCTGCGCGAAGGGTCGCTGACCGTCCCCCGCGAGCCGCGCCTCGGCATCGAGCATCGCCGCCATCAATCCGACGCCGAACCCTTCGCCCTGCCGTTCTGGCACCACCGCGACCGGGCCGACCATCACCAGCGGGATCGGGCGGCCTTCGCGATCGACCAGCGCGATCGGCCAGCACTGGATCGTGCCGACCAGCATTTCGTCGTTGTCGAGCGCGGCGAAACTGAGCGCTTCGAGCCAGTTCATCCCTGCGCGAATGCGATAGGCGGTGCGCGCATGGCGATCTTCGCCGAAGGCGCGATCGAGCAATCCCTCGACCAGCGCCGGATCGACCGCCGATAGCGGGATGAGAGTGGCCGTGTCAGCGCCCATAGGCGCGGGCGCTTAAGCGGTTTGGCGCAGCATGCCCAGCGAAACTATTTGGCGGAAATCCGCAGCACTCGTCCGCCTTCGCCATCCTCGGCGACCCAGATGCTGCCATCGGGGCCCTGTTCGACCGAGCGCAGCCGCGCATCGAAACCGTAGCGTTCGACCTCGCGCGCACTTTCGCCATCGATCGCGACCCGCACCAGTGCCTTGCTCGAAAGACCCGCGATCAGGGCATTGCCCTGCCACGGCCCGAACATCTCGCCAGAATAGATGATCATGTCGCCCGGCGCGATCACCGGGGTCCAGTGCGCGGCGGGCTTGACGAAGCCGTCATCGGCGCTGTGATCCGCGATCGGGTCGCCGTTGTAGTGATCGCCATAGGAACGCGTCGGCCAGCCGTAGTTCGCGCCTTGCCGAACCAGGTTGAGCTCGTCGCCGCCTGCCGGGCCGTGCTCTATCTCCCACAGCCGACCGTCGGCATCCCAATCCATGCCGAGGATGTTGCGGTGCCCGTAGGACCAGATCTGCGATTGCACCTCGCCCTGGCCGGCAAACGGATTGCTCGCAGCCGGAGTGCCATCGAGATTGAGCCGCACGATGGTGCCGAGATTGTTGGTCAGGTCCTGCGCCGGATCGAGTTCCTGCCGGTCGCCGCTGGCGATGAACATGTGTTGCTCATCGGGCGAGAACTGGATGCGGTGCGAATAATGGCCTCGCCGCCCGGTCTTGAGCGATTGGCGCCAGATCACGGCGAGGTCGCTGACTGCGCAGTCTTCACCGGCCTCGTCGCAAGACAGCCTGCCGCGACCCACCGCCGCGCCATAGGTGCTGCCATCGCCGCCCTCGGCCCAGCTGAGGTAGATCGTCCGCCCGTCGAGCGGCATCCCGGCTTCGGATTCGAGGAAGGCGACATCGCCGAGGCCGCCCTGGCCGGCGAAGGCTACCTCGGGCGCACCCACAACGGTGCTGACCGTGCCGCTCAAGGTGTTCATCAATTTGAGCGTGCCGGACTTCTCGGTGATGAACAGCGTGTCGGTGCCCGGTGCAAATTCGATCGCCCATGGCCGCTCGAATTCGCCCATCGCGGTCACGGTGTAGGCGGCGTCGGTTGCCCCGTTCGCGGCAGTTTCCCCAGTTTCCGCGGCAGCGCAGCTTGCGAGCGCGAAGGCGGGGAGGGAAACAACGGATGAAAGCTTGGATAACATGGTCATGACTGGGGTAACTCCCGATTTCGAATTCGGTGCCGAAAATCTCGTCATGGGGGTCGACGAGGCGGGGCGCGGACCGCTTGCCGGGCCGGTGGTGGCCGCGGCGGTGGTGCTGGGCGCGCGAATACCCGCCGGACTCGACGATTCCAAGAAGCTTTCGGCCAAACGCCGCGCGACGCTCGACGAACAGATCAGGGCGACGTGTGGCTGGGCCGTGGCGGTGATCGAGCCACCCGAGATCGACCGGCTCAACATCTTCATGGCGACCATGCATGCGATGACCGATTGCGTCGGGATCCTGGCCGGGCAGTTGGGCGCGGACCCGCACGAAGTCCTGATCGACGGCAACCTGACCCCGCAGGGACGCTGCGCTGGGTGGCGCTGGCGCGCGCGCGCGATCGTTGGCGGCGACGGGATCGAACCCGCGATCAGCGCCGCATCGATCGTCGCCAAGGAATGGCGCGACCGGCTGATGATTGCCGCCGCCGCCCAGCACCCGCTCTACGGCTGGGAAAAAAACAAGGGCTATGGAACGCGCGAGCACATGGATGCGTTGCGCGACCATGGACCATCGCCTCTCCATCGCCGTTCCTTCGCTCCGGTTGCGCAAGCGACCTTGCTCTGATCGCCCGGTCAGCTAGCGCCCGCCTTCCATCATGCTGAACGCCATTTTGTTGAGCCTCGCCGGCCTGATCGGGCTGGCCATCGGCGGCGAACTGCTGGTTCGCGGTGCCGTGGGCATCGCGCGCAAGCTCGGCGTCTCGACGCTGTTCACCGGGCTGGTGATCGTCGGCTTTGCGACCTCGATGCCGGAAATGGTCGCCAGTGTCGAAGCCGCGCTGGCCGGATCGCCGGGGATCGCGTGGGGCAATATCGTCGGTTCGAACATCGCAAACTCGCTGCTGATCCTCGGCGCGACCGCGCTGATCGCGCCGATCGCGCTGACCGGCACTGGCAGGCGCGATGCGGTGGTGGCGCTGGGCGTGACCATGCTGCTGTGGGCGATCGCCGCGTCGCAATGGGGTTCGCGCTGGATCGGCGTAGCGCTGCTGGCCGGGATTATCGCCTACATCGTCTGGCGCTATCGCCATCCCGGTGCCGGGGCGATCGAGGAAGAGGACGACACCGATCCCGGCAGCGCCGTGGTGGCGGGCCTGCTGTTCGCGGTCGGGCTCGCCATCCTGATCCTGGGCGGTCAGGCGCTGGTGACCGGCGCGATCGACCTCGCGCGGCTGATCGGCGTGTCGGAGACGGTGATCGGCCTTACCGTGGTGGCGATCGGGACCTCGCTGCCCGAACTCGCGGCTTCGGTCGCGGCGGCACTGCGCGGCAAGCCGGGGCTTGCGATCGGCAATGTCGTGGGCTCGAACATCTACAATATCCTGCTGATCGGCGGGGCGACGATGAGCATCGCGCCATTTGCCCTTCCGCAGAGCCTGGTCGGCACGCAGATGGCGCTGCTCGCCGCGAGCGCGGCAATCGTCCTCGCGCTGCTTTGGCGGGCGACATCGATCGGCCGGGCGATGGGCGCGATGCTGGTGGCGGCGTTTGTCGGGAACATCGTGTGGGTGTTTGCCTGATCCGGGAAGGGTCCTGTTAAGCATTTGTTTCACGGTTCTGCGTAAGCCTTCGCGCGTCAGTGGAGCAGCATGCATGACCATTCATCGCCCGGTATTCGGCCGCAAGGTCACGCCTTCGAATGCGTCTCCGGCGCAGGCCCCGGCCAACGATCCCGGTGGCAAACGCATCCTGCCCGAAGAGCTGTGGGAGGGCGACACCGGAGACATGCTGCGCGAGCTCGGCTTCCACCCTGGCGATCCGCAGAACTTCGCGCCGACGCAGGAAAGCGCGGATGCGCTGCAGGACGAACAGATCGCGCTCCAGAGCGAGTTCCTCGAGCGGGTAAACGCGCAGCTTCCGGCCGGCACTTCCGTAGCGGCCTATGCCATGCTGCCGTGGGAGCTGTGGAACACGCAATACGGCCACATGCTGGCGGTCAATTGCGGGCTGTGGCCGCAGCAGGCGTGGAACACGATGCTGCTCGCCGCCGACGAGCGGTCCAGCTACGTGCTCGACCTGCCCGAGCATCCGGGCGGCTACCCCGACGGCCTGATCCCGCAGCTCGAAAGCCTGCTGGGCGAACTGCGCGAGGACATGGACGCGCAGATGGACCAGATCAAGACATCGCAGAACCTGACCTGGGACGGGGTGCAATCCTGGGATCACGCGGCGAAGGCAATGATCCCGAAGATCATCGCGATGTCGCATTATGTCGGCCAGATGTGCATCGGCGAAGCCGCCTTCGCGCGGCACAAGCAGCTGTTCGGCGCGACGCTCGGCTGGCCCGGATGCGATTGAGCGGGTGACCGGTCGCAAACGCAGCAATCGAGTCTTTCCCGCCACACCCCTCCATATCGACCCTGTTGTCCGGTGCGGGACTCCACATGTTGTGCCGGTCCCGTTTCGTTCCGCTCGAAGCCCGGCGTCATTTACCGTTCGGTAACCATAAACCGCGAAGATTCCGGCCTTGACGCGGAGTCCGCGAGGACTCATGCCTGTGGATAACTCAGTCAGGGATACGAAGCGGGGACACATTGTGGGTGTGATAGAAACTGCCAAGTTGCAGGCGAAAGATACTGCAAAGACAACGGAATCTGTCCGCCAATCCCTGCCGCTCGGGCAGATCCTGCCGGGCGACTGCATCGAGGCGATGCGATCGCTGCCCGACAATTCGGTCGACTGCGTGTTCGCCGATCCGCCCTACAACCTCCAGCTTGGCGGCGATCTCAATCGGCCCGACGGCAGCCATGTCGACGCGGTAACCGACGAGTGGGACCGGTTCGACAGCTTCCGCGTCTACGACGATTTCACCCGCGGCTGGCTCACCGAGGCACGCCGGGTCCTGAAGCCCGACGGATCGCTGTGGGTGATCGGCAGCTATCACAACATCTTCCGCGTTGGTGCGATCCTGCAGGATCTCGGCTTCTGGATCCTCAACGATATCGTCTGGCGCAAGACCAATCCGATGCCCAATTTCAAGGGCACGCGGTTCACCAACGCGCACGAAACGCTGATCTGGGCGAGCCAGGGCGAAAAGGCGCGGTATCACTTCAATTACCGCGCAATGAAGACTTTAAACGACGAACTTCAGATGCGTTCTGACTGGGTGCTGCCGATCTGTTCGGGTGGCGAACGGCTCAAGGAAAACGGCAAGAAGGCCCACCCGACCCAGAAACCCGAGGCGCTGCTGTACCGCGTGCTGCTGGCCACGACCGAAGCGGGCGACGTGGTGCTCGATCCGTTCTTCGGCACCGGCACCACCGGCGCGGTGGCGAAACGGCTGGGCCGCGAATGGATCGGCTGCGAGCGAGAGAGCTTCTATCGCGGGGTCGCCGAAAAGCGGATCGAAAAGGAACTGCCGCTCGATGAAAGCGCGCTCAAGACCATGCAGAGCAGAAAGGCCGCCCCGCGCGTCGCCTTTGGGGCGCTGGTCGAGAACGGGCTGATCCCGCCGGGCACGAAGGTGTTTGACAAGAAGCGCCGCTGGATCGCCACCGTGCGCGCCGATGGTTCGCTCGATCACAAGGGGCAGACCGGGTCGATCCACGGGCTCGGAAAGGACCTGCAAGGCGCGCCCAGCTGCAACGGCTGGACGTTCTGGCACTACGAGGCGGGTGGCGAGATCCAGCCCGTCGACGCCGCGCGGCAACTGTACCTGCTGGCGAACGAGGATTGATCCTTCGTCACTTGGGTAGTGTCGTCACTTGGGTAGTGTGCCGGCTGGCGACAGAAGCCTCGAATGACGATAACCCCACCGGCGATCCTATCCTGCACGGCCACCGCCCGCTAAACCGGCGGGCATGACGCACCCGTTCCATCCTCCCGCCGAATCCGGTCTCGGGACCGTGTTCCATGTGTTCCATGTGTTCCATCGTGCAGGGCTTGCCGAGGGGGATCGCGCGTGACCAGCGGCGTCTATCTCCACCCGATCGCCTTCGCTTCCGGCCCGCAGGCCGAGGATGGCGCGGCGATCCGGCTGGCCGGGTCGATGGTCTATGCCAGCCGCTTCGCCCTGGTGGTGCGCGACGGCGGGGCGGTGACCCACCGCCGCCTGTTCACGACCCACGAGGTTGACGCGGCGCTGGCCGAACCGGGCGGAGCGCTCGCGACCGAGGCCGAGCGGCAATGGGCCAACCTCCGGACAGTCCACCCGCCGCTGCAGGTGGGCGAACGGACGATCCGCCTCGACCAGCCGCAGGTGATGGGGGTGCTGAACGTGACGCCCGACAGCTTCTCCGATGGCGGCGAATTCCTCGACCGGCCCGAAGCCGGGCGCGAACACGCCGCGGCGATGCTCGAAGCGGGCGCGGCGATCATCGATATCGGCGGCGAAAGCACGCGCCCCGGCGCGGCGGCGACGTGGGAGGGGGACGAAAAGGAGCGCGTGCTCCCCGCGGTCGCATATTGCGCGGCGATGGGCGCGGCGATCAGCGTCGATACCCGCCGCGCGGGCGTGATGGAGGCCGCGCTGGAGGCAGGCGCACAGATGGCCAACGACGTTTCGGCGATGCGCTACGACGATCGCATGGCGGAGCTGGTTGCGAACGCCGGGTGCCCGGTGGTGCTGATGCATGCGCCCGGCAGCGGCGACGATCTGCACGAGGGCGGCTCATACGGCGACGTGGTCTGCGAGGTGTTCGATTTCCTCAAGGATGCGCGCGAAAAGGCGATCGCGGCCGGGATAGCCGGTGACAGGATCGTGCTCGATCCGGGGATCGGTTTCGGCAAGTCGCTGGCGGACAACCTCGCGCTGCTTAACGCGCTGCCGCTGTTCCACGCGCTCGGCAGCCCGCTGCTGCTCGGGGTCAGCCGCAAGCGGATGATCGGCGCGCTGTCGAACGAGGAAGACGCACCAGAGCGGCTCGGAGGCTCGATCGCGCTGGCGACGAAAGGGATGGATGCAGGCGTGCATATCCTGCGCGTCCACGACGTGTTCGAGACCGTGCAGGCGCGCAACGTCTGGCGCGGGATGCGCGATGCGGCGCTGACCGACTTCGCGCAGCTGCCGGCGATTTAGGGTTGGCGATGCGGTCGCAAAGTCGTCATGCAGGCGCGCCACAAGCGTTCGAGACACGCCGGAAGGATTCGCCCATGCGCCGACTATCGCCCTACGCCGCCGCGCTCGCCGGAGCAGCCCTGTTCGCCGCGCCGTCCGGTGCGGAAAACGACGTCGAACTGTCGGCGGAAGACCTGCTTGCGCCGTATTACGCGAAGCTCGAATCGGAAATCACGCTGCCGGTTGCGCCCGCGAACGTGTCGCTCGCGCCAGACCGCGTCATCACCCGGTTCGCCTTCGGCAGCTGCAACCATCAGCTGCGCTCGCAACACATGTGGGCGCAGATCGCCGCGACCGATCCGCAGCTGTTCCTGTTCATCGGCGACAACAACTATGGCGATCAGGGGTGGGATGGCGACGCCGCATTGACCACGCTGCGCGAAGCCTATGGGGTGCAGGCGAACACGCCCGAACTGGCCGACTTCCGCGCCAGGGTGCCGATGATGGTGACGTGGGACGATCACGACTTCGGCTTCAACGATGGCGGCGCGACCTTCGCCTTCCGCCGGTGGGCAGAGACGATCTACGAGGCCTTTTGGGGGTCCTCTGATGCGGTAAAGTCGCGTCCCGGCATCTACGAAAGCCGCATGTTCGGTTCCGACGGCAAGATCACGCAGGTGATCATGCTCGATACCCGCTTCTTCCGTTCGGATCTCGACACGCTGGACTATACGCCCGAGCGCCCGCCGCTGGGGCCATACAGGCCTTCGGGCGATACCTCGAAGACGATGCTGGGCGAGGCGCAGTGGACGTGGCTGGATCAGGAGCTTGCGAAGCCCGCGGACCTGCGCATCCTCGTGTCCTCGATCCAGGTCATCACCGACGCGCACGATTACGAAAGCTGGGAGGCGCTGCCGCATGAGCGCGCACGGCTCTATGCGATGTTGGCCGGTCGCGAGGAAAGCGGGCTGCTGATGCTCTCGGGCGACCGTCACGCGGGCGGCATCTACAGGGATGCACCCGAAGCGGGTGGGGGCGAGACCTTGTGGGAGCTGACCAGCTCTTCGCTCAACTACGCGTTCAGCTCGACCGCGAGCAACACCGCGCGCGAACCCGACCCCAGGCGTCTGACCGACTTCATCTCGGAAGAGAACTTCGGTCTCGTCGAGATCGACTGGGATGCCCGCACGTTCACCATGTCGCTGCGCGGCAGCGCGGGCGAAGTGCGAGTGATGCGGACCGAGAGCTGGTGACGCGCGAAAGACGCGCTAGAGCGTGAATCCACCGTCCGAAACGAGCACATGTCCGGTGATGTTGGAGCCGGCGTCGGACAGCATGTAGAGGATGTCGCTGGCGATCTGCTCCGACGTGGCAAACCGGCCGAGCGGGGTGGTCTTGGCCATGTTGCGCATCGTCGCTTCGCGCCCGATCGCTTCGACCGACTTCAGGAAGTCCTCGCCGCCTTCCCAAATGGCGGTGTCCACGCCTCCGGGAGCGATGGCGTTGACGCGGATGCCTTTGGCAGCGCCTTCAAGCGCTGCGATGCGTGCCATATGCGCGACCCCGGCCTTGGCCACGCCATACGGGCCGATCCCGGCGACCGGCTTGATCCCGGTGGTCGATGCGGTGACGACGGCGCTGCCGCCCTTGTCGGCATCCATCGCGCGCAAGGCAGCGCGCAGCGTCAAGAAGGCACCATCGAGATTGACGTCCATCACGCGTCGCCATTCGGGCATGGTGAGGTCGGCGATCGGTCCCCAGCCGCCGATGCCCGCGTTGATGACGGCGTGGTCGAGCCCCGCCATCTGCGGTGTCAGACCATCCCACAAGGCCTCGTCGGCGACGCTGCCGGTGATCCGCACAACCTTACAATCGCCAAGGTCCAGCGCCGCCAGACCGGCGTCGTCGACGTCGACGAGAAACAGTTTCGCCGCGCCGCGTTCGGCGAGCGCGCGAGCGCAGGCGGCACCGATCCCCGAAGCCGCGCCGGTTACGAGCGCGGTGCGCCCTTCGAAATCTCTGGTTTGCGTCATGGCGAGCGCGCTAGGCGCTGCTGCCGGAGCGATCAAGCCGCGTTGTCGATCCCGAGATCGCTGAGCTTGCGGTACAGGGTCGAGCGACCGATCCCGAGCCGCCGAGCGACTTCGGTCATCCGCCCGCGATAGTGCCCGATCGCCAGCCGGATCACGTCGGCCTCGATCTCTTCGAGCGGGCGCAGGTTGCCGTCCTCGGTGTAGAGCATGATGCCGACCCCTTCGTGCGACGTCGCGGCGCTCGCGCCATCGGTCTCGCCGAGCATTTCGGACAGCTGCGGGAAGCTTTCGGCGGTCAGCGAATTGCCTTCGCAATAGACCGCAGCGCGGAACAGCACCGATTGCAGCTGGCGGACATTGCCGGGCCAGTCGTAGGCGGCGAGCAGGCTCAGCGCGCCGTCGGATACGGAAAGATTCTTGAGCCCCGGCTGATCGCCGATGCGGCCGAGGAAATGGCGCGTGAGGGCGGGGATGTCGCCGTTGCGTTCGCGTAGCGGCGGCAGCGTGATGCGGGTCGCCGCAAGCTTTTCCGCCAGCGCCGCCTCGAAATGCTGCGCGCCGACCAGCTGGTCGATCGGGAGGTTGCTGGCCGACAGGATCCGTACGTCGACACGGAAGCCGTGCGCCGCCCCGACCGGGCGGACGATGCCGCTTTCGAGCGTGTCGTAAAGCCGTTCCTGCAAAACCGTGGGCAGCCGGTCGATCTCGTCGAGCACCAGCGTGCCGCCATCGCAATGCTGCAGGGCACCGATCTGGCGGTCGAATGCCCCGGGAAAGGCGTTGGGTTCGTGGCCGAACAGCACCGATTCAATCGAGTTGGGCGGCACGCTGGCGATATTGATGATCCGCAGCGGAAACTTGCTGCGCGGGCTGGCGGCGTGCATCGCGCGCATCAGCATTTCCTTGCCGGTGCCGCTTTCGCCCTCGATCAAGGAATGGCCGTGTCCGCGCGCCGCCTTGGCCGCTTGCGCCAGCGCGGTACGAAACTTGGGCGCGGTGCCGATCATGGCGTCGAAATCGAGGCTCGCCGACATCTTTTCGGTCAGCGGGGCAAGCTCGTTGCGCGGTGCCTCGCGGGTGGTGACGGTGCGCAGGGCTTCCATCAGTCGCTCGGGCGAGATCGGCTTGACGAGATAATCACTCGCGCCCGCGCGCATCGCCTCGACCGCAAGCAGCGGCGATGCGCTGGTGGTCAGCATCAGGATCGGCAGCGCGGGGCGGCGTTCCTTGAGCTCGGCGATCAGCGAGCAGGCGTCGTCGCCCGGAACCCACTGATCGAGCAGGATAGCGGACAGTTGCATCCCTTCGCGCGTCCCGAGCATCGCGATCGCGGTTTCGGCGTCGCCCGCCACGATCGTGCGCCAGCCGTCGCGCGCGGCGATGGCCGAAATCAACCGGCTCTGCGCCGGTTCATCGTCGATCAGCATGACCAACCGCGTTTCGGGGTGCGCATCCGTATCGGACATAGGTGTTGCTGCAACCTCCAATCGCCCGGGACTCGTGCGTCCCAGGGTGAAACATGGCTCTGGCATAAGGGGTGCGGGTAAAGACGGTGTTAAGCCTGAATTGCGCCGCGGGCGCGATCGTGGTGAAGACGTTGTGCAGTGCAGACTTGAGCTAGCCTTCCGGCTCCGATACGGGCCGTAGGGCTATTTTCCGGCGATTTTCGACCGGATTCGACGTTAGGCATTTCAAGAGGGGAGCTGCGCCATGGCGAGCCAGGACATTGACAAGGCAGAAAAGATGTATGGAGGGTTCATCTCCACCCTCAAATGGACCGTGCCCTTGATCGCGCTCATCACGCTGTTCGTCGTCATGCTGATCGCAGAATAAGGCACACACAAGACAGTGAAGATCGCCATCCTCAAGGAGCGCGCCGAGGGCGAGTCGCGGGTCGCCGCGACGCCCGAAACGGTCAGGAAGTTCATCGGGCTGGGCAACGATGTGGCGGTGGAATCAGGGGCCGGAGCGGCCGCTTCGATTGCCGACGATGCCTATGCGGAAGCCGGGGCGAGCATCGGCGATGCCAGCGCAACCGCGAAGGATGCGGATATCGTGCTCGGGATTCAGGCCCCCGAAGTGGAGCTGCTGGCGGGCGTGAAGCCCGGCGCGATGGTGGCGGCGCTATTCGATCCGTTCCAGCACAGGGACAGGGTCGAGGCCTACGCCAAGGCGGGTCTCGAAGCGCTGAGCATGGAGTTCATGCCGCGCATCACCCGCGCGCAGTCGATGGACGTTCTCTCCAGCCAGTCGAACCTCGCGGGATACAAGGCGGTGCTGACCGCGGCCGACACCTATGGCCGCGCCTTCCCGATGATGATGACGGCGGCCGGCACGGTGCAGGCGGCCAAGTGCTTCATCATGGGGGTCGGCGTGGCGGGCCTTCAGGCGATCGCTACCGCGCGGCGGCTGGGCGCGCAGGTCTCCGCTACCGATGTGCGTTCGGCGACCAAGGAACAGATTGAAAGCCTCGGCGCGAAAGCGATCTTCGTCGAGGACGTCGCGGGGATCGAGGGCGAGGGCTCGGGCGGCTACGCCACCGAGATGAGCGACGAATACAAGGCCGCGCAGGCCAAGCTCGTCTCGGAACACATCGCCAAGCAGGACATCGTCATCACCACCGCGCTGATTCCGGGGCGCGCTGCCCCCCGGCTCATTTCGGACGAACAGATCGCGACGATGAAGCCCGGCAGCGTCATCTACGACCTTGCGGTCGCGCAAGGCGGTAATGTCGAAGGCTCGGTGCCCGACGACATGATCGAGCGGCACGGGGTCAAAATCATCGGCTACGCCAACACCCCGGCGCATCTGGCGGCGGATACCTCGGCGCTGTTCGCGCGCAACCACTTCAACTTCCTCTCGGCCTTCTGGGACGCTGAGGTGGGCAAGCCGGTGCTCGACGAGGAAATCGGCGACGCTATCCGGCTGACAATGGGCGGGGAAGTGGTGAACGAAAGGCTGAAGGGGGCCGAATAATGGATTTCATCAGCATTCTCTCGATCTTCGTGCTGGCGTGTTTCGTTGGTTACTACGTCGTGTGGTCGGTTACCCCGGCGCTGCACACGCCGTTGATGGCGGTGACCAACGCGATTTCGTCGGTGATCATCGTCGGCGCGCTGATTGCGGCAGCTGAGGCAGGCAATCCGGTGGCCAAGTATCTCGGGCTGTTCGGGGTGGTGCTGGCGAGCGTCAACATTTTCGGCGGCTTTGCCGTGACCGAGCGCATGCTGGCAATGTACAAGAAGAAGGAGAAGTAGGGATGTGTGAACCTGAAACTCCGGGCGGTTGCGAGTGGTGGCAACCGGCTTCTGCTGCAAGTGAAGCTGCGTCGCATGGCGCGGGCACCCCCGCCTGGGCGATGCTCGCCTATCTCGCGGCGGGCGTGTTCTTCATCCTCGCGCTGCGCGGGCTGTCCAGCCCGGCCACTTCGCGCGCGGGCAATCGCAATGGCATGATCGGCATGGTGCTGGCGGTGGTGACGACGCTCGTCACCCACGACATCGCCAACATCGTCGAGATCGGAATTGCGATCTTCCTCGGCGGGATCATCGGCGTGACCATCGCGCGCCGTATCGCGATGACCGCAATGCCGGAGCTGGTCGCGGGCTTCCACTCGCTGGTCGGGCTCGCCGCCGTGGTGGTCGGCTGGGCGGCCTATTTGAACCCCGGCGCGTTCGGGCTGCTGGTGGGCGAGAACGTCATCTCGCCGGTCAGCAAGCTCGAGATGGGTCTCGGCATCGCGATCGGGGCGATCACCTTCTCCGGATCGGTCATCGCCTTCCTCAAGCTGTCGGGCCGGATGAGCGGATCGCCGATCCTGCTGCCGCTGCGCCATGTCATCAATCTCGGCACGCTCGCGGCAATCCTGGTGCTGACCGCGCTGTTTGCACACACGCCGGGGCGGACGCCAACCTGCCCTTCATCATCGCGCTGACGGTCGCCGCATTCGCCATCGGCTTCCTGCTGATCATCCCGATCGGCGGGGCGGACATGCCGGTCGTCGTCTCGATGCTGAACAGCTACTCGGGCTGGGCGGCGGCGGCGATGGGCTTCACGCTCGGCAACACCGCGATGATCATCACCGGCGCGCTGGTCGGATCGTCGGGCGCGATCCTCAGCTACATCATGTGCCGCGCGATGAACCGCAGCTTCATCAGCGTGATCGCGGGCGGCTTTGGCTCCGATGGCGGCGCGGGCTCAGGGGGCGAAGCGCGCGAAGCGCGTCCGTACAAGCAGGGCAGCGCCGAAGACGCTGCGTTCATGCTCGAACAGGCGGAAAAGGTCATCATCATCCCCGGTTACGGCATGGCGGTGGCACAGGCGCAGCACGCGCTGCGCGAAATGTGCGACATGCTCGAGGAAAAGGGCATCGAGGTGAAGTTCGCGATCCACCCGGTCGCCGGCCGCATGCCGGGCCACATGAACGTGCTGCTGGCAGAAGCCAGCGTGGATTACGACAAGGTGTTCGAGCTGGAGGACATCAACTCCGAATTCGCGCAGGCTGATGTCGCCTTCATCATCGGCGCGAACGACGTGGTGAACCCGGCGGCGAAGACCGACAAGAGTTCGCCGATCTACGGCATGCCGGTGTTCGACGTCGACAAGGCCAAGCAGGTGTTCTTCATCAAGCGTTCGATGGGCGGGGTCGGCTATGCAGGGGTCGACAACGACGTGTTCTACATGGACCAGACCATGATGCTGCTGGCGGACGCCAAGAAGATGGTCGAAGAGATCGTGAAAGCGCTGGACTAGAAAATCATGGCACCATCCCGGAATCCCCACCCGTTTCGCTTCACCGCGATCCTCATCGGGATCGGGCTGGTCGGGCTGCTTGCCTGGCTGGTGTTGCGCGATGGCGGGCTGCTGAACCAGGTGACCGAGGAACGGGTCGAGGATGCGCTGCTCGCCAAGGGCGTGCCGGTGCCGATGGCGGCCTGCATGGCGCCTCAGCTGACCGACCGGCTCAGCATTTCGCAATTGCGCAAGCTCGAACGGCTTGGCCCGCAGGAGGGGGAAAGCGGTCTGCCGGCGTCCCCCGGGGAAGCGCTTGCACGGCTGCGCCGGGTCGACGACGATGAGGCGGTCAAGGCGCTCGCGGTGGTCGGCGCGCGCTGCGGCGTGGACAGCCTGATCGGGGCCGTCGGGCTCTAGTCAACCGCCGCATTGCATCGCTTGCATTCTCCCGCGGTTGCGCCACTATGCGCGGCCGAGAGGGAGAGCTTCATGATCAGGATTTTTGTCGCCGCGCTGGCATTGTCCGCGTCGACTGCGGCGCTGGCCGAAACCCATGTGATTGCGCCGGGCGAAGGCGCGCAGGAACGCCTGCAGGAGGCGTTGATCCTGGCCGGCCCGGGTGACGAGATCGTGCTCGAGGCCGGGCGGTTCGCCTTGACCGACGGGCTCAGCCTCGATGTCGACGGCGTGACGGTGCGCGGCGCGGGGATGAACGCGAGCGTACTCGATTTCACCAACCAACAGGGATCGGGCGAGGGGCTGCTCGTCACCTCCGACGATGTCACGCTGCGCGATTTTGCGGTCGAGAACGCCAAGGGCGACGGGATCAAGTCCAAGGGCGCCGACCGGATCGTCTATCACGCGATCCGGGTCGAATGGACCAACGGACCTGACGCATCGAACGGTGCCTATGGCATCTACCCGGTCGAGGCGCGCGATATCCTGGTGCAGGACAGCTATGTGCGCGGGGCATCGGATGCCGGGATCTATGTCGGCCAGTCGGAAAACATCATCGTCCGGCGCAATCGCGTGGTCGAGAACGTCGCGGGGATCGAGATCGAGAACAGCAACCACGCCGAAGTGACGGAAAATCTCGCGACCCGGAACACTGGCGGCATTCTGGTGTTCGACCTGCCGAGCCTGCCCAGGGTCGGCGGCGGCAGCGTGCTGGTCGCGCGCAACGCGGTGATCGACAACAACACCGATAATTTCGCGCCCGAAGGCAATATCGTCGCCAGCGTCCCCGCCGGGACCGGGGTGATGGTGATGGCGAACAAGGGCGTGATCATTCGCGAAAACGCGCTGGTGAACAACGCCACAAGCCACGTGATGCTGATCGCCTACACGCAGCCTTACGAGGACGAGCGCTATCAGCCGCGACCGGTCGATGTCGTGATCGCCGGGAATGTCTACGGTTCGGGCGGCAACGCGCCCGATTTTGCCGGAGGGGGGATGCTGGCAGCGGCCATGGGCGGTGCATTGCCCCCGGTGCTGACCGACGGGCTGCACCGGAATTTCGTGAAGCAGGACACGGTGCCGGTCGTGTCGCTGGGGCTGACCCGGGTCGGGCAGCCATTCTCCGAGGCGCAGCCGCAGCTTCTCGAGACCGCTCCGGCTGCGACGGAAGTCTCCTTCGCAGCGGTCGTGCTGGCTGACGGGATGGAGGCGCGGCTCAATTGAGGCGCTCGCTGCTCGTCTTTGCCGCGTCGCTCGCGGTCCTGGCCGGATCGGTGTCGCAGGCGCGACTGGCCGCCCCGGCCGTGTCCGACGCGGCGATCCTCGGCGATGCAATGCCGCGGACGCTGGCGGAGTTCGGGTTCTTTACCGAAACGCGGGCGCAGGCGCCCGCCAAGGGGGTGATCGCATACGAGCTCAACACCCCGCTCTGGTCGGACGGCGCGGACAAGCTGCGGTTCGTCTACCTGCCCCAAGGCACGGCGCTGCGGGCCAATGGCGAAGGGTTGCTGCACTTCCCGGTCGGCAGCGCGATCATCAAGACCTTTGCCTTTGGCGAGGGCGAGGATCGGCAACTGATCGAGACCCGGCTGCTGCTGCGCCGCGCCGACGGCTGGATCGCGTTGCCCTATCGCTGGAACGCGGAGCAGACCGAAGCGACGCTGGCGCTGGCCGGGGCAAGGGTGCCGATCACCACGCCCGATGGCGAACAGATCAGCTATCGCATTCCCAACAAGAACCAGTGCAAGACCTGCCACAGCAAGGACGGGGAAGTGATCCCCATCGGCCCCAAGGCACGCAACCTTTCGGCGACGTGGCTGAGCCATGCCGTAGAGACGGACCTGCTGGACTCGGTGCCGCCCGAATCCAGTTCGATGCCCTACTGGCAACACGACACCTCAGGCACTGTCGAACTGCGCGCCCGCGCTTATCTCGACGTCAACTGTGCGCACTGCCACCAGCCTGGCGGCAGCGCATCGAATTCAGGGCTCGACCTGCGCTGGGAACAGGATGGCAGCCACGCGATCGGTATACGCAAGCCCCCGGTCGCCGCCGGACGCGGGGCGGGCGGACTTCTTGTCAGCATTGCGCCGGGCAATCCCGATGCATCGATCCTGCTCTATCGCATGCAGTCCACCGAACCGGGTGTCGCCATGCCCGAACTGGGGCGCGACACGGTCGACCGGAAAGGCGTCGCGGCGATCCGCAAGTGGATTGAGGAGATGCCTGCATCATGAAATGGGTCCTGCGCACCGTCCTGACGCTGGCGGCCGTGTTGGTCGTCCTGTTCGTGATATTCCGATCGCCCGATACCGACGCGGACGAGATGCGTGCCAAATATGGCGGCGAGCCGTCGCAGTTCGTCGAGATCGGCGACGGCCTGACCGTGCATCTGCGCGACGAGGGGCCGCGCGATGGCGTTCCGATCATTCTGCTGCACGGCTCGAACGCGGACCTGCATACCTGGGACCCGTGGGCTGAGGCGCTGTCCGGCACCTATCGGGTGATCCGGTTCGATCAGGTCGGCCACGGTCTCACCGGACCCGATCCGAACGGCGACTATACGCTCGCGAGTTTTGTCGCGGACATCGACGAGGTGGCCGACGCGCTGGAAATCGATCGCTTCGTGCTGGGCGGCAATTCGATGGGCGGCAGCCACACGATCGGCTATGCGATCGCCCACCCAGAGCGTTTGTACGGGATCGTGCTGGTCGATGCAGGCGGCGCGCCGGTTAAGAACGATGGCGGCGGCAATCTCGGCTTCACCATCGCCCGCACGCCCGTGATCAACCAGGTGATGCGCCACATCACGCCGCGCTCTCTGGTCGAAAAAAGCCTGCGCCAGAGTGTCAGCAACCAGGCGATCGTGACCGATGAAGCGATCGACCGCTATTGGGAGCTGCTGCGGTTTCCCGGCAATCGCGCCGCGTCGATCGAGCGGTTCTCGCGCGGGTGGACCGGCTTCGATGCCGAGCAGGTTTCGCAGATCGGCGTTCCCGCGCTGATTCTGTGGGGCGCAGAGGACCGGCTGATTCCCGTGGCCGCGGGAAAATGGTACGACGCGACGCTGCCCGACGCCCGTCTGGCGATCTATCCGGGGATCGGCCATTTGCCGCAGGAAGAGACGCCCGAGGCCGTCGCAGACCTCCAGAAGTGGCTGCTTAACCTCGAATTCACCAACGAAGTGCCGCAAGACAATCGATAATTCGGAACCTATGGACGCGTGTCCGGGTTCATAGCTACATCTGCGGCTCGACCCTCCCCCTAAGGTCCGGATTCGAGGAATGGCTTTGCGAAAATTGGGATTGATCGGCGGCATGAGCTGGGTGTCGACCGGGATGTATTACGATCGCATCAACCGCATCGTGCAGAAACGCGCGGCGCCCATGGCGAGCGCGCCGATGCTGATCGAGAGCCTCGATTTCTGCCAGCTCTACGCGATCCGCGAGGACAGGGACTGGAAACGCGCTTCCGAAGTGCTGTGCGACAGCGCGCGGCGGCTCGAAGGGGCCGGAGCCGAAGGGCTGATCATCGGCGCCAACTCGATGCACAAGCTTTACGACGACGTCGCTGCCGCGGTCGACATTCCGATCCTGCATATCGCCGATTACGTCGGCAAGGCGCTGAAGGAAGCGGGGCACAAGAGCGCCGCGCTGATCGGCACCCGTAACGTGATGACCGAAAGCTTCTATCGCCAGCGTCTGGTTGCGCACGGGATCGATCTGTTGCCGCCCAACATGGACAACGTCGAAACGCTCGACCGGATCATTTACGACGAGCTGATGGTCGGCAAGGTGACGCGCGATGCCGAGCGCGCGATGAAGACCATCATCACCAACAAATCGCAGGAGGGTGCCGAGGCGGTCGTCATTGCGTGTACCGAACTGGAGCTGGTGGTCGACGTGGATGCGAATGTGCTGCCGGTGTTCGACTCCACCCGAATTCACTGCCGTGCAGCCGCCGATTGGGTGCTCGATCAAGAACTGGTCGCATAACCTGTCGCTTCACCCCCGATTGAAAACGCTTCGTCGCAAGCGGTCCCGCCGCGCGATGCGTTTCGCCGTTTGCTAACGTAGCTCAACTGCGGAAATCGTTACGACATCATATCGGACGAATTCCGGGCCCTCGGGTCGCACCGATGGCCATCGGGGCCGCTCCCCTTCAATGCACCAAGGGTGGGCGGTCCCACTTCCGCCGCAAAAGCCCGGCGCTTTAGGGCACCTTCCGCAACGATCTGTCCACCGCTATCCTTCGGGGTTGCCGATCTGTTCCGGTTGAGAGCCGCCCGGCGCTCACCTACTCCTCGACACATGACCCGCGCACCCTTCGCTGCCGATCCCGCCCGCCACCGGGGCCGCGAATTCGGACCGCAACGCGGCGGCGGCATTGGCGAGCAGCGTGGGCCGCGCAGCGAATTCCAGCGCGATCGCGACCGGATCGTCCATTCGATGAGTTTCCGCCGGCTCAAGTCCAAGACGCAGGTGTTCATCGCGCCCGAGGGCGACCATTACCGCACCCGGCTGACGCACAGCCTCGAGGTCGCGCAGATCGGACGGGTGCTGGCGCGCGCGCTCGGGCTCGACGAAGACCTGACCGAAGCCCTGTGCCTGGCGCACGATCTCGGGCACCCGCCGTTCGGCCATGCCGGCGAGGCGGCGCTGGCGGATTCGATGGCGCGGTTCGGCGGGTTCTGTCACAACGCGCAGGCACTGCGCACCGTCATGCGGCTCGAAAGCCCCTATCCCGAACATGACGGCCTGAACCTGACGTGGGACCTGCTCGAAGGGCTCGCCAAGCACAACGGGCCGGTGTTGGGCCCCAACTGGGCGCTGGCCGAACTCGACGCCGAATTTCCGCTCGAGCTTGCCGCCTGGCCCTCGCTTGAAGCGCAGATCGCCGCCGTTTCGGACGATATCGCTTACGACAACCATGATATCGACGACGGGTTGCGGGCGGGCTTTCTCGACCTCGAAGACCTGCTGCAGCTGGATTTCCTCGCGGACCAGTGGCGGACGGTCGAAAAACGCTTTCCCAACGCCCCGCGCGAGCGCCAATTGCGCGAGCTCGTGCGCGACCAGATCGGGTTGATGGTGAACGACGTGCTCGAGCATACGCGCGCGCAGGTCGCCGGGATTGGTTCGGTCGACGAGGTGCGCGCAGCGGGTCGCCGATTGGCAGGCTTCTCGCCGGAGATGAGCGAACAGGAACGGGCATTGAAGAAATTCATGTACGAAAGGCTGTACTACCACCCCGAGCAGGTCACCGCCGCCGCGCGCGCGAGGGACGTGGTGACGCGGCTGTTCGCGGCCTATTCGCAGGAGCCTGCGCTGATGCCCGACGAATGGCACGACCGGCTGCCGTCCGAACAGCCGGCGCGCGCCCGCACGATCGCCGATTTCATCGCCGGGATGAGCGACAAGTTCGCGATTCAGAGCTGCACCGCGATCTACGGCGAACAACCCGATGGGCTGGTCAATGTCTGACCGGCGCAGGGTCCGCGGCCATGGTCCGCACGTGCAAGCCGAACCGAGCACCGCGGCGGTCAAGCTCGGGCCGACCCGGATCGGGCTGGTCGGGGCCACCGGGCTGATCGGGACGCTTGTGATCCAGGTAGCCAGCGCCAGCGACGAGGCCCGGATCGTCGGTATCGCCCGGCGCGAAGCGCGGCTTCCCGAAGGTGCGCGAATGGAAATGTTCGTCGCCCAGCCGGACAAGTGGGGCGAGGTGCTCGAGGCGGTCCAGCCGCGTTCGCTGATCTGCGCGCTCGGTACGACGATGCGCAAGGTCGGCGGCGACGAGACGGCGTTCAAGGCGGTCGATCAGGATCTCATCGTGGCCACGGCCGAAGCCGCCGTGGAAGCGGGCGTGCCCAACATGGTGCTGGTAAGTTCCGCCGGAGCCGATCCGCGTTCGACGAATTTCTACCTGCGGGTGAAGGGCGAGACCGAACAACTGGTCTCCAAGGTGGGCTTCAAGCGGCTCGATATCCTGCGCCCCGGCCTGCTGCGCGGAGTCCGCGAGGATGATTTCCGCCTGGTCGAAAAGCTGGCGATGTTCGCGAGCCCGGTGGTGGATCCGCTGCTGCCGCAGAAATGGGAGATGTACCGCTCTATCGATGCCGATATCGTCGCAGAGGCGGCGCTGGGCCTCGGCATGCGGCGGGCCGCCGGCCGCTTCACCCATGATAACGAGGCGATGAAGCGCGCCGCGCGCGAATGGCGCAACGCGGTCGAACGCCACGCAGTGGACGAGGAATAGCCTGTGGACTGGGGGTTCGTTTTCAGCGCGGTAAACCTGCTTGCGCTAATCGCGTGGATCGCACTGATCGCATTGCCGCGCCATCCTGCGCTGCTGGCGGGTGTGCTGTATGCCGGAGTCGGCCTGCTCTGCCTGATCTATGCCGTCGGGCTGATCGGTGTGCTCGGCGGCGTGTTCGAAGCCGGCGAGGGCGGTGCCGATTTTACCACGATTGCGGGCGTGCGGTCGATCTTCGCGAGCGATGCCGGGGTCACGATCGGCTGGACGCACTATCTCGCCTTCGACCTGTTCGTGGGCTTGTGGATCGCACGCGATGCCGATGCGAAGTTCTTTTCGCGCTGGGTGCAGGCCCCGATCCTGCTCGCCACGTTCATGGCCGGACCGCTGGGTCTGCTGATCTGGCTCGCCATTCGCGAGCCGCGCGCACGATCGAAAGGCCGCATTCGCTAGAACCGGCTTCGTTCGCCGGGCCGGCCCTAACCGAAAAGGGCTTTGAGCGCGCTGGTTTCTTGCCGTAAGCCTGTTGCCTGACAACGCTTGCGGGAGAGAGCACGATCATGGCGAAAGACGCCCATCACGACTTCGTCACCTTCGATGAAATCCTGAACTTCTGGGCGAAGGAGCGACCTGATGCCCCCGCTCTCGAACAGGATGGGCACGCCACGACCTATGCCGAAGCCGACGAACAGACCCGCCGCCTGATCGGGCTGTTCCAGGCACGAGGGATCGCCGCAGGCGACCGGATTGCGTGGCTGGGCAAGAACGAGGACATCTACTGCCTGCTCTATCTCGCTGCGGCCCGTATGGGGGCGGTGATGGTTCCGATCGGCTGGCGGCTCGCCCCGCCCGAGATCGCCTATATCCTCGGCGATACCGGCGCGAAGCTGGTGTTTGCCGGTGAGGAATTCGTCGAAACCGCGCGCAAGGTCGCTGCGGATCTGCCCGAACAGCCCGAAGTGATCGGCGCATCTGAGGCACGCCAGCAAGCCGCGGCGCACGAACCGGGCGACTATCATCCGCCTGATCCGGGCGAACCGATCCTGCAACTCTACACCAGCGGCACGACCGGCAATCCCAAGGGCGCGGTGCTTTCCAACGCGAACCTGCTCGGGCTGCGCAATCCGGGCAACGCAGCGGGGCTGGAGTGGAATTTCTATGACCCCGACGATTGCATGCTGATCGCGATGCCGTGCGCGCATATCGGTGGAACGGGTCTGATCAACATCGCGATCGCCAACGGAATCCGCAGCCTCGTGCAGAGCGAGTTCACGCCCGTCGGCGTGCTCCAAGCGATCGAGAATGGCGCGACGCACATGTTCATCGTCCCCGCAGCGCTGCAGATGGTGGTGCAACATCCGCGCGCGGTGGAGACCGATTTCAGCCATCTCAAATATCTGATGTACGGGGCCGCGCCGATGCCGCTCGAACTGCTCAAGCAGGCGGTCTCGACGATGCCCAATGCGGGGTTTCTCCAAGCCTACGGCATGACCGAGACGAGCGGAACGATCTCGTTGCTGCCGCCAGCCGATCACACCCTCGAAGGCAACGAACGCATGCGATCGGCGGGCAGGGCGCTGCCGGGGGTCGCAATCGAGGTTCGCGGACCCGACAACAAAGAGATGCCGCGCGGCGAGATCGGTGAAGTCTGCATCAAGTCGCCATCCAACACCGCCGGCTACTGGAAGCTGCCCGATGCGACCGCGAAAACGATCGACCCGGATGGCTGGCTGCATACGGGCGATGCCGGGGTGATGGATGCGGACGGCTACATCTACATTCAGGACCGCATCAAGGACATGATCATTTCCGGCGGCGAGAATGTCTACCCGGCCGAGGTCGAAAACGCGATCTTCGGTCACCCGGCGATCGCCGAGGTGGCGGTGATCGGGGTGCCGAGCGAACGCTGGGGCGAAGAGGTGAAAGCCTGCGTCGTGCCCAAGCCGGGGGCGCAGGTCGATCCGGCCGACGTGATCGCCTACACGCGCGAGCGGATTGCGGCGTTCAAGGTGCCCAAGAGCATCGAGATTATCCCGGAAATGCCGCGCAATCCATCGGGCAAGATCCTGCGACGGCAATTGCGCGCGCCCTATTGGGAAGGGCAGGAACGCCAAGTCTCCTAGGGTGAAGAAACACGCGCCCGCCACGCTGCGCAACCGCGAGGCGATCCTCGCCGTCTTGCAGCAGGAATTGCCCGAGTGGGGCACGGTGCTCGAAGTGGCGAGCGGATCGGGCGAACACGCGATCTATTTCGCGGGACGGATTCCGCAGCTCGCATGGCAGCCGAGCGATCCCGATTCCGAGGCGGTGGCCTCGATCCGCGCCTATCGTGACGAGTATGACGGGGTGAACCTGCGCGACCCGGTGACGCTCGACGCCAGCGCGCCGGAAAGCTGGGGCATGCAGCACGCCGAAGCCATCGTGTGCATCAACATGGTGCATATCAGTCCCTGGCCGGCGACCGAGGGGCTGTTCGCGGGCGCTGCCCCATTGCTTGCCGAAGGCGCGCCCCTGATCCTTTACGGACCGTATCTCGAACCGGGGGTTGCAACCACGCGGTCGAACCTGGCCTTCGACGAAGGATTGCGGGCGCGGAACCCGGAATGGGGCTTGCGCGACATCGCTCGGGTGGATGACGTGGCGCGAACACACGGCTTTGCGCGCACCGCGCGCCACGAGATGCCCGCCAACAATCTTTCGCTGGTCTATCGGCGCGGCGCCTAGACGGCGTCAGTCGATCGCTTCTTCACCTGCACGGCCGACCGACTGGATATCCTCGCCCAGACCCTTCACGGTGTTGCAGGCGGTGGTTCCGGTCAGCGCGATCGCGGCGAGCGTCCCGGCGATGATCACTTTGCGAATCTTCATATCGAACCCTTTCAATGCCCGGATTATCCGATCTAGCGGATTAATCCGAGGTTGCCAGCGTAGCGCGTGAAGCGGCGTTGCGTTCCCGCGCCAGAACGCGCTCGCGATATGCGATGAGCAGCCCCGCACCGATGATGAGCGGAGCGCCGAGCCACAGGGTCGGCGGCGCGGCGCGCCCGAACACGGTCGCACCGTACCATGTCGCCCACAGCAGCGAGGTGTAATCCATCAGCAGGATCACCCCCGCCGATCCGAACCGCAGCGACGTGGTGAGCAGAATCTGCGCCAGTGCTCCGCACAGCGCCATCGCAAGTACGATCAGCCAGGTTTGCGGATCATGCCCGCCCGCGAAAAAGGGCAGGATGACCAGCAACACCGGAGTGGTGATCGCGGTGAACCAGAAGATTATGCTGAAGGGGTTTTCGGTGGTGTTGAGGTCTTGCACCTGAAAGCTGATCATCGCCACCATGGCAGCTGCGATCAGCGCCACTGCCACGCCGACGAAAGTGATCTCGCCTCCATTGGCGCCGCCACCCAGGCCCGGCTGCATGATCACGAGCACCCCGCAAAAGCCGGTAAAGACTGCTGCCGAGCGATACAGCCCGACCTTTTCGCCGAACATCACGACCGCGATAACGACGGCGAACAGCGGCGCGGTGTAGGAAAGTGTCGTCGCCTCGGCCAGCGGCAGCAGCAGCACCGCGCCATAGACGAAGAACATGCACACCCCGCCCAGCACTGCGCGGCCCGCGTGGTTCCCGATGCGTCTGGTGCGCAGCGCGGCAAGCCGACCAAACGCGGCGAGACCGCCGGTGATCAGCGCCAAGGTTATGAATTGCCGCCAGAAAATCATCTCGACCAGATGGACGCCGCGCTCTCCGGCGAGCTTGACCAGCATCGCCATGGTTGCAAACACAATCGCGGTGAGAAGGCGCAACCCGATGGCGAGCAAAGGGCGCGGATTGGCGATCGAACCGTCCACAAAGCGCGCTTGGCGCACAGTGAGGGATTGCGCAAGCCGCGCGCAGGACTAAATCGCGCGGGCCATGGACCTTGTGAACGCAATCCTGCTTTCAAGCGATGCCGCGATCCTTGCCGACGTCGGGACGGGCTTTCTGCTGCTTGCGGCGTTCTGCGCGCTGATGGAGCGCCGGCGGGGCAAGTCGCGTTCGCTCGAACGGCTCGAACGCGTCGGCTGGGTGCCGTGGACCGGGCTATTCGTCGGCTGCATGATCATCGGCGGCGGTTGCCTGGCGATGAGCCTGCCGGTGGTTCTCGGGAATTTGTGAGTTTTTGTTTCCGCGCGCCCATCCGGGCGCGCGATGTCCTCGCTCATGCGACCTGAAGGTCGCGTCGCTGCGGGCGGGCGGTCGCCCTTGCGGCGGCATGCGCCGCCGTTCGGCACTTGGTTATGGAAGTCAGAGCGCGACCGCGCGACGGCCGGTTAGGCCGCAGATATCGGGTCGGATGACCCGATATCGCCTGCCTTACAGGCAGGCCTCGAGATACGCCTGGTCGAAGCCGTACTGGCGTGCCTTTTCCAGCGTGTAGGGACGCAGGCCCGAGGCGCGGAATTCACCGAGGATCTTGCCGTCGTCGCTTTCGTCGAGATACTCGAACTTGAACAGCTCCTGCGTCACGATCACGTCGCCCTCCATCCCGATCACCTCGGTGATGTTGGTGGTGCGGCGGGAACCGTCGCGAAGGCGCTTCACCTGAACGATCAGGTCGACCGATTCGGCGATCTGGCGCGAAATGGCTTCCTTCGGGATCTTGATGTCGCCCATCAGGATCATGTTTTCCATACGGCCCAGGCATTCGCGCGGGCTGTTGGCGTGGAGCGTACACATCGAACCATCGTGGCCGGTGTTCATCGCCGCGAGAAGGTCGAAACATTCCGCGCCACGAATTTCGCCCAGGATGATCCGGTCAGGACGCATACGCAGGGCGTTCTTCACGAGGTCGCCGATGGTGATCGCGCCTTGCCCTTCGAGGTTCGGCGGACGCGTTTCCAGCGGCAGCCAGTGCGGCTGTTGCAGGCGAAGTTCGGCCGCGTCCTCGATCGTCAGCACGCGTTCGCCCGGGTCGATCATTTTCGACAGGGCGTTGAGCATGGTCGTCTTACCCGAACCGGTACCGCCCGAAATGACGATGTTCATCCGGCACGCGCCCGCGATCTTCAGCGCGGTGCACATCTTGTCCGACATCGAACCGAATTCCTTGAGCATGTCGAGGGTGATCGGCTTCTCGGAAAACTTACGGATCGAGATCGCGGTGCCGCGCAGCGACAGCGGCGGCACGATGACGTTCACACGCGAGCCGTCCTTCAAGCGGGCGTCGGCCAGCGGCGTGGTCTGGTCGACGCGGCGGCCGACCTGGTTCACGATCCGCTGGGCGATCTGGAACAGGTGGCTTTCATCGCGGAACCGGATCGGTGCGATCGTCAGCTTGCCCTTCTTTTCGATGTAGGTCTGGTCGGGACCGTTGACCATGATATCGGAAACGTCGGGGTCGTTCAGCAGCTCTTCGAGCGGACCGAAACCCAGCAGCTCGTCGATCAGGACCTTTTCGAGCGCGAATTGCTCGCGGCGGTTCAGCGTGACCTTGAGTTCGGCCAGCACTTCCAGGATGATCGGGCGGAATTCTTCCGACAGCTCTTCCTTGGTCAGGGTCGCTGCGGCTTCCGGATCGACGCGTTCGAGCAGCCGCGGCAGCACCTGCTCCTTGATCTTGTGGACGCTGGCTTCGAAGCCGCCCGATTCCGATGCGGCTTCGTTGATGGCGTTGGCGCGTTCGGCGAGGCGATCCATCGCGTCGGCGGTGGCGTTGCCCGAACCCTTGGTTGCGGTCGGCGCGGGATTGGGAGCCGACGGCTTGGCGTCATCCTCGCCCTTGGGCAGCGGCGGAAACTGCTCTCCGCCCTTGGGCTCGTTGCCCGAACCGGACGAACCCTTCATCGGTCGTGCAACGCCGAAAGCGGGCCGGTTCGGTTTCATACCGCCTGCTCCACCCTTTTTTCCGAATGCGCTCATTCCAAGCCCCCAGGCCGTTCAATATTTCCCGCACATGTCCAGCAACAAGGCGAACAGTGCCTCTCAGAAGGTGGTGAATATTCGGGAAACCTTATTTTTTTCCTAAGGACCCGGGCTTCAAGCGCGCACCGTCCCGGGCAGTGAAGAAGGGGGCTCGGGCGGTCGCAAGCCTGCGTTTCCTGCGGTAGTTTTTGGTTAAGGCTTCCTTGATAGAGCCCATGGAAAGGCTATTCGCCAAGGGGACGATCCATGCACATTATAAAGCGCCGTTACGTCGACACCATGCAAGCTCTCGGTCACGGTCTCGACGGGCTCGGCGGTTCGGTCGACAGTGATGCGGCGCAGCGCGCAAGCGACCCCTATGGCTGGCGCCGGTGGTTTGCATCGCTGTTCGCGATCTACGAAACCGATCGCATGATCGCGCTCGATCTGCCGTGGTGGAACGTCGCCGCGACGCGCGAGATCGCCGATTTTCTCGCCGCTCGCGGTGGCAACGCGCGGGTATTCGAATACGGATCGGGTGCAAGCACGGTGTGGCTCGCAAGGCGCTGCGGGGAGATCGTGACGGTTGAACACGACAAGCCTTGGCTCGACAAGTTTCAGCGACAGACCGCGGGCTTCGACAACGTGTCGCTGCTGTATCGTCCGATCGACGAAAGTCCCGCCGCCTATGTCGAGGCAATCGACGAGTTCGACGGCGCGTTCGATCTGATCGTGATCGATGGTCGGCACCGCTCCGCCTGCCTCAAGCACGCCGAAAACCGGCTCAAGCCCGGCGGGATCGTGCTGTTCGACGATTCGGGCCGGTCGCGCTATCGCGATGCGATCGAAGGCAGCGCTCTGAACGAGCACCGGCATTACGGTCGCTCGTACTGCGTTCCCTATCCCGACTACACCAGTCTGATGCGCCACGATGGCTGACACACCGCAGCCGCCGGCTCGGGCCAAGGCAGTCATGCGCTGGGGCGGCTATGCCCTGCTGATTGCCGCGCTGGTCTATTGCGGGCAGGCGCTGCGCGAGCTTGGCATGGATGCGCTGGTCGAACGGCTTTCGCCGGCCGCGTGGCTGGTGACCATCGCGACGGGGCTGGCTTATGGCGCGGCGCTGGCATTGCTGGCGGCGGGCTGGGCGGCGATGGCGGCGCGCAAGGGCGCGCTCGATCTTGCCAATGTGCTTGCGATCTACGGCCCGGCGGTGGTCGCCAAGTATATCCCCGGATCGGTGTTTCAGTACGGATCACGGCAACTGACCGGGGCCGAATTCGGGCTCGAACAGAAACCGATGGTCAGGGCGAGCCTTGCCGAGGCGGGCCTGCACATACCCGCAGCGCTGCTGTGCGCGGCGATCCTCCTCGTCGGTGGCGGCGCGCCCGCGCTGGGCCTGCTCGCGGCAGGCGGACTGGCGGTCGGGTTTGTGGCAGGTGCACCGCTTTGGCGCGCGGCCGGGTTTCAGCTGTGCTTCTTCGCGCTGTTTGCGCTGCTGGCGGTTGCGCTCGCAGCACTGGCGGTGTCGGCAGGCGATCCGGAACGGCTCGCGGCGATGTTCATGCTCGCCTGGGTCGCGGGTTTCCTCGTCCCGGTTGCACCGGGCGGGATAGGCGTGCGCGAAACCGCTCTGCTCGCGCTGGCGGTCCCCGACGAAAGCGCGGCAATCGTCGCGGCGTTCGCGCTGCTGACGCGGCTGGCGACCACGATCGGCGATGCCGCGATCGGCTGTGCGGGTTACGGCCTGCTGCTCTCGCGCCGCTGGAACAGGCAGGCATCGGCGTAGCAGGCAAGGCGCTCGAAACCGGGCTCCGCATCCATCCTCGCAAGCACGGCAGCGTAGCTATCCGGGTGCAGAACGCGTGACAGGTAAACCAGATCGACTTCGGGAGCGATCGGCTCCGGAGCCCCGGCAAAGAACCGTTCGGCCGCCTCGATCCGCGGCTTTGCCAACGGGTAGTCGGTCGCCCGCAGCGACGCGGTGACGGCGCGCTGCCCGATGATGGCCGCCCAGGCGTCGTCGCCGCGATCCGGTGCGAGCACCGGCGGTTCGGGGTATTGCAGCACGATCGCGGTCTTGGCGGTGCGTTCCCGCATGGCTGCCAGCACCGCGCGGTCATCGCGCGGGATTTCGGTGGTGAAGCTGTCGCCCATCCGGCCGTGCCAAGCGGTGCGCAGGCCCGCGCTCGGCAGCGCCACCAGTACCACCGCGATCAGCACCGCCACTCCGAGGGCGCGCTGACGACCGCCGACCCGCCAAACCCGGTCGAACAGGAACACGCCGATGATCGCGTTGGCGAGCGCAGGCAGGTTGACTGCGCGGATGCGGGTCTCGATCGCCAACCGCTCGGTCATCACGATTTCCACCGCTACCGCCGCCAGCAGCGCCGCCGCGATCAGGGCGACGGCAAACCCTTTGACTTCGATCTTCGCACTCTCGCTCGGGCGCCAGTAATACAGGCCGAGGACAGCGATCAGGAAAGGCACCCCGACCGTACCGAGCACGAGGTTCACGCTGGCGATGATGCGCGTCATCAGCGGCAGATCGGGTCGTTCGTTGACCAGCAGCGGGCTTTCGATGGCCGAATCGACATTGCCGATCTGCACTACCTGAAACACCACCACGATCAGCCCGGACAGGATGACCATCGCAACGAGTTCGGGCACCGCCTGCAGCCGTCCGCTCCACAGGCGATACAGGCCATAGGCGAGCAGCACCACCGCGCCGAGCAGCACCGAGATCGCCATCACCGGCACCAACGCCGCCAGTGCTAGCCACCTGAGCCGTCCGTCGTCCTTGAGCAGGAACCAGCCGAGCAGTGCGACGATCGCCAGCAGGTGCTGCGGGATGTATTGCGACAGAGTCATCAGGCCCGGCCCCTTGGGCGCGGCCGGGAAGTTGAGGATCCCGTCGAGCCCGATCCCGGCAACCAGTTGATACAGGAACGAGGTCGGGGCGCTGGCGAACAGCGCGATGACCCCGATCAGCAAGGCGATATTGCGCGCCGCCCCGGTCTGTCGCAGCACTCCGTAGAACACCGATCCGAACAGCAACACCAGCACGCTGTTGGCAGCGGCGAGCGCGGACCACCCGTCATTGCCGATGGCGAGGCCTGCTGCGGGAAGTACGTAGCTGAGCCAGTAATAATAGAGCGGGTCGGCCCGGTTGAAATTGTCGACCGCCGGAACGCCGAAATTGGCAATCGCGGAAACATGGCCGAGATGCTTGAACCAGTCGGCGTTGTACCAGCCATGCACCAGCAAGGCTCCACCGGGGCCTTCGCGCACCGCCAGCCAATGGACGAAAAACCCGTAGGCAAGGAAGATCACCCCGAGCGCCAGCCCCTGCCATTCGAACACCGGCGCGGATCGGGGTGTGCTCGCGCCGACCGCGATCCTGCGCGCGCCCAGCTGTGCCCCGGCCGTGGCGACAATCCCGACGGCGATCAGCGAGAGCGCCGGAAGGGACAACCCTGCCACCGCCTTGGTCGCGATCCCGAGCAGCGCCGTAACCAGCATCACCACCGTCAGCGAAGCCGCCATCGCGGCGGCGGCCATGCCCGGACGTTGCGCGCGGCCGCGCACGAGCACCCAGCCCGGTGCCATCGCCAGGCATGCCAGCAGCAATGTCGCCGCAATCGAGAGGATCATCGGCCCCAACCCTTACCAAACAGCATTAACGGTTTCTTTCCATTCGACCCCTAGGCCCGGAATGCAATTTCCAGGGGGTTTCAATTCACATGTCTTTTGCAGGCAAGATCGATCCGCTCGCACCCGGTATCGTCGAATGCAGCTTCGTGATCCCGTTTCTTAACGAGTGCGAAAGTCTCGAAATCCTCTACGGCGAAGTGGTTGACGAGTGTGAAACGCTCGGTCGCAGTTTCGAGTTGATCTTCGTCGACGACGGCAGCACCGATGGCGGCGAGGATATCGTGCGCCGGCTGGCGGCGAAAGATGCCCGCGTGTCGCTTGTCCGGTTTCGCCGCAATTTCGGCAAGTCGGCCGCCTTGTCGGCAGGCTTTCGCGAAGCGGTGGGCGACATAGTCTTCACCATGGACGCCGACCTGCAGGACAATCCGAGCGAGATCGGCAACTTCCTGAAAGCGATCGACGAAGGCCAAGATTGCGTCACCGGCTGGAAGCAAGTGCGCAACGATCCGCTCGACAAGACGCTGCCGTCGAAATTGTTCAACGGCGCGGTCAACAAGGCCTTCGGGCTTCAGATCAACGATCACAATTGCGGGTTCAAGGCGTATCGCCGCGAAATCCTCGCCGAGTTGGAAATGTACGGCGAACTTCACCGCTTCGTTCCCGCGCTGCTGCATGCGCGCGGCTACAAGGTCGGGCAGATTCCGGTGCAGCACCGCGCGCGCCGGTTCGGCGTGTCGAAATTCGGGGCCAAGCGCCTGATCAAGGGGGCGCTCGATCTGCTGACCGTGTGGCTGACCACGCGCTATGCCGCGCGCCCGCTGCACTTGTTCGGCGGCGGCGGGCTGGCGCTTTCGGCGCTGGGCTTTGCCATCCTCGGCTATCTCAGCGTGCTGTGGGTGATCGGCCTAGGTCCGATCGGCAACCGTCCGCTGCTGATGCTCGGGATGCTGCTGGTGCTGTTCGGCGGGCAGATGGTTTCGGTTGGACTGGTCGCCGAAATCGTGCTGCGGCGCTCGATTACCGAAGGCGACAAGTATTCGGTCGCCGAACGGTCCGGTGCGATCGTCGAGCGCGAGCTGAACGAGCGCGTGGCGCAGGAAATCGCGGCGCAGCTGTAAGACCGGCGCGATCCGCCCACGCGAGGGCTTTTCAAACACCGCGTCGCGCCATACGGGCCGCGCATGACCCATTCCGAACGCAGCGGCCTGGCCTATGCCATCGCCGGCTTCATCATCCTGTCGATCGGCGATGCGGTCATCAAGTCGATGGCGGGCGCGTGGCCGGCCTTTGCGGTTGCCGCCCTGCGGTTCGCGATCGGCGCGAGTGTGCTGTCGATCTGGCTGCTCAAGAGCGAGGGGGCAAAGGCGTTCCGGCCCAAGAGCCCATGGCTCCAGATCGCGCGCGGTTCGTGCCTGGCGCTGGCATCGGTGTGCTTCTTCTCCGCGATCTACATCATGCCGCTGGCCGAAGCGATGGCGATCGCGTTCCTTTCGCCCGTCCTCACGCAGCTGCTGGCCGGGCCGTTGCTGGGCGAGACGGTGCGCCGGGAGGTATGGGTTGTCTCGCTGGTGGCGCTGTGCGGGGTCGCGATCGTCCTGCGGCCCAACCTCGCGCTGCTGGGCTGGGCGGCGCTGTTGCCGCTGGTTTCGGCGGTGTTCTTTGCATTGATGGTGATCGCCAACCGCGCGAGCGCGGGGCAGGGCAGCGCGCTGTCGATGCAGGTGTTCATCGCCGGGGTCTGCGCGCCGATCCTGATCGTCGGCGCGATCGCGGCAAAGCTTTCGGGCATTCCCTCGCTCGATTTCGGGTGGCCGAGCTGGGACGTCGTGGCCCGCTGCGCGGTCGTCGCAGTCACGGCAACGACCGCGCACTGGCTCGCCTATATCGGAACGATCCGCGCGGGCGCGGCGCAGGTCGCACCGGCGATCTATGTGCAGTTGCTGGTGGCGATCTTGCTGGGCTGGTGGTTCTTCGACGACAGGCCCGACTTGCCGACGCTGTCGGGCGCGGCGTTGATCGTCGCCGCGGGGCTTTATCTTTGGCGCGACGGCTTGCGGCGGAGAGCATAGCGGCTAGAGGCGCAATGCTATATTCACCCAACCGGCCCTAAGCGCCTCGCGCACGGGCACAAACAGGGGCAACGGACGCGTATGTGCGGCATTATCGGGATCGTGAGTTCGCAGCCGGTTGCAGACCGGCTGGTAGATGGCCTGCGGCGGATGGAGTATCGCGGTTATGACAGCGCCGGGGTCTGCACCCAGCACAACGGTGAGATGATCCGCCGCCGGGCCGAAGGCAAGCTCATCAATCTGGTCGGAGTGCTTGAGCGCGAACCCGCCCCCGGCAATGTCGGCATCGCCCACACCCGCTGGGCCACGCATGGCGCACCGACCGCGGCAAACGCACACCCCCACGCGACCGAGGAACTGGCGCTGGTCCACAACGGGATCATCGAGAATTACAAGGCGCTGCGTGACGAGCTGAAGGGTGAAGGCCGCACCTATCAGAGCGAAACCGACACCGAAGTCGCCGCGCACCTCATTTCCTCGCGCATTGAAAAGGGCATGTCTCCGCAAGAGGCGGTTGCCGACGTGCTCCCGCGCCTGCGCGGTGCCTTTTCGCTGGCCATCACCTTTCGCCAAAGCCCCGATCTCCTGATTGGTGCGCGGCTCGGCTCGCCGCTGGTCGTGGGGTATGGCGAAGGGGAGATGTTTCTTGGCTCCGATGCGCTGGCGCTGGCCCCGCTGACTCAGCGCATATCCTACCTCGAAGAAGGCGACTGGGTGGTCATCACGCGCGAAGGCGCCGAGATTTTCGATGTCGACAACGACCCGGTCGAACGCCCGATCCAGGCGTCAGGCGCTTCGGCAGCGGCGGTGGAGAAGGGCAATTACCGCCACTTCATGCAAAAGGAGATCTTCGAACAGCCAACCGTGGTGGCGCAGACGCTGACCTCCTACCTGCGGCGCGAGGACAATTCGGTTGCGCTGCCGCAGTTCGATTTCGACCTGTCGGGGGTGAAGCGCCTGACTATCGTTGCCTGCGGGACTTCATATTACGCCGGGCTCGTTGCCAAATACTGGTTCGAACAATTTGCGCGCGTGCCGGTCGATATCGATGTCGCCTCCGAATTCCGTTACCGCGAGCCGGTGCTCGAGGAGGGCGGGCTGGCGCTGTTCATTTCGCAATCGGGCGAAACCGCCGATACGCTCGCAGCCCTGCGCCATTGCAAGGCCGAGGGACAGACCATTGGGGTTGTCGTCAATGTGCCCACCAGCTCGATGGCGCGCGAGGCCGATCTGCTGCTGCCCACCCATGCGGGACCGGAAATCGGGGTGGCCTCGACCAAGGCGTTTACCTGCCAGCTCGCAGTGCTGGCGGCGCTTGCGGCCAACATGGCGGTGAAGAAGGGCCGGATGTCGCGCGATGAGGAAAAGGAGGTGGTCAAACACCTGCTCGAAGCACCCGCCGCGCTCAACGCTGCACTGGCGCATGACGATGACATCGCAGCGATGGCGCACCTCATCGCACCGGCGCGCGACGTGTTGTATCTGGGGCGCGGGCAGGATTTCCCGCTGGCGCTGGAAGGCGCATTGAAGCTTAAGGAAATCAGTTACATCCATGCCGAAGGATATGCTTCGGGCGAGATGAAACACGGGCCGATCGCGCTAATCGACGACGAGGTTCCAGTGGTGGTGATCGCGCCTTCGGGGCCGCTGTTCGAAAAGACCGTTTCCAACATGGAAGAGGTGCGCGCGCGCGGTGGCAAGGTGGTGCTGATTTCCGATGCACAAGGGATCGCCGAGGCGGGCGAGGGCTGCATGGCCACGATCGAGATGCCCAAGGTGCACCCGCTGATCGCTCCGCTGGTCTACGCCATCCCGGTGCAACTGCTCGCCTACCATGTCGCAGTGGTGAAGGGCACCGACGTCGACCAGCCGCGCAACCTTGCGAAATCGGTCACGGTGGAGTGAGCGAGGCCGCGCTCGTCACGATCGAGGGCGGATGCCATTGCCGCGCGGTGCGGTTTCGTGCCGATGTCGAACCCCGGCCGAAGATGCTGCGCTGCAATTGTTCGATCTGTTCGGCATCGGGTTATCTGCACCTGTTCGTACCGCACGAACGCTTCACCCTGATCCAGGGCCGGGATGCCATCACATCGTATCGTTTCGGGAGCGGCCAGGCCGAGCATCTGTTCTGCCGATTCTGCGGGATAAAGAGCTTCTATCAGCCGCGCTCACACCCCGATTGCTGGAGCGTGCACTTCGCCTGCCTCGACGACGCTACCGGACTGGCTCCGGAAATCACTGAATTCGACGGTAAAAACTGGGAAGGCGCGATTTCCGGCATCGATCGATAGGTCAATGAAATTATATCGGAATTTACCATCCGGCCGAGGATACTTTACCGCCCCATAACCTTTGCCGGGTAGTTGCGAAGGGTGAGCGAAACAACGTCCTCCCTGCAGGTGCAAGCGTCCGACCTGCCGTTGTCGGCTGTCCTGGGTCTCAGCGACCGGGGCGACGTCGACTGGACCAGGCTGCGTGGCCTCCAGTTTGCAGCGCTCGCGAAAATCTCGTTCCACCGGGCTTATGGCAATGCGGTACTTTCGCTGTTGGCGGTGCAGATCTTCCTCGAAGACATTTGGCTGCTGTGGCTCATCTTGTGGATGGCAGCGCTCGCCGCAGTGCAGATCCGCGGCATCGCGTTCGATCGTTCGCTTGCCGATGTCGATCATCGCAAGATCACGCGCGAGGAACGGCTGAAGCAAGCCCTCACCCCGCTCATGTCAGGGCTGTTGTGGTCGGTTCCGGTTTGGTTGTTTGCGCCCTATGCCCCACCGGGCGATCTGATCGCGATCCTGATTGTCATCGCCGTGACCGTGGCCGGTGCGATATTCTTCCAGACCGGGACACCGCTCGGCGTCATCGCCTATTGTCTGGTTCTCGGCACCTCGATCGTCGCCGTGCTTGCACTCAATTACTCTGCGATCGCGGCCGTTGCGGTTGCCCTGTTCGTGATGATGTCGATCTTCGGAGCGATCGAGGTTGCGCGCATCCAGCTCGCGGTGCGAATTGCCGAGAGCGGGATGGCCGAAAAAGACCAGGTGGTTTCGCTGTTGCTGCGCGAATTCGAGGAGAACGAGGCCGACTGGCTGTGGGAAGTCGATCCGCTGCGGAGGCTGCGCAACGTCAGCCCGCGGTTTGCCTTTGCGCTGGCATCGAGCCAGACCGAAGCGGAGGGACACCCGCTGCTCGAACTGATCGCCGGCAGGAAATGGGAAGAAGGCAAGTTTCCGCCCAGCCTGCACGACCTCGCCGAACGCCTGAAAAACCGCGAGAACTTCTCAAACCTGCTGGTGGAGGTTTCGATCAGGGGCGAAGAACGCTGGTGGGAGCTTTCGGGCACCCCGATCCGCGACGAAACGGGCAAGTTCACCGGCTTTCGCGGTGTCGGATCGGACGTGACCGCGCAGCGCGAATCGACCGAGAAGATCGCCTATCTGGCGCGGTACGACACGCTCACGTCCCTGCCCAACCGGCTGCAGCTGACCGAAGCGTTGGGCGAGGCCTTGCGCTTTTCGCAGCAATGGCGCAGCCGCTGCGCGCTGCTGATGGTCGATCTCGACCGGTTCAAAGCGGTCAACGACTCGCTCGGCCATATGACCGGCGACAAGCTGCTGGCGCAGGTTTCGGCGCGCCTCAAGGCGTTGATGGGAGAAAACCAGCTGTGCGGTCGGCTGGGCGGGGACGAGTTCGCGATCGTGATCCGCGATGCCAGCAACCCCGACGCCGTCCGGCAAGTGGCGCTCGACGTTATCGACACGCTGACCGAGCCATATCAGGTCGATCAGCACACGCTGTATGTCGGGGCCAGCGTCGGCTCGGCAATCGGCCCACGCGACGGCAGCACGGTCGAGGAACTGATGCGCAACGCCGACCTCGCGCTGTATCGGGCCAAGGACGTCGGCGGCGGCGAGCATTACCAGTTCGAACCGGTGCTGCACGCTTCTGCCGAAGAGCGCCGCCAGCTCGAAGTCTCGCTGCGCAAGGCACTCAGCCGCGAAGAGATGGTGCTGCATTATCAGCCGGTGGTCGACGCGCGCAGCGAAGCCATCGTCAGCTTTGAGGCGCTGGTTCGCTGGAACAGCGAGGAACACGGCTTCGTCAGTCCGGGCAAGTTCATCCCGCTGGCCGAGGATACCCGGCTGATCGTGCCAATCGGCAAATGGGTGCTGCGCAAGGCATGTTTCGAAGCGCGCAAATGGCCCGACCATATCAAGATCAACGTCAACGTTTCGCCTGAACAGCTGCTCGAACCCGATTTCAACTCCGACGTCGTCGAGGCGCTGGCCGAGAGCGGGTTGCGTCCGGATCGGCTCGAAGTGGAAGTCACCGAAAGCATCTTTCTGCGGGATGCGAGCATCGCCAGCAGCGCGCTCGAAGGGATCATGGCGTTGGGCTGTTCGGTTGCGCTGGACGACTTCGGCACCGGCTATTCGTCGCTCGGCTACCTGCGCAAGCTGCGCTTTTCGACCATCAAGGTCGACCGCACCTTCGTTCAGGGAGCGGCGCAGCAATCGTCTGAAAGTCTCGCGATCATCAACGCGGTGGTGGCGATGGCCAAGGCGATGCGGATGACAACCACCGCCGAAGGCGTGGAAACGAGCGAGGAGGCGGAACTGATCCGCAGTCTCGGCTGCGACAAGATCCAGGGCTACTATTTCGGGCGGCCCATGACCGACGAGGACGCCCGGCGACTGTTTACCGAGTCCAACCAGAAACGCGCCTAGACCGTCAGGCGTCGACCAGCGCGCTCACGACGTTTTCGAACAGCAAGCGTCCGTCCGCTCCCCCAGCGAAGGATGCGCCGCGCGCTCGATCGCGCGTTCGGGGTGCGGCATCATGCCCAGCACGTTGCCCGCCGCGTTGAGAACGCCCGCGATGTCGCGGCGCGAGCCGTTGCACGGTTCGGCATAGCGGAATGCCACCCGGCCTTCGCCTTCGATGCGGTCGAGCGTCGCGTCGTCGGCGAAGTAATTGCCATCGTGATGTGCGACCGGGATGTGGATGCGCTGGCCTTCGGCGAAGCCGCGGGTGAAGATCGAGCCGGTGTTGACGACATCGAGCGGCACCGTGCGGCAGATGAATCGCTGATTGGCGTTGCGCATCAGCGCGCCGGGCAGCAACCCGCTTTCGGTCAGCACCTGAAAGCCATTGCACACCCCGAGCACCGGCACGCCGCGCCCGGCTGCGGCGACCACCGCCCGCAGGATCGGGCTTTTCGCCGCCATCGCTCCCGAGCGCAGGTAGTCGCCATAGGAAAAGCCGCCGGGCAGGGCGATCAGATCGAGGCCCTCGGGGAGGTCGGCATCGCCGTGCCAGATCCGGATCGCGGGCTTGCCCGACACCGCTTCGAGCGCGACCGCCATGTCGCGATCGCAATTCGATCCGGGAAAGGTGATGACCCCGGCGCGGAAACTGTTCGACGGGAAAGCCATCAGGCCGGCGCCTTTTCGCCGTCGAGATGTTCGATCGCGTAATCCTCGATCACCATGTTGGCGAGCAGCTGTTCGCACATCTTGCGCAGCGTTTCGTCGCCGGTGCCCTCGGCGACGTCGAGCTCGATCATCCGCCCGACGCGGACATCCTCGACCCCGTCGAAGCCGAGTCCCTCGAGCGCGTGGTGCACCGCGCGACCCTGCGGATCGAGCACGCCGGGCTTCAGACGGACGAGAATGCGGACTTTCATGGGCGTGTTTCCTGCGCGGCGATGGGTTCCCGCGTGCCTATAGCGCGATCGGGCGAGGGTGCAATTGCAGCGACGGGCTTGCCCACGGTCGACCGCCTCCGCCGCGCTCCGCCGGTTCGCAGCCCATGAGTGTAGTTTCTCTGCAACATCCGGAGCGGGAGTCGCCTGATTCTGCCCGCCGTAGACGCCAGCGAACTCGCCACACGCGCGCATTTCTGCCAGCGGGTAGGGCGCAATCCAACCCTCCGACTCGAAAGAGGAATTCTCCGATGTCGTATCGCCTCATCACCATCCGTGCCGCGCTTGTCGGCTCGACCGCCATTACCGCAGCCGCGCTTGGCCTGGCCGCTCCTGCGGCCGCGCAGGACGGCGAAACCGAAACCGCCGACCAGGCTGGCGAGCTGCCGACCATCATCGTCACCGCCAACCGCCGCGAGGAAAACCTGCAGGACGTGCCGGTTTCCGCCGCGATCCTCAACGAGCAGCGCGTCGGCGCGCTGTTCAGCGCCGGGGCCGACAACACGGTGCTTGCGGGAGCCGCGCCGGGTCTCAATGTCGAAAGCTCCAATGGCCGGGTCGCTCCGCGGTTCTATATCCGTGGGCTCGGCAACACCGACTTCGATCTCGCCGCGTCGCAGCCGGTTTCGGTGATCATGGACGAGGTCGTGCTCGAAAACGTCACGCTCAAGAGCTTCCCGATCTTCGATATCGAGCGGGTGGAGGTGCTGCGCGGGCCGCAGGGCACCCTGTTCGGACGCAACACCCCGGCGGGCATCGTCAAGATCGACACGGTAAAGCCGAGCTTCGAAACCGACGTGCAGGCGAGCCTGTCATTCGCATCGCTCGATACGGTCACGTTCGCCGGTGCCGTAGGTGGCGGAATCGTGGAAGATACGGTCGCCTTCCGTGTCGCGACCCAGTTCCAGCGTCGCGGCGACTGGATCGACAACGGCTTTACCGGCGAGGAAGACGTGCTCGGCGGGTTCAGCGATTTCGCCATTCGCGGGCAATTGCTGATCACGCCCGACGATCGCACCCGCATCCTCGGTTCGGTCCAGTTCCGCGATCTCGACGGCAGTTCAACCTTCTTCCGCGCCAACGTGCTCACCGCCGGCAGCAACGAGCTCAACGCCAATTACGATCGCGACGTGGTGTTCTACGACGCCGGCGGCGGCAACCCGGCGGAATACCAGCAGTTCGGCGCGACGCTGAATTTCAGCCACGAATTCGATGCCGCCACGCTGACCTCGATCACCAATTACAGCACCAGCGAAGGGTTGAGCCGGGGCGATATCGACGGCGGTTTCGGCGCGGCGTTCCTGCCGGTTTCGGGACCAGGCTTCATTCCGTTCCCGGCCGATACGCAGGACTCGATCGACCTCGAGCAGTTCACTCAGGAAACCCGCCTCGCCTCGAACACCGACGGTCCGTTCAGCTGGCAGGTCGGCGGCTTTATCTTCGTCAGCAATTTCAACGTCACGACCGAAGGCTTCACCTTCCCGCCCGTGACCACGGTCAATCACAAGAACGTCGCCTGGGCGGCGTTCGGACAGGGCACTTACCAGCTGACCGACACGCTGCGCCTGACCGCAGGACTGCGCTATACCGACGATGAGAAGGACTTCGTCGTGATCGGCGGGCCGGGGCAGGCCGTCAGCGTGCAGGACGACCAGCTGAGCTGGGACATCAGCCTGTTCGCCGACGTGTCGGACGATACCAGCGTCTACGCCAGGGTCGCCAATGCGTTCCGTGGGCCAACCATCCAGGGACGCGACGTCGCGTTCTTCGCGCCGCCATCGGTCGCGCAGTCGGAAACGATCAATTCCTACGAAATCGGCTTCAAGAGCGAGCTGGCCGATCGCCGCGTGCGGCTCAACGGTGCGGTGTTCTACTACACGGTCGACGATCCGCAGTTCACCGCGGTCGGCGGCGGTGGCAACTTCGTCCAGCTGATCAACGCCAACAAGGGCGAGGCATGGGGCTTCGAGCTCGACAGCGCGTTCCAGATCACGCCGGACTTCCTCGTCACGCTGGGCGTTGCCTACAACGATACCGAGATCAAGGACAATACGCTCGCGGTCGGCACCTGCGCACAGTGCACCGTGACCGATCCGTTCAATGCCAACGGTTTCGCGCTGGTGGATGGCAACCCGTTCCCGAACGCGCCCGAATGGAGTGGCGATTTCACCGCGCGGTACGGTCTGCCGGTCGGCAACAGCGGCGAATTCTTCATCTTCACCGACTGGGTGTTCCTCGGCGAGACCAACTTCTTTCTCTACGAAAGCCTCGAATACAATGCCGGCAGCCGGATCGAAGGCGGTCTGCGGATTGGATATTCGGGGGGTGACGGCCAGTGGGAGCTCGCCGCGTTCGCGCGCAACATCACCGATGAAGACAACATTCTCGGCGGAATCGACTTCAACAACAACACGGCGTTCGTCAACGAGCCGCGGGTGATCGGCGTTTCGTTCTCGGTCGATTACTGAGCCAAGGTTCTGCCGCGGGGCTTGCCGATCAGGCATCCGGCGGGCAGCGTGGCATCAAGAGGCTGGCGGGAGGCGACCCGCCAGCCTTGTTTGCTTGTTGTCTTGTTCCGCACGCCATCCGGCGCGCTATTCTTCGATTTCGTCTTCCGGCTCTTCCGATTTCGGATCCTCGTCGGCAGGCTTGGCGTTCTCACCCGGCAGGACGTGGATTTCGACCGCTGCCGCAGGATCGAGATACTGCACCGCCATCGCTTGCACATCCTCGGGGGTGAAGCTCTTGAGCAGGTCGGGCGCGGCGAAATAGCGGTCGATCCGCCGTGGTTTCTCCTGCGCAAGGCCGGTCAGGCTCATCCACCCGCCAAGGCCCTTCAGCAGGTTGTCGTAGCTTTCGAGGATCGGCTTCCTCGCCCGCTCGATCAAGTCGGGATCGATCGGCTTGGTGCGCAGGTCCTCGATCAGGTCGACGATCGCCGCGCGGGTCGGCTCGACCTGCGTGACATCGACCGATGCCTGCACCCGGAAAGTCCCGTAGTCGGGATAGACCGAGCTGCTGCTGCTCCCTGCTGAGGGTGAATAGGCCTGCCCCAGTTCTTCGCGCAGGCGCTCGGTCAGCTCGAGCCGCACGATCCGCGCCAGCAGCGTGAGTTTCAGCTCCTCGGCGAAGTCGTCGTCGTCGTTGGTCGGCCAGGTCAGCCGCACCAGCGCCTGATCGGCCTCGCCGCCGTGGGTCAGGGTGGTGAGGCCGCGGTTCGCGGTGAAGCTGCGGAGACGGGCCTTTTCGCGTCGCTGGAATTCGGCTTCGCGTTCGGGCAGCGCGCCGAGCGTGGCGGCAACCGCTGCGATCGCCGCGTCCGGATCGAAATCGCCCACCAGCGCCAGCTCGATCGCGCCCGAACCGAACCGGTCGCCGATATCCGCGCGCAGCTTCCCGTAATCGCGCGCAAGAAACGCGTCTTCGTCCTGCAGGCTGAAACGGGGATCGCCGTCCGACAGGATCGCGCCCAGCGCATTGCTCAGCGCCCGTCCCGGCGTCGCATCGAGATTGGCGAAGAAATTAGCGATGTTGCGGCGATAGCGTTCCTCCCCTTCGCGGCGGTAGCCCGGATCGGTCAGCGAGGCGGTGAGCAGCTGCATCTGCAGATCGAGATCGCGCGGGGTGGTGGTGCCGCTGAAGGTGAAGAATTCGGCGCTGCTGCCGACCCGAACGCCCACGCTGCGTCCGGCGAGCACGGTCTGCAATTCGTCGACGCTGTGCCGCCCCAGTCCGCCATTGCCGAGCGCGCCGACCATCGCGGTCTTGAGCGGGTCCTCGCTGGTGTTGAGCAAGGTGCCGCCATCGATCGACATGCGCCAGCTGATGCGATCTTCGCGAATCTCGGTCGGCTTGAGGTTGAGCCGCACGCCGTTGGCGAACCGCAGCATGCGAATGCCGAGCCGCTCGTTGACCGTGTCGGAAACAATCTCGCCCGGTACGCCGAAATCGGAATAGGCGAATTCGAGCGGACCGTTATCGACCGGGGCGGCGATCGGAAGCGCCATCGCTTCGTCAAAAGCGGCGCGCAACGCCTCCTCGCCGCCTTCCGGCGCGGTGCGCCCCTGGAACCGGATCAGCGGGTTGCCCAGTGGCGCAGCATGATCGCGCAGCGCACGGTGGACGCTCTCCGGTGTGACCAGCCCCGCGAGGCGCTCGAAATTGGCGAGCCGGAATGCGGGATCGGTCGGGATGCGTTCGTTCGCCACCAGGCTCAACGCCTCGCCGACATAGGCGGCATTGGCGCGAGTATCCGCAGCCTTGACCGCATTTTCGAGCGCCGTGCGATAATTCGCGAGCTGCTCATCGATCTCGGCCTGGGTGAAGCCGTGAGTCAGCGCCTCGTTCACCTCGCGCACCGCGGCGAGCATGCCCTTCATCCACTCGCCATCGGGCGTCGAAATCGAAATGCCGGTGACCCGCGCGTCTTCAAAGACGTCGCCAGTGCCGTAGCTGGCACCGCGAAACGGCGCATCTTCGCCGCGCGCGAGCCGGGCGAGGCGGCGGTTGACGATCGCGTAGCCGATCCCGCGCAGCGCCTGAACATCGCGATTGGCGAGCGTGTCGGGCTCGTCGCGCCACGGCGAGAAGCGCGAGATCGAGACGTTTTCGGACAGCGCCGGGTCGAGGTAGATGTCGGTCAGCCCCTGGCGATCGATATCGATCGGGCCGGTTACGGGGTCGGCGGGGGCCGGGCCGCCCTGCCAATCGCCGAATCGTTCGCGGATTTTCGCTTCGACCAGCGCGGTCGGAAAATCCCCGACCACCACCAGCACCGTGTTCGCCGGGGTGTAGGTGCGTCGGTACAGCGCGCGCAACTCGGCCGCTCCGGCGCTTTCGAGCACGTCGAGCGTCCCGATCGGCAGCCGGTCTGGGTAGCGCGCATCGGGAGAGGTGAAGGCGAAGCTGTCCTCGCGCGCGCGCTGTGCGAAATTGCGCCGGTCGCGGCGTTCGGCAAGGATCACGCCGCGCTCGCGCTCGACCGCGTCCTCGGCGATGGTGAGCTCGCTCGCGGTCTCCCGCATCAGCATCAGCGCAGTGTCCAGCAAGGCTTCGTCGTTGCGCGGCAGGTTGAGCTTGTAGGTTATCGCGTCGAACCCGGTCGACGCGTTGGTATCGGCCCCGAACGCCAGCCCTTCGCGTTCGAGCAGCTTGATCATTTCGCCTTCGGGAATGCCGCTGGACCCGTTGAAGGCCATGTGTTCAAGATAATGCGACAGGCCGCGTTCGCTCTCGGTCTCGTCGAGCGAACCCGAATCGATCCGCATCCGCACCAGCGCGGTGCCCTCGGGCGTGGCATTCTCGCGCAGGATATAGCGCATGCCATTGTCGAGCCGTCCGAACACGTAACCGCGATCGACCTCGACATCGCTGACCTCGAACGGCCACACCGGCTCGGCGGGCGCGTCCGCCGCAACCGTATCGGCGGTTTCCTGCGCCGCGAGCGGTGTGCCGAAGGCCAGATGGGGCAGGGCCAGCAGCAGCCCCGCAGCGAATGCGCGTGCAGTCGATTTCATGTGTTCGGGCAAGACCTCTTCATCCCCTGAAGCCGAGTAGCTTAGAGAAGGAATGCTGGGTGTCAGGTGAAAATTGCGTGCGAAACCCCGAAAAATCGGGAATGCGGGCGACAAAGCCGGCCGTGTTGACGCCGTCCGGGTTACTTCTTCGGTGGCGGTCCGCCGCGCAGGCGTGAGCGGTGGCTCGACAGGTCGAGCACTTCGCCGGGGCCGCTATCCTCCTTCTGCAGCAGGCCGAGGCGCCGCGCGACTTCGCGATAGGCCTCCTCTTCGCCGCCGAGATCGCGGCGGAAGCGGTCCTTGTCGAGCTTTTCGCCCGAGGTCATGTCCCACAACCGGCAGCCATCCGGGCTGATCTCGTCGGCGAGGATTACGCGGCTGTAATCGCCATCGTAGAGTCGTCCGAATTCGAGCTTGAAATCCACCAGCCGGATATCGATCGCGGCGAACATCCCGCACAGGAAATCGTTGATGCGGATCGCCATCGAGGAAATGTCGTGCATTTCCTCGTGGCTCGCCCACTGGAAGCAGGCGATATGTTCCTCGGCAACCAGCGGATCGCCCAAGGCATCGTCCTTGTAGTAATATTCGATCAGCGTGTGGGGCAGCGGTTCGCCTTCCTCGATGCCGAGCCGCTTGCTGATCGATCCGGCGGCGACATTGCGCACCACCACTTCGATCGGGATGATCTCGACCTGTCGCACCAGTTGCTCGCGCATGTTGAGCCGGCGGATGAAGTGCGTCGGAATGCCGATGTGCGCCAAGCGCGTGAACACATGTTCGCTGATGCGATTGTTGATCACGCCCTTGCCGTTGATCGTGCCCTTCTTCTGGGCGTTGAAGGCGGTGGCGTCATCCTTGAAATACTGGATCAGCGTGCCGGGCTCGGGACCCTCGTAAAGGATCTTGGCCTTGCCTTCGTAGATTTGGCGACGACGGGACATGCTAGCGTTTCCCCCAGGGTCTATTCGCGAAAGGGAGTGGTGCCCAAGGGCGGGATCGAACCACCGACACTACGATTTTCAGTCGTATGCTCTACCAACTGAGCTACTTGGGCGTGCTACTCCGCGGCGACAGCGACATGCGTGTCGGCGAGCGAATGAGAGCGCGCCTATGGCGAACGGGGCGGCGCTTGGCAAGAGCAAATCAGTCCCGCCAGCCCTAATCCTGCTCGCCCCAATCCGAGCTCGCGATTTCGTCCGGGCTCGCCGGACGACCCGGCACGGCATAGCCATCGCCGAACCATCGCGCGAGATCGCGATCCTTGCACCGCTGCGAGCAGAACGGGCTGAAATCCTCGGTCCGGGGCCTTCTGCAGATCGGGCAGGGTTTGGAAGCTGGCGAAGTCATGCGGAGAGAATCTGGGCGCTGGGCGCTTCGAGTGCAAGTCCGGGATCGGTTTCGATCCGCACCTGCCGCCCGGTGCGGCGGGCGAGTTCATCGAGCCATTCGGGCTTGAGCCTGGACTTGAGCGCGGGGTGGACGGTGAGCAGCAGGATCGGCCCGGTGCCTTCGGCGCGTTCGGCCACGCGCAAGGCATGGCGGGCGCACATCCCCGTGCGCGAACTGGCGAAGCGGTGCAGCAGCGAAGGCCCATCGAGCTGGGCGACGAGCTGGACAAAACCGAAGCCGTTCATCGCGGTGCGCTCGTGCGGCCAGCCGCGAAGTTCTTCGGCGAGCGCCTTGTCAACCGTCTGGCGCTCCGATCTGGATTGGATGGTGGGGAAATCGATGCCGATATTCCCGCCGATCCCGAATTGGCGCAGGGCTTGCCCGACAGCCGGCATCGCCGAGATCGCGAGTTCGCGCGGTGGCAGGTCGCCATCGATGTCGATCACGGTCATGGCGGGAGTGACGCTGCACAGGATTTCGCCACCCGCGAAGGCCATGGTTCCACTGGATGCGGCATGCCAGATTTCTTCCCACCAGCCGGCCGGAAACTGTTTCGCGGTCGCGCCCGGTGCAAAGGGCACAGCATCGGGGGATGGTTTTGCCTCGGCTGCGGGGACATAGCGCCCCTGCGCCTGCTTGAAGCGCCCGCGCTCCGCGATCACTGCGCGCGAAACGCGCAATTCGAAGGCGCTGCCTTCGGTCAGGTCCGCCGGCAGGTGATCGACCAGCACTTCCATGCCGTTTTCGAGGGCGGCGATGCCGCGCCGGGCGCCGGTGGGCTTCGAAATCAGCCGCGCCGCATGGCGGGTGCCTGCCAGCAATTCGCCCGGCCAGCACAGTTTCGCGGCGAGAACCCGATCGCCTTCAGCCAGCAGCGCGCGCCGTTCGCCGATTCCTTCCTCGATGAGCCACTCAGCCAAGGGCGAAACCCGCCGCTTTCAGCAGCGCACGTGTCTCGTAGAGCGGCAGGCCCATGATGCCTGAATGGCTGCCCTTGATCCACTGGACCAGGCCTTCGGCGCTGCCCTGGATCGCGTAGCCACCGGCCTTGCCGCGCCATTCGCCACCATCGAGATAGGCGTCAATTTCCTCGTTCGAGAGCGATTTGAACCGCACCGTGCTTTCCTGGAGGCGCGAACGCGCGGTCCCGTCTGGCGCGCGCAGCACCACGCTGGAAAAGACAGTGTGCCGCCGCCCCGAAAGCAGTTCGAGACACCGCCGCGCCTCCTCCGCGCTTTCCGTCTTGGGCAGGATGCGGCGCCCGGCGGCGACCACGGTGTCGCCCGCCAGCACGAATCCCCGAGCATCCGCTGCAGCGGCCTTTTCCAGACCCATCCGCAGCGCGTAGTCGCGCGGGCGCTCGCCCTTGAGCGGGGATTCGTCGATATCGGCGGGCTCGACCGCATCGGGTTCGATCCCGAGCCGTGCGAGCAGTTCACGCCGACGCGGCGAAGCGGATGCGAGGGTGAGGTGAGGTGCGCTCATCGGCGCAGCGAGGAAATGCTCAGGATCCTGGCGGACCGCCGCGACCCGGCATGAAGCGATAGGTAATGCGCGCCTTGGTGAGATCGTAAGGCGTCAGTTCGCACTGCACCTCGTCGCCCACCAGCACGCGGATGCGGTTCTTGCGCATCTTGCCCGCGGTGTGGCCCAGCACTTCATGGCCGTTGTCAAGCTCAACCCGGAACATCGCATTGGGCAGCAGCTCGACGACGCGCCCGCGCATTTCGAGGAGTTCTTCTTTGGCCATGTAATTCCTGATTCCTGTTGCAGCGGACACAACGCCCGCCGATCACCGCGCGGCATTTAGCGATGGCGAGAACAAAAGGGAAGCCTCGTGCGTTAACGCTCCAACGCACCGATTCGGCCTGGCTGTTCATCCCAACAGCAGCCGGTCCCGTATAGATCGGTGCAATTCGGTACAATTCAAGTCCTTGTTCCTCTCCCCTTCGCGATCAATAGGGTTCCATGACGTCCAGATCGACCATCCGAACCCGCCTGTGTGCTGGCGCCTGTCTGGCCGCGCTGGCAGCATCGCCCGCGTGGGCCCAGCCGCAATCGCCGCCGCAGGATCCGCCGGCCGAGACCGCGCGACCTGATGAGCGGCCCAACGAACTTGGCGCCGGCAGCGGCGAGATCGTGGTGCGGGCGGAACGGCTGGCGGGGCAGCTCGATGTCGAGCAGGCACCGATCCTCGAACTGGGAGAACAGGATATCGCCGCAGAGGGTGTGACCTCGATCGCCGACCTCATCACCCAGATCACCAACCAGACCGGCTCAGCGCGCGGTCGCGGTGGCGGCGGCCAACCGGTGCTGCTGATCAACGGTATCCGCATCGGCTCGTTTCGCGAATTCGCCAATTACCCGCCCGAGGCGCTGGCGCGGGTCGAGGTATTTCCCGAGGAAGTAGCGCAGCGGTTCGGCTTTCCGCCCGATCGCCGGGTCATCAACCTGATCCTCAAGGAAAACTACCGCAATGCCGAGGTGGAATTTGAATTCGAAGGCCCCTCGCGCGGCGGATATCACCAGCGCGAGCAGGAAATCGGGTTCCTCCAGATCGCCGATGGCGGACGGATCAACGTCAACTTCGAAGCCAACGACAGCTCGGCGCTGACCGAGCCCGAGCGCGACATCATCCAGACGCCGGGCTCGGTGTCGGACATCGCCACCGACCCCGATCAGGCCGCGTTCCGCAGCCTAGTCGCCGACAGCCGCTCGCTGACAGGCAATATCAGCTGGGCGAAGGCGATCATCGACAGCGGAATCTCGCTTTCGGCCAATGCCAGCTACACGCGCGGCGATTCGCGTTCGTTGCGCGGGCTCAACACGGTGGTGCTGACCGATAGCGGTGGCGACAGCGCGCTGCGGACGTTCGGCGCAGACAGTCCGCTCGAACAGCGCACCGGTTCCGACACTTTCTCGACTGCAGGTTCGCTGACCAAACCGATCAACGCGTTTCGGCTCACCACGACGTTCGACGCCAGCCTGTCCGAAAGCGAGACCGAGATCGATCGCCGGTTCGATACGACCGCATTGCAGGCGGATGCGTTCGCGGGACGGCTGGCGCTCGACGCGGCACTGCCGCGCGCATTTGATGCCGGTTTCGACCTCGCTGCGACGCGCAGCATCAACGCAAGCACGCTGACCACCCTGCGCGGGCCGATCGCACAGCTACCCGGCGGCGAGTTGCTGGCGACATTCGATCTCGGTTACGAGTGGACCAATCTCGACGGATCCGACACCCGCAATCCGCTAGGCACCGATCTGACCCGGGGGGACCTTTCGACCGGGGCGAACCTCGTCCTCCCGATCACTAGCCGGCGCAACGGTTTCGCCGATGCGCTGGGCAGTTTCACGCTCAACGCGCAGGTCGGTCTCAACCACCTTTCCGACTTCGGGACGCTGGGCGACTACACGCTCGGGCTTACCTGGGGCGTGACCGACAGGCTGGATCTGTCGGCCAGCTATATCGTCCGCGAAGTCGCACCCGCGCTCGATACGCTGGGCAATCCGGAGGTGCAGTTCTTCAACGTTCCGGTGTTCGATTTTACCAACGGCGAAACCGTGCTGGCCACGGTCACGACGGGCGGCAATCCCGACCTGCGGGCTGAGACCCAGCGCGACTGGAAATTCGCGCTCAACTGGGAATTGCCGTTCGTCGACAACACCCGCTTCACGATCGAATATGTCCGCAACCGCTCGGACGACGTGACGCGCGGCTTCCCGATCATCACGCCCGAAATCGAGGCGGCGTTCCCGGGCCGGATCACCCGCGATGCAGGCGGAACGTTGACTGCGGTCGATCGCCGGTTCGTGACCTTTGCCGAAACCCGCGCCAACCGGTTGCAATTCAGCCTGTTCACGCGCGGCAGCATCGGTGGCGGCCGCGAGGAGGGCGAGGAACGGAGCGGCCGAGGTGGCCCCCCACGCGGTGGGGGGATGCTCCCGGTCGCGGAAGGCCCGACGGCGTGGGCGGTCCGCCGACGCCCGAACAGCGGCAGCAGTTCATGGCCTTCCGCGAGCGGCTATGCGCCGATGACGGGCTCGAATTCGCGATCCGGCTGATGCGCGCGCTCGAGAATGGCGAGGATGTTTCCGCCGATCTGCCCGGATTCGATCCCGAACGCCTGCAGCGCATCCTCGACCGCGTACGCGGCGAAGACGGCACAATCAGCGAGGCCCGGATCGCGCAGTTCCGCGAGCGGTTGTGCAGCTTCGACCCCGGCGCATTCGAAGGACGGCGCGGCGGCGAGGGCGGGCCTCCGACCCAAACCGCCGGTACGCCCCCCGGCGGTGACGTTCCTCGCGGCCCGGCAGCGGCGGCGTCGGCGGCTTTCCGAGAGCGCGCGTGCGGAGAAGACGGCATTGCTGCGATCCGCGAACTGATCGGCAAGATCGAGCGCGGGGAGGATATTTCGGCCGAATTTCCCGGGGTCGATCCGCAGTTCATCAAGCTCGGGCTCGACCAGGCGCGCGACGCAGACGGCAACATCCCCGACGAGGCGCTCGAGCGTTTCCGCTCGCAGTTCTGTGCCAGCGGACCGCCGCAAGGGGAGGGCGCCGCACAGGGGGGCGGAGGCCCGGCGTTCAATCCGCTACAGCGCCGCAATTTCCGCGGCTGGCGGTATTTCGTCTCGCTCAACCACACGATCGAGCTCGACAACGAGATCCTGATCGCGCCCGGTGTGGCGGTGCTCGACCAGCTCGACGGCGATGGCACCGGCGCATTCGGACTTCCGCGTCATTCGAGCCGGCTCGAAGCGGGCATATTCGGCAACGGCATCGGGATGCGGCTGTCCGGGCGATACACCGGCGAAACCCGGCTCAACGGGTCGGGCCTGCCCGGCAGCAGCGACCTGATCTTCGATGACCTTGCGACCTTCGATCTGCGGCTGTTCGGCGAGATCGGCCAGCTGGTCGGGAAGAACGAGGGGCTGCTCGAGAACGTCCGCATATCGCTGCGTGCGGATAACATCTTCGATGCGCGCCGACAGGTGACCGACGTCAACGGCGAGACCCCGCTCAATTACCAGCCATTCCTGATCGACCCGGTCGGCCGGTTCATCGGCGTGGATATCCGCAAGCTTTTTTGATTGGCGCAGCCCATCCCGGCTGCGATTTCCTCGCTCACACGCCCTGCGGGCGCGTCGCTGCGTGCGGGCGGTCGCCCTTGCGGCGTCTAGCGCCGCCGTTTCTTGTTTGCGACAGATCGGTCAGAAGGTGACCGCCAGGCCGACCGCCCGTCGCGCCTTATGGCGCGAAAGCCGAGCGGGCCGGATGGCCCGCGCCCGGCGCTTGGGGGCGAAACAGAAGCACCCCAAACTCAGTTCAAACTGAGTTTGGGAAACATCCACGCGTGGCGGGGATGGGCCTCGAACGGCATCCATTCGTCCTCCGGCTGCGCCAATCGATCAGCGAGCGCGATCATGACCGACGGGTTCACGCCAAGCCCGCAATGGCTGGCGTAGACCTGGATATTCTCGGTCGGGTGTTTGCTGCTGGTCTTTTTCGGACACTGCACGCTGCCGCGCCAGTGGACGACGCCGTCGGTCTTGGTCAGGATCGACGTGGTCGGCACCGGTGGCGCGATGTCGAGGCCGGTAAACTGCCCACCGCGAATCTTTTCCGGCTCGTCACCGTTGAAGAACTGGAACAGCCGCGCAGCGTTGGTGTGGTTGCGATCGTCGGAGATCGGGCTGCCGAGTGAAACCACGAGCCGCACCCGGTCAGGATGCAGCTTGGCCAGTTCGCGTGCGAGCACGCCGCCGAGGCTCCAGCCGACCAGCGAGACTTTGCGACCGCTCGCGTCGTTGGCGTCCTTCAACTGCCGCTCGAGCCGCCCGATCAGCGCTTCGTTGACCCGGACGTTGCGCCCGCTTTCCCAACCGAGCGCATCGTAGCCCAGCCGCGACAGCAGCCGCCGCATCGGCACGGTCGAACTGTTCGAAGCCATGAAGCCCGGCATGGTGATGACAGTATGCCCGTCGCCCTTGGGCAGGGTCGAGGACAGCATCGGCATCGAAGCATAGAGCGCTCCGAGTTCGAAGAACGCACGCCCTTCGGCAAAGGTCCAGATGCGGTTGGGCGGACGCGGTGCGCGCGGCGCCTTTTCGTCCATGAAATCGGCTGGAATGCTCGCCATTATACTTTTTCCCCCTTGCGCTGCGCACTCTTTGCGCGCGGACGTGTTGTGCGACCCTTCTTGGCGGGCGTCTTGCTTTTGGTCGTTGGTTTGGCGGCCCTCGCAGTGCGTTTCGCGGGTTTGGCGGCCTTGTTGGCCGCTGCCAGCATCTCGTCGAAGCTGTCCTGCAGGCACTGCGAGTAGAATTCCGGATCGGGCATGATGTCGCGGCAGGCGGTGAAGCTCAGATACGCCTCGTCGACATAGGACTGCACCACGTGAGCCAGGCCCAGCCCGTCGGTCAGGCAGATCAGCGAGAGCGCCATGCTCTCCATCCGCGCACCCGAGGAATAGATGTGCACCGGCGGGCCGGGCACGTTGGTGACGACCGTGTTGAACGGCATGGCGAGCTTGTGCGCGATGCTGACCCGGCTGAACAGCTGCGCCCCCAGCGCCATGTAAAGCAGCGGGTTGACCTTGCTCACCTCGGTCATCGTCCGCGCACCCAGAGCGTTGGTCATCGCCTTGGAATTGCTGGTCTGGTTGAACACGTATTCCAGCCGATCCTTGGGGTCTGCGATATGCGTGCCAAGCGGAGCGATCATCGCCGCGACCTGGTTGCCCATGTCGCCTTTCTCGTCTTTCGCACGGACCGAGATCGGCGCCATAGCCGTCATGGTCGATTTGGGCAGGTCGCCCTTCGCGGTCAGATACTTGTTCAGCGCCCCGCCTATAACCGCGATCGCAACGTCGTTGACCTTGGCATCAGGCAAGAGTGCGCGGATCGACTTGAATTCCTCGAGGTTGAAACTGCGCCCCTCGACCACGCGGTGCGGCGAGATCGAACGATTGAAGCGCGTGCGCGGTGGCACCATGTCGGTGCTTAGCCTGAAATCGCGCGCGATCAGGCCCTTGATTGCGCTCGCCACGCCCGGCAGCGCCTGCGCCGCGACCTGCGCCTGTTTCATGGGGTTGAGGATCGCGTTGAAATAGGACTTGCCGAGCAGTTCGACCGGACCCGGAATCTTCTCGGGCTTCCAGGTATCGGGCTGCTTCGGCGGTTCGGCATCCGGCGTGACGGTATGGAGTGCCTCCATCAGATCGATGCCGCTCATCCCGTCGATCGCGGCGTGGTGCACCTTGGTCACGAAGGCGAAGCAACCCGGTGGGTAGTCGCGGACATTGTCGAGTCCCTCGATCACCGTAAACTCCCACGGCGGGCGGTCGAGGTCGAGTGGGCGCGCATGGATGCGTGCAGCCTGGATGCACAGCTGTCGCCAGTCGCCCGGCTTGGGCAATGCGACGTGGCGGACATGGTATTCGAGGTCGAAATCGGGATCCTCGATCCAGTAGGGATAATCGAGATCGAACGGGACGCGCACCAGCCGCTGGCGCATGGTGCGCGACAGCTGCATGCGGCTTTCGATGAAGCTCAAAATGTCCTTGAAACGGACGAACCCTCCAGGCGCGGTGGCCGGATTGTAGATCAATACGCTGCCGATATGCATCGGCGAGTTGGGCGATTCCAGCGCTACGAACGAGGAATCCATGCCTTGCAGCTGACGCAAGGGTTTCTCCTGCAGGCCGACGCGAACAACGCCGGTTTCGACCCGTTTTCGGGCTCTGGGTGCAAGGGTAAGCACAAATTCTTTACAAGACAACCTCACGCACACGGCAGCACTTGCCCTTGGGGAAGGTATTGCGCAATTTTCTTGCGCACTTGTCCCGGATCGCAGTGCAACGGGACATTCTTAAATAGACCTGGAATAGACAGGGATCAATTATTCGGGCATGTTCAAGTCATCGCGCCGATAAGAGCGGGCTGCATCCAGATTCGATAACCATAATCGAGCGTGAATTACTTTGCTAATGTCACGATCCGATGGAGGTTATCATGGATGACGGAGCCAATCTCGAATGCCTGCCCAGACTTGCCGACGAAATTGCGGCAGCGGCTTCTCCCAGCGCGGCGATCCTGCAATCGATCCTTGCGGTGCTGCGCGGATCCGACGCTACGCTCGAAGGGCACAGCTACCACAGCACCACGGGGAATACGCTGCCGCCGGATTACCTGATCCAGAACAAGCCCAACCAGTCGCAGTCCGAATTCTGGAACGCCTTTTCCGGGATCCTGACTCAGTTCGCCGCCAGCGCGCCGGCCGCGCCGCATTTCATCGATATCGCGCATCTCGGGCTGGACGCGGGGCGCGCCAACGACCAGTTCGAGCAGGATATTGCCGACGCGCTGGTCGCGCTCGCCAAGGCCTCGAGCGCGCCGATTACGGTGCGGTTCCTCGAGGGCCTGCCCAACGATGGCAGCCCGCTGCCATTCGATTTCGCCAACATCCTGCTCGGCAAGACCAGCGGACAGAGCGGCCTCGGCAACCTCACCTGCTGGATCGGCAATCTCAACGTGCCGTGGGCCGACGGGATCAAGAAGCTTCCCGGATCGTGGAACCATTCCAAGATCCTCGCGGTCGATGGGGCCTGCGGGATGGTCGGCGGGATGAACTACTGGAACGATTACCTGTCGACCGGCAGCAACGCGAACCTCTACGACGCCGCGATCAAGGTGGTAGGCGAGGCCGCAGCCTCCTCGCAGGCCTGGGCCGACTATCTGTGGAAGCAGGTCGATGTGGGCGGCACCTCCGAATTCAGATCGCTCAAGCTCGGCGATTCCGCGTTCGGGTCTGCGGCGATCCCCTATTTCTCCGGTTCGGGCATCACCCCGCCTCCCGCGACCGGATCGCTGCCGGTGCTCGCGGTCGGCAATCTCGGCCTGTGGACGCTGGCCGATCAGAGCGCGCTGGCGCTCGAATACGGCTATGCGCGCCTCTACGAACAGGTGAAGGTCAACGGCCGGTACGCCAGCACGCCCAACATACCGCTGTGGTTTCCGTTTTCACATTTCGACCCGGGGGTGGCGAAGGCGCAGCAGGCGAGCAGCACCGCACGGCACGTGGCGCTAAGCCAGGTCAAACCCGGCGGAAACCTGCGCATCTCGCAGCAGAAGATCGCCGATACCGACACCGTTTCGCGCGCCGGATTCGTGATTTGGCCGGGCAATTTCCTCGACGACGTAGCCAATGCCCTGAAGAATGGCGTCACGGTCGACATCATCCTGTCATCGTTCGAGACCGGCGCGAGCGGATATCAGGACGACATGGGCGGCAACAATCTGCGCAAGGTAATCGCCGAGCGACTGGGGTCGGATTCGAAGCTGCTCACCGTCCGCCAGGTGCCGAGCTACGAATACAACCACGCCAAGATCTGGATCGTAGACGACAGCGCGTTCTTCGTCGGGTCGGACAACATCTATCCCGGCTTCCTGCAGGAACACGGTTATGTGATCGCCGATCGGGCTGCGACACAGCAGTTCATCACCGATTACTGGAATCCGCTGTGGGCCGCCGGGGTAGCGCCGACCGATCCCAAGACGTGAGGCGTCTCAGCGGGTCGCGGCCAATGCCTTTCCGGCCGCGACCCCGCTCGCCCAGGCCCACTGGAAATTGTACCCGCCGAGCCAGCCGGTAACGTCGACCGCTTCGCCGATCGCGTAGAGCCCGGGGACTTTCCTGGCCTCCATCGTCTGCGACGAGAGTTCCGCGGTGGAGACCCCGCCGATCGTGACTTCGGCCTTGGCAAAGCCCTCGGTGCCGGTGGGAGAGAACCGCCAATCGGCCAGCCGCTCCCCCGCAGCGCGCAGATCCTTGTCGGACACATTGCCCAGTTCGCGCCCGATCCCGAGCCGTTCGGCCAGCGCATCGGCGAGCCGATCGGGCAGGTGTTCGCGCAATGCGCCGCGCACGGTAGCGCGCGGGTGGTCGCGCTTGAGTGCCAGCAGCCAGTCCTGCTCCGCCTGCGGGACAAAGCCGATTCCGATCGGCTCGCCATGCCGCCAGTAGGACGAGATCTGCAGGATCGCGGGGCCCGACAGGCCCTTGTGCGTGAACAGCGCCGCTTCGGCGAATTCGCTGCCGCCCGCCCGCGCGCGCACCGGTGCGGAGACCCCGGAGAGCTCGCGGAACAGCACGTCGTCTCCGCCGAGCGTGAGCGGCACGAGCGCCGGGCGCGGTTCGACCACCTTGAGCCCGAACTGCCGTGCCAGGTCGTAGGCGAAGCCGGTTGCTCCCATCTTGGGGATCGAGGGGCCGCCGGTGGCGATGACCAGCGCCGGGGCGCAATAGCTTTCGCCGCTGGCGGAAACTGCGAACATCCCGCCTTCGTGCACCACCGCGCCGACATCGGCATCGCACACGACCTCGACCGAGTCCGGACATTCATCGAGCAGCATCTGCACGATCTGCCGCGCCGATCCGTCGCAGAACAGCTGGCCGAGCGTCTTTTCGTGCCAGTCGATTCCGTGCTTGTCGACCAGCGCGACGAAATCGGCGGGGTGTAGCGCGCCAGCGCCGACTTGGCGAAATGCGGGTTCGCCGAAAGAAAGCTTTCCGGCCCTGCATGCAGGTTGGTGAAATTGCAGCGCCCGCCGCCCGAGATCAGGATCTTCTTGCCCGGCCGGTCGGCCTTTTCGAGCACGACGACGCGCAATCCGCGCTGTCCCGCGATCGCGGCGCACATCAGCCCGGCGGCGCCTGCACCCAGGATCACGACATCGTAGCTTTTCACGCGTCTGCCGATAGTCGCCCTGCCGCGCATTGCCAATCGCCCAGCGCGATCCCTATCTGGTGCGCATGTCGCGAACCAAGGCCGGCTCTCCCCACGATCCCCGCGGGGCCGAACGCTTCAACGAGGAGCGCGCGGCCTACACCGTCGCGCGTGCGCAACCGAACCTCGAAGCCGGGGTGGAGGCGATCCGCGAGACGGTGAAGGTGCTCAAGCCGGTGCCGGGCGTCTACCGGATGCTCGATGCGCGCGGCGACGTGCTGTATGTCGGCAAGGCGCGCAGCCTCAAGGCGCGGGTGGCGAACTACACCCAGATCAACGGCCTGTCGGGGCGGCTGCAGCGAATGGTGAGCCAGACCCGCTCGATGGAGATCGTCACCACCAATTCCGAGGCCGAGGCGCTGCTGCTCGAAGCGCAGCTGATCAAGCGCTATCGCCCGCCGTTCAACGTGCTGCTGCGCGACGACAAGAGCTTTCCCTTCATCCTGCTGCGCGCAGATCACGAATTCCCGCGCATCCACAAGCATCGCGGCGCGCGCCGAGCGAAGGGGAATTACTACGGCCCGTTTGCCAGCGCGGGAAGCGTCAACACCACGCTGAATGCGCTGCAAAAACTGTTCCTGCTGCGCAGCTGCACCGACAGCTTCTTCAACAATCGCGACCGGCCCTGCCTGCTCTACCAGATCAAGCGTTGCTCGGCCCCCTGCGTCGATCGCATCTCGACCGAAGACTACGACGATCTCGTCCGGCAGGCGAAGGATTTCCTCGCAGGCAAATCGGGCAAGGTGCAGGCCGATCTCGAAAAGCAGATGGCGAAGGCGGCCGAAGAGCTCGATTTCGAAACCGCCGCGATCCTGCGCGACCGGCTGCGCGCGGCCACCTTCATCCAGGGTAGCCAGGCGATCAATGCCAGCGGCGTTGGCGATGCCGACGTGTTCGCGCTCGCGAGCAAGGGCGGGCATGTCGGGGTGCAGGCGTTCTTCATCCGCGGCGGGCAGAACTGGGGCCACCGCGCGTTCTTCCCTTCGCACACCAAGGAAGTCGACGAGGCCGAGGTGCTCGCCGACGTGATGCTGCAATTCTATGAGGAAGTGCCGCCACCGCCGACCGTACTGGTCGATCGCGACCTGCCCGAACGCGAATTGATGGAAGCGGCGCTTTCGGAAGTGGCAGACCGCAAGGTGGCGATCTCGATCCCGCAACGCGGCGATCGTCGCAAGCTGCTAGCGCAGGCGCAGCGCAACGCGGTCGAGGCGCTGGAGCGGCGGCTGGCCGAGACCGGGACCAGGGCCAAGGTCCATCGCGAACTGGCTGAATTTCTCGAACTCGATGCCCCGCCGCAGCGGATCGAGGTCTACGACAACTCGCACATCCAGGGCGCGAAGGCGGTCGGTGCGATGGTGGTCGCCAGCCCCGAAGGATTCGAGAAATCGCAATACCGCAAGTTCAACATCAAGGAAGCGCAGACAAACGACGACTTCGCGATGATGCGCGAGGTGATGTCGCGGCGGTTTCGCGACATCGCGGCATCCGTTCGTGACGAGCGAAGTCGAGACACCGATGAGAGCGAAACGTCTCGCGACTTCGCTCGCGACGAACGGAAGGCGGATCACAAGAACACACTCCCCGACCTGATCCTCATCGACGGCGGCAAAGGCCAGATTTCCAGCGTCATGGAGGTGCTGGAGGAATACGGGCTGGCGGACGAATTCGCGGTGATCGGCATCGCCAAGGGTCCGCATCACGGGCGCGAGGGGCGCGAGGTGTTCCACTTCCCCGACGGGCGCGAGAAGACGCTGCCGACCAATTCGCCGCTGCTGTTCTACCTCCAGACCCTGCGCGACGAGGTCCACCGCTACGTCATCGGCGCGCACCGGGCGAAGCGCTCGAAAGCGATCACCGCGTCACCGCTCGACGAAATCCCCGGCATCGGCCCGGCCCGCAAACGCGCGCTGCTGCTGCATTTCGGCACCGCGAGCAAGGTCAGGGCGGCGGCGCTGGAAGACCTGCAACGCGCGCCGGGCGTGAGCGAGACGGTGGCGCGGCAGGTGTACGATTTTTACCACGCGGGTGGGTGAGGACAGGTCACGGCGCGCCAGCAAAGCAGGAATACTTTCGTATACGATCTTTCCTGTGGATTCTGATGTGGCCAAACCACGCCAATACGCTATTCGACTGGCAGTTCTCCATATTTCGGGTCGCTCCATGAACTATTCTAGAAGGTCGTTTCTGGTTGGCAGCAGTGCATTTGCGCTCATTTCTTGCGGGGGGGGGGGAGTAGTTCGCCTCCGCCGACCGGGGTGGGCCGACGCCCGTGCCAGCGCCCACGCCCACTCCGACCCCTACACCCACACCCACTCCGAGCCCCACGGGCGGACAGCCCTACGACGCGTCAGCGACGGCGCTGGATCCGTATCTCGCGGCGATCACCAGCGAACTCGTCCTCTACAATGCCAAAGCGAGAAACTATCGCGTTTCGCTGATCGAGACCGATGTCGATCTGATGCGGATGCATATCTGGGATGAGCAGATCGGTCGGCAGGTAGCCGGGTTCGAATTCGAAAACCCCGATTACAACAGATTGCCGGAAAGGGTGCTGCTCAATTCGAGCAATCCTCTGAACGGGCAGCAGTTTTCGGGACTACAGGGCTGGCTCAAGCTCAACGCCAGCGCCATCGTGCCGGGTCCGGGGATCTTGCAGTTCTCCGGACCCGAAACCAGCCGCATCAACCGAGCCAATGTCTCGACGCGTTCCGATTACACCCGACCGAAATCGATCGACGACTTCCAGGAAATCATTCCCGTTGGCCCCGGGCGGAGCCTGACGACGATCCGTGCCGCGCTCGAAAGCCTCTACGCCGGCGGTCGGCTTGCCAACCAGAGCAATCCCAATCAGCTGCCGGTCTGCCTGCGTGCTAACCCGTTCCACCGGATCGCGCTGGTGCTCGATCCCGGGACCTACACGGGGGCGTCCGAGCATGTTCCCGATTGGGTCTATCTGGTGGGCCGCGTCCCGAATAGTGTAGTGATCGAACATGCGCCCGGCGCAACCGGACCGATCATCGAAGGACAGGCGAACACTGGTGCCATCGATCTGACGCTGCGCAACACCGTGCCAAACGGGCCGAGCGGCACCGCGCGCTATGCATGGCACACCGACTTCGTTCATGGCGTGCAGACCCCCGATTCCGAAGGCGATATCAATCGCGACTACGCAGTCGATTTTCGGCGAGTTAAGTTCATTGTCGGACACTCCGCCCAGATTCAGGCCTTCGGCTCCGGCATCGGCGTGCAGGCTTCGGTAAACTTCATCGACTGCGAACTCGATTGCGAGAGCACCAGCTATCGCGGCCCGCTCGTCACGGCCAACAACAGCTCCGGGACGATCGGCGGAGGACGGTTCACCTTTGCCAATTGCCGCGATGTAAGCGGCAGGGACGCGTCGGCAACGACCATCGGCGTTCAGTCCAAGACCGATGCGACGAACCCCAACATTGTCGAGGTCAACGATTGTCAGGGCTTCGCGAGCATCGCCCTGTCACCGGGAACCCTCGGCGTGTTTCCCGGCAAGTGGCGGCTCACCGGCAATACACCGATGATGGTGGTGTCTTTCATCCCGGGTGACATGCTGGGCTGACGCCGGGCTCTCCTGCATTTCAGCAAGGGCCACCAGCACGGCGATGGCGATCGGTGGATACGAAAAGCGGAGCAGGCACCTGGTGCCCGCTCCGCATGTTTCGTCCAGTATTCTGCGCGGGCCTAGAGCCCGTCGACGCTCTTGCTGACGAGGATGTTGACCGCCACGCGGCGGTTCTGGGCCTTGCCATAGGCGGTGCTGTTGTCCGCCGCCGGATCGGATTCGGCCATCCCGGTCGGGGTCAGCATGCGCCACGGCTTCCATCCGCATTGCTGCTGCAAGTAATTGGTCACCCGCGCGGCGCGGCGTTCGCTGAGCTCCTGGTTGATTTCGTAGCTGCCGGTCGAATCGGTATAGCCGACCACCAGCAACAGCGCGTTGTCCATCGCTTCGGCCTGGGAAGCGGCGCTGCACAGCTCGTTGCGGGCTTCGGCCGACAGGTTGTACTTGCCGGTGTCGAAATAGACGTTGGTCGTGCCCTTGATGTTGTACTTGTCGATATCGCCGACCCGTCCGCGCAGCGCCTCGGTCGCGGCGGCGTTCTCTGCGATCGCGAATTCGTTCTGGCCGAACCGCTGTTCGGTACCGTTGCGGATCATCGATGCGGTCTTGAGATCGGTGTTCTTGAGCTTGATCCGGCTGGCGACCAGCGCGCCGCCCCACGAGACCGTCCGGACTTCGACCGGCAGGCCGTTGAGCAGCTGGTCGGCACCGAGCGATGCCCGGCTGAGACCGAGGAAGCCGCCGCTCGAGCGGATTTCCGTGCCTTCGCTCAGGCGGAATACGGAGGTCGTGCCGCCGGGGCTCGTCACCTGCACCTGATCGCCGTTGCGCGCCGAAATGAACCCTTCGATTTCAGGACCTTCGGCGAGGCCCGACAGATCGGCGGGCGGCGAACCGTAGACCGTCGTGAGCACTTCGGTGTCGTCCTGATCCGGGACCGGATACGGCTGTTGTGCGTAGAGGCCACCCGTCACCGGAATGGCCAGCATGCCCGCCAGCGCAAGCGCCCTGGGCGTATTCGAAATGATTGTCATCGCATTACTCCTTCAACTCCGCCGGCCCGCCTGAAATGGTCGAGGCGTTTCGTTCGACCGTCCCCCGCGACGGTCTCGCCGGCTGCAGAAGCCCCCAAAATTGCGGTATCGAATTGTTGCAGCGGATGTGCCGCACGTGGTCATCATGGCCCTCCAACTGTCACCCAAACCTTGCTGCCAGATGAACAACATTGTCATCGCAGACCGATCAGTAGTCAATTCGAGCGCACCGTGCGGCGAACCGTTATGCACCGTCGCTGCGCATGGCTGAGAATCGCAAGAGCCCGGCTCGTGCGGGACGAACCGGGCTCTGCGTGATCGGGCCGGGCGCGGCCGGACGCGATGCTATTGCGGATAGGTCCAGGTCGTGCCGCGCGCGAGGTTTTCGCTGGCGAAGGCCCAGTTGATCTTGGATCCGACCACCGCGTCGAGATAGGCCGGGCGGGCGTTCTGGTGGTCGAGGTAGTAGGCGTGCTCCCACACGTCGATCGTGAGCAGCGGGTTGAAATCGCTGTCGGCGAGCGTGTCACCGTCATGCGTTTCCTCGATCGAAAGCTTCCCGTTCTTCTCGGCGAGCCAGACCCAGCCGCTGGCGAAGTGGCCTGCGCCGCGATCCTTCAGCTGTTTCTTGAGCTCATCGACCGAACCGAAAGCCTCTTCGATCTTGGCCTTGAGCTCGGCCGATGGCGCGGTCTCTTCAGCGGCCATTGAATGCCAGTAGAAGGCGTGGTTCCAGCTCTGCGCGGCGTTGTTGAACAAGCCCTGATTGCTCCCGCGCGCCGCGGCCACGATCGCCTCCATCGGCTTGTCCGCGTGATCGGTGCCTTCGATCGCGTCGTTCATCTTGGTGACGTAGGCGTTGTGGTGCTTGCCGTGGTGGAACGACAGCGTGTTGGCGGAGATGGCCGGCTGCAGAGCGGTGTCGGCATAGGGAAGGTCGATGAGTTTGAAAGCCATGGTGGGTCCCTCTCTTTTTGGGGTTTTCGTCCGTTGTTAAACCAATGCGCGGGGCGGATATAAGTTGCAAATCTTCCCGGAAAACCCGCCGGACAGATGAAATCAGGCGGCGGCCAAGAGATCGCGCCGGAATTCCGCATCGCTCCGCAATTGCGAATGCTCGACCCACGTCGAGTGCACTCCGCTCGAAATCTTGTGCGGGAGCGCCGCACGGCAAATGGGGCCACTGGCGATGTCGGAGGCATCGAGAATTGCGAGTTCGGATGTGCCGGCATTCTCGTTGATGAGAAAGGTGACCAGATACCCAACGTCCTCCGAATTCGCCCCGCTTTTCGGCACCATCGGGCTCTCGCTGGCATAGATGTCGTCGGGCAGTTGGTAGACTTGCTCGTCACCGGTCAAGGTATCGTGCCTGACATAGCCGTTGAACAGGAACCAGCCGGGCCGGGTGGTGGTCGACCAGACATAGCGCGACTTCCGCATCAGGTAGTCGGGGTTGATCATCCCGAACTCGACGATGCTGTCCGACAGGCGCTCTTCGACGGTCGCGCCGGTCTCGAGGTTGAAACGCCAGCGGTGCAGGCGCGGCAGGAAGGAGTGCTCGTCGACATAGGCCATCATGTGGCTGTATTCGCCGGCTTCCTCGATCGGGTCGGGCATCGGCTTGTCCTGGTAATAGCCTTCGAGCACGACTTCGTCGCCGTCCTCCCACGCATTGGTCCAGTGCAGGACATAGGTCGGCGCGGCTTCGAACCAGCGGATATCCTCCGCCTGTCCGTGGCGCGGGATCAGCGCGAACCGGGTCGGCACACCTTCGTGGATGCGCGCAGCGTGGATGTCGCGCTTCAGCAGGTCTGCGTCCCAGAACAGCGGCATGTCGTTGAGGATCGACCAGTTCTTCGTGATCGCCATGTCGTGCGGCAGGCGCGGGCCGGGCAGCGGGATCGGCGTGTAGTGCACGAGCTTCCCCGCCCGATCGACGACGCCGTAATGCATGAAGGGCGGATGCTTCGAATAGTTGAAGAACATCAATTCGCCGGTTTCCTCGTCGACCTTGGGATGCGCCGAAACGCCATCGAGCGGGCCCCAGGGGGCCTTGCCGAGATTGTCCAGAGTTACGGGATCGAGCATCCACGCTTCACCGCATTGATAAAGCGTCGCCAGCGCCGTCCCGGCATGGACGATAATGTCGGTCGATCCGGTGTCCTTGAGACTTCCATGCGCACCGAAACCGGGGCGCTTGGAGAGCGCCGGCGGGTCCATCAGCCCGCCCCACAGCGCGCCGCCCGCGATCTGTTCCGCGGCAAAGCACTGGGTGCGCACGAACCGGTTGCGGTAGCTGGCCTTGCCGCCGCTGATCGAGACCTGGTGGATCATCGCATCGCCATCGAACGGGTGATGGCGACCGAGCGGCTGGTGCACCGGATTCTCGGTATTGCGCAGATAGATGCCGTCGATATCCGCCGGGATTTCGCCTTCGATCACCTCCAGCTCATCGACGTCGACCTCTTCATGGCACGGCGTCCACGGCCCGCTGAGATAGGGATGGTTCGACGGCTCGAGCGTCGTGACGACCGGCGGATGGCGCGTGACTGGCATGATCTGATCTCTCCCGTTCGGTCCGGACCTTAAACCACCGGCGAGCGCGTGGAAATATCTTCGGCCCGCGAGCAAATTTGACCTCGATCAATGTTATCATGCGCAACCTGCGTCAGAGTCGCATCATCGAAGGAGACCGGACCATGAAATCGATTCTGCTGCATATCGATGGCGACAGCTGCATGGAGGCGCGGATGCAGGTGGCGCTGGACATCGCGCGCGCGACCGGCGGTCATATCACCTGCCTGCAGTCGGTCAGTTACGAGGTGTTTGCACCCGGCGACTTCTACGGATCGGCGATGGCGGCGGCATTGCCGAGGATCAAGGAGGCTGCCGAGGAATTGCGCGCAACAATCGAAACCGATCTCGCCAACGAGGACGTCTCGTGGGAATGGCAGTTCCTGTACGGGATGCCGGAGCACCGGCTGCTCGAACAATCGCCGCTGCACGACATCATCGTCGTCGGCCCCAACGATGTCGGCGAAGAAGGCAAGCGCGCGTCGCGCATGGTTGGCGAACTGGTGCTGAAGGCGCGGACTCCCGTGCTGGTCGTGCCCGGCGAAACGAGGCGGCTCGACATGTCGGACCCGGCGCTGGTGGCCTGGAACGGGTCGTCGGAGGCGTGCGTTGCCCTGCGCGCTGCGACGCCGTTGCTGGCGCTTTGCAGCAAGGTCTTTCTCGCCACCATTTCCGAACAATCGGATCAGCAGCGGTTCGACTTTCCGCCGACGTCGGGGGCGAAATATCTCAGCCGCCACGGGATCGAGGCGGAGCTGGTCGAGATACCGCGCGGCGATGCGAAAATCAGCGAGACGCTGTTCTCGGCAGCGCAGCTGCGCGAATGCGGGATGATGGTGATGGGTGCCTATGGCCACTCACGCTTGTCGGAAATGCTGCTGGGCGGGGTGACCCGGCGCTCGCTCACCGATCCCCAGCTGCCGATTTTCCTGGCGCACTGAGTTTTTGCGCGCGTCCATCCGGACGCGCGGTTTCCTCGATCATGCGACCTGAAGGTGGCATCGCTGCGGGCGGCCTTGCAGATGTGCTTTGCACGTCTGCGTCTTCGACTTCGACTCCGCCCTTGCGGCGCTTTGCGCCGATTGGGCCCTACTGCACTCCCTTTCGCCGCCGCATCATGCCTTCTTGCGCGACGCTCGCGACCAGGTCTCCCGCGCGGTTGAATATCCTTCCGCGGTTGAAGCCGCGTCCGCCGCCCGACCATGGGGCGTCGGTGCAGTACAGCAGCCATTCGTCCGCGCGTGCCTCCCGGTGGAACCAGATCGCGTGGTCGAGGCTCGCGCCGACCAGTTCGCCGCGCATCCACGACAGGCCGTGCGGCAAGGCGCTGGTGCCGAGCAGGGTGTAGTCGCTGGCGTAGGTGATGACCGCGCGGTGCAGCGCCGGATCGTCGGGGAGGGGTGCGGCGGTGCGGAACCATGTGTGCGCCCGCGGCGCGCGCGGTTCGCTGTTCATCCAGTGCAGCTTGTCGAGCGTGCGCATCTCGATCGGGCGCGGGCGCAGCATGAGCGTGCGCTGCGCCTCGGACAGCCGATCGCCCATCGTCTCCACCATCTCGTGGCGCATTTCCATGTCGGATTTGAGTTCTTCCGGCCCGGCGACATCGGGCATCGGCGCATCGACATGTTCGAGGCCGTCTTCGGGCACCTGGAAACTGGCGGTGAGGTTCAGGATCGGGGTGCAGGAACCGTCCTCGTTCTCCTGCACGGCGACCACCCGGCGGTTGGCGAAGCTGCGCCCGTCGAAATCGCGCTGGATGCGGTATTCGATTGGCGGACCCTCCCTGCCGCCGCGCAGGAAATAGGCATGCAGCGAATGCGCCTGCTTGCCTTCGGGCACGCTCAACTGCGCGGCCTGCAGCGCCTGCGCCAGCACCTGCCCGCCGAACACGCGCCCCATCCCGCCTTTCTGCGGGCGGCCGATAAACACATCGGCGCAGGCCTTGTCGACGGTGAGGAGCTTCACCAGCCCGGCGACGAGCTGTTCACGGGTGCGTGTGTCGGTCATCGCGCGATCCCATGCGGGGCGGCGCGGGAGAGGTCAAGCGCGTGCGTCAGCCGGCCAGGCCGAGCCTGCGCAGCGCGCGAAAGGCGTAGGCGCGAGCGCGGTTTTGCGCGGGCCAGCGCCGGGGCGCGGCGGGGGCGAATCCGCGCTGGCGCAGCAGGTGGTTGAATCCGCGCGCATCGCTTTCGTTGTAGCTCCAGCCAGAGCGCCAGGTGATCGACAGGGAGATCGAGGAGTCCTGGCCGTTGCGCACGAAATGCGGAGCCATGACCGGCACGTATACTGCATCGCCGGGGCCGAGCGGATATTCGCAGCCATGCACGTCGAACTCGTCGCGCCAGGTCAACTCGCGCGGTCCGCCGGAATGGTAGCTTTCGTGCATTTCGTCGGGCGCGAAGCGCGGATCGCCGGCGGCAAACTGTGTCATCACTTTCGACCCTGCGACCTGCAGCAGGATGTTGTGTTCGGGGTCGAAATGGTATGGGGTTACGGCGTTCGGACTGGAGATGAAGACGAAGCCCTGCGGGGTCAGCATCGGTCCGGTCTTCGCTTCGATCTCGTCCTTCAACTCGCCCAGCAAATCGTGCAGCAGTGCCTGATACGAGGGCACCTGCTCGACGTTCTTGAGCACCGCCCAGCTGTTCGCTTCGTGCACCCGGCGGATGGTTTCGGCGATCGATAGCCCCGTGCCGCCCGGCTTGCCGTCGACCCCGATCGGCAGGTCGCCGCGATTGTATTCGACGCTCGATTGCGGAAGCCGCTCGGCAAGATCGGCGAGCGCATCGATGTCGAGCAAGGGATGCCGGTCGAGCGCATGGCGAAGCCGGTGCGGTCCTTCGGGGTAATGGGCGGCGAAGGTTGCGCACGCCTCGGCATCGAACACGTTGGGCGCGGAGGATCGCAGCGGCGTCCAATGCGTGACAGGGGCGTTCATGCGGCGCTCCGGGTGCGGTTTTCAAAGGCCATCAGGCGGGCAAAGAGCGCGCGACGCACACGCCCGCCGATTGCGACATTGCGGCTCGTGAGCGACCGCTTCTCGCGCCACAGCCGCTCGATCATGGGATGCCCTTCGACGGCGCAACTGTCAGCCCATGCGATGTCGTCGCGATCGAGCAGAGCGAGGTTCTCGAGCTGCAGCAGCATGCCGGGAGAGAACCGTGCGTAACGCTCGTCGAACGCGGTCTTGAAACTGTAGACGCCGGGCGGGGTGACGAAATTGGCGAGCATCGCGATCGGTCGGCCATCGAGCCGCAAGGCCAGCCGTTCGAGCCGCCCCGCCTGCGCAGCCCCCGCCATCGTCGCGGTGAAGAACGCGCGCGTCGCGTCGGTATTCGCGAGTGCCGAACCGGCTTCGCCCTTCCATCCTGCGGCTTCGAGCGCGAGGAAATCGGCGATCCAGCGCTGGAGGCCATCGGCGTCATCGCACCGCTCAAAGGTGAGCGCGCCTTCCTCAGCCAGCCGCTTGTGCTGTCGGCGTAGTTCCTTGCGCTTCTTCGCGGTCATCGATCGGGCGAGGTAATCCTCGGGCGAGAGGTCCGACGCCAGCATCGCGCGCGATTGTTCGAGGGCGGTGTTGCTGCGGCGTCCTTCCTCGGCCAGCACCGCTTGCAAGGTGCGTTCGAGGGGGCCGTCCGTGGGCAGCGACGGAAGGTGCAGAAACAGCGCGCGGCCAGGGGCGCGATCGAAATGACCGAACAGCGCATGCCAGAACTGCCGCTCGCATCCCCGCGCCACCATCGGCGCCCCGCAAAAGGCATTGGCATGCAGCCAGCTTGCGGCGTGCGGGACGGGGTAGCCGTAATAGTTCGCGGTCAGACCGATCGAGATCAATCCTGCCAGCTCGCCCCCTGTGTAGAGCGCCAGCAACCGGATATCGGCCCCGTCTCCCAACGCGCCGATCGATGGCAGCACGAACCACGCTTCGGCGAAGGGATTGGGCTCGCTCGCCCGGTCCGACAGAAGCCGCCATGCATCGACGAAGGACGGGTCTACCGCCTGTTCGACGGAGATGCGGCGCAGCTGTTCGAGGCGACCGGATACTTGGTCGGCCGCTGCAGCTGTCCTCCGCAGGTCGGGCGCGTTTGCAAGGTCCATCGCGTTAACCGTCTCCGGGCGCACGGGACTGCGCGCCACGATCCTCCATGCCACAGGCCGATTAACAAAGGTTTTGTCGCGTTTACGGTGTCCGGCCACGGGACTGGGGCGCGGCAAAAGTTAACCCCGCCCGGATCGCTCCGGACGGGGTCGAACTTTCCGGCAGTCCCCGCCAAGGCGGGGACCGGGTGCGGCGTGATGCTCCCGCCTGCGCGGAAGATCACCCTATGATCAATGCGCCCCAGCCAGTGCGGCGAGCAGCAGCAGCGCCACGATGTTGGTGATCTTGATCATCGGGTTCACGGCCGGGCCGGCGGTGTCCTTGTAGGGATCGCCCACGGTGTCACCGGTCACTGCGGCCTTGTGGGCTTCCGAGCCCTTGCCGCCGTGATTGCCGTCTTCGATGTACTTCTTGGCGTTGTCCCACGCCCCGCCACCGGCGGTCATCGACAGCGCGACGAACAGCCCGCCCACGATCACGCCGAGCAGCAGCGCGCCGAGCGCGGCGAAGCCGTTGTCCTGACCTGCGATCGCGGTGATCACGAAGTAGACCACGACCGGCGCGAGCACCGGCAGCAGCGACGGGATGATCATTTCCTTGATCGCGGCCTTGGTCACCAGATCGACGGTGCGCGCATAGTTTGGACGGCTGGTGCCTGCCATGATGCCCGGATCGCCGGCGAACTGCTCGCGCACGTCCTTCACCACGTCACCGGCCGCGCGGCCCACGGCGGTCATGCCCATCGCACCGAACAGGTACGGCAGCAGCGCGCCAAGGAACAGGCCGACGATCACATACGGGTTCTCGAGGCTGAAGCTGACTTCGCCGTTGGTGAGATCGCCGTCGAGGAACGCCGGGAAGAACACCCGCAGATCGGTGGTGTAGGCGGCGAACAGCACCAGCGCGCCGAGGCCCGCCGATCCGATCGCATACCCCTTGGTCACCGCCTTGGTGGTGTTCCCGACCGCGTCGAGCAGATCGGTCTTTTCGCGCACGCTCTCGTCGAGGCCCGCCATTTCGGCGATGCCACCGGCATTGTCGGTCACCGGACCATAGGCATCGAGCGCCACGACCATACCCGCGAGCGCGAGCATCGCGGTCGCAGCGTAGGCAATGCCCATCAGGCCAGCCAGCTGGAACGCGACGATGATCCCGCTGACGATCACGATCGTCGGCAGAGCGGTTGATTCGAGGCTGATCGCCAGCCCCTGAATCACATTGGTGCCGTGGCCGGTTTCCGAAGCCTTGGCGATCGAGCGGACCGGCCGGAAGCCCGTTCCGGTGTAGTACTCGGTGATCCAGATGATCAGGCCGGTGATGACCAGACCGAGGAACGCGCACAGGAACAGGTCCACACCGGTAAACTCGACCATGCCGAGGCCCGGATTGATCACGGTGTTCATGTCGGTGCCCGCCGTGCCCAGCGCATGTGCGGTCACGACCCAGATGAGCGGAATTGCCAGAACGGCAGAGACAAGGAAGCCCTTGTACATCGCGCCCATCACGTTCGTGCCGCCGCCAAGGCGGACGAAGTAGGTGCCGATGATCGAGGTGACGATACACGCCCCGCCGATCAGCAGCGGCAGCGCCATCAGCGGCAGCAGCAACTCGCCGACCGAGGTCAGCAGCAGTGCTGTCAGCACCATCGTCGCGCCTACGGTCACCACATAGGTTTCGAACAGGTCGGCAGCCATGCCGGCGCAGTCGCCGACGTTGTCGCCGACATTGTCGGCAATGGTCGCAGGGTTGCGGGGGTCATCCTCGGGGATGCCCGCTTCGACCTTGCCCACCAGGTCGGCACCGACATCGGCAGCCTTGGTGAAGATCCCGCCGCCGAGACGCGCGAAGATCGAGATCAGCGAAGCACCGAAGGCGAGACCGACGAGCCCGTCGATCACCTTGCGGTCGGTCACTTCGAGAGCCATCGGGCCGACGAGTACGTAGAAGAACACGGCGATCGCGAGCAGCGCGAGACCGGCGACCAGCATCCCTGTGATCGCGCCCGCGCGGAACGCCAGCGTCAGACCCTGCTGCAGGCCGGTTTCGGCGGCGGCTGCGGTGCGGACGTTGGCGCGCACCGAGATGTTCATGCCGATATATCCGGCGATGCCCGAAAGCACCGCACCGACGACGAAACCGACTGCCGGGATCGGGCCGAGGAACACCCCGACAATGATCGCGACCACCACGCCGACCATGCCGATCGTGGTGTATTGACGGTTGAGATAGGCCTGCGCGCCCTCTTTGATCGCGCCTGCGATCTCGCGCATCTTGTCATTGCCGTCGGCGGCGTTGACCACTTGCCGGCTGGTAACGAAGCCGTAGATCACGGCGAGCAGTCCCAGCCCGATTGAAATAAGAATAAGGTCCACGGAGCAATCCCCTCTTCAGCGTGGAAGACTTTTTGGAAGTGCGCTTGTCTTGAAATCCCACGAGCGCAATGGCGACCCTCATAGGGATTGAACCGCATGTGACAAGTCCGGAATCGGCAGAACTCCGCCAAATTCACCAGTTTCGCTAGGCGCTCCGGCGGCGCGTCGCTCAGCCGTGGCTATAGCCGAGCGTTTCCGGGCTCCGCAGCGGGGTTTCGCCGAGGATCACCGGCGCGTTCATCTGCGCCTCGACCATGCCGATGCGGGTCGCCTCGACCGGCAATCGCGTTTCAGGCGGGGCCGCGAACAGCAATTCGTAATCTTCACCCCAGCGCAGGCAATCGTCGAGCCGTGCAGGCTCAACCACCGGAATGGTCTCGCTCTCGAGCCGCAGGGTCACCTCGTTGACGGTTGCCATCCGCCAGGCATCGAGCAGCAGGCCGTCCGACACGTCCATCATCGCGCTGACGTGCGGTGCCAGCGCGCGGCCTTCGGCGAGGCGCGGATGGGGGCGGTTGAAGGCATCGCTGTGCCGTTCGCTCCCTTCGAAACCGAGCATGGCCCCGCCAAGTGTTCCGGTAAGATACAGGGCATCGCCCGCGCTCGCGCCGCGTCGTGAGGGAACGGGCAGGTGGGTGGCGCGGCCGATCGCGGTAATCCCGAAGGTGCTCGCTCCAGTCGACGAAATCGTGTCTCCGCCAAGCAGCGGGACACCGAAGACCGCCAGCGCTTCGCGCAGTCCCGACAGGAAGCCCGCATCGTCGCCGCCCAGGGTGTGGCCCAGCAGCACGCCGATAGGTTCGGCGCCCTTGGCAGCCAGATCGGAAAGATTCTGCGCGACCAGCTTCCACGCGACATCCGACAAATCGGCATCGGGGCGGAAATGCGTGCCTTCCGCCATCATGTCGTGATTGATGATCAGCGTTTCATCGCCGAAGTCGAGCACGGCGCAATCGTCTTCGAGTCCACGCGCCCCCGGATGCAACGGCAATTCCCGCAGACCTGCGAGAAAATCCATTTCATTCATTATGTTATTATGATCCCAAACTCTATCCCGAGACCGTTTTAAACGCCGCGGCGCGCTTGTAAATTGATCAAAATGCAAGTGTTGCACGGAACGCTTCAAAGGCGTCAGTCGCGGACCTGTTTCGCAACCGCGTCGAGCACCCCGTTCGCGAATTTTGCTTCGCGATCGTCGAAGAAGGCCTTGGCGACGTCGACATATTCGCTGATCGCCGTTGCCGTCGGTACATCGGGGCGGGCAAGCAGCTCGTAAGCACCGGCACGCAGCACCTGCAGCATGGTCTTGTCGAGCCGGGCCAGCGTCCAGCCTGCGGCGAGTCGTTCGATTACGATCCCGTCGATCTCCTCGCGCCGTGCATCGACTCCGCGCACGATGTCGTCGAAGAACGCCACCTCGGCGTCGGCAAAGACCTCGCCCTCGTGCTCGTCGTCGTCGACCTCGCGGCCCAGCCGGTGCTGGTGGAATTCGTCGAGCAGCTTGGTAAGGGCGGTGCCCTCCATCTGCTGCTGGTACAGCGCCTGGACGGCGGCCAACCGCGCGGCGGAGCGGGCTTGCGATCGGGCGGCGGTGTTCATTTGATCCGGAGCTCCACCGATTTGGCGTGGGCGGGCAGGCCCTCCGCGTGGGCGAGGCGGGCGGCGGCCGGTGCGATACGGGCGAAGCTCGCATCGTCGAGACTGATGAAGCTGGTTCGCTTCATGAAATCGAGCACCGAGAGCCCGCTGGAAAAGCGCGCCCGCCGCCCGGTCGGCAGGACGTGGTTGGGACCGGCCACATAGTCACCCAGCGCTTCGGGCGTCATGCGGCCGAGAAAGACGCTGCCCGCATGACGGATGTGCGGCAGCATCGCTTCGGGGTCGTCGACCGCCAGTTCTAGGTGTTCGGCGGCGAGGCGGTTGGCCAACGCGGGTGCCTCCTCGACCAGGTCGTTGACGACGATGATCGCGCCATGTGCCTCCCAGCTTTCGCGGGCGGTCTTCCCGGTTGCGAGCTGCGACAGCTGCACATCGATCCGGTCTTCGACCAACGCGGCAAAACCGGCATCGTCGGTGATCAGGATCGATTGCGAGGTCGGGTCGTGCTCGGCCTGGCTGAGCAGATCGGCGGCGATCCAGTCGGGATCGTTCTTGCCATCGGCGATCACGAGAATCTCGCTTGGCCCCGCGACCATGTCGATCCCGACCACGCCGAAAAGCTGGCGCTTGGCCTCGGCGACATAGGCGTTGCCGGGGCCGGTTATCACATCGACCGGCGCGATTCGCCCGGTGCCATAGGCCAGCGCGGCGATCGCGTGCGCGCCGCCGACGCGCCAGATCTCGTCGACACCGGCGATATGCGCCGCCGCGAGCACCAGCGGGTTGGTCTTGCCATGCGGAGTCGGGGTGACCACCGCCACGCGCCCGACCCCGGCGACCTTGGCCGGTATCGCGTTCATCAGCAACGAAGAGGGGTAGGCCGCGCGACCGCCGGGAACATACAGTCCCGCCGCATCGACCGCTCGCCAAATCGCGCCGAGCCGCACTCCGGCCTCGTCGGTATAGTCGCGGTTCTCGGGCAGCTGTTCCTCGTGATAGGCGCGGATGCGGCGGGCCGCGAGGTCAAGCGCGTCGCGCAGGTCCGGTTCGAGTTCCGCGTAGGCTTCGGCGCATGTCTCCGCGTCGATCGACCAGTCGGCGTCCTCGACCAGCGGGTAATCATCGAAGCGCTGAGTGTATTCGACCAGCGCCTTGTCTCCGCGCGTTTTCACGGAGTCGAGGATACTCGTGACCTGTCCCGCGACGTCGCCATCGGCTTCGCGGCGGGCGTTGACAAGCCGGTCGAAACGCCGAGCGAAATCGGGTTCGAGGCTGGAGTAGAACTTCATCAGGCCGCGTTCCTTGCGATTTCTCGCGCCTCGGCATCCTCACGGAACGCGCTCACCAGCGCGGCGACGCGGCGATCGGTCTTGAGCGCGGCGCGATTGACGATCAGCCGCGCCGAGATGTCGAGAATGCGGTCGGTTTCGACCAGCCCGTTCTGCTTGAGCGTGCGCCCGGTCGACACGAGATCGACGATCTGCCGCGCGAGGCCGAGCGACGGCGCCAGTTCCATCGCGCCGTTCAGCTTGACGCATTCGGCCTGAATACCGCGCTGTTCGAAATGGCGGCGGGTGAGATTGGGATACTTGGTCGCGACCCGCAGGTGGCTGACGCCTGCTGCTTCTTCGGAATCGTCCGCCATCCGGGCGACAGAGAGGCGGCAATGTCCGATGTCGAGATCGACCGGTGCGTAGAGATCGGCGTAATCGAATTCCTCGATCACGTCCGATCCCACGATCCCGACCTGCGCCGCTCCGTGTGCCACGAAGGTTGCGACGTCGAACGCGCGCACACGGATCAGCCGCATGTCTTCACGCGTGGTGGCGAATGACAGCGCGCGGTTGGCCTTGTCGTGAAAGCCATCCTCGGGCACCACTCCGGCACGCGCCATGACCGGCAGCGCTTCATCGAGGATGCGCCCCTTCGGCACCGCGAAGGTCAGCGGACCGGCTGGGATATCGGACGCGTCGAGAGTCATTGCGCCGCGGCACTTAGGCACTGCACCGGCAAAGGGCAATGCCGCCAACGAGTGGGAGATTGCATGACCGACACCGAACGAACCAGTGATGTGATGCAGATCGAGGAGTTCGATGCGGCGATCGCATGGCAGGCCGATCATGCCGAGATCAACCATGCACCCTGCACCGCGCGGGTGATCCGGGCGCTCGCCAAGGTTCGAGAGACCGATACCGCGACGGGGCGGCGCATGGCCTCATGGGAGGGACTGACGCTCAAGGATGCGATGCCGCTGAGGATCGCAGGCGGGTTTCACCACCTGCTGCTGTCGGGCGAGGATGAGCGGCTGGCGCGGGTCTACAGCGGGCAGATCGTCGATCAGGGGCAGGTCGATGCGCTGGTGTGCGAGCTGGTCGAGACCTACGATACCCAGCTGCTGCCGTGGCTCGACGGGCCGCCGCAAACCAACGAGGCGGGTCGTTCCGCGAGCATCATGGCCGGGTTGTTGTGGCTGGCGCAGCGCGTGGTGCCGCGGTTCGAACTGTTCGAGCTTGGCGCGAGCGCGGGCGTCAACACCATGCTGGATCGCTATCATTTCCAGCTCGGCGAAACCGCGGTCGGGCCGGCGGATTCGCCGATGCGGATCGAGCCGGAGTGGCGCGGCGAGGGCTCGCCCCCCGCGCCACCCGCCGATTTCGAGATCGTCGATATTCGCGGCTGCGATGTCGCCCCGATCGACCTGTCCGATCCGGCCAGCGCCCTGCGGCTCAAGAGCTATGTCTGGCCCGATGCGCCCGGACGGATGGCGCGGATCGATGCCGCGATCGAACTGGCGCGCGCCGATCCGCCCGACCTCGTCAGGATGGATGCGGGCGAATTCACAACCGCCATCCTCGAATGGCCCCGAAAAGGCGGTGCGACGCGGGCGATGTTTCATTCGATCATGTGGCAATACATGCCCGCCGCGACGCAGCAGGCCATTACCGCAGCGATGGAGGCGGCCGGGGCCGCGGCCACGCCCGACCGGCCGCTGGCGTGGATTTCGCTGGAGACCGATCCCGCGACCTTCCGGCACGAGCTCAAGGTGCGATACTGGAACGGCAGCGACCGGGACGGCGAGACGCATCTGCTGAGCCACGCCCACCCGCATGGCGCGTGGGTGGAGTGGGCGGGGCGTTAGCCCGCGAGAAATGCCTCCATCGCCACGTTGACCTTGTCCGGCGCCTCCCACGGGACGAAGTGTCCGCAATCCGGCACGCGCACGATGGTGAGCGGATCGACGATGTCGTCCAGCCCTTCGAGATTTTCGGGCGGGAGCGCGAGATCGTCGAGCGCCCAGATCACCAGCGTGGGGATGGTAAGCTTCGGCAGGGATGGCGGCGTGTAGCCTTCGGGGACTTCGAATGGCTGGTCCATCGTCGGCACGTCGATCGGGCTGGCGCGATAGTAGTTGAGCATCCCGAACGCGGCGTCGCGGTTCTGCCAGTCGCGCAGCAGCGCCTCGCGCTCTGCCGGTTCCATCGCGCTCGGGCGGTCCCACTTGACCTCTTTCAGCAGCAATCCGGTGAGGCCCTGATCCTTGACAAGCGCATCGTTGGCGGGATCGCGGAAGCCGCGGATATACTGGCTCGCCTCGCGCTGTTGCGGATTGGTGTAGAGCAGCTTCTGGAAAATCGCCGGATGCGGGGCGTTGGCGATCACCGCGCGTTCGACCCGCATGTGCTGGCCGCCCAGCGCCACGCCCCAAGCGATCGCGCCGCCCCAATCGTGGCCGACGATGGTGAACTTCGCGATGTTCAGCGCGTCGGCGAGCAGGAAGATATCGCCGATCAGCTTGTCCGGAGTGTAGGCTTCGACCTGCTGCGGCTTCGATGATGCACGATAGCCGCGCTGGTCGGGAGCGATGCAGCGGTAGATGCCTGAGAAGTGCTTGATCTGATGCCGCCAGGTGCGGTGGCTTTCGGGAAAGCCGTGCAGGAAGATCAGCACCGGCGCATCGACCGGGCCCTCGTCGACGACATCGAGATGGATTCCGTTGGCCAGCTCTACGCGTTTCTGCTCCATCCCGCTCAGCCGTCCTCTTCCATGCGTTTCATGTAACCGCCCGCGACCATCGCGGCGACCTGATCGAACAGCGCATCGGGCGTGCGGCGCATTTCGCCCATGCCCGCTTCCATGCCCTGCGCGACGATGATCTCGCGCTCGCCGCTGGCGATCCCGTCGAGCATGGCTGCGGCGGCGTCCGCTGCGGGAATGCCCTCGTCGATCACCTTGTCGCTGCGTCCGCGCTTGCTGCCATCGCCGACCATCGCATTGCGGGCGACATCGGTGGCGACCGAGCCGGGATAGATGACATGCACACTGACGCCGGTTTGCGACAGCTCGGCACGCAGTGCGTCGCCGTATCCGGCAAGGCCGAACTTCACCGCGCTGTAGGCGGTGCGCATCGGCACTCCGACCTTGCCCGCGATTGAGGAGATGAACGCGAGAGCGCCGGATCCGCGCTCGGCCATGTGTCCGATCAGGCCCTGTGCGAACGCAATCTGCGCGGTGAGGTCGATATCGATGATGTCGCGATAGACCTGCATGTCGGTGTTGAGCGCGCGGCTGCGCTGCGATACCCCGGCATTGGCGACAGCGAGATCGACCCCGCCTTTCCATGCAATCGCCTTCGCCGTAGCGTCGGCGAGCGCAGCATTGTCGCGGACGTCGAAGGGCAGGATCAGCGTTTCGCCGCAGTCCGCCGCGACCTCGGCCAGCCTGCCTTCATCCCGCCCCGACAGGACCACATGCGCGCCGCGCGAAGCGAGATCGCGCGCCAGCGCCGCGCCGATCCCCGACGAGGCCCCGGTAATCCACGCCACCTTGCCCTGATAATCCATTTCGTTCTCCCGTGTCTCAGGGATAGCTGACGGTCTTGGGCACTTCGGGCAAGGGGATAAATTCCTCGTCGTCGCCCGGAACCTTGGGGAACCGACCTTCGCGCCAGTCTTCTTTCGCCTGGTTAATCCGTTCGCGATCCGAGCTGACAAAATTCCAGAACACGTGGCGCCTGGTTGAGAAGGCCTCGCCACCGAGCAGCATCACGCGGCCGCCGGTTTCGCTCGCAAGCGTCATCACCTTGCCCGGTGCCAGCACCGCGAGCCGGTAGATTTCGAGCGGCACGCCATCGACGCTCGCTTGGCCGCTGACCAGCATGACGGCGCGCTCGTCGGCCTCGGATTCGATCGGCAGCGAACCGGTCGCACCGAGCACGATCTCGGCATAGATCGTGTCGGCATAGGTCGTGGTCGGCGCGCGCTTGCCCCACAGTTCGCCCATGATCACCCACGCCTTGGCGCACTGGTCTTCGATAAGCGGCAATTCGCTCACCGCCTCGAACGCCGGGTCGATCTCCTCGCGCCCGTCGGGCAGCGCAAGCCAGGTCTGCATCCCGAACAGCTTGGGTCCTGCATCGCGCTCTGCTTGCGGGCTGCGTTCGGAATGCACGATCCCGCGTCCGGCGGTCATCAGGTTCACGGTGCCGGGGCGGATCGTCGAAAAACTGCCGATGCTGTCGCGATGATCGATCGCGCCCCCAAACTCTCCGGCGAACAGCCAGGTGACTGTCGCGAGATTGATGTGCGGATGCGGGCGGACGTCCATTGCCGCGCCCTGATCGAGCTGCGCGGGGCCGAACTCGTCGACGAAGATGAAGGGGCCGACCATCGTCCGCTCGCGCGAAGGCAGCACGCGGCGCACCTCGAACTGGCCGAGATCGTGGGTGACGGGGGTGATCGTCTGGGTGATCATGGGTTCAACTCCTGTTCGATCATGTCGGCGATGTTGACCGGAAAGACCGCCTCGGGCCAGTCGCGCAGCTCGGCTACCGTAAACCAGCGGTGCTCGGTCATCAGGCATTGTTCGAGCTCGGTGTGGTTGGCCGTGTCGATCCGAGCTTCGGCGACCCGTACGAGGTAGTAGCGCTCGTCTGCGCGCACCGGTTCGCCCTCGACGGTGACGAATTCGGGCGTGGTCCGCGCGATCTGCGAACCCGGATCGGCGGTAATCCCGGTCTCCTCGAACAGTTCGCGCCGCGCCGCCTCGTCGAAGCTTTCGTCCGGCTCGCATTCGCCCCCGGCGGTAACCCAGAAGGGCGGGCGGTTCGGCACGTCGAACCGGAACATCAGCGCGCGATCGTCCGGATCGAGCACGATGATCCGGGCAGCGCGGCGCAGGCGCTTTTGGGCCGGTGCATCCACTATTGCGGCGCGCCTGCTCTGATCGCCACCGCGTGCACCCGTTCGCCGACGATGTCGCCCAGCGCCGCGATCACCGCGCGCTGGCGGGCGAGGCGGCTCATGCCGGCAAAGGCAGCGGCTTCGATCACCACCGTGAAGTGCGATTCGCCCGATCCGTCATCGCCCGAATGCCCGGCGTGATGCGCGCTGTCGTTGATCACGTCGAGCCGGGTCGGCGAAAACGCGTCGGTCAGCCGGGCAGTGATTTCATCGGCGATCGCTCCGCTCATGGTGATTTGTCCTTTTGCATTCTTGGCATCTGGGTTCCCAATCCCCATTCTCCAACCTTTATGTCTTCCGCCAAGTTCCATGGTCGCCACGAAAGCGCAAATCGGCACTGCGAGGCCCCCGGGTGCCGCGAGGCTGGCGAATTTCGAGCACCTGGATACCGCGCCAGCGGGTTCGACGGTCCGGGCGAATGGCGCTGGTTCTGCCTCGATCACGTGCGCGAGTTCAATTCCGGCTACGACTGGTTCGAAGGAATGTCGGCCGACGAAATCCTGAATGCGCAATCGCCGGTCAACGGCTGGCGCACCGAAAGTCCCGGCTTTTCGCAGCGTGTGCATGTCGACGGGATGCCGCGCTGGGCGGATTTCACCGACCCGCTGGATGCCATCGCCGCGCGCGCGGGCGGTATCCGCAGCCGCGCCGAACGCGAAGCGAGAATGGCGATGGACGGGCGCTTTTCCAAGGACGAGGCGCAGGCGCTGGAAACGATGGGTCTCGGTCTCGATACCGACCGGCGGCGATTGCGGCGGCGCTATTCGGAACTGGTCCGCCGCTACCACCCCGATCGCAACGGCGGCGACCGCAAGTATGAGGCGAGGCTGGGCAAGGTTGTCGAGGCGTATCAGCTGCTGCGAAAGAGCGCTGCGATCGCCTAGGCAGACTGCGCCGCCGCTGCATCGATTATCTTCTGGTCGATCACGATCGCCTCGAGATAGCACGGCCGATTGGTAAGCCGCTCGACATAGGCCTTGAACGAAGGGCGCTCGGGGATCGAGCCGAAGCGCAGGCCCCAGATGAACTGGCTGCCGACATAGGTATCCGCCATGGTGAAGCGCTGGCCAGCGACCCAGTCATTCGCGCTGAGCCAGCTATCGAGCGCGTCGAGTGTCAGTTCGAGCGAGCCGAAGCCCGCCATGCCGACCTTGTCCTCGGGCACCTTCCAGCCCATCGCCTGGGCTACCACCGCCTGTTCGAGCGGACCGGCCCCGAAGAACAGCCAGCGGAAGTACGCCGCCTTTTCGTGCGCATCGGGCAGCAGACCTTTGTCGGGATGCGTTTCCGCGAGGTAGTGATTGATCGCCGCGGCTTCGGTGACGACGTGGTCGTGACCGCCGTGATGGTGCACCAGCGCGGGCACCTTGTTCATGGGATTGATCTCCCTGAACGTCTCCGGGCGGGTCTCCCAGTTCATCATCACATGCTCGTAATCCGCGCCCGCTTCGTGCAGCGCCCAGCGCGAAATCTGCCCGCGGCTCATGGCGACGGTGTAGAAGGTGAATTCGGCCATTGGATCAGCCCTTCTGCTTGCCGTGATAGATGGTGCGAAATCCGCCGAAGATCATGCGCTTGCCGTCGAACGGCATATCCTCCGGCATCTTCTGCATGCGCTCGTCCTGCATCATCTTTTCGTGCGCTGCGTCATGCGTTTCCTTGTCGGGCCAGGTGATCCACGAAAAGACGATCTTCTCGTCCCCTTCCGCCGCGACAGCGCGGCGGAAATCGGTGTGCACGCCATCGGCGACGTCGACTTCCCAGTTTTCCGCGACCTCCAATGCGCCATATTCGAGGAACATTTCGTTCATCCAGCGCGCCATCTCGAGGTAGTCCTCTTCGCGGTCGGCCTTCACGCCGAGCACCGCTCCCATCACGTACATCGTCGATCTCCCTGCAAGACTCCCAGCGGCACGGTATAGCAGGATTGCAGTCCAATCGCGTCAGTTCTGTCTGAACGCCCAGCGCAGCGTCCGGCCCACGCCCCATGTCGCGGCCCGCGCGGGTAGCGCGGTCAAGAGCGGTTTCTGCAGCCGCAGCATCGAACGCGCCCAATCGGGCAGCATGGCGACCGCATCGGCGCCGATCACCGTCTGCAGCGCGGGCGGCGTGCCCTTGGGTCGCTGGCTCAGCACCAGCTGTGCTACTTCGCGCGCCGCTGGCGATGTGCGCAGATCGGTGCGCAATCCGCGGAAGATCGCCTCGGCCTCGGTGCGGCTTTCCGGCACAGGATCGGCCCCGAGCGCGCGGGCGATCACCGCGAACTGGCGATAGTATTCGTCCTGCTCGCTCGACGGCATGTCGGGGCGCACGTGGCGCAGATAGCCGGCAAGGAAACTCTGCGCTTCGACCACGTGAACCCACGCCAGCGTGCGCGGATTGGTCGCGTTGTAGGGGGTGCCGTCGGGCAGCGTCCCGCCGATCCTGGCATGGATGCGATTGACCCGTTCGATCGCCTGCATCGCCTCGTCGCGGTGGCCGAAGGTGGTGACCGCGATGAACCGCGCCGTGCGCCGCAGCCGCCCGTGCATGTCCTCGCGAAAATTGGAATGGTCGAGCACCCCCTGCAGCGCGTGCGGGTGGAGCATCTGCAGCAGCAGCCCCGGATCCCCCGGTCATCATCCCGACCAGATCGGCATGCACCTTGCGGATCGGAGTGTCCTTGGCAAACAGCGCGTCGTCGGACGGCGGAACCGGCTTCTGCCCGCTTGCCGTATCGTTGAACACGCCGCGCACCTGCTCGACAAGTCTCAGGCGCAGGGATTCGATCGGATCGGGCATCGCTGGAAATGTAGTCACGACAATCGCATATTTCGAGCGGCACGATTCCTGACGGCGAAAACCGCGGTTCTCCGCCTTCGCACAGGACACAGCGAGCCGCCGCAGATTTACCGCGACTTGCAAAATTAGCAGGTGTTGCCGCCTTGCGGCATGAGGCATCGCGTTCTAACCGGGGCGTGATGAATCACATGACCGACAAATCCTTCGATGCCTCCGCAGAAACGACCCTCGAAGCGCCCGACACCGTCGTGGACGTGCGCGACGCCTTCGGCATCGATGTGGACTGGCAGGTTCCCGCCTTCAGCGTGACCGACGAGCACGTACCCGAGCTCGACAAGGATTACGTGTTCGATCCCGATACGACGCTCGCGATCCTGGCGGGATTCGCGCACAACCGGCGGGTGATGATCCAGGGCTATCACGGCACCGGCAAATCGACGCATATCGAACAGGTCGCCGCGCGGCTGAAATGGCCCAGCATCCGGGTCAACCTCGATGCGCATATCAGCCGGATCGATCTGGTCGGACGCGATGCGATCGTGCTCAAGGACGGGCTGCAGGTCACCGAATTCAAGGAAGGCATCCTGCCGTGGGCGCTGCAGCACCCGGTCGCGCTGACCTTCGACGAATACGATGCCGGTCGCCCCGACGTGATGTTCGTGATCCAGCGCGTGCTCGAATTCGATGGTCGCCTGACGCTGCTCGACCAGAACCGCGTGATCACGCCCAACCCGTTCTTTCGGCTGTTCGCGACCACCAACACCGTCGGCCTTGGCGACACGAGCGGGCTGTATCACGGCACGCAGGCGATCAACCAGGCGCAGATGGACCGCTGGAATATCGTCGTCGCGCTCAATTACCTGGCGGCGGAAACCGAACAGCAGATCGTCAAGTCCAAGACCCCGGATACCGACGACAAGCTGATCGCCGACATGGTCAAGGTCGCCGAGCTGACCCGGCACGGGTTCATCAACGGCGACATCTCGACCGTGATGAGCCCGCGCACCGTGATCACCTGGGCGCAGAACGCGGAAATCTTCAATTCGGTCGGCTTCGCTTTCCGCCTGTCGTTCCTCAACAAGTGCGACGAGGCCGAGCGCACGCTGGTGAGCGAATACTACCAGCGGGTTTTCGGCGAGGACCTGCCGGAAAGCGCGGCGAAGACTGCACCCTGACGGGAATGTGTCCCCACAGCCTTGCGGCGGGCCGTATTAGTCTGATAATACAGTAGCGCTATGGGTCTGTTCGCACGCTTCCGCAAACGCTCGGCCGACGATCTCGATCGCGAGGGAGCGGGGTTTTTTCCGCTCTACGAATCGCAGCGGGCCTACGAACCCGATGACGATTTCGGCGATCGGCGGACGCATGGCAGACCCGATTTCCGTGCGTGGGACGATCGTCTGTCGCGGCTCGATGGCTATGTCGCGCGCGAAGAGCGCCGCCGCCTGCCGTGGTGGCGTCCGGCACACTGGCGCGGGCGGCGCAAGCGCTGGTGGGCGGTGCGCATCGTCGCCGGCTTCATCATGACGTTCTTCGTGCTGGTCGCCTGGCTGGCGATCACCGCCCCGCTGTCGAAGTCGCTCGAACCGATCGCCGCACCGCAGGTCACGCTGCTGGCCAGCGACGGGACGCCGATCGCCCGCAGCGGCGCGATGGTCGATGAACCGGTCGAGATCGAGGATTTGCCCCCGCACGTGGTCGAGGCGTTTCTCGCGATCGAGGACCGGCGATTCTATTCGCACTGGGGCGTCGATCCGCGCGGGATCGCGCGCGCGGCATGGACCGGCGTTGGCGGCGGCAGCACGATCACGCAGCAGCTCGCCAAGTTTACCTTCCTCACGCCCGAACAGAGCCTCACCCGCAAAGCGCGCGAGGCGCTGATCGCGTTCTGGCTGGAAGCCTGGCTGACCAAGGACGACATCCTCGAACGCTATTTGTCGAACGCCTATTTCGGGGACAACCAGTACGGGCTGCGCGCGGCCTCGATGCACTATTTCTACCGCCAGCCCGAAAAGCTGCTCCCGCAACAGGCGGCTATGCTCGCGGGCCTGTTGCAGGCGCCATCGCGCTACAACCCGACCAAGCATTACGGACGGGCAAAGGCACGCATGGACCTGGTAATCGGCGCGATGGTCGAAGAAGGTTACCTGAGCGAGGCCGAGGCCACCGCGCTGCCCGATCCCCGGCTGGACGTGCGCACCCGCGAGGACCTGCCGACCGGGACCTATTTCGCCGACTGGGCACTGCCGATCGCGCGCGAGGGATTCAAGCCGGGCTACGAACGGCAGGTGCTCACCACCACGCTCGATTCGCGGTTGCAGGCACTCGCCAGCCGCGTGACCGGCCGCGCGGCTCTGGGTACGGCGCAGGTTGCGCTGGTGGCGATGCGGCCCAACGGCGAGGTCGTGGCGATGGTCGGGGGCAAGGACTATTCCGGTTCGCCGTTCAACCGCGCGACGCAGGCGCGGCGACAACCGGGCTCGACTTTCAAGCTGTTCGTCTATCTCGCCGCCCTCGAAGCCGGGTGGGAACCCGACGACACCATCACCAACACCCCGATCGAAAGCGGCAGCTATCGACCGAAGAACGCCCGCGAGCGCTATTCCGACGAAATCACCCTCGAAGATGCGCTCGCTTCGTCGAGCAACGTCGCGGCGGTGCGGCTGTTCAACGAGATCGGCAGCGAACGGGTGATCCGCACCGCGCGCGCGCTCGGCATCACCTCGCCGATGACCGAAGGCGATCCCAGCCTGGCGCTCGGAACGTCCACCATGACGCTGATCGAGCTCACCGCAGCTTATGCCGGGATCGCGGCGAACGAATTCCCGGTGCGACCGCATGCCTTTGTGCAGGAGGAAAAGGGCTGGTGGGAATGGTTCACGACGCCGAGCGACAGTCTTTCGAGCGGGACGCATGACGATATCGAGCAGATGCTGCGCGCGGCGATCAACCGTGGCACCGGGCGCGCCGCGACGCTGCCGATCGCCAATTTCGGCAAGACCGGCACGACCCAGAATTACCGCGACGCGCTGTTCGTCGGCTATGCCGGGGATCTGGTGGTCGGCGTGTGGGTCGGCAACGACGACAACACGCCGCTCGACAAGGTCACGGGCGGCGGGCTGCCGGCGCGCATCTGGAAGGATTTCATGCGAGGTGCCTTGTCGCTCAAGCCAAGCCCGAGCCCGAGCGCCTCGCCCGATCCCGCAGGCCCGATCCAGCCCTTCGATATCGAGGATGGTGCGGAAATCCCGCTCGACGACCGGGGATCGATGCTGCGGATCGAGGATGGCGAAGTGAGTGTCACCACGCGGGTGGAAGGGGTTCCGGTCGAATTTCGGATCGACGATGGCGGGCTCGCGGTCGAACCTGCCGAACCCGAACGCTAGCGACCCCGCCCCGCACCGCCCCGCGCCCGGGACATCATGCTCAGGCCATCAGGATGTTCATGACCGCGCTCGCAATCGGGCGGTCGCGATCGTCCTGCCAGGCTTCGACCGAAAGGTTGGCATTGCGCCGTCCCAGCCGGGCAATGCGGGCAAGGGCATAGGTCTGCTTCTGCTTGCCGGCCGACAGATACTGCACCGTGATGTTGATCGGCTTGAGCCGGTGATCACGGCCCTCGCGCAGCAATACCGCGCGCAGCGCCGCGTAGCCGGCGTTTTCAAGCAATCCTGCGGTCGCCCCGCCGTGGAAATGGCCGGGCCGCCCTTCGATATTCGGTCCGAATGCCACCGTCAGCACCGGCAGGCCGTGCTCCTCACCATGGATCTCGATCCCGAGCGAGCGGGCATAGGCGGGAAGGACGAGGCGGCGCGTCGGTTCAGTCATCGGTGTCGCCCTCGGACTTCGCGCTTTCCGTAGCAGTCCTGTCTTTCTGACGCGGGTCGGACGCGATCGTCATGAACACCCCCGCTACGTGCGCCACCGGATCATCCGGATCGCCATCATGCGCGATACCGCGCACAAACGCGGCCGATCGGGTCATGCGATAGCATTCGACCCGTCCGAACACCGCCGAGCGTTCGCGTGCCGGACGCTGGTAATCGACCCGCAGGTCGAGCGTCGCAATCGGCGTGAAGGTGCCCGATTTCTGCCAGATCGACATCCCGCTCGCCATGTCCATCAGGCTGACGATCGGACCGGAGGCGAGCACCGGTCGGTCCGGCTCACCCAGCAAATCTTCGCGCCACGGCAATTCGAGCTCGACCCAGTCATCGCCGTGGTCGCGATAGGTCAGCCCGAGCCAGCCGGAATGGCCGTGCCGGAAAAAGAATTTTGCCGCTTCGCGCGGATCGAACCGGGCCATGTTTCTGGTCATTGCGTTTTCTGTGCTTCGAGTAGCGAATCATTACAATCATTTAATTTTTTCAATCGCGTCACCTGCGTCACCTTGCGTCTGCGTTCGGCATTCCGCCGGACGTCGAATGAGAGGAAACCAACCATGCCGAAGATCGACCTCAACGCGCTGCCCGGGCTGGAAACCGCCCAGGGGCTGTTCGGATCGCTCAGCCAGCAGGCCGCGACTTTCGACGACACGGTCGTCGAAATCATGATCTTTCTGTACGAAAGCGCTCCCCCGCCTCCGCCGGAAATGTTTTTCTGAGCGAGGTGGCGCGACGATGCACGTGCATCCTGCCATCGCGGCGTTGCGGAGCGATCCCGCTTCGCAACGCCGCACGCAAGCGGCGATGGCCGATACGCTTCGCACATGGCGGGAGGCGTCCTGGCAACGCGAGATCGCAGCCGATCTTGCCCGCTACGCTGCCGGTGCGGTGCTGACGGACTGCGCGGCGGTTTCGGCGCTGCTTGGCGACAGGGGCGCGGCGTGCGCATTCGTCGCCGGCTGGAGCGCGCCGCTGATCGAGGCCCTGAACCGCTATCCGCTGGCAGAGGTGCCTTTCGGCTACCGCCATACGAAGGGATATTCCACGGTCCAGCTGCTGTCGGCAGGCGGCGCGACGCTGGGCGTTTCGGCCTATGAGCGCCAGCCGGGTGGCGCCGAGCCGCGGACCGCACTGTTCGTGGATCGCGAAAGCAGCGAGCTGGTTCTGGCGGGGACCGCGCGCGGCGCGTCGCACCGGCTCGTTGACGACGGGACGGTGGAGACATCGACCGAGACCTGGCGCTCCGGCGACCGGATCGCGATGCACTACCGGCGTGCCCGGCAGATTGTCGCGGTCGAAGGGGCGCTGCTGGTGCTGCAGCTTTCCCGAACGCCCCGGACCCCGCGCCCGACGCGCCAATACCGACTTGCCGACAGCTGCCTGCTCAAGGTCGCCAGCGGGGATCGGCAGGCAAGCCGCGACCTGATGGCGCTCGCCGTGATCGGCGCGATGGAACACCCGGCCGGGTTGGCGGCGATGCAGCAGGTATGCGCGGACGGCGCGCGCGACCCCGATGTGCGCTGGGAAGCGGTTCGCCAGGCGCTGGCGCTCGATCCGGCGGGGGGTTTCGCGCTGTTGAGCGGCCTTGCGGGATGCCCGACCGATCCGCTGTTCAACCCGGCACTTCGCCTCAGAGCGCAGCTCGCCGAGGCTCATCCGCACCTCGCAGAGGCCGCCTGATGCCACAAATCATCCCCGTGGACGATGCGCGCGCCTGTTCATTGCCCGAAGCGATCGAGGCGCTGGCCGCGCTCGATTTCGATCCCGATTGCGAACAGCGCACGGCGCAGGCAGCGCGCTGGCTTAGGCGGCTGACCAACAACCGCAGCTTCCTCGGCGATCTGCTGGTCGATTTGGTGACCCGGCGGTCGGGCGGTGGCACGGCGATCGACAGCGGCTATGGTCCGCAGGCGATCGTGCTGAGCCCGCATCGCACGGGTGCCAGCGGCGGCATGTTCCTGCGCGCCAACATCTGGCCGGCCGAGCAGGACCTGTGCTTCCGCAACAGCGGCGCGCGCAGCTTCGTCTATGGCGTCCCGCACGATCACGATTTCTCGTTTCTCACCAGCGGCTATTTCGGCCCCGGCTATCGCAGCGACTATTTCGAATACGATTACGAAAGCGTGGCGGGATTTGCGGGCGAGAAGGTCGACCTGAAGTTCATCGAGCGGAGCGCGCTGCACCCGGGCAAGCTGATGCTGTACCGGCGTCATCTCGACATCCACAGCCAGTTGCCGCCCGAAAGCCTGTCGGTTTCGCTCAACGTCATGCATGTCGATCCGGTGCAGTGCTGGTTCGACCAGTACGGGTTCGACCTTGAGGAGCAATGCGTGAACGCAGTGCTCAGCCCCAACTCGACCGAGACTTTCCTGCGCGTAGCGGTGGCAACCGGGGCCGGGGAGGCGCTCGACCTCGCCGAGCAGATCGGCAAGTCGCATCCGAGCGACCGGCTGCGGCTGGCGAGTTTCGAGGCGCGGGCGGCGAGGTGCCCCGATGCAGACGGAGAGGACGCGCTGTGGCGGACCGCCGAGGCGAGCGGAAGCCGGATGGTGGAAGCTGTCGCACGGGAGCGCCGCGCCGCGCTCGCCTAGATCACCCCGCCGGCAAGCCGATCGATCGCGCCTTGCAGGATCACCGCCGCCGCGTGGCTGTCGATCGCTCCGGCGCGCTTCTTGCGGCTGATGTCCTGCCCGATCAGCGCATCCTCGGCCGACTTGGTCGACCAGCGCTCATCCCACAGCAGCACCGGCAGGGCGAAGGCTTCGGCGAGATTGCGGGCGAAGGCGCGGCTGGCCTGCGCGCGCGGACCTTCGCTGCCATCCATGTTGCGCGGCAGGCCAAGCACCACGCCCGTGATCGCGCGCGCCTTGACCAGTTCTCCGAGCACGGCGCGGTCGCGGCTCCACTTGCCCCGGCCCAGCGTCTTGCCTGCGGTGGCGAAGCGCCAGCCCGCATCGCAGGTCGCGATGCCGATCGTCCTTGTGCCGAGATCGAGCCCGAGCAGTACGCCGCCATCGGGCAGCGCCTCGGAGAAATCGTGGGCGGATTCGGTGATCAGGAGCCGTTCGCCGCTGCGGCAAAGGCGTTCACCCGCCGCGCCACGTCCGCCTTGGTGTTCGCCCAGAACAGCGGGATGTCGTAAACGTGGTAGTTGTTCCCCGGCAGCACGTAAGAGCCGAGCTCGGGCGGATCGCCGATCAGCAGCAATCCCCGCTCGTCGCAACGCGCCGGGACGGCACCGGGAACCAGCTCGCCGGTCGAGATGCTGTCGTCGGGCACCAGCGTGCCGAGGTTGGCGCTGGCCGGAGCCGACCCGCGGAACATGCCGGTCAGCGGATTGGTGCACAGGATCTGGCTGTCGCCCCGTTCGGTCCCGTCGAAGCCGGTCGACTTTGCATAGGTCCTGATCACCGACGAAGGATCGGCGGGTTCGGCAAAACTCGACCACGACAGCACGCAGCCGGTCTGCGCCGGGGTGGCGCAGGCGACGATTCCCATCGCGGGCAGATCGTGCGCGACCGAAATCGGCCAGCCGATCGCATAGGCGGCCACCAGCCGATCGGCGACTGGCGAGCCCTGCACCTCCTCGCGCAGCAGCCGGATCAGGTGCAGCGCGCCCTGGCTGTGTCCGGCGAGCACGATCGGCGTGTCCTCGTCGACCGAACTGAGGAAGTAGCGAAAGGCTTCGCGCACATCGGAATAGGCGGCGTCGATCGCCTGCTGGCCTTCAGGTTCGTCGGTCAGGAAGGCGCCCATCGTCGCCTGGCGATAGCGCGGTGCCCAGATCTCGCTCGCGGCGTTGAACGGGCTGGCCATGCCGCGAATGTACACGCGGGCGATGCGTTCGGCTTCTTCGTCGGCATCCTCGCCGATCGGCGCATTCCAGTTGTCGCGGCTGAGATAGCTGGTCGGGTGGACGAAGAAGACGGCGAAATCGGACACCTCGCCATTCCCCCGCGGATCGACCGCGCGCGAGCCGCGCGTTTCAAACTGCGCCGGGCGACCGAGCGTGCGTTCGGCGGCGGGATTGTCGGGCGAGGGCTGCCGCGCGGTCGGATCGGGCGCGCGTTCGGCCAGCGCCGGCTGCCAGCGCGCCGGATCGTTTACGCCGATGCCGGGGCGCGAATACCACAGCGCCGGGTCCTGATAGGCGTTGACCTCCAGCGGTTCGGTGGGCGTGAACTCGGTCGAGGGGACGAGCGCGACGGCGGCGAGCTCTTCCTGGAACATCTCGTAGGCGATCCGGCCGACGATGAAGACGACGATGCAGAATGCGACGAGATAGAGGAATTTTCGGGCCATTGTCGTGGGTCTTGCAAACTATTGGGAGGGTGCGGTTCGTTCGGCGATCGGCGGGCGCAGCGTGCTCCATGCCCGCGCGCCGCGCATGCTGGAGAACCAGCTCACCGGGTTCCAGGTGGTCGATCCGTCGAGCGAGAAGGTGATGAATTCCGCCCGCCCGCCGATGTTTTCCAGCGGGATGGCGCCGCCCAGTCCGCGCGCTTCCGCGGGCGCGCGGCTGTCGGCGCTCTCGTCGCGGTTGTCGCCCATCGCGAACACGTGGCCCTCGGGGATGGTCAGCGGGCCGAAATTGTCGAGCGGCTGATCTTCATGGTCGATGACCAGATAGGTCGCGCCATTGGGCAGGGTCTCGCGATAGGTCGGCGGTTCGTAGAATTGCGCGCCATTGGCTTCGCGGACCTTGTAGGGCTCGAACGCCGACAGGCAGGGGCCGTTGTCGCACAGGAGCTCGGGTTCGAACGGGATGCGCACCGGCGGCACGATTTCGCGTGTCACCAGCTCGCCGTTGAGGATGATCCGTCCGTCCCGTACTTCGATCGTGTCGCCGGGCAGGGCGACCACGCGCTTGATGTAATCCTCGTCGCGCTGCGGGTGGACCGGGATAACGATATCGCCGTATTCCGGGGTGGCCGGCCAGACCCGCCAGTCGCCGCGCGGCAGCATGTGGAAGCTCGCCGACGCCCACGACCAGCCGTAGGGATACTTGCTCACCACCAGCCGGTCGCCCACCCACAGGGTCGGCATCATCGAGGTCGAAGGGATGTAGAACGGCTTGGCGACCAGGCTGTGGAACGCCAGCACCGCGAGCAGCATCAGGGCGAGCCCGCGCAGTTCCGCGAACCAGTCGACCTTCTTGTCGCTTTCCTCCCCGCCGTCAGCATGGGTGCCCTGCGCCGGTGCGGCGACGGGTTCGACAGCCTCGGTCGCCTTGGGGGCGTCGGCCTGCGGGGAATCGGTCTGGGTCACGGTTCGGGTTCGGTTCCGGCGTCAATATACAGGGTTCAGAGCGCACGCGCTTCGATCATCACGAATGCCTGCGCCCATGGGTGATCATCGGTTAGGGTCAGATGAATGAGCGCCTCATGGCCTGACGGGACCATTTCTTCAAGCCGGATTGCGGCGCCCCCGGTCAATGCCAGCGTCGGCGCGCCCGACGGGGCGTTGACCACGCCGATGTCCTTCATGAACACGCCGCGCCGGAAACCGGTGCCGACCGCCTTGCTGAACGCTTCCTTGGCGGCGAAGCGCTTGGCATAGGTGCCGGCGATCGTGAAGGGCGGCGGCGAGCCTTGGCGCGCTCGATATCGGTGAAGACGCGGTTCTCGAACCGTTCGCCGAAACGGTCGAGAGAGTTCTGGATTCGCTCGATATTGCACAGGTCGGAGCCGAGGCCGATAATCATAGTACGAGCAATCCTCCCAGCGCCACAAGACCGACAACCACGATCAGGCTGGCACCTGTAAGCGCGATGGAAGCGGTCCGTCTGCCGGTGTTCCACAGCCAGATGGTCGTCGCCAGCAGCGCCGCGTTCAGCACCAGCGGGCCGCCGATCAACAGCCATTCGATGATCGGCATGGGCCGACCGCGATAGGCCTCCGATCCGAACATGAGGCCAATCAGGAAAATGCCCGCGGAGCCTGCCAGCAGCACCACGTACCAGGCAATCATCACCACGATCGGCCAGTTCGACGGCTTGCTGTCGGTCATCCCGCGCCTTTCAGGATGAGCGTGACCAGCAGCGTGAGCGCCACCACATGCAGCATCACCTGGCTCTTGAACAACGGGCTGGCAAAGTCGCCATTGGCGAATTTGAGCGAGCCGACATAGCCGAAGATCTGCAGCGCGACCCAGCCGATCGCGAAGGGAACCAGCACCTGCGCATTGAGCGCGAAGCCCAGAAAGCAGACCGCGAGCAGGAACAGCGCCACCGCGCCGAATGCCCAGCGCTTCTGCTCTCCGGTCAGCTCGGGCAGGTCTTCGGCCATCGGTTCAGCGCGCCTCGTCCATCAATTCGCGCATCCGCCGCACCGCCGTTTCCAGCCCGGTGAACACCGCCTCGCCGATCAGGTAGTGCCCGATATTGAGTTCGGCGACTTGCGGGATGGCGGCGATCGGCTGGACGTTTTCGTAGGTCAGGCCGTGCCCGGCATGCGGCTCGATTCCGTTCTTGGCGGCGAGCGCGGCCATGTCGCCGATCCGGCGCAGTTCCTTCGCGGTGCGCTCGGCATCGCCGTCGAGGATCGCGTGGGCGTATTCCCCGGTGTGGAATTCGACCACCGGCGCGCCGAGCCGCAGCGCGGCGTCGAGCTGGCGCTCGTCGGCCTCGATGAACAGCGACACGCGGATGCCCGCCTCGTGCAGGCGGTCGACGATCGGTACCAGCGTGTTGTGCAGCCCCGCCGCGTCGAGCCCGCCTTCGGTGGTGCGCTCCTCGCGCTTTTCGGGGACGATGCAGGCGGCGTGCGGTTTGTGTCGCAGCGCAATCGCCAGCATCTCCTCGGTCGCCGCCATTTCGAGGTTGAGGGGGAGGTCGGTCGCCGCCTGGATGCGGGCAAGGTCCTCGTCGCGGATATGGCGGCGATCCTCGCGCAGGTGTGCGGTGATGCCGTCCCCGCCCACAGCTGCGACGATCTCGGCCGCACGCACGGGATCGGGATGGTCGCCACCGCGGGCATTGCGGATAGTGGCAACGTGATCAATGTTTACGCCAAGACGAAGGGGGCTGGTCATTGTCCTGCTATTCTTTGCGGCTTCCCGGTTTGGTCACAGCTACGCGTGCCAGTTCTTCGGGGATGCTGTCCTCGTCGTAGGTCGGGAAATCGATCGCGACCAGGGGATAGAACGGCACGCCGAGATCGACCGAGCCCGCCGAGCGATCGACCAGCGCGCATTCGGCGATCACTTCGCCGCCTTCGCGCGCCACAGCGGCGATGGCTTCGCGGCTGGAAAGGCCGGTGGTGACGACATCTTCCACCATGAGCACTTTTGCGCCCGGCTCCAGCGCGAATCCCCTGCGCAGGTGGAACGTGCCGTCGGGCCGTTCGAGAAACAGCGCGTCCTTGCCCAGCGCGCGGCCGACTTCGTGGCCCATGATGATGCCGCCCATCGCCGGGGAAACCACGGTGTCGATCCGATCGAGGATGGCGGCGGGAATCTGTGCACAGGTCGCTTCGGCCAGGCGCGCGGCGCGGGCCGGGTTCATCAGCACCCGCGCGCATTGCAGGTAGTGCCCGCTGTGCCGCCCGGACGACAGCTTGAAATGGCCTTCGAGCAGCGCGCCGCACTGGCGGAATTCCTCGAGTACCTGATCGGTGGTCATTGTTGCGCTCATTGCACGTGAATTCCCGGCAAAATCCGTAGGGTTGCGTAAACTTGCGTGCGCTTCATGGCGGCTTGCATATTTTTCTCCCTAGAAGCGCTTGAGGCACTCGGCAAGCGCGGCTAAGGGGACCCGGAAGCTGGCGGAAATGTCGGCTGCAACGCCGTTTGCCCAAGAGGTCGCAAGGACCCTTGGGCAGGGCGGCATGGGATGAAAATCGATAGCATGTCTGGGCACATAATTATGGGTCACGCACTCACCCGTGTGAAGAATGGAACGATCGCGCTGGCACTGGCGCTGATGATGGCGCTGACCGCCATCGCTGCGCCGCAGGCCGTTGTCGCGCAGGATGCGACCGGGGCCGAGGTTCTCGGCGAGGTGCCTCCGGGTGCCGCGCCGGACGAAGTGGTCGCGGGCGAAACCGAAGCTCCCGAAGCGACCGGGGCCTATACCCCGATGGCTCCGACCGAGGGCAAGGGCATGCCCACCTCGTTCGAGGACGATCCGATCAAGTCGATGAACTTCCAGGATCAGTATACCGAAAACGGCGCCTATGCGCTGTGGATGCACGATAACCTGCTGCTGCCGATCATCACGGTGATCAGCCTGTTCGTGCTGGGTCTGCTGCTGTACGCGGGTGTGCGCTATAACCGCCGTGCCAATCCGGTGCCGTCGAAGACGACCCACAACACCGCAATCGAGGTTATCTGGACGGTTGTGCCGGTCCTGATCCTGGTGATCATCGCGGTGCCCTCCATCACGCTGCTGGCGCGCCAGTACGAAACCCCGCCGGAGGATGCGGTGACCATCAAGGCCACCGGGTATCAGTGGTATTGGGGCTACGAATATCCCGATCACGGGGTCGGCGAGATCATCTCGAACATGCTGACCGATGCCGATGCGATCGCCAACGGCGAACCGCCCAAGTTGGCGGTGGACAATCGCCTGGTCGTGCCGGCGGGGGTTCCGCTGCGTATCCAGACCACCGGTGCCGACGTGATCCACGCCTTCGCGGTACCCTCGTTGTGGTTCAAGATGGACGCGGTGCCGGGCCGGCTCAACGAGAAGATGCTGACGATCAAGGAGCCGGGCGTGTATTACGGCCAGTGTTCCGAGCTGTGCGGTACGCGCCACGCCTACATGCCGATCGCGGTCGAAGCGCTTCCGCCCGAGGAATTCGCCGCCTGGGTCCGCGCGCAGGGCGGCACGATGCCGGGCGAAGAAGCTGCGGCTCCGGCCGAGGAAGCGCCCGCCGACGACGCCGCTGCGGAGCCCGCCGCCTGATCGCGGCGCGACGCAACCGAACGTAGAACACACGACGAACCTGAGAGTATCTGAACGATGGCTACCACAGCAGAAGGCTTCGACATCCCCGCAGGCGATCACGCCCACGATCATGCGGATCACAAGCCGGGCTTTTTCACCCGCTGGTTCATGTCGACCAACCACAAGGATATCGGCACGCTGTACCTGATCTTCGCGATCTGCGCGGGGATTGTCGGCGGTGCGATTTCGGGCATCATGCGGATGGAGCTGGCTGAGCCGGGCATCCAGTACCTGCAATGGTGGGCCGCGTTCATGGGCGGCGGCGACGATCTCAACACCGCGCTGCACATGTGGAACGTGTTCATCACCGCGCACGGCCTGATCATGGTGTTCTTCATGGTCATGCCCGCGATGATCGGCGGGTTCGGCAACTGGTTCGTCCCGCTGATGATCGGTGCGCCGGACATGGCGTTCCCGCGGATGAACAACATTTCATTCTGGCTGACCGTCGCGGGCTTCTTCAGCCTGCTGTTTTCGCTGTTCGTGCCCGGTGGTGCGGGCAACGGGGCGGGCGTTGGCTGGACGGTCTATGCCCCGCTTTCGACCAGCGGCTCTCCCGGTCCGGCGGTCGACTTCGCGATCTTCTCGCTGCACCTCGCGGGCGCTGGCTCGATCCTGGGCGCGACCAATTTCATCACCACCATCTTCAACATGCGCGCGCCGGGCATGACCCTGCACAAGATGCCGCTGTTCGTGTGGTCGGTGCTGGTCACCGCATTCCTGCTGCTGCTGGCGCTGCCGGTGCTCGCCGCTGCGATCACCATGCTGCTGACCGATCGCAATTTCGGCACGACCTTCTTCGATCCGGCCGGTGGCGGCGACCCGGTGCTCTACCAGCACCTGTTCTGGTTCTTCGGCCACCCCGAAGTCTACATTATGATCCTGCCGGGCTTCGGCATGATCTCGCAGATCGTCGCGACCTTCAGCCGCAAGCCGGTGTTCGGATATCTCGGCATGGCCTACGCCATGGTCGCGATCGGCGTGGTCGGCTTCATCGTGTGGGCCCACCACATGTACACCGTTGGCCTCGACGTGAACACGAAGATGTATTTCACCGCGGCGACGATGGTCATCGCCGTCCCGACCGGGGTGAAGATCTTCAGCTGGATCGCGACGATGTGGGGCGGCAGCCTCGAGTTCAAGTCGCCGATGGTCTGGGCGCTGGGCTTCATCTTCCTGTTCACCGTCGGCGGCGTGACCGGCGTGGTGCTTGCCAATGGCGGCATCGACGACAACCTGCACGACACCTACTATGTGGTGGCGCATTTCCACTACGTGCTGTCGATGGGTGCGGTGTTCTCGCTGTTCGCGGGTTTCTACTACTGGTTCCCGAAGATCAGCGGCAAGATGCACTCCGAACTGCTGAGCCATATCCACTTCTGGGGCTTCTTTATCGGCGTGAACATCATCTTCTTCCCGCAGCACTTCCTCGGCTTGCAGGGCATGCCTCGGCGCTATCCGGACTATACCGACGCCTTTGCCTTCTGGAACGAGATCAGCACGATCGGCTACATGGTGATGGCGGCATCGATGGTGGTATTCTTCGTCAACGTCATTTACGCGCTCGTCGCGGGCAAGAACCCGGGCAAGAATCCCTGGGGCGAAGGCGCGACGACGCTCGAATGGACGCTGTCGAGCCCGCCGCCGTACCACCAGTTTGAAACGCTGCCGGTGATCGAGGATCATCACGATTATCACGATCACCGTCCGGCATCGGACAAGCCGGCAACCGCCTGACGCAGGGCGGGCCGGGGCTTCGCTCCGGTGCCGTACAGACACGAGAAGGGGGAGCGCGCGCCGCCGGGTGCGTTCTCTTTCGGAATAACGACACGAACCGAACCAATGGACGCAACCGCACACACACAGGCACCGGATCAGGAGCGCCGCACCGCGCTCCCGACCGAATGGCGTGACTTCTTCACGCTGACCAAGCCGCGCGTGATGACGCTGGTGATCTTCACCGGCATCTGCGGACTGCTCGCCGCGCCGGGCTCGATCCATCCGGTCATCGGCTTTACCGCGATCCTCGCGATCGCGATGGGCGCGGGCGGATCGGCGGCGCTCAACCACTGGTGGGAAGCCGATCTCGACGCGGGCATGAAGCGCACCGCCAATCGCCCGCTGCCGACCGGGCGGATGCGGCGCGAGGACGCGCGCGATTTCGGGATTTTCCTGTCGGCGGTGTCGGTCGGGCTGATGGGCGTCGCGGTCGGCTGGCTGGCGGCGATCAGCCTCGCGGCGGCGATCGTCTATTACGCGGTGATCTACACCATGTGGCTCAAGCCGCGCACCCCGCAGAACATCGTGATCGGTGGCGGCGCGGGCGCGTTCCCGCCCTTCATCGGCTGGATCGCGGTGACCGGCGAGATCACGATGATGCCGGTGCTGCTGTTCGCCATCATCTTCTTCTGGACTCCGCCGCATTTCTGGGCGCTCGCGCTGTTCGTGAAGTCCGATTACGCCAAGGTCGGCATCCCGATGCTGCCGGTGGTCGCGGGCGAGCGCGTCACGCGGCGCCAGATCATGGTCTACACCCTGCTGCTCGCCCCGATCGCGATCGCGCCGTGGGCGATCGGCGAGACGAGCTGGGTCTACGGATCGGTCGCGGTGGTCTTGTCCGCGCTGTTCGTTGCGCTGGCGATCCCGGTGCTGCGCGAGCGGCGGACGGGCGGCGACCCGCTCAAGCCGGAAAAGACGCTGTTCAAATACAGCATCGCCTATCTGTTCGTGCTGTTCGCCGCGCTGGTGGCGGACCGGGTGCTGGCGGCGCAGGGGGTGATCGCATGACCCCCGAAGAAGAAACCGAGTTCAAGCGCCGCCGCAAGAGCCGCAACCTCGTGGTCGGGGGTACGCTGCTGTTCTTCGTGGTCCTGTTCTACGCGATCACCATCGTGCGGTTGGGAGACTGACCATGGCAGCCTACACCGCGCAGGAACTCAGCGAAAAGAACGTCCGTGTCGGCATCCTCGCCTTTATCGGCGCGCTCGCGATGCTGGGTCTCGGCTATGCCGCGGTGCCGCTTTACGAGATGTTCTGCCGCGTCACCGGCTTCGGTGGCACCACGCAGGTCGCCAGCGAAGCCGACGCCGCGCGCGCAGCGATGGCAGCCAGTGGCGAGACGATGTCGATCCGCTTCGACGCGTCGACCGCCTACGACATGCCGTGGACCTTCCATCCGGCGCAATCGACCGACACGGTGCAGATCGGCCAGCGCGACATCGCGACCTACGTGGCGCGCAACAATTCGGACCAGCCGATCACCGGCACCGCGACATTCAATGTCGAGCCTTCGCAGGCGGGCAAGTATTTCAACAAGATCCAGTGTTTCTGCTTTACCGAGCAGACGTTGCAGCCGGGGCAGGAGGTCAACATGCCGGTGCTGTATTACGTCGATCCGGCGATCCTCGACGACGAGTTCATGAAGGATGTCGAGCAGATCACGCTGAGCTACACTTTCCACCGCGCCAAGGAGCCCGTAGTGTCGGCTCCCAAGCGCTCGAACTGAATCAGACGCAACCCAGGGACGGGAACGACCACATGGCTGGCAAAGTAAACCACGATTACCACATCCTCGACCCGGATATCTGGCCGCTGGTCGGATCGATCTCGGCGCTGACGTTCACTTCGGGCATGGTGCTCAGCTGGCATCCCGAGCAGTTCGGGGCGGCGAGCAATATCGTGATCTGGGCCGGTCTCGCCGGGCTCATCGCGACCTTCTTCATGTGGTTTCGCAACGTCACGATCGAAGCGCAGCGCGGCGATCACACCCCGGTGGTGCAGCTGCACATGCGCTACGGCATGATCCTGTTCATCGCTTCCGAAGTGATGTTCTTCGTGGGCTGGTTCTGGGCGTGGTTCGATTTCTCGCTGTTTCCCTCGTCGATTGCCGAAGTTGTCGGCGGTGTGTGGCCGCCACAGGCGATCGAGGAAGTGCTCGATCCGTTCAGCCTGCCGCTGCTCAACACCATCATCCTGCTGTGTTCGGGCACCACGGTGACCTGGGCGCACCACGCGCTGATCCACGGAGATCGCGACGGCTTGAAGCAGGGCCTGTGGGCGACGATCGCGCTCGGCGTGCTGTTCACCTCGATCCAGGCCTACGAATATTACGTCGCGCCGTTCGGGTTCGGCGGCAACACCTACAGCTCGGCGTTCTACATGGCGACCGGCTTCCACGGTTTCCACGTGCTGATCGGAACGATCTTCCTCTCGGTGTGCCTCTATCGCGCCTATATCGGCCACTTCACTCCGCGTCAGCACTTCGGCTTCGAAGCGGCGGCGTGGTACTGGCACTTCGTCGACGTGGTGTGGCTGTTCCTGTTCATCGTGGTCTATGTTTGGGGCGGCTGGGGCGCTGAATACCACTGATGCGTCCGGACTCCGGTCCACAATTTGAGAGGGGGCAGCCTGGTTTGGTCCAGGCTGCCCTTTCTGGTCTCTGCCCGCGTTGTGGTGCCGCGACCCTGTTCGAAACGCCTGCGAGCATTGCGCTGTCGTGCGATCGGTGCGGGCTCGACCTTGGCGCGCTGGAACGCGGGGCGCGGCTTGCCGGGCTGGTGACGATCCTGACGGCCGCGATCCTCATCATGCTCGCGATCGGGATCGACATCATGCTGCGCCCGCCGTTGTGGCTTCAGGTCGTGATCTGGGCACCGCTGACTCTGGCGGTCGTGATCGGGACGCTGCGGCTCTACAAGACCGCGCTGTTGTATCGTCGATATGAGGCACAGGCCGAACAGGGCGGCACGGAGGGATGATGCGCTCGATCCCGATCATCCCGACCATCCTCGTCGTCGCGGCGGCGGGCGTGATGGTGTGGCTTGGCTTCTGGCAATTGGGGCGGGCGGACGAAAAGGCCGCCATGATCGAGCGGTTCTCGGCAATCCCCGCCGATGCGCCTGCGGTGCCGGTTCGATCAAGGGAGTTCTGGCAGGGTGAGGTGCTGTTCACTCGCGTAGTGCTCGATTGCGACGAAGTGATTTCCTTGCGAAGCACTGCAGGCACGAGCGTTCGTGGTGCCAAGGGGTTTGCCCATATCGCGAAGTGCAATGCTGGCGGACTACCGATCGAAGTGGCGCTGGGGTGGTCGCGAGATCCTGCACCTCCGGTCTATGATGGTGGATCGGTCGAAGGGATTGTCGATGCCGGAGGCAAGGTTGTCGCCAACCCAGCGCTCGCCGACCTTGAACCCCTCGCCAAACCCGATCCCAACGACCTGCCCAACAACCACCTCGCCTATGCGGGGCAGTGGTTCTTCTTCGCGCTGACGGCGCTGGTGATCTATGGCTTTGCGCTGAAGTCCCGGGTGGCCAAACGCGACGACTGACTACTTGTAGAAGCCTTCGCGCAGGTTGATGCCGTGTTCGAGCCAGATCTTCATGGCGCACAGCATCCCGGTCCAGCCTTCGCAATTGAGATAGGAACCGCGCAACGCGCCGTCGGTCTCGCGCCAGCCTTCCTCGATGATCTCCACCAAGGTCCGCCCGTCATCGGTCGGTTTGAACAGAAACGTGACGGTGGTGCGGTAGTCGGCTTCGCCATGTTTGGCGCCGATCTTCCCGCTGTCGCCTTCATAGGCCGCCCACTCGAACACGATCTTCTCATTGGGCACCACTTCGATGACGTAGACCGGGAAGGCGCCGGGGAAATCGTGGAAGTCCCACATTACGGTCTTGCCCGCTTCCATCCTGCCCTTCGCCCCGCCGGTGGTGAAGAATTGCGAGAGCTTCTCGGGATCGGCGAGCGCCTCGAACACGTCTTCGACCGGCTTCGCAATTCGGCCGGAAACGCGGAAATTGACCTCCATGGCGTGTCTCCCTTGAGTCGCGCTGCATTATGTTATAAAAATATAACATGTCAAATGATGACGATCTCGATCAGGTGTTCAAGGCCCTGGCCAATCCGGTGCGGCGCGGGATTTGCGACCAGCTGAAACTGCGACCGCTGACCACCAAACAGCTGTGCGCGTGCTTCCCCGACCTCGACCGGTGCACGGTCATGCAACATTTGCGAGTGCTGGAGCGGGCCGACCTCGTGGTTTCGGTTCGCAAGGGACGCGAACGCTTCAATTACCTCGACGCCATGCCGATCCAGGCGATTCATGAACGCTGGATCGGACCGCATGCCGCGCGGGCAGCCAGCAATCTGTCGAACCTGAAAGCAGCGCTGGAAAGCACGAAGGCGACGGAAACCGCCTGGTGAGCATTGCAGGGGGTGCTGCTCCCCGCTAACCGCACCGCATCATGCACTACGTCTCCACTCGCGGCAGCGCGCCGACGCTCGATTTCGAAGGAGTCACGCTGGCGGGTCTGGCTTCCGATGGCGGGCTCTACGTGCCGGCCGCATGGCCGCGCCTGACCGAAGCGCAGATCCGCGACCTGCGTGGCCTGTCCTACCCGGCGCTCGCCGCCGCAATCATGCGCCCGTTCGTCGCCGGGAGCCTGACCGATGACGAACTCGATGGCCTGTGCGCCACCGTCTATGGCGATTTCGGCCACGCTGCCGTCACCCCGCTGGTGCAGATGGACGAGACGCACTGGCTGCTCGAGCTGTTCCACGGGCCGACGCTGGCGTTCAAGGACGTCGCGCTGCAATTGCTCGGCCACCTGTTCGAGACGTTCCTGAGCCGCCGCGACGCGCGCCTCACGATCGTCGGTGCGACCAGCGGCGACACCGGCTCGGCGGCGATCAACGCGGTCGCCGGGCGCGACCGGACCGAGATATTCATGCTCCACCCTAAGGGGCGGGTGAGCGAGGTCCAGCGCCGACAGATGACCACCGTGCGCGCGCCCAACGTGCACAATATCGCGATCGAAGGCAGCTTCGACGATGCGCAGCGCCATGTGAAGGCGATGTTCGCTGATCCTGCTGTCAATGGCCCGCTCAATCTCGGTGCGGTCAACTCGATCAACTGGGCGCGGCTGATGGCGCAGGTGGTGTACTACTTCTACTCCGCGCTCCAGCTTGGCGCGCCCGACCGCACGATCGCCTACAGCGTGCCGACCGGCAATTTCGGCGATGTGTTCGCGGGCTATGTCGCGGCGCAAATGGGTCTGCCGATCGAGCGGCTGATCGTCGCCACCAACGTCAACGATATCCTCCATCGTGCGCTCACCGATGGCGACTATTCGGCGGGCGGCGTCACGCCGACGATCACCCCGTCGATGGACATCCAGGTCAGCTCGAACTTCGAGCGGCTGCTGTTTGACGTCGGTGGACGCGACGGTGCGGCACTGGCCATGCAGATGCGCGATTTCGAAGCGAGCAAGGCGATGCAGCTGACCAACAGCCAGCGCGAAGGGGCCTCCAGGCTGTTCACCAGCATGCGCGCCGATCAGGCCGAAACCGCGCGTGCACTGCAATGGGCGCAGCGCAATGCCGACCAGGTGATCGACCCGCATACCGGGGTTGGCCTGCATGCGAGCCTTGCAGCCGCCGAAACGGGCGTGATCGAGCGCGGCGTACCGATCGTCACCCTCGCGACCGCGCATCCGGCCAAATTCCGCGACGCGGTCGAGCGCGCGGTCGGCGTGCGTCCCGCGCTTCCGCCCCGCGTCGGCGACCTGTTCGGACGCGAGGAGCACTTCACCGAGATTTCTGGCGAATACGAAGCGGCGCGCGATTTTGTGCTCCAGAACGCGGCCAGCGCCAGCGCCTGATGGCTCACCTTGTCGCTCAACCCATCGTGATGGAGTGCTCCGGGTGGGATGGCTATCGCCTGCTCGACAGCGGGGCCGGGCGCAAGTGGGAGGCGTTCGGGCCGTTTTCCTTCATCCGCCCAGAACCGCAAGCGCTGTGGCAGCCGCGCCGGTCTGACTGGCAGGCAGATGGCGAATTCATCCCCGGCTCGGACGAGGATGGCGGCGGGCGCTGGGTGTTCGAACGCGATGTTCCCGAAGGTGGCTGGGAGCTGGCGTGGAACGAAGTGCGCTTCACCGCGCAGCCGACCCCCTTCCGCCACTTGCAGTTCTTCCCCGACATGGCCCCCGTCTGGGAGTGGATGCGTGCGCAGCTTGTGGGACGTGAGGATGCCGAGACGCTCAACATGTTCGGCTATACCGGCCTTGGTTCACTGGCGCTGAGTCGTCACGGCCAGGTGACCCATGTCGATGCGTCCAAGAAATCGGTCGCGCAGGCACGCGACAACACCGCGCTCTCCGGCATGGAGGACCGCCCGATCCGCTGGCTGGTCGACGACGCGGCCAAGTTCGCCGCGCGCGAGGTGCGGCGCGAGCGGCGCTATGACGGGATCATCCTCGATCCGCCCAAGTTCGGACGCGGCCCGAAGAACGAGACATGGCGGCTGGAAGAAGGCTTGGGCGGCCTGATCGGCGACTGCGCCAGGCTGCTCGATGGCGACAGCCGGTTCCTGTTTCTCACGGTCTACGCGGTACGCATGAGCAGCCTCGCTATCGCCGGTCTGCTCGAGGAAAAGCTGGCGCATCTGCCCGGCACAATCGAGCATGGCGATCTCGCCGTGCGCGAAGAGGCCCTTCGGCAGGCTCAGGATGAGCGGGAGGGGCGCCTGCTGCCGACCGCCATCTTCGCACGTTGGTCGAATCCGGGCTAAAGGCGTGCGCCAATGACCATGACCGATTCGCTCATCCTCGAAGTCGCCGATCTCGAAGTCGATGTCCTGACCGGCATCTATTCCGAGGAAACCGGCAAGCCGCAGCCGCTGCGCATGACCGTGCAGGCGCGTTACGATGTCGCCGATCACTACGATGCCGACACGCCGCTCGAAGCCAGCAAGAACTACATGGACCTGAAATTCGCGATGTCCGAGGGTCTGCCCAGGGGCGTCCATTTCAAGCTGATCGAGGCGGTTGCCGATCACATCTGCGAAACCTTGTTCGTGCAGGATCGCCGGGTTCAGGCCGTGACGGTCAAGATCGTGAAGCTCGCGATTGCCGAGGCGAACGAGAAGATCGGGATAACGCTGCATCGCGAACGCCCGGCACAGGACCACGCCTGATCGTGGCGCAGGCGGTCCAGATCGTCGAGGACCTGCCCGACCGGGCGATCGACGCGGCGGCGGCATTCTTCTCTAATCACCTTGTCGAATCCCGTCGGCTCCTGGCCGACGATCAAACCGATTCGCTGGCGATCGTCCTCCTGCCCATGCCGCATCATCACGACGATTGGCGCCGCTCCCTGGCGCGCGATCTTGCCCGCGCGCACGCGCCCAGCCGCGTCAACGTCGTCGGCGCGACTGCGGGCGAAGCGCGCGAGGAAATGCTCGCATATTTGAGGGATGCGCCCGGCGTCACCGGACAGTATCTTGCCGCGCATGAGTGACGCCCGGAACCGCAATCCCGATCTGATCGCCGTCGACAATTCCGGCGGCCCGCTGGTCGACACGTTTCAGCGCCGCATCACCTATCTGCGACTGTCGGTCACCGATCGCTGCGATCTGCGTTGCTCCTATTGCATGCCTGAGCGCATGCAGTTCCTCCCGAAGAAAGAGGTGCTCACGCTCGAGGAGCTGTACGAGCTGGCGACCGGCTTCATCGATCGCGGGGTGACCAAGATCCGCGTGACCGGCGGCGAGCCGCTGGTGCGGCGCGACATCATCGACCTGTTCGATGCGTTGGGGCGGCGACTCGGCAACGGGCTCGATGAGCTGACCCTCACCACCAATGCGACCCGGCTGGCGCAGCACGCCGAGGCACTCGCCCAGGCAGGGGTGCGGCGGGTCAATGTCTCGCTCGACACGCTCGATCGCGAAACCTTCACGCGGCTGACCCGGCGCGATGCGCTCCCGCAGGTGCTCGACGGCATAGCGGCGGCGCGCGAGGCGGGCCTCAAGGTCAAGCTCAACGCAGTGGCGCTCAAGGGTATCAACGAACACGAACTGCCCGATCTCGTCGCGTGGGCGCACCGGCAGGGACACGACATCACCCTGATCGAGGTGATGCCGCTGGGCGAGGTCGAGGAGGACCGGCTCGACCATTACCTCCCGCTCAGCGTGGTGCGCGATCGGCTGGACGAGCGCTGGACGCTCACCGACACCGATGCCAGCACGGGCGGGCCGGCACGCTACGCCGATATCGCCGAAACCGGTGGGCGGCTCGGCCTGATCACCCCGCTGACCAACAATTTCTGCGCCGGCTGCAACCGTCTGCGGGTGACCGCGACCGGGCAGCTGTATCCCTGCCTCGGCGGCAGCGAGCGGGTCGATCTGCGCGCAGCGCTGCGATCCGATCAGCCGCAGGTGAACCTCGAACAAGCGCTCGCCCGGGCGATGGCGATCAAGCCCGAGCGGCATCACTTCCGGATCGACGAACCCGGTGCCGACCCGGCGCAGCCACGACACATGTCGATGACGGGCGGCTGATATGACGGTGACTGTCGTGTTTCTCGGCCCGTTGCGCGATCTGGCAGGCGAAGACAGCCGCGAGGTTGCGGCTCCGCTCGACTGGGGCGCGCTTCTCGAAGCGGTAGGCCCCGAGGTCGCTGAGCAGCTGCAATCGGAGCGGATCAACGTCGCCTGTGCGGGCAGGGTTCTGGCGGACAAGACCGCGCTCGCGGCGCAGGATGGCGACGAAGTTGCGCTTCTGCCGCCCGTCAGCGGCGGCTGAGGTCTCGTGAAGGACGTCCGCCTGCAGGTCGCACCGTTCGCCCCCGGGGCACTGATCGGGCCGTTCACCAGCGCCAATCCCGGCCTTGGCGGCGTTTGCACCTTTGTCGGTAAGGTGCGCAGCGACGATGGCGTCGATGCGCTCGAGCTGTCGCATTACGAGCCGCTAACGCTGCCGGGCATGGACGCGCTGGCGGACGATGCGCTCGACCGCTTCGACCTGATGGGAATCCTGATGGTCCACCGGGTCGGGCGGCTCCATCCCGGCGAGCCGATCGTATGCGTCTCGGCTGCCGCGCGGCACCGGCGCGCCGCCATCGAGGCGGTGGATTTCTGCATGGACCATCTCAAGAGCGCGGCGTGGTTCTGGAAGCGCGAGCTGCGCAACGGCGAATGGCACTGGATCGAACCGCGCACGCAGGACCATCAGGACCTGGCCCGCTGGCAGCAATAATCGTCAATATTTGATCTGCATCAAGGCGCGGGCATGCGCGGCGGGGCATCCCCTTTTTCAACGAAGGAGAAAGCCCCATGAGCAAACACGTCAAGGACATCGTGGCCCGCGGCGAGGCCCGCATCGTCGCTGCCCCCGAGGTCAGGGCCGAGGTGCGCCACCAGGTCGAAGTCGACCGCAATTTCGAATTGCCAGCGGCGCTGTATGCCGCGACGGCCGGGTGCTTTTTCGCCTTTCTCGCGATCACCGGCATTGCCTTTGCCTCGCCGGGCCTCGCGATCCCGATGGCGATCTTTGCGGTATTCATCGTCGCCGCCTTCGGCGTTCCGACGATCTGGACGCGGCTCAAGAAGAATGGACTTGAGCCGAATGACACCAGCCCGATGACGACCGGTCAGTTCGGGGAATACGGAATCATGACCCACACCGGCCGGCTGATGCCGCGCGATGCCGCAATCCAGGTGCTGATACTGCCGGTGCTGGTCGTGCTGTGGGGTCTCGCCGCAGTGACGATTGCCGCTCTGGTTTAGCGAAGGGGGGACAGGTCCAGATCCACGCGGATCAATCCCCGATCCGCCCGGAAATGGCCTGCAACTGCGCGGGGTCGACCAGTTCGATCCCGCGCTTTCCTTTCCGCCGGATGGCACCGCTATCCTCGAGCTCGCCGAACTTGCGGCTGACGGTCTCGATCGTCAGGCCCAGCATGTTGGCGATTTCGCCGCGGGTCAGCGGCAGTTCGAATTCCTCCGCGAGATGGCAGGGCGAATGGCTGGCGGCGGCGGCGAAATCGTGCAGCAACGCGGCCAGTCGCGCCTCGGCGCTGGCATTGGCGGTCAGTTCCAGCAGGCTGCGGGTTGCCAGCAGATCTTCCTGGCTGCGCCGCAACAGCGCGCGGGCCAGCGCCGGATAGTCTTCCAGCGCCCGCTCGATATCGCGGCGGCCGAAGGTGCACAGCGTGCTGTCGGTGAGCGCGACGACATCGTGGTGCGCGAAGGGGGCGAACAGCTCGCCGACGAACCCTGCCGGGTGGACGAGGGAGAGGATCTGCTCGTCCCCGTCGGCATTGATCGCCGACACCTTGAGCGCACCGCTGACCAGGGTGGCGCAGGCGGCATCTTCGTCTCCGGCGGCGAACAGCATCTCGCCGCGCCCGAGCGCCCGGGTTCTCCCGGCGGCTGCGAGCGCGTTGCGTTCGTCAGCGGTCAGGACCGAGCACGCAGCCGAATCCCTGACCGGGCAGGTTTCGCAAGCGAGGTTCATCGCGACATTTGCTCCCACAGACCGGCTAGCGTGCGGTCCTGTTCTTCCACCAGCGCTGCCACCTGTGCCTGCGCTGCGGCGACATCCTGTTCGGGGCGAATGCGACCGCGCTTTCAGCCGCGATCAGATCGAGATCGCCCAGCGCAATCGCGGTGTCGCTGCGCAGCGAGCTGAGGTCCGCCAGCGCCACCAGCGCCCGCGCCCGCGCGTCGCTTTCGATGCTGGTGCCGCGCGCGCCGGTGACCGCCCGGCTGGCGGCGGGACGCGCGTTGGCGAAGGCGCGGCTGGAGGCGTTCGCCCGGTCGACGATCGCCGCGAGATCCCGGGCCGAGGCCACTGGCGCGACGGGTTCGACAGCACGCGCGGTGGGTGTGAACTGCCCGGAAATGCGCTCCGCATCGCGAATGGCGAGCGAGGGATAACGGCCGCTGTCTCCGGCACAGCCTGCAAGCATCGCAGCTGTCGCCACGGCAAGCGAAAGTCGAAACATTTCCCGTTCCATGATCGGCAGCATTCCTAACATGAGGTCACCGACCGGGATAGCCGAACAATGATCGGGGCGGACCGATTTTCCGGTCATCTTGGCGTTGACTTGGCGCCGCCTTTCCCTTAACGGCACGCTTCTTTCCGGCGCTGCGGGTTGCGGCGCCGCATTGCTGTTCGGCCCGCGTGGGAGTATCTCGTGCTTACCGGACATAGCCAAGATCGAGAGTACAAAGCCATGTTCGCAGTAGTGCGCACGGGCGGCAAGCAATATCGGGTTGCCGCCGGAGACAAGATTGCCGTTGAAAAGCTCGCGGGCGAAGCCGGCGACACGATCACGCTGGGTGACGTCCTGCTGGCCGGCGAAGGCGAAACCATCGCCGACGCGTCCAAGGTCACCGTCTCGGCCGAGATCATCGCCCAGGCGAAGAGCGAGAAGGTCGTCGTTTTCAAGAAGCGTCGCCGCCACAACTATCGCCGCAAGGCCGGTCACCGCCAGCAGATGACGTTGCTGCGGATCACCGATGTGGGCGAAGGCGCCAAGAAGCCGGCTGCCAAGAAGGCTGCCGCTCCGAAGAAGGAAGCTGCGCCCAAGACCGAAGCCAAGCCGGCAACGGAAAAGAAGGCGGCACCGGCCAAGAAGGCGCCTGCGAAGAAGGCCCCGGCCAAGAAAGCGGCTCCCAAGGCAGCAGAGGCCAAGAAGGCACCTGCGAAGAAAGCCCCGGCCAAGAAGGCTCCCGCCAAGAAAGCGGCGCCCAAGGCCGAAGACAAGAAGTAAGGATCACGAACGATGGCACATAAGAAAGCAGGCGGTTCATCCCGCAACGGTCGCGACTCAGCCGGCCGTCGCCTTGGTGTGAAGAAGTTCGGCGGTCAGGATGTGATCGGCGGCAACATCATCGTGCGCCAGCGCGGCACCAAGTTCTATCCGGGCACCAATGTCGGCATGGGCAAGGATCACACCCTGTTCGCGCTCGCCGAAGGCGTGGTGCGATTCCACAAGGGCAAGCTCGGCCGCAAATACGTGTCGGTAGACATGATTGCGCAAGCAGCCGAATAACCGGACGGTTCGTTAAGAGGATCGTCCACCGGGACGGTCCCAGCCGGGTTCAGCCGGCAACCAAAGAGGGAGATGGGGCCGACCCACTCCCTCTTGTCGTTTCTCCCTCACAGACTGGCGAATTCCGGTTCGCCGCAACGCATTTGTCACGCATTGCCCCTAGCGGGGCGACGTGGGGCGATCTCGAATGTCGAGAGGAGAGACACGTGTTCCATCGCAGCGAAAGATTGCTGTTACGGCCGATCTGGCCCGAGGACTGGCAGGCGATATTCGGCGGCATTGCCGATCAGGGCGTGGTCCGCAATCTCGCCCGCGCCCCGTGGCCCTATGACGAATCGCACGCCCGCGAATTCGCTGCGCGGGCGATCGATCCGCACCAGCCGCGCTTCCTCGTCACCCGCGCCAGCGATGCTGTCGTGGTGGGTTGCATCGGGCTCGATCTGATCGACGAACACCCCGACGCGATCGAGATGGGTTACTGGATCGCGCGCCCGTATTGGGGGCAGGGCTTCGCGACCGAGGCAGGCCGCGCCGTGCTCGACATCGCGGCGACGCTCGGTCATCGCAAGGTCGTGGCCTCGCACTTCCTCGACAATCCCGCCTCGGGCAGGGTGCTGCGAAAGCTCGGTTTCGAGCCGACCGGACGGATCGTCGAGCGGCACAGTTGCGGTCGCGGGGGAACGGCGAAGACCGCCGAATACACGATAGAGTTGGAGGGCGACGCGGTGTGGCAGAAGCGCGCGGCCTGACGCATCGGATTGCCGGGCGTCAGGCGGCCTTTGCCGGGCGCTGCTCGATCGGCTCCCCGTCGGGCATCACCGCATCGGCATAGGGGCTTTCCCATTTGCGGATCAGGTCGCGGTCGTCGTGATGCCAGGGATGGAACCCAGGCTTCAGGATCGCGGCCCATTCGCGCGCCATCCGTCGCATCATTCCGGGCCTGCCCCACAGGTACCAGGCGAGCCTGAACCGGCCTTTCCAGCGGGGAATGCCGTCCTGCTCCATCAGGCCCAGCGCATCGCGGACGCGGTTGCGGAAATACTTGCGGGTAATCAGCAGCGCGACCAGCGTCCTGATCGCGAATCGCCGCGCCCTGTTCCAGTCGCGCGTCGCGTGCAGCCAGACGTCGTACGATATGCCCTTGTGTTCGATTTCCTCGGTGGCGTGCCAGCGCCACAGCTCCGCCGCGACCGGATCGGCCCCGTCGAGGTAACGCGGATCGGACAGCAGGTGGCGCCCGATGACCGCCGCGAAATGTTCGAGCGCGAGCGTGACCGCCAGGTGGAACTCGCGCGACCGTCCATCGGCCAGCGACAGCATTTCCTGAATGCCCTTGTCGATCGAGACGACGTTGTAGCCGTGATCTTCGACCAGCCGGTTGAACGCCAGATGTTCGCGGGTGTGATTGACCTCCTGCGTGCAGAACGCCTTGATCTCGCGGGCGAGACTGCCGGGCACCGCCGCGCGGAATTCGCGCAGGGTCGCAACGAAATAGGCCTCCCCGCGCGGCAGGCTGGCGGAGAGCGAATTGAACCACGCGGTTGCGACCGGATCGTCCGAATGCCAGTGGCGGGGAACAATCGCTTCGCGATCGAACCGCTCGTCGCGTATGGTCAGCGAATGTCCGTCGGGCGCGGATGCCGCGCGAACCAACACCTGGCTGGCGAAGGGATCGCAATCCAGCGACGATCCGTCGAATTCGACGGCGCTGTTCCAATCGAGAGAGGTTAACTTGTTCATCGCTTCGAGTTCCAATAAAGGTCTATAAACAATGAAGGATCGCAAAAGGTTAACCCCGGAGGAGTCGCGCCTGGCCGCGCTCGAAGCGGCGCGGGCGCTGCTGATCGAAACCGGCCCGCAATCGGTCACGCTGAAAGCCGTCGCCTCGCGCATCGGCCGCACCCATGCCAACCTGCTTCACCACTTTGGATCGGCATCGGGGCTGCAGAAAGCGCTCGCGGAGCATCTTGCGAGGACCGTTTCGGAAACCATCATCGAGGCGGTGCATGCGAGCCGCGCGGGCCTCGGTTCGCCGCGCGAAGTGGTGGATCTGGCTTTCGACGCCTTCGATCGCGAAGGCGCCGGGGCGCTGACCAGCTGGATGCTGCTGACCGGCAACGAGGACGCGCTCGATCCGATAATCGCCACCATCCACGAACTGGTGGACAAGATCGCCCCCGAAGAAGCCGATCACTGCGCCGAGGACATGCGCGTCCATCGCGATACGCTCAATCTCGTGCTGATGGCGTTGGGGGATGCACTGATCGGAGCAGCGCTGGCGAATTCGCTCGGGCTGCCGCGCGATGCGGCGCGAGCCAGGGCGGAACAGATGCTCGAAGCCTCGCTGGCGGAGTACCAGCAGCGCTAACCTATTCCGGGGTCACGCCGTCGCGTTGCCAGTCCGGGAGCGTTGCGGGATCGAGATCCGCCACTCGCAGGTGATCGATCGCCAGTCCAAGCTCGGGGTAGGCCGCCTTGCGACGGGTTTCATCGGAGTGATCGAGCGGCACCACCACCAGCCGCCGGTTGACCTTCTGCCGCCAGTTCATCCGCGCGGTATTCTCCTGCCCGATATAGCAGCCCTTGCCGAAGCTCACGCCGTTCAATTCGACCGCGTTGGTTTCGAGCCACAGGATATCGGCGAGTTCCGCGCGGGTTTCGGGCACGCCGAGCGACAGGCGGTGGGCGAGATAGGCAGCGTCCGCCGCTTCGCCCTCCATCGGACCCAGCCAGCGGTAGCCGAGATCGGGCAGGCGTGGGTCGGGCGCACCGGTATCGACCGGGTCGCGGCCCCAGTGCACCCCGACGGTTGCGTCGCGCGCGATCGCGATCTTGCGACGCAGGCGATAGAGCGAAAGCCGCTTCGCCAGGTCGTCGGCGGCGTCGGCTTCGCAATCGAGCAACAGGTCGTCGCCATCGGCCCACACGAAGAAATCGAACATCGCCTTGCCCTGCGCCGTAAGCAGCGCGGCGTAGATCGGCAGATCGCCTGCAACATCGTTGGTCACCAGCCCCTGCAGGAACCCGCGCACGTCCTCGCCCGGCTCCATCGGCGCGAGACGAAGGATCGCTCTGTCGGTCAGCAGCGTGGTGCTCATTGGCTTTCTACCCGCTTGGCAACCGCCTCGGCGAGGCGCGGGCCCAGCTGCGGGCCCTGTTCGGGGTAGAGATAGGGTTCGATCAGCTCGGCTTCCATCAGCAGCGGCGAGCCGTCGTCATCGCGCAGCATGTCGATCCGGGCATAGAGCGGGGCGGGGTCGGGCAGCGCGGCGAGGATCGTGCTGGCGGCCTGCGCTTCCTCGGGCGAGGGCTCGTGCACGTTTTCGACCCCGCCATACAGCGACTGGATGCGATAATCGCCATCGGCGGGCAGCTTGCGCAAGGCGTGACTCAGCTCGCCATCGATGAACACGAAACTCAGCTCGCCATCGCTGGCGATCGCCGGAAGATAGGGCTGGAGCATCGCCGGATAACCGAACGTCCAGTCGCGATCGGGCAGCGAGCCGCGCCGGATGAGCTCCTGCCCCTCGGCACCCGCACCGACTTGCCGCTTGACCACGATGCGATCGGTATCGAACGTCTCCATCGCCTCGAGTGCGCCCCTGGGCGTCACCACCTCGCGCCACAGTGTGGGGATGGTCCGCGCGCCAGCCTCGGCAAGCTCGCGCAGATAGGTCTTCTTCGCGTTCCAGCGCACCAGATCGGGCGCGTTGCAGACCGAAACGCCGGCTGCTGCCAGCGCTTCGAGCTTGTCGAGGAACTGCGGGGCCTTGTCCTGATAGTTCCAGGCGGTGCCCAGCATCACCAGCTCGATCCCGTCGAAGCTTGCGAGCGGCGCTTCCCAGTCCACCACTGTCAGGATCATGTCCCGCGCCGCGAACGCGGGCTCGAGCGCGGCGATCATCAGATCGTGTTCGAACGCGTCTCCGCGTCTCTGGCCCGCGCCGGGAAGGGTGGTCTCGCAGGCCAGGAATCCGATCGTCGTCATGGACAGTGCCTTATGAGGCCGTGGCAGGGCTGGAAAGCCTTATCGTTGCCGACTAGGGAGCGCGCATGACCGACACTCTCACGATCCGCCGCCCCGACGACTGGCACCTGCATTTCCGCGACGGAGATATCATGCGCGGCGTGGTGCCCTACACCGCGCGGCAATTCGGACGCGCGATCGTGATGCCCAACCTCACTCCGCCGGTTACCACGTCCGCGCTGGCGGCCGCGTATCGCGAGCGCATACTCGCCGCCGTGCCCGAGGGAGTGTCCTTCACGCCGCTGATGACCTGCTACCTCACCGACACGACCGATGCGGACGATCTCGTGCGCGGCGCGGCCACGGGCGTATTCACCGCAGCCAAGCTCTACCCCGCCAACGCCACCACCAACTCCGCAGCCGGGGTGAGCGATGTCGAGCGCATCTACCCGGTGCTGGCGAGGATGGAGGCCGAGGGGATCGTGCTGTGCGTGCACGGCGAGGTGACCGATCACGATATCGACGTGTTCGACCGCGAGGCGGAGTTTATCGAGCGGCACCTGCGCGCAATCGTGAACGCGTTTCCGGCGCTCAAGGTCGTGTTCGAGCACATCACCACCGCTGATGCGGTCGCCTTCGTCGAAAGCGCATCGGAGAACGTCGCCGCGACGATCACGCCCCAGCATCTCCACATCAATCGCAATGCGATGCTGGTCGGCGGCATCCAGCCGCACAATTATTGCCTGCCGGTCGCCAAGCGCGAGACGCACCGGCTGGCGCTGCGCAACGCGGCGACCTCGGGATCAGCGAAATTCTTCCTCGGCACCGATTCGGCGCCGCACCTGCGCTCCGCCAAGGAAAACGCGTGCGGATGTGCCGGGATCTTCAACGCGCCCTTCGCGCTGGAGAGTTACCTGACCGTGTTCGATCAGGAAGAAGCGCTCGACGCATTCGAAGGCTTCGCCTCGATCCACGGGCCGGCTTTCTACGGTCTCCCCGTCAACGAGGATGCGATCACGCTCGAGCGCGGCAGCGTGATCGTGCCGGAGTCGCTCGAGCTGGTTGGCGAGGAGATCGTGCCGTTCCATGCCGGGCAGACGCTCGGCTGGCGGATGGCGGGCTAGGCCGCGGCGATCTTCGCGCGCCGGGTTCGCGACCACAGGTCGGCGACGAACACTCCCACCGCGATCCAGATCAGCACGAAACTGCCGAGCTGTGCCGCTTTCAGCTCCTGTTCGAACACCGTCAGCCCAAGCAGGAATACGATCGTCGGCGCGAGATACTGGATGAAGCCGAGCGTCGAATAATCCATCCTCCGCGCGGCAATCGCAAACAGCAGCAGCGGGACGGCGGTGACCACGCCGGAGAATGCGATCGCGGCGCTCAGGAACCAGTCCGCGCCGAATGCCGGCCCCGCCGGGGTTTGCGCATACCACGCGACGATGCCGATCGCGGGCAGCAGCAGGATCGTGCTCTCGATCGTCAATCCCGGGAGTGATCCCACCGCAACCTGTTTGCGAACAATGCCATAGAGCGCGAAGCTGAAAGCCAGCGTGAGGCTGATCCACAGTGTCGTTACCGCTTCGGCCGCAAGCAGTGCCACCGCCAGACCCGCAATCGCGACCGCCAGCCATTGCCATTTCGACAGCTTTTCGCCCAGCAGCAGCGTGCCCAGCAGCACGTTGAGCAACGGATTGAGATAGTATCCCAGGCTGGCGGCGTAGACCTGCTGCTGCATGATCGCCCAGATATAGACGAACCAGTTGATCGCGATGAGGATCGCGCTCGCCAGCAGCATCAGCATCGTCCGCCGGTTCGACAAGGCTTCCCGCAGCGCAGGGAACTGGCGGCGCAGCGCCACGATCACGAGGCAGAACGGCAAGGTCCAGATGATCCGCCAGCCGACGAATTCGATCGGCGGCACGCTCGTGACCAGCAACAGGTAGAGCGGCAGGAAACCCCAGATGATGTACGCGCCCAGCGCAGCGGGAAGGCCCGAAGGCCGGGCGTCCGCTGCCGCGGGCGAAGGAGCGGCGGAGCGTGCCATCGGGTCAGCGCACTAGGGCCGGCGAGCACCGTGGGCAAGCCTGCATCGCGTCTCGATCAGCCTACGATGCCGGTTTTGCTTAACGGTTCCTTTCGCCTCCGATTGCAGGGCGTTCAGCTAAAGACCCCTAAAGATGAATGACCGAATCGAAAGGGTCGCGTCCTTCTCCCCTGCGCGGCCCGATCCCCACGGCTTGGGTCATTCCCACCAATGACCCGGGCGCGGCTGCCACCAGTCGCGGAAAGCGCTCCTGTGTCCAACGTGACACGGGAGCGTTTTTGCCTCCGCTCGGGGAAAATTAACCAAACCGCCCGCATAGACGCTGGCATGGCGTCCCGTCCGTTTCGTAGCCTGCTGCCACTGTCGCTGCTCGCGCTTGCCGCGTGCGGCGAAGACCGCGCATCGCCCGCAAGCGATGCGGAACTCAGCGCCGATCCGGTGCTCGCACGGGCGCTTTACGATCCGCTGATGGTCGATCCCGATCTGGCCTATCGCAACGAGGCGAATGCGGCGATCACCATCCGGCACGACCACGCGCTGCCCCCGCTTGTCGCAGGCGATGGCGCCGACCAGCGGGCTCGCGAAGAGGCCCGGCTGGAACTGCTCGACGGGGGCGAAATCCTGCCGCTGCCCGATGCGCCGAACGGAGACGGCAGCGCGGCGCTGGCCACGGCACGATCGGCCGAGGCGATGATCCGGACGCTTGGCGGACCGCGCGAATGTGCTGCGCGGCTGGAACAGGGTTTTTCCTGGACTGCGCGCATGCCGGCTGCCGCGCAGATCATGCCGCACGGTATGGTGCAGCAGGCTGCCGGGAGCGATACCGGCGGGTGCAGCGTCAGGGTGGTGCGCTATCTCACTGCGGCAACCATCGAGGACGCGCTCGAATACCATTTCAACCGCGCCGCACGCGCGCAGTTGCGCACGGTGCGTTATGCGCAGCCCGGACCGAGCCTGCGCGGCTCGCGCGGCGATGAACAGTTCTTCGTCCACGCGCGCCCCGGTCCGAACGGGCTGAACGCGGTCGATCTGGTGTACTGGAAGCGGTGAACTATTCCTTCAGCCCGACGCCGATATTGGCGCGCGGCTGATCCATTTCGGTGCTGGCGACCGGATAGGCGCAGTAATCCGCCGCGTAGTAGGCGGCCGGTCGGTGGTTGCCCGATAGCCCGATCCCGCCGAATGGCGCGGCCGAAGAGGCCCCGTTGGTCGGGCGGTTCCAGTTGATGATCCCGGCGCGGATATTGGCCCAGAACCGCGCGTAATCGTCGGGCGTCCCGCCGATCAGCGAAGCCGAGAGACCGAACCGGGTGTTGTTCGCTTCGGCGATTCCGGCATCCAGATCCGGCACCCGGATCACCTGCAGCACCGGTCCGAACAGCTCGATATCGGGTCGATCCTCGATATCGGTCGTGTCGACGATGCCGGGCGTCAGAAACGGCTTGTCCGGGTCCGGGCGGCGCATGTGCACCAGCGGCTTGCCGCCTGCGGTGACCAGTTCGAGAAAGCTCTCGCCGAGCTTGTCGGCGGTGTCGTTGTCGATCACCGGGCCCATGAACGGCGGCGGTTCGTCCATCGGTCCGCCGACCAGCAATTTCTTGGTCAGCGGGATCAGCTCTGCCAGCAGCGCATCGTGCATGCTGTCCTTGACGATCAGCCGCCGCGCCGCCGTGCAGCGCTGGCCCGCGGTGGTGAAGGCGCTCTGCACGATCAGCACCGCCGCGTCTTCGACCTTGGGCGTGTCGATCACCACGATCGGGTTGTTGCCCCCCATCTCGAGCGCGACGATCTTGCCCGGGTTGGCGGCGAGCTTGCGGTTGATCGCGATCCCCGCCTGTGCCGAGCCGGTGAACAGCACGCCGTCCACGCCGGGGTGTGCGACCAGGTCCTTGCCCTCCTGCGGGCCGCCGATCACGATCTGGACCACGTCCTTCGGAATGCCGCAGCGGTGGAAGCATTCGACCAGCTTCGCTCCGACCGCTGGAGTCTTTTCGGAGGGTTTGAACAGGATCGTGTTGCCCGCGATCAGCGCCGGGACGATGTGGCCGTTGGGCAGGTGGACGGGGAAGTTGTACGGCCCCAGCACCGCCATCACGCCATGCGGCTTGTGCCGGACGGCCGCGGTTCCCTGCAGCGCGCTGTCGAGTTTCTTCTTGCCGGTCCGTTCGGCATAGGCCTGGACCGAAATCTCGACCTTGTTGACAACCGCTTCGACCTCGGTCCGCGCTTCCCACAGCGGCTTGCCGGTTTCCCTGGCGATCAGTTCCGCCAGTTCATCGGCCGCCTTGCGCACCTGGTTGGCGAAGCGGCGGGCCAGTTCGATCCGGTTGGTCAGCGATCTTGCGGCCCATTCGGGCCAGGCGCGCCGCGCCCGGCTGACCGCTTCGCCCACGTCGCCATGCTCCCCGCGCCACAGCTCTTCGCCGGTCGCAGGAGCATAGGAAATCAGGGTGGTGTCGGCAGCGGTCTCTGTCATGTTCTGGTCTTTGGCGCGGAGTTAGTCGCGCATTTGCCGAAAAGCTAGGGCTAAGGCGCTGCCACGGAATTCGCGCAGTCGCCGGGTTGCGCAATTATCCCCCGCATTCATTGGGTTGTGCATGACCCGAGGGCTCCGGCGGCGGCCCAAGTGCTTCGCCCACGCGACGCAGGGCCGCAACCTTGTCATGCAGGGGCGACCAGTCATCAGCGCGATCGATCTCCGACCAGATCGCTTCGACTTCGTCGATCAGCAGCGATTGCGGGGCAGAGTCCGCCCAGTAATCGTGCGACGTGTCGACAGGGTCGTAATCGCGCAGCATCGCCCCGATTTCCCCCTTGGCTCCGCGCGTGCCGCGATGGGCGAAGAAGAACGCGTCGGGACCCTCGCCGGTCTCCCGCATATGCTTTTCGCAGCCAGAGATCATGGCCGCGTCCGCCTCGATTCCTTTGGGCACAACACCAAGCCGCCAGCACCACCGGCGCGCGATCGCGGCCATGTAGAGTTCGCCGAATCGATCGAGCGCTGCGACCAGCGGTTCGGTTTCCGCGAGCAATCGCAGCGCTACGGCGAATTGCCCGCAATTCCAGTGCAATGCCTCAGGCTGGCGACCAAAGGCGTAGAGCCCGGCATGGTCGAAATAGGCGGCGGTGAAGCCGGGATCCCATGTCGGCAGCCAGCGCCACGGTCCGTAATCGAAGCTTTCGCCGGTGATGTTCATGTTGTCGGTATTGAGCACGCCGTGGACGAAGCCTGCGACCATGTAGCTGGCGGCGAGATCGGCCATCCGTTCGACCACCTGATGCATCAGGATGACCGCCGGTTCGTCACGTCCCGGGGCATCCTCGGGCGGTTGCGGGCCGGGGAAGTGGGCGAGACAATAGTCGACCAGAGCCGCCATATGATCGCGTTCCTCGAACGCGAGCAGGCGCTGGAACGTGCCGATGCGGATGTGCGAGTGCGAGAGGCGCACCATCACCGCCGAGCGGGTGGGCGATGGCTCGTCGTCCCGCATCAGTTCCTCGCCGGTCTCGATCACCGATAAAGTCCTGGAGGTGTTGACGCCCAGCGCTTCGAGCATCTCGGTCGCGAGGATTTCGCGAACCGCACCTTTCAGGGTCAGCCGCCCGTCGCCCGCGCGGCTGTAAGGCGTCTGGCCCGAACCCTTGGTACCGAGGTCGAGCAGGCGGTCGTCCGAATCGCGCAGCTGCGCAAACAGGAATCCGCGCCCGTCGCCGATCTCGGGATTGTAAACGCGGAACTGGTGCCCGTGGTATTTCAGGGCGAGCGGTTGCGGCAGATTGCCGTCGAGCGGTTCGAAGCGGCCGAAATGCGCGGTCCAGCCATTGTCGCTCAGGCCATCGAGCCCGATGCTGGCAGCCGCGCGATCATTGCGGAAACGCAGGCGGGTTTCGGGGAAATCGGCAGCGGCCACCGGATCGCCCAGCCAATCGGCAATTTCCGCAATCGCCGGATCGGGGCGGTATCGAGCAGCTTGCGGTTCGGGGCGCATCTCGCGATATTGGGGGCAAGCGGCGTGTGCTGCAAGCGTGCGCGCCAAGCAATTCCGGGGGAATGTCGCCCTTTATGGCCACTTTGTACCAAGACCGCAGCTGGACCAGCAGCGACGGGCTGACCTTGCATTACCGCGATTACCGAGGGCCGGAGAGCTATTCCGGTCCGCCGGTTATCTGCATGCATGGTCTGACCCGAAATTCGCGCGACTTCGCCGATCTCGGCGCGCACATCAGCGCAACGCGCCGTGTCATCGTGCCCGAAATGCGCGGCCGCGGGATGAGCGATTACGCACCCGATTCGGACACGTACAACCCGCTGACCTATGTCGCCGACGTCGAAACGCTGTTGGCGGAAGAAGGTATCGAACGGTTCATTTCGATCGGCACCTCCATGGGCGGGCTGATGACGCTGTTGCTGGCGCACGCCAAGCCGGGGCGGATTGCCGCCTGCGTGCTCAACGATATCGGGCCGGAAGTCGAGGCATCCGGGGTCGAGCGGATATCGGGCTATGTCGGTCAGGGACGCAGCTACCCGACCTGGATCCATGCCGCGCGATCGCTCAGCGAAGTACACGGCGCGGCGTTTCCCGATTACGACCTCGAAAAATGGCTCGAAATGGCCAAGCGCACGCTGGTGGTGAGCCAGAACGGGCGGATCAGCTACGATTACGACATGGCAATCGCCGAGCCGTTCGCGAAGCCCGGCAACGCCGCTCCTGCCAATCTGTGGCAGGCGTTCGAGGCGCTGCGCGATGTGCCGATGGTGCTGGTGCGGGGCGAATTGTCCGACCTGATCTCGGCGCAAACGGTCGAACGGATGGAAGCGATCAATCCCGCGATGCGGACCGTCACCGTGCCACGCGTGGGCCATGCGCCGACCCTCGACGAACCCGAAGCGCGCGCCGCGATCGACGCCCTGCTGGCGGGTATCGAATGAGCGACGGTTCCGGCGGTCCGCCCAGGGTCCTGCACTGCCATTCGACCTTTTCGGCTGGCGGAAAGGAGCTGCGCGCGGTGCAGCTGATGAACGCTTTCGGCCCGGCGCTCCACCACACAGTGATTTCGGGCACGCCGGGCGAAACGGGCGCGCGCGAATACATCGACCGCGCGGTGGATGTACGCTTTCCGCAGGATTTCCCAGCGCTCAAGGGGTTGCCGACGCCCGGGCGACTGGTCAGGATCGCGGAAGCGCTCAAGCCGTTCGACCTGATCCTGACCTACAATTGGGGCGCGATGGACGTGGTCATGGCGCATACGGTGTTCGGCAAGCAGTTCGGGCTCGCCCCGCTGATCCATCACGAGGACGGCTTCAACGAGGACGAGGCAGGCGAGCTCAAGCTGCGCCGAAACGTGTATCGCCGGATCGCGCTGACCGGTGCGACCTCGCTGGTCGTGCCGAGCCGCCTGCTGGAGCGGATTGCGCTGACTCGCTGGAAACAGCCGCCCGAGCGGATCAAACGCATACCCAACGGGATCGATATCACGCGGTTCGGACGCGAGCCGGAGCCGGGCGCCTTGCGAGTCATCAAGCGCGCAGGCGAGTTCTGGATCGGAACGCTTGCGGGACTGCGCCCGGTCAAGCAGTTGCCGATGCTGGTCGAAGCGTGCGCCGGCCTGCCCGAGAGCTGGCACCTCGTGATCCTCGGCGAAGGGCCGGAACGGGACGCGATCCGCGAACGGGCGGTGGCCGCCGACATCAGTCACCGTGTCCATCTGCCGGGGGTCGTGAACGATCCCGCGCGGGTCATCGGCCTGTTCGATATTTTTGCCCTGTCTTCGAAATCCGAACAGTTTCCGCTTTCGGTGGTGGAAGCGATGGCCGCCGGCCTTCCGGTGGTCGCGCCCGACGTCGGCGATATCAAGGCGATGGTGTCCGAGGCAAACCGACCATTCATCGCGGTTCCGGACAGCGCGCTCGCCCTGGCTTCGATGCTGGAGGAACTGGCCGGTGACGCGGCTGTGCGACGTGATGTCGGTGCTGCCAACCGCATCAGGGCGACCGAACACTTCGATAAGGCGGCGATGATCGCCCGTTACCGGGCGCTGTATTCCGATGCGCTCGGCCGGGAAATCTGACGACATCGCTTCATTGGTGGTTCAACTTACCGACGGCATCTCGCCGGGGAGAGGGTCTGGGCCTGTGCGTGCGCGGCATTGCGGAAGGCAGCGCTCCTGCCTAAAGCACGCCCGAACCGAAATCAGGATGAGGATCAGAGCCCCGTGGCGCTCAACCCGACCGACCCGAACAAAGCCGACAAGAACAAGTCCAAGGACAGTGCCGCGTCCGCCGAGGACGAAATCCTCATGCGCGAAATCGACGAGGCGGTGCGCAAGGACGATGTCGAGCAGTTCGCCAAGAAATACGGCGTCGCCATTGCCGGGCTGCTGGCGATCGTGCTGGTCGGGTTTGGCGGCTACCTGTTCTGGGACAGCCGCAACGAGGCTGCGCTCGAAGCCGAATCCGAAACGATCGTCAGCGCGCTCGATTCGACCCAGGCGGGCGAATTCGATGCGGCGGCAAAGAAAGTCGATCCGCTGCTCGATTCCGGTTCGCCGGGCGCGCGCACATCGGCTCGCTTCCTCAAGGCTGGAGCGGCGCTGGAGCAGGGCAAGTTCGACGAGGCGGTCGCGCTCTACAAGCAGGTCGCCGACGATCCCGACGCACCCCCGGCCTTGCGGGATCTCGCCCGAATTCGCGAAGTCGCGACCAATTTCGACACGCGCAAGCCCGCCGATGTGATCGCCAAGCTCAAGGACCTGGCCGTGCCCGGCAACGCCTTTTTCGGCAGCGCGGGCGAACTGACCGCCATCGCGCATCTCGAATCCGGCAACCGCAGAGAAGCCGGGGCGATGTTCGCGGCGATCGCCAAGGACGAAGACGTGCCGAACACGCTGCGAACCCGGGCGCGCCAGATGGCCGGATTGCTTGGGGTCGATGCGATCGAGGATGTCGAGCAACTGCTCGAAGACGAGGGCGTGCTCCCTGCCGACAGGGACGGCGAGGGGCCAATTGCCGCGCAGTAGCATGCGCAAATGCAGCACCGGAAATGACTTGGACGGACGTATGACGATGTACTGGAATGCCACGAAGACCGCTCTGATCGCCGGGATGCTGGCCGCCACGCTGACCGCCTGCAGCGGCGGGGGACTGTTCGGCGGCGGCAAGAAGACCACGCCCACGGTTGGCGACCGCATGCCGATCCTGTCGCGGATCGAAAGCGGAACGGTGGTTGATCCCACGCTGGCCGGGGTGAGCGTGGTGCTGCCCCCGGCAGCGGCGAATGCCGAATGGGCGCAGGTCGGCGGATCGGCCAGCAAATCCTATGGCCATCTCCAGCTGTCCGAGACTCCCGCCAGGGTGTGGACTGCGCGGGTCGAGGGATCGAGCGATCGCGCGCGTCTTGCCGCAACGCCGGTGATCGGCGGCGACAAGCTGTTCGCGGTCGGGTCGGACGGTGCGATTCAGGCGTTCGACAAGAACAACGGGTCCCGGATCTGGAGCGTCGATGTCGATATGGACGCCGACATGCGCCCGTCGGCGTTCGGCGGCGGGGTGAGCTACAACGACGGCAAGCTCTACGCCACCAATGGCGCGGGCGAGGTCAAGGCGCTCGACGCGGACACGGGTTCCATCATCTGGCAGGTGAAGCCATCCGGGCCGCTGCGCGGATCGCCGACGATCGCGTTCGGTCAGCTGTTCGTGATGACGCAGGACAACCAGATCATCGCGCTCGATATCAGCGACGGCAGCCTGATGTGGGACGAATCGGGTTCCGCGACGCAATCGGGGGTGTTCGGCGTGGCCGCACCTGCGGCCGGTCAGGGGACGGTGATCGCCGGCTATTCGAGCGGTGAACTGTCCGCCTATCGCTATGAAAACGGGCGCACCCTGTGGTCGGACGCGCTGGCGCGTACCAACATTTCGACCCAGGTGAGTTCGCTGACCGATATCGATGCCGATCCGATCATCGATTCGGGGCGGGTCTACGCGCTCGGTCAGGGCGGACGCATGGCAGCCTACGAGCTGGTCACCGGACAGCGCATCTGGGAGCTCAACCTCGCGGGCATCTCGACTCCGGCGATTGCGGGCGAGTGGATCTTCACGCTTACCGACGACGCCCGGATGCTGGCGATTGCGCGCTCGACCGGCCGGGTGCGCTGGATCACGCAATTGCAGCGCTGGCGCGATGAAAAGGACAAGGAAGGCCCGATTTTCTGGACCGGACCGGTCCTGGCGGGCAACCACCTGTGGGTCGCGAGCTCGCGCGGCGAAGTGTGGAAGCTGAGCGTGGGCGAAGGGTCGGCGCAGCTGTTCGCCGATATCGACCAGCCGGTCAGCCTGCCGCCCGTGGTGGCCGACGGTTATCTCTACATTCTCGACGACAGCGGAACGATCCACGCCTGGCGATAGACTGCCGGTGACGACCGCCCGCCGTTAACGATTGGACCGGCGCTGTTCCCGGAAGGGACCGCCCGGATAATCCACCCGCGTTGTTAACCCTTTGCCGCTAAGGGCGAAGGGCAATGAGCGCGACCTCACGATCCGCGACCGGTGCCAAACCCGCACCGCCACCCAGCGACGTTTCGGCAGGCGTAGGCCTCGCCGGGCTGCTGGGCCTGTTCGCTTGGATATTGTTCTGCCGCGCCTATCCCGCGATCGCCGATGCGCTGGGTCTGAGCGGCCCGCTGTCGTCCGGGCGGGGCGTGCTGTCGGGACCCTATGCCGCGCTTGCGGCGATGCTCTTCACGGCCGGGCCGATGGCGATCTGGTCGGTGCTGGTCGACCGGGTGCATCTGCGGCCCTCGACCGGGCTCGACTGGAGCCTGAAGCGCACAATATCCGAGATCGTACCGGTATCGACGGTGAAGATCGCGGGTCTGTGGTCGACCTGGGCGATCCTCGCCGCGCTGTACGGGCTGTGCCGCTGGTACTGGGACGGGCAATACCTGTTCGCGATGGAGGTGCTCACCGTCGCACTGTTGCCGATGGTGGTGCTGTCGGTGCCCTATGTGATCTGGCTCGACCGCTTCATGATCGAGCCGCGCGATGCGACCTGGCATTTCGGCGCGATGATGATCGGGCGCGGGGAATGGGACGCCGGGAAGATCAGGAAGCACTGGCGCGCGTGGATCATCAAGGGCTTTTTCGGCGCGTTCATGATCTCGATCCTGCCGCCGGGCTTTGCCGAGATCGTCGAGGCGAACCCGGCCGAGATCATCTCCAACCCGGTCGCAATCGGGGTGCTGCTGATCACGTTGCTGTTCGTGATCGACGTACAGATCGGCACGGTCGGATACCTGTTCACGCTGCGCCCGCTCGATGCGCATATTCGCAGCGGCAACCCGTTTCTGGGCGGCTGGCTGGCGGCGTTGCTATGCTACCCGCCGTTCGTGTGGGGCCTGATCGGCAGCAACAACCAGATCCTGAGCTACGAAAGCAATGTCGCGGGATGGGGGCACTGGCTGGCGGGCAACGATGCCGCCCTGTGGCTATGGGCGGGCTGGCTGGTGTTCCTCACCGGCGTCTACGCCTGGGCGACGGTGGCGTTCGGCATCCGCTTTTCCAACCTCACCTATCGCGGCGTGCTGACCAACGGGCCGTATCGCTTCACCCGGCACCCGGCCTACCTGTCGAAGAACCTGTTCTGGTGGTGTTCGGTGATGCCGTTCCTGGTGACCAACGGCTCTCCCGCCGATGCGATCCGCAACAGCTTTTTCCTGTTGCTGGTCAACGCGATCTATTACTGGCGCGCGCGGACCGAGGAAGCGCACCTGCTCGCAGAAGATCCGAAATATCGCGAATATTACGACTGGATGGACCAGCACGGCGTGATCACGGCGCCGCTTGTCCGCCTGAAACGACGGATCATGCGGCGCGGGAGTGGGGCTGGGCGCGGGCCGGTGGCGGAGCCCGCCGAATAGCAGCTACAACAGCGGCGCGCCGTCGTCCGCCTGGAACTTGAGCGCTTCGACCACCGTCACATCGAGCGAACCCAGCGCCTTCTGGAACGCCGCCATGTGCGGGGTCTGGAAGTGGAAGGTGAGTGCGGCCTCGTCGACCCATTTTTCGACGATGTTGAGCGTTGCGGGGTCGAGCACGTCGACCGAATAGGCGTATTCGATGCAGCCTTCTTCGGCTCGCGACGCTTCGATCATCGCCGTGAACGCCGCGCGCCCGGCTTCGAGTGCGCCTGCGCCAAGTTTTGCTTTCGCCAGCACGATCAGCATGATGGACCGCCCCTTCCTAGAATGAATACTTGTAGACCTTGCTCACGTCTTCGCCCCATTCGCCGTAATAGGCATCGAGCAGGCGCTGCGCGGGGACCTTGCCGGTCGCGACGATTTCCTCGAGCGTTTCGAGATAGCCGGTTTCGTTGTCGCCGCTGACGCTGAGCCGGCCGCGTGCGGCGAGCCCGGCATGCGCGATCTTGAGCACATCCTTGCCAAGGTCCTGCAGCGTCCCGCTGCCGCCCGGCAGCTTCGTTTCCAGCGCCAGCCGGGGCACTTCGTTGCGCAGCCGCTCGCGCTCCTCCATCGACCAGTCCTTGACGAGGTCCCACGCGGCATCGAGCGCTTGGCTGTCGTAGAGCAGGCCGACCCACAGGGCGGGCAGCGCGCAGATCCGGCTCCACGGCCCGCCGTCCGCCCCGCGCATTTCGAGGAAGCTCTTGAGCCGCACTTCGGGGAACGCGGTCGAAAGGTGGTCCCACCAGTCGCTCGCCGTGGGGCGCTCGCCGGGCAGAACGGACAGTTTGCCGTCGAGGAAGTCGCGAAAGCTGAGCCCAGCCGCGTCGATGTATTTCCCGTCGCGGAACACGAAATACATCGGCACGTCGAGGATGTAGTCGGCCCAGCGCTCGTAGCCGAAGCCGTCCTCAAACACGAACGGCAGCATGCCCGTCCGGTGCGGATCGGTGTCGGACCAGATATGCGAGCGGTAGGAGAGGTAGCCGTTGGGCTTGCCCTCGGTGAAGGGCGAGTTGGCAAACAGCGCCGTCGCAAGCGGTTGCAACGCCAGCCCGACACGGAATTTCTGCACCATGTCGGCTTCGGACGAATAATCGAGATTGACCTGGATCGTGCAGGTCCGCAGCATCATGTCGAGCCCGAGATTGCCGACCCGCGGCATGTGACGCCGCATGATCTCATACCGGCCCTTGGGCATGATCGGCAGGTCTTCGCGGGTCTTGTCGGGCCACATGCCGAGGCCGAGATAGCCGACCCCGCAGCGCTCGCCGACCTGCTTGACCTGCGCCAGGTGGCGCCCGGTCTCGTTGCAGGTCTCGTGCAGGGTTTCGAGCGGGGCGCCCGAAAGCTCCAGCTGCCCGGCGGGTTCGAGGCTGACGGTGCCGTCCGCGCCCCGCATGGCGATGACCTTGCCCCCTTCCTCGACCGGCTCCCAGCCGAATTCGGTCAGGTTCATCAACAGGTCGCGGATTCCGCAGGGCTCGTCATAGGACGGCGCGCGGCGATCGGCCTTCTTGTAGACCAGCTTTTCGTGTTCGGTCCCGATCCGCCAGTCGGACTTGGGCTTCTCGCCGCCCCGCATCGGGGCGATCAACTGATCACGGCTATCGATGACCGGATCGTCGGCTGTCGATGCCTCGCGCGTACTCATACGGGCAAACCCTTTCCTCTGGTACCGGTTGCCCTACGAAACCGAATTCGGCGTGGGAAGGGCAAATTGCGTTTTTTGCAGCCAGGACAAAATTGTCAGGACCAGTCGCCGGCGGTGGCCATCCACACCGAAAGCGCTGCAATCGCAGCGGTTTCGCCGCGCAGGATGCGCGGGCCGAGAGTGATGGCGCGAGCCTGCGGATGGGCGCGGATCGCCTCGCGCTCGGCATCGTCGAACCCGCCCTCGGGGCCGATCAGAAGTGCGGCGGGGCCAGAATGCACCGTGAAGGCGTCGGCGGCGGCCTCACCGCCCTGTTCGTCGGCAAACAACAGGGCGCGGTCCTGCGGCCAATCGCGAAGCAAGGCCTCCAGCTTCACCGGCTCGCCCAGTTCGGGAAGTGCGGTGCGGGCGCATTGCTCGGCGGCCTCGGTGGTGATCGTGCGGGCGCGGTCGAGATTGAGCTTGTCGGCGACGCAGCGGCGGGTGACGACCGGCTGGATGCGCGCGACGCCAAGTTCGGTCGCCTTTTCGAGCACCAGGTCGAAGCGGTCCTTCTTGAGCAGGGCGGGGCAGAGCCACAGGTCGGGCACCTCCTCGCGCTCGCGCAGGCGTTCGGTCACGGTCACATCGACCCGGCGCTTGTCGACCTGCCCGACGCGTGCCGCCCATTCGCCGGTGATATTGTCGCAAACGATGATCGTGTCGCCCTCGCGCACGCGCATCACCTTGCCGAGATAGTGCGCATGGCTGCCCTCGAGCGCGAAGGTCCGGCCTTGGCCCAGTTCTTCCTCGACGAACAGGCGCGGTGCGCTTTTCGGAGGCCAGGCGGGTGTTGCGGGCAATTCGATCTCCATTCTCGTCATTTCCGCGAAAGCGGGAATCGAGCTGTTTTTCAACCGTGGCGGGCAAGAAAGCTGGACCTCCGCCTTCGCGGGGGTGACGAAATAGGTTAGTCGGCTCGTATGACTGCGCGCGCTGCACAATTCGGAATAGCTGCGGTATTCCTGATCCTTGGCGGATGGGCGCTGTTGGCACCCGGCAACGTGATCGAGCTTGGTTTCACCGAGCCCTATCGCGCCAACACCTACACCAACCGCTTCATCATGGCGGGTTTCGGAGCGCAGGCGGTGCTGTTCGGTATCATGGCGCTGGTGGTGCGATGGCGGGCGACCGCATTCCTGGTCTTCGCAGCCCTGTTGCTGCCGTTCTTCGTCTTCAACTGGTATTTCCATTTCGAAGTGCCGGTGCTCACCTCCTATGGAATGATCGACTTTGCCGGGAACACCGTGATGCTGGTGCTGGCCGTGATCGGCTGGCGCGCCGCCAAGGCTGAAGAGTCGCGCGCATGACCGAGCAGATCGTCCCCGACACCGAGCACCGCGGCTTGATCGAGCGCCTGCCGCAGCTGCCGCGCGATTTGGCGCAGCTGGCGCGGTTCGACCGGCCGATCGGCTGGTGGCTGCTGTTCTGGCCGTGCGTGTTCGGCGTCTGGCTGACCGGCGCCGGGTTCCAGTGGGCGCTGCTCGGCTGGCTCTTGCTGGGCGCGATCGCGATGCGCGGGGCGGGGTGCGTGTACAACGACATCGTCGACGCGGACCTCGACGCCAAGGTTGCGCGCACCGCAGCGCGCCCGGTCGCAAGCGGGCGAGTGTCGAAGAAGGTCGCGTGGGGCTGGCTGGTCTTCCTCTGCCTGATCGGGCTCTTGGTGCTGCTGCAATTGCGCTGGGAGGCACAACTGGTCGCGCTCGCCAGCCTCGCGCTGGTCGCCGCTTATCCCTTCATGAAGCGCATCACCTGGTGGCCGCAGGCGTGGCTCGGCATGGTGTTCAACTGGGGTCTGCTGGTCGGCTGGACGCAGCTGCGGTTCGACAATTGGGACGCGCTCGCGGTGCTCTATGCCGGGTGCATCGCGTGGGTGATCGGCTACGACACGATCTACGCGCTGCAGGACCGCGAGGACGATGCGCTGGTCGGCGTGAAGTCCTCGGCGTTGCGGATGGGGGGCAAGGTGCAGGCCGGGGTCGCCGGGTTCTACGCCGCCACGATCGGGCTGTGGGGATTGGGCTTCTGGCTGTTCCGCGAGGACTGGCTGGCGCTGCTTGCGCTGCTGCCGGTCGCGCTGCACCTGCTGTGGCAGGTCGCCACGCTCGACCCCGAAGATCCGGACAACCCGCTCACCCGCTTCCGCTCGAACCGCTGGGCCGGGGCGCTGATGGCGCTGGCCTGTTTCACCGTGGGGAATGCCTGATGTGCAACCTTTACCGCATGACCAAGGCAAAGGACGAGGTCGCCAGGTGGTTTGACGCGATCGAAGCGTTGGGCGGGGCGAATTTCGGCGAAGAAGTCTATCCCGGCTATCCGGGTCTGGTCGTCGCTGGCGGCGAGATCAGGCAGATGACCTGGGGGTTTCCGCTGGTGATGAAGGGCAAGAGCGGCCAGCCCTTGAAGCCCAAGCCGGTCAACAATGCCCGCACCGACAAGCTCGATAGTTTCTTCTGGCGCTATTCGTTCGAGGAACGCCGCTGCCTGATCCCGGTGAGCGCGTGGGCGGAGGCGCAGGGGCCGAAGGGGAGCAAGACCCGCACCTGGCTGTCGCTGCCCGACGCCGAGCTGTTCGCCGCAGCGGGCGTCTGGCGGGAATCGGACGAATTCGGGACATGCTATTCAATGGTCATGACCGACAGCAAGGGATCGGACGCGGAGGGCGTGCATTCGAGGATGCCCGTGCTGCTTCGGCCAGAGGACTACGAGGGGTGGGTTTCGGGATCGCCCGACGATGCGAAAGCGCTGTGCAAGCCGTGGAGCGGCGACATCAGCATCGACCGCACCGACCAGCCGTGGACCCGCGGGGCGGCGAGCCAGACAAACCTTCTGTGAGGGCGTTTGCCAGCGTCGCCGAAGATCGGCTCGCGCAGGATCGGTTCGTTCATGCTGCCTCTCCCGCCCCACGATTCTGATAGCTGACGATTTCGAATTCGATCCCGTCCCAGTCGAAGAAGTAGAACCTCCTGCCCGGCTCGTAGTCGTCGTGCCCGAACGGTTCCAGACCGGCGGCGATCACCACCTTTTCGGCCCCGTCGAGATCGTCGACCACCAGGCCGACATGGTTGAGCGGCTGGCCCTTGGCATAGTCGCCGGTCAAATGCTCGCCGGTGTAGAGCGCAAGATATCCTGCGCCATTGCCGGGTTCGCCGACATGGATCGTCCTGCCGCCCAGCTGCGATTCGCCGCGCCAGCGTTCCTCCCAGCCGCACAGTTGCCTGAACAGTTGGGCGCTGCGTTCGGGCTGGGTGACGGAAAGGTTGGCGTGTTCGATCTGTCCGCTGGGCATTGGTCGGCTCCCTGTAATCATGGGTTGGCGATCCGCTTGCGAATCACCCGTTTGCCAATCGTGCAATCTCAACCTAACTTGAGGTCAAGCTTATTCCGAAAGTGGGTGCAACATGACCGCAAGACCGCACAGGAACGACCTGATCCCGATCGGCGAAATGGCGCGACGCACCGGGCTCGCCGTGTCGGCGATCCGGTTTTACGAGGACAAGCGCCTGATCGAGCCGGTTCGCACCGGCGGTAATCAGCGACGTTTCCTGCGTTCGGACATTCGCCGGGTCAGCTTCATCATGATCGCGCAGCAGCTCGGCCTGACGCTCGGCGAAATCCGTGAGCAGCTGGCGCAATTGCCGCATGGGCGCACCCCGAATGCGCGCGACTGGAAGAGGATCAGCAGCGTCATCCGCAAGCGTATCGACGCAAGGATCGCCGCGCTCGCGAAAATCCGCGAGGATCTCGACGGGTGTATCGGGTGCGGGTGCCTGAGCCTGAAGAAGTGCGCGCTCTACAACGCGGGCGATCGCTGGGGCGAAAAGGGCGCAGGCCCGCGCGTGATGCTGCCGCCCGAAGTGGCCTAGTATTCCGGCCCGAGCTCCGGATCGAGATCGCGCGGTCGGGCGAAGTGCACCAGCTTGCCGACGAAATTCTTGAGCTCGCTCCAGTCGTCGATGTCGCATTCGATCACCGCGAAGGTCGCGGTCGGGAACTTGACCTTCGCTTCGTGAAACAGATCGTTCTCGTGGGCCGGCGAAACCAGTTCCAGCAATACGTCCTGAAGGCCAGGATTGTGACCCGCGATCAGCACCGCATCGTGATCGCCCCCCTGGCTTTCGACCACTTCGAGGATCGTGTCCGAACTGGCGAGATAAAGCCGGTCGTCAAACACCGGTTCAGCGTCCGGGAGTGCCTCTTCGAGCGTGAGCTTCACCCGCACCGCAGGGCTGGCGATCAGCGCGCCCCACTCGATGCCATGATCGGCGATGTGCTTGCCGATCAGCGCCGCGCCCCTGCGACCGCGATCGTTGAGCCCACGGTCGAAATCGCGCGTCGACGAATCGTCCCAGTCCGATTTGGCGTGCCTCAGCAATCCGAGGATTTTCATGACGCGCCACTTCTCCTGCTCGATCCCACCGCAGCGACCAGCGCCGCGCGGTTGCTCTCAGCACGATAACCCCCGGTCTGTAAAGCCAATGCGGCAGCCTCGCGCTGGCGAGACTGCCGCATGACCGGCACGAGGAGCGCGCCGGTCGCTGGGGAAGGGTGGAGTCAGAGCATTCCTGTCTCGATCCCGGTGAACGGTCCTGCCAGCGCGATCGACGTGGCGAAGACGGCCATGGCGATCACCGACACACGTTCCGCGACCGATCCCGGAATGCCCGGCATGCGCAGGGGCTTGGCGTGCTTGCGGAATTCCTCCTTGTAGCGCGGATGCTCGGTGCCCATCCACCGGTCCCACCAGGTGAAGTAGAACCCGAAATTGTGGCGGTCCGAATGGTGCAGGTCGTGATGGGTGGTGGTGCTGATCCAGTCGGTCAGCGGATTGTCGACCCAGCCTGCCGGAAACAGTTCGTGCCCGGCATGCGCCATCACGTTGCGGATGATCATGTGCCACAGGAACAGGAACACCGCTAACCCGGCATAGGCGACGCCCATCAGGCTGGTGATCAGCAGGAACAGCGGCATGAAGGCGGCTTCGAACACGGCTTCCCAGGTCGAGAAGCTGTAGGCTGCCCACGGGGTGGGGGTGCGCGACTTGTGGTGGTGCAGGTGCGTCGCCCGGAACAGCCGCCTGGTGTGCATCGCGCGGTGTATCCAGTAGAAATAGGCATCGTGCACGACGATGATCAGCGCGGTTTGCCAGATCAGCGTCAGGAGCGTGGTCGTTTCCAGTTCGAGCTTGATGATCCCGAGTTCCTTGCCGAGCAAGGTGGTCAGGGTGGTGACCCCGAACACGAACACCGTGCGCAGCGAGGACAGGATCTCGCGGCGATAATCCGATCCCTGCGCGTTCTTCTGCTGGATGCGGCGATGGCCTGCCCAGCGGCGGAACACCAGCAGGATCGCGGTGAGGACTCCGGCGGCGATCAGATAGCGACCGAGATCGAAATACATCACGTCGAGGAAATGATCGCCGACCTTGCCCAGGGCATAGGTCAGGGTGGGGTCGCCGGTGGCTGGCGGGGTGGATAGTAGGGTCATGGGGCTCTCCATCGATCTGACGGAAACCTAGGTGCACCGGCGCGCTCCGGATTTCCTCTCACTGGCGAAGAAAGCCGGTCGATTCCGGAATCGATCGAGGTTTTTCAGTTTTGAACAGCCCGAACCGGCACTGTTTCGGCGGATTCCTCGGCTCCGATCGCTTCGCGGCGGAATTCGCTCGGCGTGGTGCCCGTCTCGGCGCGAAAGGCGCGGTTGAAGGTCGGCAGCGAGTTGTAGCCGAGGTCCATGGCGATGGTCAGCACCGGCAGGTCCACATCCTCGCGGCTGGCGAGCTTTTTACGCGCTTCGGCGATCCGGTGGCGATTGAGAAAGACGGAAAAGTTGCGGTATCCCAGCTTGCGGTTGATGAGCGCGCGCAGCCGGTGTTCGGGGTATCGAGCTGTTCGGCCAAGGCGGAGATCGTCAGGCCGGGCTGGCGATAGGCCCCTTCGGCCATGGCCGCGGCAAGCTTGTCGTGGAGGACGGTTTCCGACGGTGAGAGGTCGAGACGCGGATCGTCTTCGTCGGGCTGATCCTGCTCGGATTCGACCAGCAGTTCGGGATCGGTCCGCAGCAGCGCGAGCCCGGCAAACAGGGTAATCAGCAGGATCAGAAACGTGTTGAGCAGCTGCACCAGCGGAAACGCGCGGGTCAATCCGAAAACCATCTCGAAAATCAGGATCCCGCCGGCCTGCGCGGCGACGAGCAGCGGCAACCACAGGCGGATGACGCGGCGCTGTTCGACCAGATCGTCTTCTCGCCCCATCAAGCCGACCCGGACGAGATCGACGATCAGCGCCAGCGCGACGGCATGCGTAAAGTAGAATGCGAACACCTGCACCGGCTCTACGAAGTTTGCAAAGAACCACGATATCGTCAGCGCTGCGGCGGCGGCGTTCATGACGCCCCTGGGCGGTTCGCGCTCGAACAGCCTGCGGGCGAACAGCCAGATCCAGAACGGCGAAAATATCGCGACCAGATCCACCAGTGGAACCCACACATTATCCCGGGTCATCATGGTGCTCGAATTCACGAGATAGGCGATCACGCCGACGATCATGCCGACAACCGGCAGCTTGATTGCCGCGCGCACCTCACCGGCGACCAATTGCGCGAGCAACATCAGCGCCGCGCCGATCGTCATCACCCGGACGAAGAATTCGACCTGCTCGATCATGACGGTGCTTGTGCCTCGTTTGCTTCGGTCGCGCCAGCCGCTTGGTCGGCTCCGATCATGCTTCCGGCGATCCGTTCGCGTGCCTCGTCCAGCGTCACGCGCCGGATCGCGGTGCCTTCGGGGAAGGCCGACAGCAGCCGCGAGGGGAAGGCTGCGGACAGCACGACGAAATGGCCGTGGTCTTCCTTGCCCCGGATCAACCGCCCGAATGCCTGCGCCAGTCGGGCGCGGATGATACGATCGTCGAACTGGCTGCCGGAACCGCTCGCGGCGCGGCGGGCCTTGTGGAGGATATCGGGGCGCGGCCACGGCACCGCCTCCAGCACCACGCAGCGCAGGGACCGGCCCGGCACATCGACCCCGTCGCGCAGCGCATCGGTGCCGAGCAGGCTCGCGCGCGGATCGTCGCGGAAGATATCGACCAGCGTGCCGGTGTCGATCGGATCGACATGCTGGGCGTAGAGCGGCAGGCCTTCGCGCGCCAGGCGATCGGCAATCCGGCCATGCACAGCGCGCAGGCGACGGATCGCGGTGAACAGGCCGAGCACGCCGCCCTGCGAGGCCTCGATCAACCGCGCGTAGGCGCCTGCGAGGCCGGGCAGATCGCCCTTCCTGATATCGGTGACGATCAGCACTTCGGCGCGGCTCGCATAGTCGAACGGACTGTCGGCAGCCGAGAGCAGCGGCTGCGTATCGACATGCGCCGCGCCCGAACGCTGGATCGCGCTTTCCCATGGATCGCCGGGCTGCGCCCCGATCCGGTCGGTAAGCGTGGCGCTGGTCAGCATCACGCCATGCGCGGGTTCGAGCACGACCTTGGCAAACGGCTTCATCGGGTCGAGCCAGCGGCGGTGGATCGCCACGTCGAATTCGCGCGCGTCCGAGCGATCGACCGCGAGCCAATCGACGAATTCGGGATCGTCCGGTCCGCCGAGCCGATCGAGCAGCGATTCCCACGCTGTGACCAGATCGACCCGCCATTGCAGCGAGAAGCGCGCGCCTTCGATCCGTGCGCGGCCCTGTCCATCCAGCCAGTCGGGCGGATCGGCCATGATCGCTTCGAGCCGCCCGCCCAGCCGGATCAGCGGAGTGCGGATCGCGGCCAGCGCTTCTGCCGCGACGCCCGCGGCTTCGATCACGTCGCCCGGAAGTCCGGAGGCTTCGGTCTCGATACCGTAGCCCGCTTCCTGCCCGCCGCTTTCGTCGCGGGCATAGGTTGCCGCGCGCACCGCGAAGAGCAATTGCTCGATCGGGCCGGACGGTTCGCCTTCATTGAGCCGCCCGAGCCAGCCGTCGCCCGGCAGCGCCTGCGCCGCCTCGATCGCCGCCTCGACCGCTTCGCCGCCCTCGTCGTCATAGCTCGCGACGTCGGCCAGTCGCGCTGCCAGCCCGCGCCTGCGCCCCCGGTTCTTGCGCTCCGGACCGATGATCCAGCGGCGCAATTCGATTGCTTCTTGCCCGGAAAGCGTCGCAGCGAAGGTCGAATCCGCCGCTTCGAACACGTGGTGCCCCTCGTCGAAGATCAGCCGGGTAGGGCGCTGGGCATGGTCGCGACCGCGCGCGGCGTTGACCATCACCAGCGCATGGTTGGCAATGACGAGATCGGCCTGTGCGCTGTCGCGTGCCGCGCGCTCTATGAAGCATTTGCGGTAGTGCGGGCACCCGGCATAGATGCACTCGCCGCGCTGATCGGTGAGCGCGGCGATCCCGCGCTTGCGGAACAGGGTGCCGAGCCAGCCGGGCAAGTCGCCGCCGATCATGTCCCCGTCGCGCGTGAAGGCGGCCCAGCGCGCGACCAGCTGCGCCAGGATCGCGGGGCGTCCGGCAAACCCGCCCTGAAGCGCGTCTTCGAGATTGAGCAGGCAGAGGTAGTTCTCGCGCCCCTTGCGCACCACCACGGGGGCGTGCCGTCGGGCCGCTTGACCGGCCATGCCCGGCGGCTTTCGGCGCGGAGTTGGCGCTGGAGGTTCTTGGTAAAGGTCGAGACCCACACCGTACCGCCGCTGGCGCTGGCCCACAGCGAGGAGGGGGCCAGATAGCCCAGCGTTTTGCCGATACCCGTGCCCGCCTGCGCCAGCGCCACATGCGGGGTTTCGCGCTTGTCTCTGGGTGCGAATATCCGCGTGACGTCGCTGGCATAGGCGCGCTGGCCTTCGCGTCTCTCCGCCCCTTCGCCGGTCAGGTGATCGAGCTGGGCGAGCACTTCGGCATCGGGCAACGCGATCTGCCGCGGCGCGCCGCGCTCGGGGGCTTCCTGCCATTCGGGCAGGCGTGAAAACAGCCACTTTTCCGCCTGCTCGGGCTTGGCGACATGCGGTTTCAACACGTTGGCCCACGGCCAGCGCAGCCGCTGCATCGTCTGCAGCGCGCTCCATGCACCCTCGCGCTCGAACCATTCGGGATCCTCGCACGCCGCGACCAGCGCCCCGGCGGCGCGTTGCAGGAATTCGGGCACGTCTTCGTCGCCCTCGGGCTCGGCGATCGTCAGCGCCTGAGCCAGTCCGCGCGGAGTCGGCACACAAAAGCGGGCAGGGTGCACGAAGGCGAAGAGTTCGAGCAGGTCGAGCCCCGAAAGGTCGGGATAGCCCAGCCGGTTCGCCACCAGCGGCGCGTTGACCAGCAAGACGGGCGTGTCCGATGCGGCCATGATCGCATCGCCCTTGGACACGGCGCCGGTTTCGCCATCGGCCGGACGCAGCCAGTTGCCGCCATGGCTGGCGTGCAAGGCGGGGAGGGGGACCGGGTCCGGTGAGGGTGCGGGCAAGGTCACGGTTCATGAAATGCGGGAGCAGGAACGAAATGTAAACGCAAGCATGCGACAATTGCGCAGCAACCATCGTCGGGAGGAAAGAGGAAATATGCGCAGTCTCGTTTCTGGCATCGCTTTGGGTTTCGCAACGGCAACGGCATTGCTCGGGCCTTCGGTCGCGTCAGCCCAAGAACCGGCTGCCGTGCCGCAATCCGACGACCACAAGCGGATGATGGCAGCGGCCAAAGTGGTGCAGAGCGCCCGCGACACCGGACTCAAGGGCGACTTCGAAGGATGGTTGAAGCATTTCACCCCCGATGTCGTCTTCATCGTGAACGACACCGTCGTCCTCGGCCGGGCCGAGCTGAGAAAAGTCTACACCATGTTCTTTTCGGCGGCACGCGGAGCCGGCCTGGAGATGCGAGCCCCCGAGATCATCGAAAGCGGCTGGACCGGTGATCGGATCTATGTCTGGCAGAAGGAGTTTCTCGGCGAGGCCGAGATCGTCACCTACGGCGAATACGAAGTGGCCGGCGACAAGATTTCGCGGGTGGTCGCGTCCTATTAGGCTTCGGGAGCGAGCGAACTGGACTACGAGATGGACGACCCGTTGCACCACACCTCGAGACGTTTGAGCGCGGGACATGCGAGTTTCGGCAGGAAAGGCCTGAGCGACCGGCAACCCGCCCCGTGCGACCCCTATCAGGACCACCGCGCGGCGTTTCTTGCCGAAGAACGGGCGCGTGATGGTGCGCGACCTTGCGCCGCGCCCCATGAGGTCTCGCGCGCGTCCGGCATCGCAGCGCCGACCCCTTTCGTTTCGGGTTACGCACCCGAGCGATCGGGCCTCAAGGCAAGGGTGGAGGACGAGCTGGATCGGCTGTTCGGCCCGCCGCACCGGCGCAGCATCATCGTTGCCTATCTCATGTTCTTCTTCGCCAGCCCGCTGTCGGTTCATCGGTTCTATTGCGGCGAATTCCATTCCGCGATCGCCCAGCTCGCCCTGCTTTGCGGGAGCGTGATCTGCTTCGTTATCTTTCCGCCGCTCGGAGCCATTGGGCTGATCCTGCGCGGGATCTGGGTCGGGTTCGACTTTCTGATGATCCCCGGAATGATGCAGCGCTTCAAGGATCGCAGCGGCACCGGCCGCTCGGTGATGGCCTAACCGCGCGCCTTTTCCAGCAGGTCGACCAGTTCCTCGAACTTTTCGCGCTGTTGGGCTTCGTTGCCGCTGGCGATGGCTTCGTTGACGCAGCAGGCTGCGTGGTCCTTGAGCACCTGGCTTTCGACCTTGGCGAGTGCCGACTTGATCGCGCGAAGCTGGTGCAGGATGTCGATGCAGTAGCGATCGTCCTCGATCATCTGCGCGACCCCGCGCACCTGCCCGGCGATGCGGTTCAGGCGGTTGATTTTGGTGCTGGATGACCCGGCCATAGGCGACGTTCCCGTTGAAATACCCTAGGGGGTATATATAAGGGATACATATCCAGTGTCGCAACCCCGATAAGGCCATGCCTGTTTCCCTCAATCGTCGCCATTTCATTTCGAGCACCGTCGGGCTCGCCGCCGCCGCATCGCTGGCCACGCCCGCCTGGGCGAAGGGCCGCTCGCTCACTCACGCGAAGAACGGCTTCGGCGAATTGTCGGGCGAGGATATCGCGCTGTCGATCGGCGATGCGCATTTTGTCACCGGCGCACGCTCGGGCCACGCGATCGCGGTCAACGGCACGGTGCCCGGCCCGCTGATCCGCCTGCGCGAAGGGCAGGACGTGCGGCTGCACGTGACCAACAATCTCGATGAGGATTCCTCGATCCACTGGCACGGCCTGCTGCTGCCGTTCCAGTTCGACGGGGTGCCGGGCGTGAGCTTTCCGGGCATCAAGCCGGGGCAGACCTTCACCTACGAATTCCCGATCCGGCAGAACGGCACCTATTGGTGGCACTCGCATTCGGGGCTGCAGGAACAGGCGGGGCATTACGGCCCGCTGGTGATCGAGCCCAAGGACCCCGACCCGCGCTACGACCGCGATTACGTCGTGCTGCTGAGCGAATTCACGCCGATCCATCCGCACGAGATCATGCGCAAGCTCAAGGTCGGCGAGCACTACTTCCAGCGCCAGATGAACAGCGCGACCGAGGGCGAGCTGTCGGGCGAGCAGCGCCGGATGTGGGGCCAGATGCGGATGAACCCGCGCGACATTTCGGACGTCACTGGCTCGACCTACACCTATCTCATCAACGGACACGGCCCGGCGGACGACCTCCAGCTGGAATTCAAGCCCGGCGAGCGCGTGCGGCTGCGCGTCATCAACGGCAGCGCGATGACGTTCTTCAATGTCCGCATTCCCGGCGTGCCGATGACGGTGATCCAGGCCGACGGGCAGGACGTCGACCCGGTGGAGGTCGACGAATTCCAGATCGGCACTGCCGAGACCTACGACGTGATCGTCCAGCCGTCCGATGGCAGTCACGCGATCGTCGCGGAAGCGATGGACCGCAGCGGCATGGGCGTCGCCAGCCTGACCAGCCACAAGGGCCACATCGCCACGCCGCCGCCGCTGCGCAAAATTCCCACGCTGACCATGACCGACATGGGCATGATGGACCACGCCGCGATGGGGCATGGTGATATGGGCGGCGATATGGCCGGCATGGACCACGACATGCGCGACACCTCGCTCCTGCCCGCCGACGTCAAGGCGGGGCCGGGCGTGGACATGGTCGCGCCTAGCCCCACGGACCGGATGGACTTCCCCGGCCTCGGCCTCGACAACGTCGAGCACCGCGTGCTGCGCTACACCTATCTGCGCGCCAGGCGGATGAACCCGCACCGCGAGGTCGAGCGCGCAATGGAGATCCATCTCACCGGCAACATGGAACGCTACATGTGGTCGTTCGACGGGAAGACATTCACCTCGGTCACCGACGATCCGATCCGCTTCGGGTTCGACGAACGGGTGCGGGTGAAACTCGTCAACCAGACGATGATGGCGCATCCGATCCACCTGCACGGCCATTACTTCGAGCTGGTCAACGGCGCGGACCACATGCACCAGCCGCTGAAGCACACGATGGTGGTGCAGCCGGGCGGGACGGCGACGTTCGACCTGACCGCCAACGAGCCGGGCGACTGGGCGTTCCATTGCCACCTGCTCTACCACATGCATGCGGGGATGATGCAGGTCGTGACCGTGCGGCCGTTCCCCGAAGCAACGCGAGCGTGATCCGTTTTTTCGCCCTTGCCAGCGCAGCCCTGATCGCTGCGCCGCTCGCTGCGCAGGATCACTCCGCGCATGGGAGTAAGCCGGAGATGGATCACTGCGCCATGGGCCACCTGCCGCCCGAGCAATGCCCGCCGCAGGACGAGACGAAGGCCGAGCCGGAAGCGATGGACCATTCCGGGCATGACATGACCGAGACACCCGATGAGCCGACAATGGACCATTCGGGGCACGCGATGGGTGCCGACAAGTCCGTGCCCGGAGCTGCGCCCGAAGACGCTGTGCCGGCGCGCGCCCTCGAGGGTCCGCGCCACGCTGCCGATGCGATCTGGGGCGAAGCGGCAATGGCTCCCGCGCGCCGCCAGCTGGCACGCGAGAATGGCGGGATGACAACCGGCATGGTCCTGATCGAGCGGCTCGAAGCGCGGTTCCCGGCCGAAGGCGGCGGCACCGGATATGTCTGGGATGCGCAGGGCTGGTACGGCGGCGACATCAACCGCTTCGTGCTCAAGACCGAAGGGGAAGGCGAATTTGGCGGCGCGCTGGAAGATGCCGAAATACAGGCGCTCTACAGCCGCGCGATCGGCCCGTTTTTCGACCTGCAGGCGGGCGTCCGGTTCGATCCGGAACCCGATTCGCGCGGGCATCTGGTGCTCGGCATTCAGGGACTTGCGCCCTACATGTTCCACGTCGACGGGGCGTTGTTCCTGTCAGACAGGGGCGACCTTACCGCGCGGCTGGAAGGCGAATACGACCAGCGTATCACCCAGCGGCTGATCCTCCAGCCGCGGCTTGAAGTCGAATTCTCGGCGCAGGACATTCCCGAACGCGATATCGGTGCGGGGATCACCACAATCGAGCCGGGCCTGCGGCTGCGCTATGAATTCGTGCCCGAATTCGCGCCCTATGTCGGGGTCGAGTACGAAGCCAAGCTTGGCGAAACCGCCGACATCGCCCGCGCTGCCGGGGAGAACCCGGACGGTTTCAAGCTGATCGTCGGCCTGCGCGCCTGGTTCTGAGCGCTGTCCTACACGCCCGCCGCTTGCTAGGGCAGAGCGATAAGCAGGACCCAAACGCCCGCATTCGGGTTGGAGAAGTGTCAACTTCGCTTTTTCGGCGTTAAGCGTCTGCTTTCGAACGGAAAACACACCTGAAATTGAAGGTGACACGGTGTCAAGTGTGTCAACTTCGCCGCCCAATTCGCGCTTGCAACATCGCAGCGCTTCCATAAAGACCGCCGCACTATGAGCATGGACGAACTGATCGCCGCCGCACGCGTCAACAAGGCCTGGCCGTTCCAAGAGGCGCAGCGCCTCCTCAAACGCTACCCAGACGGCGCGAAGTCTGACGGTTCGCCGATCCTGTTCGAAACCGGCTATGGCCCCAGCGGCCTGCCGCATATCGGCACGTTTCAGGAAGTGCTGCGCACGACGCTGGTGCGGCGCGCGTTCGAGGCCATGATCGGCGCGCGTCCCGAAGACGGCAGGACGCGGCTGGTAGCATTCAGCGACGACATGGACGGGCTGCGCAAGGTGCCCGACAACGTCCCCAATCACGACATGCTGGCATCGCATCTCGGCAAGCCGTTGTCCCGGATACCCGACCCGTTCGACGCCGGGCACGAAAGCTTTGCCGCGCACAACAACGCGATGCTGCGCGCGTTTCTCGATCGGTTCGGGTTCGAGTACGAGTTCGTCGCTTCGAACGACATGTACAATTCGGGCCGGTTCGACGATGCGCTGCGGCAGGTGCTGCGCACAAACCAGGACATCCTCGACATCATGCTGCCGACCCTGCGCGAGGAACGGCGGCAGACTTATTCGCCGATCCTGCCGATCAGCCCGGTCAGCGGTCGGGTGCTGCAGGTGCCGGTCGAGGTCGTCGATGCCGAGGCCGGGACGGTGCGCTTCACCGACGAAGACGGCAGCGACGTCGAGCAGTCGGCGCTTGGCGGCATGTCCAAGCTGCAATGGAAGGTCGACTGGGCGATGCGCTGGTATGCGCTCGGGGTCGATTACGAGATGTACGGCAAGGATCTGACCGACAGCGGCGTGCAGTCGGGCCGGATCGTCAAGGCGCTCGGCGGGCGCAAGCCCGAGGGTCTGATCTACGAGATGTTCCTCGACGAGAATGGCGAGAAGATCTCGAAGTCGAAGGGCAACGGGCTCTCCATCGAGGAGTGGCTGACCTATGGCAGCGAAGAGAGCCTGGGCTTCTACATCTTCCCCAATCCCAAAAGCGCCAAGCAGCTGCATGTCGGGGTGATCCCGCGCGCGGTCGACGATTACTGGGCGTTCCGCGAGCGTATTGCCGAACAGGATCTCGACAAGAAGCTCGGCAATCCGGCGTGGAACCTGCTGCGCGCCAAGGGCGGATGGCATGCCGACGAGGCACCGGGCGAAGGCGAGAGCCTGCCCGTGACCTATGGCCTGTTGCTCAACCTCGCGAGCGTGCTCGGGACGCAGGCGACGCCCGAGGCGCTGGAGGATTACCTGCGCTCCTATCTGGGCGAGGTCGACATTCGCCCCGAGCTCGCGCGGCTGATCCACTGCGCGATCAATTACACCCGCGACTTCATCGTCCCCACGCTGAGCAAGCGTGCGCCCGCGGCGAACGAAGCGGCGGCCCTGCGCGCGCTCGATGCCGAGCTGGCCACCGCCCCGGCGGACATCGCGGCGGAGGAATTGCAGACCATCGTCTACGAAATCGGCAAGCGCGAGGAATTCGGCTTCGAAAGCCTGCGCGACTGGTTCCGGGGGCTTTACGAGACGCTGCTCGGATCGGAGCAAGGGCCGCGCATGGGCAGTTTCATCGCGCTCTACGGGGTCGAGAACAGCCGCAAGCTGATCGGCGAGGCTTTGGCTAGGGCATAGCCTTCTTCGTCATTGCGAGGAGCCGAAGGCGACGCGGCAATCCATCGACCGACCGTCGCTATTAGCGGACACATCTGGTGATGGATTGCTTCGCCTTCGGCTCGCAATGACGGAGGGAAAGCAAGCGCGAAACAATCCATTTTCCTACCGCCAGCGCCGTGTGCGATACCACTTGGTGATGACGTATTTCGAGCCCTTCACCACCGGCGTTCCGGCATGCATCGTCGCCTCGTTGGGTCGGCCATCCGGGGTGGCGTTGTTCCACACCAGCAGCACGCCGGGCTTGGGCTGGATGTTGATGCCGATTTCCGTGAAATGCGTCCCGCCGCCTTCCTCCACGGTGTTGAGATAGGCCATCGCGGTCCAGCTGCGCTGCCCGCCGCGCTTGCGTTCGAGATTCCAGTACTTCTCGGTGGTGTAGAACCAGTCGTTGTGCGGCTTGAACTGCTGGCCGGGGAGGTAGCGCTGACCCTGGATCGCTTCGCCGATGATCGGGTTCAGGCCCAGCAGATCGTCGATCCGTCGCGAAATGCTTTTCACGAAGCTATCCGAAGGGTCGAGATCGCCCGAATAGGACGTACGAAAGCCGCTTTCGTAGCCGAGTTCATGCAGCGAAGAAGGCCGTGCGATCTGGTCGATCATCAGGCACAACCGCTCGCTTTCGGCGCCGGTGAGGAAATCGCCGATCGCGAAAAGCTCCGCCTTTTCGGTGTCGACCCGGTAGGCACCGGGATCGGCCTTGAGTCGCTGTCGCACGCTCTGTCCGACGCGTACCAGGCCGTCCTGATCGGGAATGGTTTCGGTCTTGGGCATAGGCGAAACGCTTACCAATTGCGACGCGCCATGCAAGCAGGTGGCTGCGGCGAAAGGCTGTCGGGCGCCGCTGCGATGCCGGCATACGCACCGTCGGGGTCGATGCGCCGACGCGCGAGGCCATCATGCCAGCACCGAAAAGCGAAACCCCCGCCGGATCGCTCCGGCAGGGGCATCTCGTTCCGCGTCGACCGACGATCCTTACCAGAAGAAATCGTAGATCACGTCGACCACTTCGCCGGTGTAGATATCGACCAGCAGCACGTCGTCGTAATACCTCACCCAGCGATAGGGTCCGTAGACGTCCGGCAGGCGATAGGCCCACGGATCGCTGATGTAGAAGCGCGGTTGGTAGAACAGGCTGTCGAGGTAGAACCCGATATGCAGCCGGCTGTAGCGGTGCGCGCGGTACGGCGCGTAGTAGCGACCGAGCCGGAAGATGTTCCGGTGCGAACTGCGATAATTGCGCCAGCCATAGCGGTTGTGGTTGCGCCAGCGCCGATCCCACCGTTTGTGGTTGCGGATCCCGTCTCGGTACCCGCGGGCATAGCCGCGATCGCCCCGGTAGTTGCGCTGATCGCGATAACGCCGGTCGCTGCGGCGATAGTCGCGCTGGTCGCGGCGATAGTCACGCCGCCGCTCGGCCCTTACGCCATCGCGGAAGCCATCGCGGCGGATTTGCCGGTCTTCGTAGCGATCGCGCCGCCGTTCGGTCCGGACACCGTCGCGGAAGCCATCGCGGCGGATCTGCCGGTTCTCGTAGCGATCACGCTGCCGTTCCGTCCGGACTCCATCGCGGAAGCCGTCACGCCGGATCTGCCGGTTCTCGATGCGGTTGCCACGACGGTCCACGCGGTTATCGGCCCGACGGTTCTGAGCATTCTCGCGACGCTCTGCACGCCCGTTGAAACGCCGGTCGCCCCGGTCCTGGCGCTGCTCGGCCCGGCGTTCGGCGCGGCCCTGGTACTGCTGGCCGCGATTGCCGGCGCGCTCGATATTGCGCTCTCCGGCCCGCACCGCGCGCCGCTCGAACTGCTGGCTCTGACGGTTGTCGCGCCGCATTTCCTGGCGCTCGCCGCGATTGCCGCCGCGTGCTTCCTGGCGTTGCGCGCGATTGCCGCGTCGCGCTTCCTGGCGCTGACCGCGATTGTCGCCGCGGGCCTGCTGGCGGTTGGCGCGGCGTTCGCTGCGACGTTGTGCGCGATCCTGGCGATCCTGTTCGAAGCTCGCCGTCGCATTCGCCGCTTCGGCCGCCTCGGCTTTCGCCTCGCCGGATTCGGTGGGAACGACCACTGCAAGCGCGAGCGCCAGTGCGGACAGCGCGCTGCCTTTCAGCCATTGGGATAGGTCCATGAGTGCCTCCAAGTGTTACCGCCCCACCACTCGCGGCCAAGTTGATACGTCCTGATACAGGGGATTCGCTGTCGCCAGACTTAACCACCCGTTTAGGTTCGCGTTCATGTTTATGGGCTTTATTATGAACAACGCGTGAGCGAAGTCGAGCCCGCTTGATCGCCCGGGCGTGATGGCCCACATGCCCGCCATGTTCGACCATCTCGACGACGTGCAGCGTGATCTCACCAACCGGCTCATCCGTGCGGCGCGGGATCGCAGGTCGCCGATGCACACCCCCGGGGTGGTCACCAGCGACATCGATGCCCGCACGATGGTGCTGCGCGAATTCGACAGCGCGGCGTGGACCTTGCGCTTCCATACCGATAGCCGCGCGCCCAAGGTCGGCCCGATCGAGGCCGACCCTCGCATGGCGGTGCTGTTCTACGACAAGGGCGCCAAGGTGCAGATCCGCGCACGCGGGACCGGCGCGATCCTGCGCGATGCCGACGTGACGCGGCAGGCATGGGCCGACGGGTCGAACTTCGCGCGGCGGTGCTACCTTGGCGACGGACCGGGGACGCTGGCCGAGGCGCCGACATCGGGGCTCCCGGCGGAGCTCGAAGGCATCGAGCCGAGCGACGCACAGCTCGAGCCCGCATGGGACAATTTCGCGGTGCTGCTGGTCGAGCTGAGCGAGATCGACTGGCTGTACCTCGCGCATACCGGGCATGTTCGCGCACAATTCGCGCGCGGGGATGGCGGAACGTGGCAGGGGCGCTGGGTCACGCCCTAGCTATGGCCCCTCGTTTGGCGGGTCAGGCCGCTGCGGCCGTTGGCGGGGGCAGCAGCTTCACCTCCTCGATCTCGGCGAACTCGGCAATCTCGGGCTGGGCGGTCGTCGCAACCTCGGCCTTGCCATCGACGATGACGAAGCCCTCGCCTTCGACCAGCGCGACGACGGCTTCCCATGCGGCACCGTTGCGTTGCCCACTGCGCAGCACGGCGGCGACCTCTTCCAGCGTCTGGCGTCGCCGGCGTCCTCCCCAATCGTAGCGCAGCGGATCGCTTCGCCCGCATACCGCGCGCCGCTGACCGTGTGCGCGACGATGACGCAAGGCGGCTTCGTGCATTTCGCTGGCGAGGGTTTCGCGCTGGAACAGCCCGTCTAGCGCGTCGGTCTTGGTCGATGCCCGGCGCGGCCGCAGGGCGAGAGTGGCATGCACCGCGCAGGCAAAGGCGGCGGCCAGCATAAAGCCGACCGGGCCGGTCAGGATTGGAAGCGCAATGTCGCTTGCCATGTTCGGCGATGCCCCCTGTGGCGTTGCCCCGTGTCTCTAGGGGAGACTGCCCAGTGCAGGTTAACAGGCCGTAAAGGATGAACAAGCTTGCGGGGGCTGGACAACCCGCCGCCGCCTAGCGCCGCTCGAAGATCGCGAAGTCCTGCGGGTCGACTTCAGTCTGCTCGATCCGCTCGACCCGCGCGCGCGGTGGGCCTTCGTGCAGCGCGGCGATCATGCGGGCGATGGCGTGGCGATCACCCTCCAGATGCGCCTCGACCGTCGTGTCCGGCAGGTTGCGCACCCACCCCGCAAGGCCGAGGGAGCGCGCCCTCGCGATGGTCCAGTCGCGGTAGAACACGCCCTGAACCAGACCGTGGATGATGCAGTGGGTGGCGGGCATGAGCTCAACCTGTCACACATCGTCGTCGCGAACTTGATCCGGGGCAAGGCTTTTTTTTAAGCGACTTTTGCACAGGATGGTCGCCATGGAAAAGGGCGGCTGGGTCTACATCATGGCGAACCGCTATCGCGGCGGGATGTATACCGGCGTGACGGCAGACTTGCCCGCACGTGTGTGGCAGCACCGCAATGGCGAGGGTTCGGAGCATGTCGCTGCATCCGGCAAGACGATGCTGGTCTATGCCGAGCGGCACGAGGACATCGCCGATGCGATCGCGCGCGAGAAGCTGGTGAAGAAATGGCGGCGGGAGTGGAAGTTCGCGCTGATCGAGAAGGACAATCCGGAGTGGAAGGATTTGTGGGAGGATTGGTATGGGGAGGGTGATTAGCCCCGCTCAACCTTAAACGTCGCCCCGTGCTTGACACGGGGCAGGGCTTTCTTCCTTCGTAGGTTGGCGCAAAAGTAAGCCTAGGCCCGTGTCAAGCACGGGCCGACGAGAGAGGTGAGGTCGCACACAGCCCCACCGTCATCCCGGACTTGATCCGGGATAAGGCTTTTCTTCTTGGTTGGCGCGTTGTGTAAGAAGCGGGACCCCTGACCAACTCCGGGGGGACGCCGTCACGGTTACCTCGTCTCTGCAACTTCGTCATCAGGTGACGGTAGCAACTTTCCTTCGGCTTCGATTGCAGCTTGAGGCACTGACCTCTCGGTAATCGCTGCGTACGCTTGCACGATGGCAGCCGACGCAACGATTGTCGCGGCTATCGCAGACCAGACAGCTGCCCTATTCGCCGCCCTCTGGGAAGTATCGCTGGCGGCTCGCTGCCCAGCGAGGAAATCCCGCTGTTCCTTTTGTTGTTGTGCCAAAAACCCTTTGAGCTTGGCCAGATTACCGCCCTGCTGATCGGCATGCGATCCAATCGCTTCGATTAGGCGATTTAGCTGCTCTTCGTTCATGCAGTAGCTTTCCTCCTATCACCGAGTCAGCTTCTTATAAGCCAACCGCGTAGGCCGATCCGCCGCGTCGCCCAGCCGCCGCCGCTTATCCTCTTCATACGCCTCGAAGTTCCCCTCGAACCATTCGACGTGGCTGTTGCCCTCAAACGCCAGAATGTGCGTCGCGAGACGATCCAGAAAGAAGCGGTCGTGCGAGATCACCACGGCGCAGCCGGCGAAGTTCTCGATCGCGTCTTCCAGCGCGGCCAAGGTCTCGACGTCGAGGTCGTTGGTCGGCTCGTCGAGCAGCAGCACGTTGCCGCCCTCTTTCAGCATCTTGGCCATGTGCACGCGGTTGCGTTCGCCGCCCGAGAGCTTGCCGACATTCTTCTGCTGGTCCGGCCCCTTGAAGTTGAACGCGCCGACATAGGCGCGGGTCGACATGTCGTGGCCGTTGACCTTCATGTAATCGAGCCCGTCGGAGATTTCCTCCCAGACGTTGTTGGTCGGCGTCAGGTCGTCGCGCGACTGGTCGACATAGCCGAGGCGGACGGTGTCGCCGATCTCGATGCTGCCGCTGTCGGGGGTTTCCTGCCCGGTGATGATCTTGAACAGCGTGGACTTGCCCGCGCCGTTTGGCCCGATCACGCCGACGATGCCGCCGGGGGGCAGCATGAAGGAAAGGTTTTCGAACAAGAGCTTGTCGCCATAGGCCTTGGTGAGGTTCTTCGCCTCGATCACCTTGCCGCCGAGCCGTTCGGGGACCTGGATGACGATCTGCGCCTTGCCGGGGGTGCGGTTGCCCTGCGCTTCCTGCAGCTCTTCGAACTTGCGGATACGCGCCTTGGACTTGGTCTGGCGCGCGGATGGCGTCTGCCGGATCCATTCGAGCTCGCGTTGCAGCGCCTTCTGCTTGCCGCTCTCCTCGCGGCTTTCCTGTTCGAGACGCTTGGCCTTCTTCTCGAGATAGGTCGAGTAGTTGCCTTCGTAGGGGTAGTAGGAACCGCGATCGAGCTCGAGGATCCATTCCACCACATTGTCGAGGAAGTAGCGATCGTGGGTGATCATCAGCACCGCACCGGCATATTCCTTGAGGTGGTTCTCGAGCCATTCGACGGATTCCGCGTCGAGGTGGTTGGTCGGCTCGTCCAGCAGCAGGATCGAGGGCTTCTGGATCAGCAGCCGGGTCAGCGCGACACGGCGCTTCTCGCCGCCCGAAAGGCTTTCGACGCCCATGTCCGACGGCGGGCAGCGCAGCGCCTCCATCGCGATTTCGAGCTGGTTGTCGAGCGTCCAGCCATCGACCGCGTCGATCTTCGCCTGCAGCTCGGCCATCTTGTCGCCGAGCGCGTCGAAATCGGCGTCGGGTTCGGCCATCTGCGCGGAGACGGCGTTGAATTCCTCGACCAGCTGCGCGGTTTCAAGCGCACCTTCGCGCACGTTTTCGAGCACGGTCTTGGTCGAATCGAGCTCCGGCTCCTGCGGCAGGTAGCCGACGGTGATGTTCTCGCCCGCCCAGGCCTCGCCCGAAAAATCGGTGTCGATCCCGGCCATGATCTTCATCAGGGTCGATTTGCCCGCGCCGTTGGGCCCGACGATGCCGATCTTCGCGCCCTGGTAGAATTGGAGGCTGATGTTCGACAGCACCGGCTTCTGGGCACCGGGGAAGCTCTTGGTCATGCCTTTCATGACGAATGCGTATTGCGCGGCCATCGTGGGGTCGTCCTTGTCGATCGGGTATCTGGGTGAAAGTCTCGCTGCGCAGATAGGGCGCAGGCGGGGGCAGGGCAAGCTGGACTTGGCGCCGCACCATGGATAGCAGCGCATGCCATGCATAAGATGATCCTCGCGCTCGCCGCATTCACCGCTCCTGCCGTTCTTGGTGCCCAGCAATGGGATGGCGCGTTGGCGCACCTCTCGCGGGGGCAGAACCCCGACGGAACGCCGATCGTTGTGCAGGGAACGCTGGAAGAGATCGCGGATGCCGCGCTGGAACGCGACGGGATCGCGTGGGATTTCGTCGAGGGCGTCACCACCGAAGTCGGACCGCGGCAGGCGGGAACCGAGGCGGAAACGCGCGGGCGGGTCTGGGCGATGCAATGGCTGACCCGGCATGGATTCCAGAATGTTGCCGACGAGCCGTTCGAAATGGACACCTGGGTACCGGGCGATCTCGCACGGGCGCGGGTGACCGCCCCGTTTGCGCAGGACCTCGTCGTCCTGCCGCTGGGCGACAGCGCGGCGACGCCGGCAGGCGGGATCGAGGCCGAAGTGGTGTACTTCCGCACGGTCGACGAACTGCGCGCGGCCCCGGCGTCGAGCCTGCAGGGCAAGATCGCCTACATCAGCCACCAGATGCGGCGCGCGCAGGACGGTTCGCATTACGGGTTTGCCGGGCCTGCACGCTGGATCGCGCCCGCGATCGCTTCGCAAAAGGGTGCGGTCGCGGTGGTCATCAAGTCGGTCGGCACCGACTACCATCGCAACCCGCATACCGGCGGGACATCGTGGGGCGACGAGGCCGACCCGATCCCCGCCGGAGCCTTGTCATTGCCCGACGCCGAAAATCTCGAGCGGATGTTCGAACGCGCAGGCGACCGCCCGGTCACCCTGAGGCTCGAGATGAACCCGCGCCGCATCGGCAAGCAGATCAGCGGCAACGTCGTCGGCGAGATCGTCGGTCGCAATCCCGATCTGCCGCCGGTGCTGCTGGCGTGCCATCTCGACAGCTGGTGGAACGCGCCCGGAGCCTTCGATGATGGTGCGGGATGCGGGATCATCGCCGCCGCCGCGCTGAATGTCGCTGCGAGCGGCCAGCCGCTGCGCACCGTCCGGGTGCTGTTCGCCGGGGCCGAGGAGGTCGGATTGTGGGGTAGCCGCGCCTACAGCGCCGCGCATATCGACGAGCCGATCGCGGTCGGGATCGAGAGCGATTTCGGCGCGGACCGCATCTGGCGGTTCGAAAGCAATTTTGGCGAGAGCAATCCCGATCTGCACGCAAGAATCGCGAGTGCGGTCGCGCGTTTCGGCGTGGCCAATTCGACCATCGTCGCCAGTGGCGGTGCGGACCTGAACATCGCGCGCGACCAGCAGACCGCGATCATCGATCTGCAGCAGGACGGCACGCGCTATTTCGATCTCCACCACACGCCCGACGACACGCTCGACAAGATCGATATCGCGCAACTGCGCCAGAATGTGGCGGTTTGGACGCAGGTCGCCGGAATCCTCGCCAACGAGCCGCGCTCGATCCAGACAGGCGGTATCGAGCCGAGCGCGCCTGCGGTGATGGACAGGTAGTCGGAGCCAAGTGCGCTCCCGGGCGTTGATCCCCCGTTAAAGGGGAGAGACGCCATCTTTGTAGAAACCACCGCGCTCGATCTGGCGCTTCGCGGCATCATTCTCGCGGCGGTCGCGCTCATCTGGGTAACGCTGCTGATCCGGGTCAACGGCCTGCGCACACTGTCGAAGATGACCAATTTCGACTTCGTGATGACGGTCGCGATGGGCAGCGTCGCCGCCGGGGTGATCCAGGCCAGCGACTGGCAGACCTTTGCGCAGGCGATGATCGGCATGGCCGGTCTCGTTATCGCGCAATACATCGCTGCGAAATTGCGATCGTCCTCGGACCGGGTGGAACAGGTGATGCAGAACCAGCCGCTGCTGATCATGCGCGACGGCCAGATCCTGTCCGATGCGCTCGGTCAGGCGCGCATGGCCGAAAGCGACCTGATCGCCAAGCTGCGCGAGGCGAACGTGCTCGACTTTTCCGAAGTGCGCGCGGTGGTGCTCGAAACGACCGGCGACGTGTCGGTGCTCCACGGTCAGAAGCTGGACGAGCGCCTGATCGAGAACGTGAAAAGCGCCGACTAGCCGGCGACAAATCCGGTCATGGCCGGAGCCCTCCGATCCGGGAACAGGCGCGCCATCGTGTGCTCGGGATCGAGCCCGAAATGCTCCGCGCTTGCCCCGGCCAGCACGCTTTCGAGCGCGATAGTCGGCCGCAGGTCCCGGCCTTCGTACAGCTCGCCGTCCTTCAGCCCGGGCCAGTCCGCGATCACGCGACCGCCGCGCAGCGCGCCGCCCATCGCCAGCGCCGCGCCAGCGGTTCCGTGATCGGTCCCGCCCGTGCCGTTATAGCGGACGGTCCGTCCGAATTCGGTCACTGCGAGCACCAGAGTGCTGGCCCAGGCCGGGCCCATCGCGGCGCGATAGGCACCGAGCAGCGCATCGAGCTGACCCGCCTGGCGATTGAACGCGTTGCGCTGGTTGGCGTGGCTGTCCCATCCGCTCAGCTCGATCATGCCGATGCGTGCGCCGCCGCGTTCGCGCATCAGCGAGGCGGCGAGCTCGCCAGCGGCCCTGGCGTCGCGCAGATTGCGCAGATTGTCACCGCCCGCCATCTCGCGCGTCTCCAGCGCGCGTTGCCACAGCTGGCCGAGCTGGGCGTCCTCTGCATACAGCAGCGACACCCGCTCCATGAAAGCGTCGCTCGCCTGCGGCAGCGATGACGGCGCGTAGCTCGATACGGGCGCTTCGCCGCGCAGCGCCAGCGGCACGGTCGGTGCGATCGCGAGCGCCTTGGGTGCAGCGCCCGAACCGTCGACCGGCATCATGCCGACCAGCCGGTTGAGCCAGCCATCACGCTGGGCGTAGGGCTTCGTTCCGCCTGTTTCGAGCAGGTTCTGTCCGTCGAAATGCGACCGCTCGCGATACGCGGTTGCGGTCGCATGCACGAACAGCGCCTGGTTTTCGGCATAGGCCGCAGCAACCTGCTGGAACGCGGGATGGATCGCGAAGAACCCGCCCGCCTTCGGCGCGCTCTCGTAGTCGGGCAGACCGAAGCCGCGCACCTGTTCGTAGGCCGGATCGCCGAGCGGCGCGAGCATCGCCAGCCCGTCTGCGGCTCCGCGCAACACCACCAGCAACAGGTTGCGATCACCCGCCGCGCGGGCAAACACCATGCGCGGGAGCGCGAAACTCGCCGCGCCGAGCGCCAGCGATCCGCCAAGCAACCTGCGTCGATCGAGGGAATGGAGCATGCCTGTCATCTCCGCATCATTTCGGGCGACACCAGCAACAGACCGAGCGCCTGCGTGCCGCTTTCGGCGCGGTCCAGCCAGGTGCGCGTGGTCTCGCTCAACGTGCCGGGGAAAGCCGCTTCGGCGCGGGCTGCGACATCGCCTGCGGGGACATTGCGCGCGATCCGTTCGGCCAGCTCGACCCGGCGGAACAGCGCATCGGGCCCGGCCCAGCTGCCTGCGCGATCATCGTAGCCAGCGGGCGAAGGGGCCTGCCACGGCACCTGGCCGATTTCCTTGAGGACACCCACGGTCCGCCGCGCACCGAGCCCCTCGACTCCGGTCAGACGCAGCACCGATACCAGCCATTCGAAGGGTGCGCGGTATTTGACCGGACCCGTGGCCCACGACTCGGGGGCATCGATCAGGGCGCGGACAAGGCTTGCGAGGTCGCCCTCGGTGGCGAGGAAATCCTGTTCGAGACGGCGCACCAGACCCTGCGGCGGATCGTCGCCGGCGAAATGTCGCGCCAGCTTGGTCGCGATGAAGCGCGCGGTCGACGGATGCGCGGCGAGATCGTCGAGAATGTCGAGCGCCTGACGCGCCCCGCCATCGCGATAAGTGCGGCCAAGCACGCTGCGATCGCCCGGTTCGTGCGCGACCGCGACAAACGCCGCGCCTCCGGGCTGCGGCTCGGCGAAGCGTTCGGTGCGCGGCAAACCGGGTATCGTCCAGCCGGTCAGCGCCCGCGCCAGTTCGGCAACGTCGGTCTGCGAATAGCCGCCGCCGACCCCGAGCGTGTGCAGTTCGAGCACTTCGCGGGCGAGGTTTTCGTTGAGGCCGCGCGGGCCGCGCGCGCTCTTGCGGCGGCGCATCATGAAGCGCGAACTGGGTCCAATTGACTGGAACTGGTCGAGATAGAGCAGCATCGCCGGATGCAGCACCGCCGCCTTGAGCATGTCCGAAAACCGGCCGAGAACATGCGGGCGGATCGCTCCGAATTCGTGATTGCCGACCTGGTGCGCTGTTCCCGCCTTGCCGACCGATACGCTGAAATGGTTCGACCAGAAATGCACCAGCCGCTCGACCATGGGCGTCTCGCTGGCGACCGCGATGTCGGTGCGCAGCTGCACGTCCTCACGAAACACGTCAAAGCCCGCGACAAAGGCGCGGCGCAGTTCCGGCGGCAGGGCGTCGCGTCCGGCTTGCCGACGGCTGCGGGACATACCGGGGTCTGCCATGCCTGGTCCGGCCATGGCTGCCTCGGTCTCGCGCTCCATGCGCTTGAGATAATCCTGCCGCTGGCGGCGCTGGCTGCGGATCAGTTGCAGCAGTTCCCCGGCCTCGCCCGAAGTGTCGGCGCGGGCGGCGAGCGCTGCGGGTCGCGGGTCGTAGGCGTCGAGCTGGCGCAGCAGTGCGCGCCGCGCGTCGTCCGGCGGGGACTCGCCGCGCCGCAAACCGTAACCGAAGCGGTTGAGCGCGATATGCGGCTGCGATGTCGCCATGCTGGTCTTCCGGTTCTCCTGCTGCGCGCGATCATGACTCGCCGGACCGGCGATGTCACGCTGCGGCGCGTCGCGAATTGTCGCGGGCATGAAGAAGACGGCGCGCGCGGAAAAACCCTTCGCGCCGGGCCGGGAGGGTCGATACCGATGGTCGGGGAGACTGGATTCGAACCAGCGACCCCCTGTACCCAAAACAGGTGCGCTACCAGGCTGCGCCACTCCCCGACATCGGTATGCCCGTCACCGCCGCCGGTGGGCCCGGCAGGATTCGAACCCGCGACCTAGCCGTTATGAGCGGCCAGCTCTAACCGCTGAGCTACAGGCCCGTCCGGATCGACGGCGAGACGGACCCGCCCCCTACAGCGTGCATCGGGCGGAAACAAGCGTTCAGACGGGCGCGGTGCCGGGCTGGCTTTTCGTCGCATCGACGATTTCAGAAACCGTGGTCGAGCGCACCCCGCGCGTGCCGAGATAGGCATAGACCTGCCGGAACCAGTCATAGAGGCGCTCGACGTCGTCCTGGCTAGCGGCATAGGGCGTGAAGCCGGGGGCCAGCGTGGGGCTGTGAAACGACAGCACCAGCACCGGCAGTTCGAGATCGAGCGCGATGTCGATGCCGCGTATCGCCTCCTCGGCGGTCACGTCCTCTGGTGTGAGTGCGATGCGTTCAAGCAGGCGAAGCTTCGAAAATGCAGCGTAGAAGGTCGGAATATGGCGCTGGATTCGCTGCAGCGGAATGCCGAGCTGGCGCAGGATGCCCCAGTAGACCGTCGTGACCGGCAGTTCGAGCAGTTCGCGCGCTTCGTCGACCCAGTAGGGCGCGGGCGGGTGGCGGCTGTAATCGGGGCCGTGCTGGTGCGAGTAATTGAACAGCGTACGGACCGAAGTGTCGATCGCTATGCCCGCCTGCCTCAGCATGTCGGCGGTGTGCGGGCCGAGGCCGTAGCGACCAGCCCGGTAGATCAGCGGAGCGGTGCCGAAAGCGCTCTCGATCAGGTCGCGCAGCTGCGTGAATTTCGCCGCTTCGAGCGCTTGCGGCAGGTTTCCGGCATAGGAATTGCGGGTATTGACCTCTTCATCGAAAGGCGGGTTGACCCAGGGATGCAATTGCACCCCGACCTCCGCCGCCCCGCGCTGCACCGCATCGCCGATGATGTCGACCGCCCGCGGGTCGCTCGCGATCGGCCAGTCCACGAGGTAGACGGGACGCGCTCCGATATCCTCGCAAAAGCTCTGGAACCGGGCGATCTCGCCGACATGCTTCAGTCCATGGCCGTCGCGGCGAAACGGCGCTTCCCAGTCGAATTCCTCTTCGGTGTCGACCGTCAGCAGCACTTTCTGACCGAAACCGCTGGCGAAGCCCGCCAGCGCCTTGCGATCGGGCGGAATGAGCATCGAGCCGGTCACAGCGCGGCTTCCCCCCTTTGCTGGATCGCCGATCCGCCGCTCGTTTTGCGGCGCCGCAGCGATGTGATCCCTCGGGAGGCGTTTCAGGCCTCCCCGCCTGCTTCGCATCCGCCTCTGTCGCTAGGCAGGCCGCCAGCAGCGGTCAAGAGCGGCAGCAGCACGATCACCTGATCGCTGTCCTGAACCAGCGAGCCGCCCGCCGCGCGGGCTTCCGCACGGGCCAGGCGCAGGGTGAACCCGGCGCCGAACGGACCGGCATTGACGCTGCCCGCAACCGGCCTCGCTTCGGCCGAGAAGATGCTTTCTTCGCCGATCAGCTGGGCCGGCAGATCGCAGGCGAGCCGCACCACGCCGCCTTCGACCGCGAGGGTGCAGGTCAGCATCTCGCCCGAAGCGCACCCGCCTCCCAGGGTCGCGAGCAATCGCCAGACCAGCGCCTCCGCTTCGTCCGGATCGATCGCGACGCGCGCCTGTCCGTCCGCTTCCAGCAGCAGCTCGATGCCCGCCATTCGCGGGGCGAGAACCGGCGCAAGCTGGCCCACGGTGCGCGCAACCAGATCGGCCAGGTCGACATCCCCGGGTTCCATTTCCGCGACCCCGGTTTCGAGCTTGGCGAGCCGGTCGAGTTCCTCGAACCCGGCGAGGATGTGCGCGGCATCGGCGGCGATCGCGGCAGCCAGGGCGCGGTATTCGTGCGGGGCGGGGCCGAACAATTGCTGCTGGATCACTTCGGCATAGCCCTGCACCGCGGTGATCGGGGTGCGCAGTTCGTGGAGCAATTGCCGGATGCGGTCGGCCTCGCGCGCGGCGCGGCTCGCGCTTGCATCGTTCGCTGCCGACTGGCGCAAGAAGCGCCCGACATATCCGGCGAAATTGCCATCCTCGGTAAAACGCGGCTGGGCATCGACAATCCAGTCGCCCGCGATCGCGCTGGCACCGGACAATTGCGTGGCGGCCTGCACGATCGGCTGACGCCGGGCAAATGCCCGGTCGAGCGCGCTCCGCCGCACATCCTCGCCGAGCGTGCGCGGTGCCGCGAGCCGGATGCCGATCACCATCGCCGCCACTTCGGAATCGGCCCATTCGATCCGTCCGGCGGCGTCGGCGGCAAACCCGAACCCGGCAATCCGCCGGTCGATCGGCGCAGCGTCATCCTCCAGCGGGAGGCGGGGCGAAAGCTCGGCATCGGCGGTTTCGGCATCGCGGGTGCGGCGGAATTGCGCGATTCGCTCCACCAGCGCCGAGATTTCGCTGCGGCCGCTTTCGACCGGGTCTTCACGAGCCGGGGACACAGTATCGATCACCGGCTCTTGCCGATCGTTCGCCGGCTGGTCTTCGTCGGCAATCGCCTCGGTCAGGTCGAGCACCGCCGGTTCGGACACGCCCGGAGCGGGCAGGCCACGATCGTAGACTCCCAGCCGGTTCAGCAGCGATTCGACATCGACCGGCAAATCCTTGCGCAGCCGCAGGAATCCGCGCGCGCGCACCGGCAGGCGGGGGATCAGCGCGGTCCAGTCCTCCGCCGACAGATTGGCGCGGTTGAGCGCAGCCGAGGCCACTTCCGGTTCGAAATCGGCGAGATGCGCAGCAAGATCGGCGTTGCGGAACCGCCAGCCCGGCTCGCGGATCATCGCCGCGCGCTCGTGCGGCGGGAGACGATCCGCCAGCGCGTCCATCCGCAGCCACGCGGCCGCGATCAGGCTGTGATCGCGCCCGTATTTGCGATTCCCCAGGATATCGAGCAACTGCCTGAACTGCGTGCGTGCGCCCGCCTCGCTGTCGCCGCGCTGGCGCAACACGGTAGCAAGGCGATCGTCGAAGAACATTCAGGCAGTTACCTCGGGGCAGGCGCTGTCGCTCCGCACAGCGCAGAGCGTCTCGATGGTGCCATACCAGTCCGGCGTGTTTGTCACAGCGCATCACTTGGAGTGCGTTGCAAAGCGGGACAATTGCTGGCAGACATAATAATATTGTTCATGCGCGCGCTTCTGTGAGCATGTTCTTTCGTTCTTTTGTTGCGGAGCGGGCGAAGTATGGCCAACCTCGACGATATCGACAAACGCCTGCTGGCAGAATTGCAAGCCGAAGGGCGTGTAACCAATGTCGAGCTGGCGCAACGCGTCGGGCTGACTGCGCCGCCCTGTCTGCGCCGGGTGCGCGGGCTCGAGGAAGACGGCGTGATCCGCGGCTACCACGCCGATCTCGACCCCTCGAAGCTGGGCTTTGCCATCACCGTGTTCGCGATGGTGAGCCTGAAGAGCCAGGCGGAAAGCGCGCTGCGCGAATTCGAAGAGGCGATGCGCGAACTGCCCGAGGTGCGCGAAGTGCACATGCTCAACGGCGAAATCGATTTCATCCTCAAGATCGTGAGCAAGGACCTGCAGAGCTTTCAGGAATTCCTGACCAGCAAGCTGACCCCCGCTCCCAATGTCGACAGCGTCAAGACGTCGCTGACGATCCGCACCGCCAAGCACGAACCCGGCGTCCCGCTGTGAGCGAAGTCGAGCGGCTCGACCGGCCGCTCGAAGGCCGCTGCCTGTGCGGCGCGGTGGGCATCACGCTGACGGGCGCGCATCGCGAGGTCGATGTCTGCCACTGCACGATGTGCGCGCGATGGGGGGGATCGATGTATGCCGGGATCGAGAGCGACGGATTTTCGCTGACCGGCGAAGACAGCATCACGACCTACGATTCGAGCGAGTGGGCCGAACGCGCGTTCTGCACGAAATGCGGCAGCAACCTGTGGTACCGGTTCAAGCCCACCGGCGCGCGGACATTCCTGACCGGGTTGTTCGACGACCTGCCGGCAGGCTTGCCGATCAAGCACCAGATCTTCGTCGACGAAAAGCAAGACTGGTACGATCTCGCGCAGGACACTCCGATGAAGACCGGGCCGGAGATCGTCGCCGAAGCGAAAGCGGCCGGTTTCACATTCGATTGATGCGTGCGCCCGGATGCGCAGCCCGCATCGACAGGCAAGAAAAAGGGCGGACCGCGAAGGCCCGCCCTTTCTCGTCGGCTTTCCGCGCCGCCCTGTCTGCGGGCGTCAGAAGCTCTTGCGCGCCGTCACGCCGAAGGTGCGCGGCTGGTTGGTCTGGTAGGCCAGCCGTGCCCGGCCGCCGCGTTCGCGATCGAAGCTGAGCAGCGCATTCTCGTCGAAGATGTTGTTGGCGTAGATCTGGAACGACAGGCCGTTCTCCATATCGATCCCCGCCGACAGGTTGACGATGTCGTAGGACGGCAGCAGCAGGTCGACCGTGGTTCCGGCGTTGCCCGTCGCCCCGTTGAACGGCAGGTTGGAAACGAACGTGCGCGGGTTGTTCTCCTGGTCTGCAGGCTGGGTGAAGCGGCTGCCGACATGCGAATAGCTGGCGGAGATGAAGGCATCCGCCGTGTCGGAAATCGGCCATTCGTAGCTGCCGGTTGCCGAGAACTGGAATTCGGGCACCGACGGCAGCCGGTTGCCTTCGCGAATGCCGGTCGCCGCAGTCAGCGCGCCGGGCAGGGTGGTGTCGAATTCGGCTTCGACCCAGCTGCCCGAGAACACCAGGTCGAGACCCGCCATCGGCGATAGCCCGACTTCGACCTCGAAACCGAGCGTATGCGCCTCCTCGACGTTGAAGACGATCCGCGACGAGCAGCTGCCGGCGTCCAGAGTAACCTGCAGGTCCTTGATATCATTGTAGAACCCGGCGACGTTTGCGTAGAAGCCGTTGCCCGAGGCCTTGGCCCCGATTTCGTAGTTCCACAGGGTTTCGTCGTTGTAGTCCTGGAACCCGCCGAACAGCGCGAGATCCTGCGCGTTGCACAGCGGCACGTTGAGCGGATCGTTGACCCCGCCGAGGCGGAAGCCTTTCGAAGCCTGCGCGTTGAGCGTGACGCTGTCGGTCACATCGTAGCTCAGCAGCACGCGCGGGCTCACCCCGTCCGAGCTGGTGCGGTCGACCTGGCCGGAATCGCCGTTGGCGAACAGGCCGCCGGTGGTGATCGTGCGCACTTCCTCGAAATCGTAGTATCGCCCGCCCAGCGTCACGTCGAAACGATCGTTGATCGACCAGGTCGCCTCACCGAAAATCGCGAGCTGCTCGATATTGTAAGGCAGGTCCGAATTGAACGGAGAATCGAGGTTGGCGAACCCGTTCGCGACCGCCGCCGAGGTGCCTGCGCCGAGCGTCGCATCGGTCGCCGCCGCGTAGCCCGGAGTGGGCAGACGCTGGCGATAGAACCGGTCGGTGTCCGAATAGAACCCGCCGATGACCCACTGCAGCGGGCTGTCGTAATTCGAGGACAGGCGGACTTCCTGCGTCAGCGATTCCAGATCGGTGGTGTCGCGCAGGTTCGAAGGCAGGTTCACCGCCGCGTCGGGATAGCCGAGATCGACAGAAACCGAGCCGGTTAGCGCGCTGGCATCGCGACTGACGAGGATGTCGCGGCTGGTGAACGAGCTGACCGACGTCAGGATCACCCCGCCAAGTTCGGCCTCGACCACCATGTCGGCGATCAGGGTTTCATCCTCGAACGCTTCGCGCAGCAGCAGATATTGCTCGCGTTCGTCGAAGACCGTGGTCGGGATGGTGAAGGGGTTGGCGTACAGGTTGAAGATTTCCTGCCGGTTGAAGCCGTTGGCCTTGACCTTCTGGTAGATCACGCGAGGCGTGATGCTGAACCCTTCGCCGGTGTCGAGCTTGAACGCGATGCGGCCGCCGTAGCGCTCGCCATCGTTCACGTCCTCGCCGCCGGCCGGGCCGATCGCGTTGATGAACCCGGCATACTGGGTGTAGTAACCGACCGCGCGGATCGCCGCGTTGTCGCCCAGCGGCACGTTGATCGCGCCCTTCATGTGCCAGCCGATATCGTCGCCGTCGACGAGGTTGAGATTGCCCTCGACCTGCCCTTCGGTCACGCCGATTTCCGGCTGGTTGGTGATGTAGCGGATGGTGCCGCCGACCGAACCCGATCCGAACAGCGTTCCCTGCGGACCGCGCAGCGTTTCGACGCGGTTGAGATCGAACAGGTCGAGATCGGGGGTGAACAGCGACAGCGAAATCACCGATTCATCGAGATAGATGCCGACCTGTTCCTTCACGCCCGGCTGATCGCGCACGACCTGCCCAGCGGAAACCCCGCGGACCGAAACCTGGCTCTGGCCCGGGCCGAGGTTCTGGATCGAGAGACCGGCGACATTGCGCGACAGGTCTTCGAGCGTGCCGGCGCCGGAGCGCTGGATGTCTTCCTGGGTCTGCGCGTTGATCGAAAACGGCACGTCCTGAATGGTCGAATCCCGCTTGGTCGCGGTGACTATGATGACGTTGCCCGAAGCTTCCGCCTGGTCGTCGGTCTCGCCGTCTTGTGCCCATGCGGGGGTGGCGAACAGCACAGGCGCGCAGCCGACCAGCAAAGCGGCGCGCAAGACGGTCGACTTGGATACGATCCCGTTACTCATGAATTCTCTCCCAACCATGAGACTATGATGGCGGGATTCTACGCCTTTTCGGGGTTCGGAACATATCGGCGATGGCGGAGCGGAGGAATTTGCGCGGCAGCTGTGTTATCCAAGTAACACTCGTTGTGGCCACGCGGTCGTTCGAAAGCAGGTTCGGGCAAGGACGCGGCTACGGCGATCGCCTTTCCGCTCGCACGGACAGGGGAATAGTAACAATTCCTCATCCGACCCGCCGCGGCATCCCGCCGCGCCAGCCGCAAGAAAGGACGTGGCCAGCGGGGCGGCGCGCGGGTTGGCGTCGGTATCGGGTTCTTGCGACCGAGAAAGCCCGGCGGTCTGCACACCATTCCTCGCGGTCAGCCAGCGGCTCTTCTCGCCCGCCGATCCATCTTTCGCACCAGCGTGATGAACTGCCAGCCGAGGTCTTCGAGGCCGGACCGGACAAACCCGGTGGCGGTGTTTATCGGCGACGCCCGTGCGTTCCGTCGCAGGCTATGATTCGCGCTCCTTGAGCCATTCCTCGAGCCACTTGATCGAATAATCGCCATGCAGCACGTCGTTCTGGCGCAGCAGTTCCTGGTGCAGCGGAATGTTGGTCTTGACCCCTTCGACCACCATTTCCTCGAGCGCGCGGCGCAGGCGCATGATGCAGCCTTCACGGGTGCGCCCGTAGACGATCAGCTTGGCGATCATGCTGTCGTAATAGGGCGGGATCCGGTAGCCCGCATACAGTCCCGAATCGACCCGCACGTGCATGCCGCCCGCCGCGTGATAATACGTCACCTCGCCGGGCGAGGGCGCGAAAGTGAAGGGGTCTTCGGCGTTGATCCGGCATTCGATCGCGTGGCCCGAGAACACGATCTCGTCCTGCGTTACAGAAAGCGGCTTTCCGGCCGCGATGCGGATCTGTTCGCGGACCAGATCGACCCCCGTGATCGCTTCGGTCACCGGATGCTCGACCTGCAGCCGGGTGTTCATCTCGATGAAGTAGAACTCGCCGTTCTCCCACAGGAACTCGATCGTACCCGCCCCGCGATAGCCCATGTCGCGCATCGCCTTGGAACAGACCTCGCCCATACGCATGCGGTCTTCGTGGCTGATGACGGGGGAGGGCGCTTCCTCGAGCACCTTCTGATGGCGGCGCTGGAGTGAGCAATCGCGCTCGCCGAGGTGGATCGCGTTGCCTTCGCCATCGCCGAACACCTGGAATTCGATGTGGCGCGGATTGCCGAGATACTTCTCGATATAGACGGTGGCGTCACCGAACGCGGCCTTCGCCTCGTTGCCGGCAGCCTGCATCAAACTGGCGAGCTTGTCTTCGCTCTCGCACACTTTCATCCCGCGGCCGCCGCCGCCGCTGGCCGCCTTGATGATCACAGGATAGCCGATTTCCGCGGCGATTTTCTTGCCTTCTTCGGGATCGGAGACCGCGCCATCGGAGCCGGGGACGAGCGGCAGGCCCAATGCCCCGGCGGTGCGCTTGGCTTCGACCTTGTCGCCCATCGTGCGGATATGCTCGGGCTTGGGCCCGATCCAGGCAATATCGTGCGCCTCGACGATCTCGGCGAACTTGGCGTTTTCCGAAAGGAAGCCGTAGCCCGGATGGATCGCGTCGCAGCCGGACACCTCGGCGGCGGAGATGATCGCGGCCTGGTTCAGATAGCTTTCGGCTGCAGGCGGCGGGCCGATGCAGACGGCGCGATCCGCCAGCCGCACATGCATCGCATCGGAATCGGCGGTCGAATGCACTGCGACCGTTTCGATCCCCATTTCATGCGCGGCGCGATGGATGCGCAGCGCGATTTCGCCGCGATTGGCGATCAGGATGCGGGTGATTGCCATGGCGTGAACTTACGCGACGACGACCAGCGGCTGGTCGAATTCGACCGGCTGGGCATTCTCGACCAGCACCGATTTGATCGTCCCTGACTTTTCGGCGGTGATCGGGTTCATGACCTTCATCGCCTCGACGATCAGCAGCGTGTCGCCTTCGGAGACGCTGTCGCCGATCTTGATGAAATTCGCTGCGCCCGGTTCGGGCGCGAGGTAGACGGTGCCGACCATCGGCGATTTTATCGCGTCGGCGGTATCCTCTGCCGGAGCAGACTCGGCGGGTGCTGGCGCAGCGGCGCTCGGCGCAGCGGCCGCCGCAGCGACAGGCGGCGCGGCCATGGCCGGAGCCATGGCGGCCACCGCGCCGCGCGCGACGCGGATCTTGCGATCGTCGTGCTCGACTTCGATTTCGGTGAGGCCGGTCTCGTTGAGCAACTCGGCGAGCTCACGAACAAGATCGGTGTCGATATTCATGCCGGAAGATTTTCCGGCACCTGGCTTATCGGTCGCCATGCATGCCCCTTGGTTGTGTGGTTGCGAGGTGGTTATTCACGCAGATTGCGGCTGGCAAGTGGCAATGCTTGCATTTTCTGCAAAGCGGCTGGCGCGCGGTTCAGACTTCGCCTGCCGCCACGGCTTCGAGCGCGATGCGATAGCTGTCCGCGCCGTGGCCTTCCACGGTTCTGGCGGCGGCCAGCCCGACATAGGAGGTGTGGCGGAATTCCTCGCGCGTTTTCGGGTTCGAAAGGTGCACTTCGATAACCGGTGTGGTTATCGCATTGATCGCATCGAGCAGCGCGATCGAGGTGTGGGTATAGGCCGCCGCGTTGAGCAGCACCGCCCGCGCGCCTTCAGCCTGCGCCTCGTGCAGCCAGTCGACCAGCATGCCTTCATGGTTGGTCTGGCGCATGTCGATGGCGAGACCGAGATCGCGCGCGCGATCTTCGAGCATTCCGGCGATCTCATCGAGCGTGGTCGAGCCATAGATCTCCGGCTCGCGCAGGCCCAGCAGGTTGAGGTTGGGGCCGTTGAGGACGTAGACTGTGTTGGTCATAGGCGCGGACTTAGCCCGCGCATGGCTCACCTTTCAACGCCTTTCACCTTCCCCCATTGCCGCGCGGCGGTGTAGCCGAGGTAGCCGGTGCCGAACAGCGCATACAGCGCCTCGGGCAGGGCGGCGAGATAGGCGGTCATGCCTTCGCCGATGGCGCGGGCGGTGATCGGATCGAAGGCGGCGATAATGCCCATCGGGACCGAGAACAGGATCAACGCATACATCACGTAGAGGAAGCTGGGGCGCGCACGGCTGGTCCAGGGGTCGCGCGAATTGGCCTCGGCGACGATCGCCTGCAGGCGCGCCTCGATCAGCTGCATTTCCTGCGAGCCTTCGAGCTTGAGCAGTTCGAGCTTGGCGCGGGCGCGGGCCTCCTTGTCGGGGATGATCTTGTCGATGATTGCGCTGATCGGTCCGATCAGGGTTTCGATGACGCCCATGTAAGCCACTCCTGCTGTCGAATTGCGTAGGAAGTAACCAAATAGGATAGTGTAGGAAAATTCTATCTCCTATTCGGCCTCACCAGCTTCCGCCAACAGCCGCTGTGCCAATGCCAGGTGCGGGCGGTCGAGCATGTTGCCGTCCATCGCCACCGTGCCCGCGCCGGGATGGTCGGCGAAGGCTTGCACCACCATGCGGGCATGCGCGATCTCCGCTGCGCCGGGCGTAAAGGCGGCGTTGATCGGCGCGATCTGCGCCGGGTGGATCGCCAGCATCCCCCGAAACCCCTGCGCGCGGACGCGGCGGGCCCTCTCTTCCAGCTTCTCGAGATCGCGGAATTCGGGCTGCACGGTCTCGATCGGAGCGACCCCGGCCTTGACCGCGCCGAGCAGGCAGAGGCTGCGCGCCATTTCATAAACATGGGTGTATTCGCCGTCGGGCCCGCGCTGTTCGCTGGCACCGAGTTCGCTTGAGAGATCTTCCGCGCCCCAGCTCATCGCGACGAGCCGCGGCGCGCCGTCATAGGTGCCGGTGGTGAACATCGCGGTGGCCGTTTCGGTGACCAGCGCCGCGACCTTGATCGCTCCCGGCTGCAGTCCCGCCGCCTTTTCGCGCTCGGTCAGCAGCGCATCGAGGCGCTCCACATCGTGCCCGCCCTCGGCCTTGGGCAGGAACACGCCGCCCGGTTGCGCAGGGACCACAGCGTCGAGGTCGGCCCCGGTCCATGCGCCCGACAGCGGATTGATCCGCACCCAGACGCGCGACCGGTCGGGCGCGCTGGCCAGCGCCTCGACCACCGTCCCGCGCGCCGCAGCCTTGTTTTCCGGCACCACCGAATCTTCCAGATCGAGCAGCGCGATGTCCGCCTCGCTCGCGATCGCCTTGTCCATCTTCCGGGCGCTGTCGCCCGGGGCAAACAGCCAGCTGCGCATCCGTAGTGTCATTGTCGGCTCCTCCGGCGCCAGCGGTTAGGCGCGGGCGCGGGGCGGTGCAAGGCTGCTAGAACGACCCTTCGAGATCGATCGAGAAGATCGTGCCGAAGGTGCGATCGCGGTCTTCGCGAAAGTCGACGATCCCCGCCGCACGGTCGACGAAGATCGTGCGATCCAGCCGGTTCCTGCGATCAAGCAGGTTGCTGAGGCGGAAGCGCGCGGTCATCCCGAACACGTCCTTGTGCTCAATGAAGACCCGCGCGAAACCCGGCGGTTCGAGCCGCTGGAATACCTCGTCGAGCCGCACTGAAGGTTGCTGCTCGTCGTAGCGGAAGAACGCGCCCACGGCCCACGGCGTACCGAGGAAATCCTGCCGCAATTCGATTTCGAATTCGACCAGTTCGTTGCCCGAAATTTCGCGCGGGGTGCCGAGCAGGGGATCGAGCACTTCGCTTTGCGACCAGGCAAGTTCGGTGTCGAGCCGCAGACCCTTGAGGCCGAGCGGATCGAACAGCAGCGTCAGCTCGCCGTCGAGCCCGTAGATCGTCGCCGAATCGATATTGCCCGGTGCCTGCCCGCCGCCTGCGATGGGGATCTGATCGACGATGTCGCTGATATCCTCGAAGAATCCGCGCAGGTTGAGCGAACCGTAAGCACCGAGGCTCTGGGTCGCCTCGAGTTCGAACAGCCAGCTTTGCGGCGGAACGAGATCGGCGTTGGTGACGTTGACCCGGTCCTGATCGAGGTTGGTCGACGCGATGAAATCGAAGAAATCGAGCTGCCCGACCACGCGTTCGACACGGCCCGAAAGGTTGAGGGTGGGGTTGGCTTTCCAGTCGAACGACGCGAAGCCCTTGGGACGCCAGAACGTTCGGGTCTGGCCCGCGACACCCGACTGGCTGATCTGCGAATACTCCGCGCCGAGTGAAAGCTGGATGAGAAACGCGGTCGAGAGCGCGCGCCCGTAGGTCACACTGCCTTCGGCGCGATCTTCCTCGACCCGTGCGCTGGCCCCTTCGAATGCGACCGGCTGCAGCATGCCCGATGCGTCGCGCTGTTCCAGTGCCGAATCGATATCGAGAAAGTTCTTCACGCCTTCGAGCGCGAATTGCCAGTCTCCGCCGAGACCCGCGACGCTGTATTCGCCGCGCACGATGCTTTCGCCCTCGTCGGCGTCACGCACGAACACCGACCCTTCCGGCGCTCTGTCGTCGGCAAATTCGGTGAGGACTGCGGCCTGAGTCGGGCTGTCTTCGTAGCGGTGGTAGCCGATCAGCTTGAGCGTCCCGTCGCCCACAGCGAAGCTGTAATCCGCGCCGAGTTCGAAATTGTATTCGTCCTCGCGTGAGCGGAAGGTCCGCAGCCGATCAATCGGAGCGATCGGGCCGCTGCGTTCGGAGACTTCGCGTTCGCGGAAGATGTAGGCCTGCACCTGCCCGGTCAGATTGAGCACGTTGCCGTTGTCGGCGGTGCGCGCGAACGAGCCCGACAGGCTGGGCCGATCGGTATCGAAATTGGAGCGCTCGATCCGGGTGTCGATCAGGTTGTCTGCCGCATCGAAGACGCGTTCGATCCCGGCGTCGCCGCGTCGACCGGCATCGTTTTCGAAGCTCAGGGTCCATTCGGTCCTGTTGTCGCCGCCCGCGAGAGAGACCTGCCCGTCGCTCCACCGGAACGGGACGCCCGACGACCGCCATTCTGCCGAATAGCGGAATTGTCCGGTAATCGCGCCGGTCGATTGGGTGACGACATTGAGGACCTGCCCCGTCAATCCGCCGATATCGAGGCTTGCCCCGTCGACGATTTCGAGCCGCACGACTTCTTCCACCGGGATGCGCTGGAGCGCGGCGACGGGGCCGTTCGATTTGCCCGAGATGCGTTGCCCGTTGACGATGACATTGGTGTTGGCCTGGCCCAGCCCGCGATCGCCATCGTCGGAGCGGATCGAAAAGCCCGGAATCAGCTGCGCCATGTCGAGCGCATTGCGGGGGGCAAAGCGGGCGAAATCGGCGGGGGTAAAGGTGCGGCGGGCGGCAGATGCCGAATCGATCGCGCTGCCAGCAGACTCAGCCGACGATGCGGGCGGAATCTGCTGCACGCGGGGATCGGGTGGCGTGTCGTCCTGTGCGGCGGCGGGCACCGCGACAGCGAACATCGCCGCGCATCCGAGAAATTGGGCTCGACCAGGCATTAACGCATCCTAACAGACAGAAGGCGCGTTAGTTCCTTGCGCGGGCAAGAAATATACCGAAAGTCGACGAACGTTCCACTGGTCGGGACGACTGGATTCGAACCAGCGACCCCCACACCCCCAGTGTGATGCGCTACCAGGCTGCGCTACGTCCCGATCCAGTGGAGGCGCGCGCTATAGGGCGAGGTCCCGGGCGTGGCAAGCCGGATTGGGCGGGCAATCCTGTGCGCAACGCGAAACAGCCGCGATTGCGGGGCACTTGCATTGCTGCTAACCGCGCCCACTTGAACGCAGACGGGAGGGCAGCGCCGCAGCAGACGCAGTGGCGCTTCCGGCCCGTTGCAAGACCACTGACGCGAATTCTGACGGGCTGAACGACACATGGTTGACTTTCTCGCCGCCGCCGGGGCCGGTGCCGCCGCAGCACCTCCGGCCTGGCTCACCTGGCTGCCGATCATCGGCATGGTGCTGATATTCTGGTTCCTCATCATCCGTCCGCAAATGAAGCGGCAAAAGGAACACCAGGCAAAGGTTTCGGGCCTCAAGAAAGGCGATCAGGTCGTGACCGCCGGTGGTCTGGTCGGCAAGATTGCCAAGGTTGACGACACGTATGTCGAAATCGATCTCGCCCAGGGCGTCCGCGTCAAGGCGATCAAGCACACGATCGGCGATGTCATTCCGCCGGGCGGCAGCCCCGCCAACGACTGATCGCCAGACCGGCGACCCTGTCACGACCACCCTGCACGCGGACTGAGAACGGCTTCATGCTCGAATTTCCCTTTTGGAAAAGAATCTGGTTGTGGGGGATCACCCTCGTCGCCGTCGCGGCGGCACTGCCGTCGATATTCAGCGCCACGAATGTCGCTTGGCCCGCGCAGCTGCCGTCGCCGACGGTTAATCTCGGTCTCGACCTTGCGGGCGGGTCGCACCTGCTGCTCGAGGCCAACCCGCAGGATGTGCGCGAACAGCGGCTGCAGAACATGGAAGAGGCGGCGCGGCAGGCGATGCGCAATGCCGAGCCGCGTATCCGCATCGGCGATGTCTCGACCTCGAACAACCGGCTGTCGTTCTTGCTCAACGACGCCACCGATGTCGATCGTGCGCGCGGGCTGATCGAGCCGCTGATCCAGGGTCAGAACCTGACCCGCGAATGGGACCTGTCGGTGGTCGACGGGCAGCGCATGGTGCTGATTCCGACCCAGGACGGGATCGACCAGGCGCTCAACGACGCAATGGACAGCGCCACCGAAGTGGTCCGCCGCCGGATCGACGAGCTCGGCACCCGCGAACCGACAATCATCCGCCAGGGCGATGCGCGGATCGTGGTGCAGGTGCCGGGGCTCGAGGATCCCGAAGCGCTCAAATCGCTGCTCGGCCAGACCGCCGAGCTCGAGTTCAAGCTGGTCGATCTCAACGCGCTGCCCGAGAATGTGCAGGCGGGGATCGCGCCTCCGGGCAGCGAAATCTATCCCTATGCGGCCGGATCGGCGCGCGAAGGATCGTTCGAGGCGGTCCGTCGACTGGGCGGAATTCGCGGCGACAGCCTCACCGGAGCGCAGGCCGGGGTGAACCCGGAATCCAACGAGAACGTCGTCAACATCCAGTTCGATTCGCAGGGCGGGGCCAAGTTTGCCAAGCTCAGCACCGAGAACGTCGACAAACCGTTCGCGATCATCCTCGACGGAGCGATCCTTTCCGCACCGGTATTCGAAGGACCGATCCTGGGCGGGGCGGCGCAGATTTCGGGCAGCTTCACCCCTGACAGCGCGAACCAGCTGGCGATTTCGCTGCGGTCGGGCGCGTTGCCGGTGCCGCTGGCGGTGGTCGAAGAACGCACCGTCGGCCCGGATCTCGGTGCCGATTCGATCCGGCGCGGGATGCTGGCGATGCTGATCGGCAGCCTCGCGGTGATCGCGCTGATGGTGGCGACCTACGGCCGTTTCGGCATCTATGCGACCATCGCGCTGGGCTTCAACGTGATGATGCTGCTCGGGATCATGGCGGGGCTCAATACCACGCTGACGCTGCCTGGCATCGCCGGGTTCGTGCTGACCATCGGCGCGGCGGTCGACGCCAACGTGCTCATCAACGAGCGCATCCGTGAGGAGCGCAAGCGCGGGCGACGCGTGGTCGCGGCGGTCGAAACCGGCTACAAGGAAGCGAGCCGCGCGATCTACGACGCCAACGTCACCAACTTCATCGCCGGGGTGCTGCTGTTCCTGTTCGGCTCCGGTCCGATCCGCGGCTTTGCGGTGGTGCTGGTGATCGGCCTGTTCACCAGCGTATTCACCGCCGTTACGCTTACCCGCATGTGGGTCGCCGACTGGCTGCGCGCCAAGCGTCCCAGCGACATCAACCTGTAGAGACCGACGCCATGAAGCTGCTCAAGCTCGTTCCCGACGATACGAACATCCGGTTCCTGAAACTCAGGTTTCCGTTCTTCATCGGCAGCATCATCCTGATCGCGGCCAGCTGGGCGATGGTGGCGATCAACGGCCTCAACTACGGGGTCGACTTCGCCGGCGGCCAGGAAATCCGCGTGACCTTTACCGAAACCGCAGAGGCCCCGCTGGCGGAACTGCGTTCGACCGTTGCGGGGGTCGAGAGTGTCGGCGATCCGGTGGTCCAGCGCTTCGGCGCGCCCAACGAGGTCTCGATCCGGGTCAAGCTGCCGCCCGAGGCCGAAGGCAACCCCGAATTCGCGAACCAGATGACCACCGCGATCGTCTCCGCGCTCGAAGTCGGCCACCCCGATATCCGGATCGACGGGGTCGACAGCGTTTCGGGCAAGGTTTCGGGCGAATTCCGGCAGGACGCCTTGCTCGCGCTGGTCGCCGCGATGCTCGCGGTTGCGCTCTACATCTGGGTCCGGTTCGAATGGCAGTTCGGCGCGGGCGCGCTGTTTGCGCTGTTCCACGACGTGTCGCTGACGTTGGGCATGTTTGCGCTGTTCCAGCTCGAATTCTCGCTGCAGATCATCGCCGCGATCCTGGCGATCATCGGCTATTCGTTGAACGACACGATCGTCGTCTACGATCGCATCCGTGAAAACCTCAAGAAATTCCGCAAGATGCCGCTGCCCGAACTGCTCGATCTGTCGGTCAACGAGACGCTGGCGCGCACCGTGATGACGTCACTGACGCTGCTGGTCGCGCTGCTGCCGCTGCTGCTGTTCGGCCCGGCGAGCCTGTTCGGCATGGTCGCCGCGATCACGCTCGGGCTGTTCGTCGGCACCTATTCGAGCGTCTACATGGCGGCACCGTTGCTGATCTGGATGGGGGTGACCTCGAACAGCTTCGTGCCGCAGGAAACCGCCGCCGACCGGCAGGAAAAGATCGCGCGCGGCGAGGCTTAGACCCACACGCGGCACCGGCCGGGTTCAGCGCGACAGGGCCTGTTCGAAGCGCGCGGCCAGTTCCGCGGCGTGATTGCTCCAGCTGAAGCTTTCGACCAGCGCGGCGACCTCGAGCGGTTTGGGCGGATTATTCAGCACCGCGTTCACCGCTTCCGCAACCGCTTCGGGGCTGCGCTGCTCCAGCAAGCGACCGGCAGTTTCGCCGGTGATGAGTTCGCGCGCGCCCCCGACATCGGTGGTTACCACCGGTGTCCCGCAGGCGAGGCTTTCGACCCATGCATTCGCCAGCCCTTCGCTGACCGTGGGGAGTACCATCACGTCCGCCGCCGAAAGGATGAGCGGCATGAAATCGTGATCGACCGATCCGGCGAAATGCACCCGCCCTTCCATGCCGGTGCTGCGCGCGAGGCTGCGCAGCCGGTCTTCATCCTCGCCCTTGCCGACCAGCACCAGCCGGGCACCCGGAATGTGCGGCAGGGCAGCGATCGCGCGGTCCTGTCCCTTGCGTTCGATCAACGCGCCGACGCAGGCTAGCAGCGGCGCGTTTTCGGGCATTTCGAACCCGAGCTGGCGGCCCAGCTGCGCGCGCAGCTGCATGTGATCGAGCGGGCGGAAGCGGTCGCGGTCGAGCCCGGTGTAGTGGACCGCGATCTTGTCGTCCGGCATGCCGAGCGCCACCATCTGCCGCTTGAGCGCCTCGCTGACGGCGAGCAGCCCGGCGGCTTGCCGGGCGGCGTCGAGCATCTGTTCGCGCGCGAACTCGTGTTCGCCCCACAGCGCAATGTCCGAACCGCGCGCCTTGATCGAAAGCGGCAGGCGCAGGTGCCGCGCAAGCATCGCTGCAGCGGGCCCATCGGGAAAGAAGAACTCGGCATCGATCAGGTCGATCGGGTGTTCGGCATGGATCGCTTCGATCGCGGGCAGCACGGCCTTGGCGATCGCGCTGGCATTGCGTCGCGCCCCGACCTTGGGGATCAGGGTGAAGCGCGGGCGATGGACCGCAACGCCGCGCTCTTCGGCCAGCATCGGCAGCTCTGCCAGCGCGCGATAGCGGCCCAGCACGACCGGCGGCAGGCCGATCGGGTTGACCACGGTGACCCGCCATTCGCCGCGCTTCGCCAATCCTTCCAGCGAGCGCGCCACGAAGGTCCCGAACCGCGGATTGGCCGGGTTGGGATAAAGCGTACTCAGGGCCAGGACATGTTTCACTCGGTCGGGTTTCTCCTGCGATATTTCAACGGTATGCGGCGTTGGTTAAAGGCATCTGACCGGCCAAGGTTACGGCTGGAGCGGGCGCACGAGCATGGTGGCAACTGCGATCCAGGGCGGGTTGTCGACCACCTGCTGTTTCTGTCCTGAACCGGGCGGCAGCAATCCGACCAGCGTGCCACGCCGGTCGATCAACCGGCCGAACGCGAACCGCCCGCCGGGGCGGGGCAGCAGACAATCGCGATTGATCGCCTCGCCCGCGCGCTCGGGCGGCAATTGCCGCATCCACAGCATGTCGCCGGGACGGAATTCGCCGACGCTCTCCTGCACCTCGAGAACCATCAGCGGCGTATCGTCATCCTGCGCAGCCAGCTCGGTCGGCAGCACCGCCTCGCGTGGAGCGGTCAGCGCCTCGGCCCCCGACGCGAGCAATTCAGCCACGACCTGCGGCTGCGCACCGGTTTCCGAACGCACGAGAGTCTCGGGATCGACTCCGAGTGCGATGCCGATCCGGTCGATCCACTTGGTCGAAAGGTTACGCATGCCGGTTTCGAGCCGCCCGATCGTCTGCGCAGTGGTGGGTGGATCGCAGGCTTCGGCAAGTTCGGCCAGCGTCAGACCCTTGGCCTTGCGGAAGTCGCGGATGCGATTGATCATTTGTGTCCCTCTGGCCCGGTCCGGCTAACCTATCTGGCATTTTCGACTTTCCTACATTGTCGGCGAGAATGCAAGACCCGTATCACCAAATAGGTGAAGGAGTGTGGTGATGCGGCGCAGGCTGATGGAACAGGAACTGACCAGCGAAGGGCCGCGGCGCGGATCGGGGGCCAGGGGGAAGCGGCGCACGGTGACCGTGAATGTCGCCGAATCCCCGATCGCCTGGCTGCACGCGCGCGGCCATCTCGACGACCGGCTGTTTCATGCGGGCGAGGCCCTGCGCGGCGATTACGAGCGCGCGCAGCTTTCGCCCAACGTGACGATGCGCTGGGATCCGGTGCGGGTAAAGACGACGGGCGAGCAGGGGCTGTCTGCGACGGAACGGCAGATCGCGGCAAAGGCCCGGTTCGACGGCGCGCTGGCCGAAGCGGGCAAAGGGCTGGAGGACATCCTGTGGAGGACAGTTTGCGCCGGCGAAAGCCTGCCCGAGGCGGAAAAGCGGCTGGGCTGGCCCGCGCGCAGCGGCAAGCTGGTGCTCAGGCTCGCGCTGGAACGCGTCGCCGATTTCTACCGCATCCGCTAGGCGCGGTTTATCGGTTCAGGACCGTGTTCCATGTGCTCCAGGCGCGTGTGGTCAGCGACGAACCGAGGCGCGGCTGATGTCAGCTTCCGGCCTGGCCGTAGAAGAACCGCTCTTCCGCGATCTTCCCGTCCTTTACCGTGTAGAGCCCGACTTCGGACATCTGTGAACGCTCGCCGTCCATCGTCACGTCCATCGAGTAATTCACCGCAAACTGGTCTCCGAACACGAACGGGCCTTCGGTCGTCGTGTCGTGCACTTCGGCGTTCTCGTTCCACCAGGCGTGCTTCTGCAGCAATGCTTCGCGTCCCTCGACCCGTGCCATCGGACTGTCGGGCATCGGTTCGAGGCTGACGATATCGTCGGCCCAGTACGACTGGTAAACCTCGGCATTGTCTTCGGCGACGGCCTTGGTGAAATCCCTCGCGAGTTGATCGATCGACATCGGCGTTCTCCCATTGAGCTACATTGGAGAGTGCGCCCGCAATGTGGCAGCATCGCGACAGATCGCGTGGCGATGCGTGCCGATGCGTCAGTCGGGTTCAGCCTTCGACCTGTTCGGCCAGGTCGAGCCAGCGTTCCTCGGCTGCGTCCTTCTCGGCGCGGGCGTTCTCGAGGCCTTTGGAGATGGTCGCGAAGCGCTTCGGGTCCTTGGCGAAGAGGTCGGGATCGGCCAGGATCGCCTCGCCCTTGGCGATGGCTGCTTCCAGTTCCTCGATCCGCGCCGGGAGCAGCTCGTAATCGCGCTGGTCCTTATAGGAGAGCTTATCGGACTTGGGCGCGGGCGGGGCCGGGCTGGGCAAGGAAGTTGGCGTGCTCGCTTTGGCCTTGGGCTCGACGGGTCGCCGGCGCTTCGCCTCCCAGTCCTCGTAGCCGCCTGCGACGATGTCGACCCGGCCCGTGCCATCGAGTCCGAGCGTGATGGTCACTGTCTTGTCGAGAAAGTCGCGGTCGTGGCTGACGATCAGGACCGTGCCGTCGAAATCGGCGATCACTTCCTGCAACAGGTCGAGTGTTTCGAGGTCGAGATCGTTGGTCGGTTCATCGAGCACCAGCAAGTTGGCCGTGCGCGCAAACTCGCGCGCGAGCAGCAGGCGCGAGCGCTCGCCGCCGGACAGGATGCCGACCTTGGTATCGACCAGCTTGGGATCGAACAGGAAGTCCTTGAGATACGCCTGCACATGCTTGCGGTTGCCGCGCACGTCGATCCAGTCGCCGCCTTCGGCAAGGATGTCGCGCACGGTAAGATCCGGTTCGAGCAGCTTGCGCTGCTGATCGATCATCACTCCCGATAGCGTGCGCGCGTGCTGGACGGTGCCGGTGTCCGGCTCGATCTCCCTGGTCAGCATCTTGAGCAAAGTCGTCTTGCCCGCGCCGTTCGCGCCGACGATGCCGATGCGGTCGCCGTTCTGGATGCGCAGGCTGAACGGTTTGATCACCGCGCGCCCGTCATAGGTCTTGGAGATGCCCTCCGCCACGATCACCGACTTGGACTTGAACTCCTCGTCATTGGCGAGTTTCAGCTTCGCGGCGCCGCTGTCGGAGATCATCGCCGCCCGAGCCGCACGCATCTGGTGGAGCTTCTCAAGCCGACCCTGGTTGCGCTTGCGCCGCGCGGTCACGCCACGTTCGAGCCAGTGCGCTTCGATCTTGAGCTTGGCGTCGAGCTTCTCCGCCGCGCGGGCTTCCTCGGCATAGACCTGCTCTTCCCACGCCTCGTAGCCGCCGAACCCGACCTCCTTGCGGCGCAGGGTGCCGCGATCGAGCCAAAGCGTCGCGCGGGTCAGACGCTTGAGGAAGGTCCGGTCGTGGCTGATCGTGATGAAGGCGCCCTTGTAACGGGTCAGCCAGTCCTCCAGCCAGTCGATCGCGGACAGGTCGAGATGGTTGGTCGGTTCGTCGAGCAGCAACAGATCGGGGTCCTGCGCGAGCGCGCGGGCTATGGCTGCACGCCGTCGCTCGCCGCCGCTGGCGGAGTTCGCATCGGTGTTCATGTCGATGCCGAGCTGCCCGGCGATGCTCTCCACCTCGTGTGGGGCAGGCGCGTGATCGCCGTGCAGCGCGAAGTCCATCAGCGTATCGTAGGCACTGAAATCGGGCTCCTGTTCGAGAAACACGATCCGCATGTTCGGCTTCACCCGCCGCGTGCCGCGATCCATCTCGATCCGGTCGTCGATCAGCTTGAACAGCGTGGTCTTGCCCACGCCATTGCGCCCGATCAGCGCCAGCCGGTCGCCGGGCAGGACATGCAGGTCCATCGGTGCCACGTCTGGTCCGCCGAACAGCCACCGCCCGCCTTGCTGCAGGCCGATACCTTCGAGCGAGCGGATGGGGGGTTGTGCCATGGTGCGCGCGCCCTAGGGTCTTGTGCGCGGCCCCACAAGCCGGTTCAGCACGGCGTAAGTCCGGTCGCTGCATCGCGGACCTGAAGGAGAACACGCATGTTTCGACACCTCGCCACCGCTCTCGCTGCGAGCGCGATTGCCGTTCCCGCCCATTCGGCGACGGTCGAGATCGAATCTGAAGGCCCGGTGGTGGAGCTATCCGTCTACGAGAGCATTACCGCCGAACCCGACATCGCGACAATCAGCGCAGGAGTTACCTCCGACGCCGCTACCGCTGTCGAAGCGATGCGCCTCAACGCGATCGAGATGCGCCGGGTGATCGACCGGATCAAGGCGCTGGGGATAGACGAGAAGGATATCCAGACCAGCGGCATCAATCTCAACGCCCGCTACGATTACAACCGCGCCGCCCAGCGCAACGAGTTTCGCGGCTACCAGGTTTCGAACCGGGTGAACGTGAAGCTGCGCGAGATCGAGGCGACCGGAGCGGTGCTCGACGCGCTGGTTGCGGCGGGCGCGACCGATCTTGGCGGTCCGAGCTTCTCGATCGAGAACGACGAGGCAGCCAAGGCGCAGGCGCGCCAGCGGGCGGTCGAAAAGGCCAGAGCGCAGGCCGAAAGCTACGCTGCGATGCTGGGTTACGCCGCCGTGCGGGTGCTCGCGATCGACGAGACCATTCGCGGTGGCGCGCCGATGCAGCAGGTGGCGCTTCGCGATGCCATGGTCGCCGAAGCGGAGGCCGCGCCGCCACCGGTTCAGCCGGGGATGATCAGCACCGGGGTGGCGATCACGATCACGTACGAACTCCTCTCCCGCGACCCTTCGTGACGAGCCGATTGGCCCGCCGCCGCCCTGAACGCACGGCAACGTCACTATTCACTGCTTGTTCAACGCCTCGCCTCTAGGCATGGAGCCATCATGACACGCATCCGTTCGTATCTTGCCGGCATCGGTACCGCGATTGCGCTGGGAGCCCTGGCGATGACGCCCGTGGCTTCGGCTGCGGCCAGCCAGGATCAAAACCGCAGCGACCAGGGCGAGGCGCGCAAGGAAATGCGTGCGGGCAACCAGCTGTCGCTGCGCGAGATCGAACGCCGGATCCTGCCGCAGATGCGCGGCAGCGAATATCTCGGCCCGGCCTACGATTCGACGGCGCGGGCCTATCGCCTGAAGTTCATCAGGGACGGCCGCGTGACCTATGTCGATGTCGACGCCCGGACGGGTCGCATCATCAACCGTTCCCGCTAGGTCGTCGCTTCCTTCGATCGCCAGGACCCCGGGGAATTCATGGACCTTCGCACAGCCGCTTGCTTGACGCGTCGCGCCCAAAAGCGCACGGGTTCGGCGGCTTATTCGCAGCAGATTGGTGGAAAATGCGCATTCTGATCGTCGAAGACGAACCCACGCTCGGCCAGCAGCTCAAATCGACGCTCGAGCAAAATGGCTATGCGGTCGACCTGTCGACCGATGGCGAGGACGGGCACTTTCTCGGCAGCACCGAGGATTACGACGCCGTGATCCTCGATCTCGGCCTGCCCGAAATCGACGGGCTCACGGTGTTGGGGATGTGGCGCAAGGAAGGGCGCGGCTTTCCGGTGCTGGTGCTGACCGCGCGCGACAGCTGGTCGGACAAGGTTGCCGGGCTCGACGCGGGCGCCGACGATTACCTGGCCAAGCCGTTCCAGACCGAAGAGCTGATCGCTCGCCTGCGCGCGCTCATCCGCCGCGCGTCGGGCAACACATCATCGGAGCTTACCGCTGGCGACGTACGGCTGGATACGCGTTCCGGCCGGGTCACGCTGGCCGGAGAACCGGTGAAGCTGACCGCGCAGGAATACAAGCTGCTCAGCTACCTGATGCACCACAAGGGCAAGGTGGTGAGCCGTACCGAGCTGATCGAGCATATCTACGATCAGGATTTCGACCGGGATTCGAACACGATCGAAGTGTTCGTCACCCGCATCCGCAAGAAACTCGGCGCAGAAGTGATAACGACGATCCGTGGCCTCGGTTACAGCCTCGACGACCCCGCAGACGCTCCCCGCGCCTGATTCGCCCGATCCGGCGGGCCGATCGCCCGCGCCGGGCGGCGGAGCGGCAGACCTGCCCGCCGCCGATGGAGCGGCAAGACCGCATCCCCAGGTCGACCATCCCCGTCGCAGCCTCGCGCGGCGAATGGGGCTTATTGCGGCGGGCTGGATCATCGTGTTGCTGCTCGGCGGCGGCATCGCGCTCGACCGCACGCTGTCCAGTCAGGTCGAGCGCAATTTCGACGAGCAGCTCGAATACATCCTGACCGCGATGATCGCTTCGGCAGAAATCATGCCGGGGGGCGAAGTCAGCTTCAACCGTGCGCTCGGCGATCAGCGCTTTCTTGAGCCCAACAGCGGGCTTTATTATCAGATCAACGGCACCGAGTTCGAACCATGGCCTTCTCGCAGCCTGTGGGATCGGACGCTCACGCTCCAGGGCGTCGAAGGCGATAACGAACACTTCGACAGCGAAGCGCATTTCTACAATTCCGACCAGTTCGAGAACGAGCCGCTGCGGATCGTCGAGCGCACAGTCATACTGCCGGGCAGCGAAACCCGCTGGACCTTCGCGGTGGCCTCCGCGACGGAAGACATTGACCAGCAATTGCAGCAGGTCCGCTCGATCCTGGTGTGGAGCTTTCTTGTGCTCGGTCTGGGCCTGCTGGTGATGGCGATGCTGCAGATCCGCTATGGCCTTTCGCCGCTGCGTCGGGTGCGGGCGGCGATCCAGAAGCTGCGCACCACCGGCGAGAATCGCATTACCGAGCCGCTGCCGACCGAGGTTCAGCCGCTGGTCGAGGAGCTGAACGCGCTGCTCGAACACTCCGAAAAGCAAGCCGAGGAAGCGCGGATGCATGCGGGCAATCTCGCGCACGCGCTCAAGACCCCGCTGACGGTTCTGACCAACGCTGCGACCGCACGCGATCCCAACCTCAACGAGGCGGTGTTCCGCGAGACGCGGACGATGCAGCGCCATGTCGACCACCACCTCGCCCGCGCCCGCGCCGTCGGGCGGCGGGCGGTCGGCCATGCGCGCACCAATGTCCGGCAAAGCGCCGAGGCCGTGCGCCGCGCGGTCGAGCGGCTTTATCCGGAAGGTCGGCTCGACATTGCCGGAGGCAAGGAGTCGATGGTCGCGATCGAGCGGCAGGATCTCGACGAGATACTGGGCAACCTGATCGAGAACGCGGCCAAATATGGCGGTGGCAGCGTATTCGTGACGGTCGACGCCGACGAGGATTCCGAGGCTTGCCAAATCTGGGTCGAGGACGACGGGACCGGTATTCCCGAAGCGGATCGCGAGCGCATCTTCGATCGCGGTGCGCGGCTCGACACCGGCAAGCCGGGCACCGGGCTGGGCCTCGCCATCGTGCGCGACGTGGCGGAAATCTACGGCGGCGGCGTGACGCTCGGCGAGAGCGAGGACCTTGGCGGATTGCTGGTGGTGCTGAGCCTTCCGCGGGCATGACCGGAAAATTCCTTCGTTCGCGAAGGGTTTGGTGAGCGAGCTGCGTTAAGGTCGAAAGCGAATGATCGCACGACACACGCAAGCGGGGCCCATTGCGCGAGAGACCATGATCGAGAGCGGCGAGCCACACTCCGACCGCCCATCCGATGAGGCGCAGCTCGTCGCGCGGATCGCCGCACGCGACGAAAGCGCCTTTCGTATTGCCATCGAGCGGCACGGCCCGCTGCTGCACCGGATCGCCTATCGCATGATGGGCGAACCGCACGAGGCCGAGGATATTGCGCAGGAAGCGATGTTGAGACTTTGGGACCATGCACCGCGCCTCGACGCGCGCAGCGCCGGCGATGTCAGGCTCGCGCCGTGGCTGAAACGCGTCACGGTCAACCTTGCGATCGACCGGTTGCGGATCGCCAGGCGCGTATCGGGAGCCGAGGTGCCCGAGCGCGCGGACGAGGCCCCGCTCGCGGATGCGCGGATCGAGGCCAGCGAGGAAGGGCGGGCAGCCCGCGCATTGATCGCCGCGCTTCCCGAACGTCAGCGTGCTGCGATCGTGCTGACGTACTACGAAGAACTTCCCAATGCCGAGGCGGCCGAAGCGCTCGACATGAATCTCAAGGCGTTTGAATCGCTGTTGCATCGCGCTCGCGGAGCGCTGCGCAAGGCATTCGCCGAGCTGGAAGCGGAAGGAGGCAGGGCATGAGCGACGAGAAAGCGATAGCGTCCAACAGCCCGCTTGGTCGCCTGCTGTCTGCCGACACGGTGCCGGATCTGCCGGAGGGTTTCGCCGATCGCGTGATCGCGCGGACGGCGGATCGCCCAGCGCCGCTTCCCGATACCCGGCCCGGGGGCGGAGGTCCACGCCGGTGGCGCAGCGCGCGGCGGCTGGCGGTCGGCGCGCTCGTAGCAGGTGCGCTGGCGACGACGGCGGCGGCGACCGGCCTGCTTGGCGACCTGTCGATCGCGATCCCTTCCGCCGAGAAGGTATGGGACGCGATCACCGGGCGCGACGATGCACCTGAACCCGCCACTTCGCCCACCGCAAGCGAAGCCGCTTCTCCGGCTGCCGGGGAACGCCTGGAGGTCCAGATCGATGGTCCGATCGACACGCCCGAAGAGCTCGAGGAGGCTTTCCGGCGCATCGACGAGCGGCGCAACCGGCGCACCGATGAAAGACGGGAGCGGGTCGATCGCCGGATCGACCGCGCAATCGAGCGGCGACAGGAACAAGGCCTGCCGGTGCCGTCTCCCGAACAGGAACAGGTTCTGCGCGACCGGATCGACCGTTTTCGCGAGCGCCGCGAGGGTCGCATTGACGATCGGCTGGAAACCCGGCGGGAGGAATTGCGCGAACGGATCGAAAACGGCGAGGAATTGACCCGCGAGGACTTCATCCCCGAACGGCGCGAGCGCCTGCGAGACCTGCCGCCCGAAGAGCGGCGCGAACGTATCCGGCGATTGCGCGAACGCAGCGAAATGCGACGCGAACCGCCCGCCGATGAAGGCATTAAACCGGCCGACGACCGCGCTCCGGGCGATGTTACGCAGGCCGAGCCCGGAGGCCTGCCTCCGGAATAATCGTCCGCCCGCGAAGGGTTTGGGAGACTGCCGCGTCTGTGTTGTGAAACCGCACCGGAATGGTGGACCGGGAAGGCTTCGACCCCGCCAAACCCATCAGCAAGGACGAGGAAACCGCAATGAAATCGACCCTGGCACTGGCTGCAATTGCAGCGATCACTCTTTCTCCCGCCGTGTTGGCGCAGGAGCAGACCCGCACCCGCACCTTCGAAGGCCCCAACGCAACCGCGACCCAGACCACGACGCGCGATCGCGAAGCGGGCACCTTCAATCGCGATCGCACGGTTACCAACACAAACAATGGCAACACCGCTTCGAGCAATCTCAACCGTCAGCGCACCGATACCGGTTCGACCGTCAGTCGCACCCAGACCGGTCCGCAAGGCAGGTCGCGCACTTTCGATGGCGAACGGGTCCGCACGGACAACGGCTCGACCTTCACCGGAACGGCCACGGGTCGGCGGGGCAACAGCTACGACGTCACCGGCAACCGAAGCCGCGATGGCATGGGCAATTCGAGCGCCAGCCAGCGGGTGAGCAAGTCGGGCGGAGACACGGTGTTTGCCCGCGATCGCGTGACCACCCGCAGCGATGGTCAGGTCAGCCGGACCGTCACTACCTCTCGCCCGCAAGGTGCCAAGAAACCGCGCCGGGTGAACCGCCGCGCGCCGCGTTGAGCAATGCACGATAACCGGCAGGGAACTGGCCCCACACCTCCTGCCGGACCCATCCGCAGCCCGTTGTCGGACTACTGCGGATACTTTCGGGCACGCGGTCGATGGCGATCGCGTGCCCGTCCTTTGTCCTAACCTTCCCGCGCCTTTTCGTGGTGGCGGATCACCTCTTCGATGATGAAGCGCAGGAATTTCTCGCTGAATTCCGGATCGAGATCGGCCTCTTCGGAAAGCTTGCGCAGCCGCTCGATCTGACGCGCTTCGCGCGCGGGATCCGCGGGGGCAGGGTGACCTTGGCCTTGTATTCCCCCACCGCCTGCGTGATGCGGAACCGTTCGGCAAGCATATGGATGATCGCTGCATCGATGTTGTCGATGCTCTTGCGATAGGTCGCCAGAACGGGGTCGGCGGGAACGGCGGGGGCGCCGGGCGGTTGCGTCTCTTGCGGCATATACCGCGTAACTAGCACCAATTGAGCGCTTGCCAAGCGAGCGACGCTCCACCTAAGGCCGGAACATCATGAGTGCCGACGTCGTACCTCTTCCGCGCAAGCAGCCGACACTCGATCCGATGCTGTCGCTGACTGCCAGCGGCATGAATTCGGTCAATTCGGTCATTCTCGAACGCATGCAGAGCGAAATCCCGCTGATTCCGCGGCTGGCCGGGCATCTTATTTCGGGCGGTGGCAAGCGGTTGCGCCCGATGTTGACGCTCGCCGGGGCCGAGCTGGTCGGATATCAGGGCACGCGGCATCACAAGCTCGCGGCGGCGGTCGAATTCATCCACACCGCCACGCTGCTGCACGACGATGTGGTCGACGGCAGCGAGTTGCGCCGGGGCAAGGCCGCCGCCAATATCATCTTCGGCAATCCCGCGACCGTTCTGGTCGGCGATTTCCTGTTCAGCCGCGCCTTCGAACTGATGACCGAAGACGGATCGCTGCGGGTGCTCAAGATCCTGAGCCATGCCAGCGCCGTAATCGCCGAAGGCGAAGTCAACCAGCTGACCGCGCAGCGCCAGATCGAGACCAGCGAGGAACGCTACCTTCACATCATCGGCGCAAAGACCGCCGCGCTGTTTGCCGCAGCAAGCCAGATCAGCGCCGTCGTCGCCGAATGCGACGAGGAAAAGGAGCGCGCGCTCGAGGATTACGGGCGCAATCTCGGCGTCGCCTTCCAGCTTGTCGACGACGCGATCGATTACGATTCGGACGCGGCCCAGATGGGCAAGGATCAGGGCGACGACTTCCGCGAGGGCAAGATGACCCTGCCGGTGATCCTGGCCTATGCCCGCGGCGACGATGGCGAACGCAAATTCTGGAAGGATGCGATCGGCGGCCACCGCACGTCGGATGCGGACCTCGCCGAGGCGATCCGCCTGATCGAGCGGCACAACGCGCTCGAGGACACGCGCGACCGCGCCCGTCATTTCGCGCAGCGTGCGATCGATGCGATTTCGATCTTCCCCGACGGCAAGGCGCGTCAGGCCATGGCCGAAGCCGCACAATTCGCGGTGGCGCGCGGGTATTGAGGATGGTGGACGAGCCGGGCGATCTCGCGACGCTCAAGGCGATACTTGCCAACATCCCCAATGTGGCCGAGCGTCTGGGCCTGCTGTTCACAGTGCGCCTCCAGCCACCCGGCTACGATGCGACGCCGCGCAATTGCCTGACCTTTGCAGGCACCGGCGGAGACGGCGTGCATTTCGGCTATTTGCGGATGGACGGTACGCCGCTCGATTCTAGTCCGATTGTCATGACCGTTCCAAGTGCGAGGCATCCCAACAGGGTGGTCGGACGAACCCTGCGTCATTTCCTTTCGTTCGGGCGGTATTCGGGCTTCTTTACGCTCGAACAGCTCCAATATGACTACGCCAGAACAGTAGCTGCCCTCGATGCAAGGCGCTTGTCGCCGCTGGAACCTGATGAGGCCCGCGCCATGGCTGCCATCGCAATCGCCCTGCCAGGCGATGAGTGGCGCAACCATGGCGCCACGCTGGCTGCTCTCGAGGCCGAGTTTGCCGCGATACTCGATGTCCCGCCCGAGAGATGAAGTCTGCACTGACTGACCTCCCGATCAACGCCGTTCTGCCGGCTTTGCGCGCCGCTCTGTCGCGTTCTGGTGTCGCGGTGCTCATCGCCCCTCCCGGCGCAGGTAAGACCACGGCGGTTGCCCCGGCGCTGCTCGGAGAGGATTGGTGCAGCGGGCAGATCATCGTGACTTCGCCGCGCCGGGTCGCCGCGCGCGCTGCGGCGGAGCGCATGGCCGAATTGCTGGGCGAGAAGCCGGGCGAGACCGTGGGCTACATGACCCGGCTCGACAGCAAGGTTTCGGCCCGGACCCGCATACTCGTCGTGACCGAGGCGATCCTGGTGAACCGGCTGGTCGAAGACCCGGAATTGCCGGATGTTTCGGCGGTGCTGTTCGACGAGGCGCACGAGCGGCATCTCGACAGCGACCTCGGGCTGGCGCTGGCGCTCGAAACCCGCAACGTCCTGCGCGGCGATCTTCGCGTGCTGGTGATGTCGGCGACAATCGACGGTGCCCGCTTTGCCCGTTTGCTGGGCGAGGGTGCGCGGGTGATCGAAAGCGAAGGCCGCAGCCACCCGCTCGAAATCCGCTGGCTGGGCAGCGATCCGTCGGCGTCGGTCGAAGATCAGGTTGCAGCCGGAGTGATGACGGCGTGGCGCGAACGGGACGGCGATATCCTCACCTTCCTGCCAGGCGTGCGCGAGATCGAGCGCACCCGCGAGCGGCTCGAAGCGCGCCTGCCCGACACGCCGATCCTGCCGCTGCACGGTCAGGTCGAACCGGCGGGCCAGCGTCTGGCGATTCGGCGCGACCCGAACGGCCGCCGCAGGATCGTGCTGGCGACCGCGATCGCCGAAACGTCGCTGACGCTCGACGGAGTTGCAGCAGTGGTCGACAGCGGGTTGGCGCGCAACGCGCTGTTCGACCGCGCGGCAGGGACAACGCATCTCGTCACGCACCGCGCCAGCCAGGCAGCTGCCACGCAGCGGGCCGGGCGGGCGGCGCGGCAGGGGCCCGGTGTCGCCTATCGGCTATGGGAGGAGGGCGGGCATCTCGGGCGACCCGAATTCGCTGCGCCGGAGATCGAGACCGCCGATCTCGCACCGCTGCTGCTCAAGCTTGCGAGGTGGGGCACGAACGATCCGCGCGAACTGGCGTGGCTGGACAGTCCTCCCCAAGCTTCGATCGCGGCGGCGCGCACCGCGCTCGAGCGGCTGGGCGCCATCGATGACGAGGGCAGGATCACGACCTTCGGCGAGGCCGTGGCGAGCATGCCGATGGCACCCGATCAGGCCGCCGCTGTGCTTTACGGCGCACAGTCCGGTTGCGCGGATGAAACCGCAGCGCTCGTCATGCTGATGCAGGAGCGCGGACTGGGCGGACGCAGCGAGGATCTCGCCCAGCGTCTCAACCAGTGGCGGGGCGATCGCTCGAAGCGGGCGACGAGCGCGCGACGGATCGCGCAGGGCTGGGCGAAGGCGGCCGGCAAACTTGTCAAAACGGGCGTGCAGCGCGAGGCCAGCCCGGCGGAATGCATCGCGCTGGCGCGCTGCGATTTCGTTGCAAGGCGGCGCGATTCAAGCGGCGAGCAATGGCTTTCGGCGGGAGGTCGCGGATTTCAGCTCGAGCCGGCTTCTGCGCTCGCCCGTGCCGAGTGGATCGCCATTTGCGACGCGCAGGGTCAGGCAAGGGGTGCACGGATTACCGCAGGCGTCGAATTGAGCGAAGCGCAGGTGGCGCAGCTGTTTGCGCACGAGCTTGAAGAACGACCGATATTGAACTGGAATCCCACGAATAAACGCGTGGAGGCGAGGCGCCAGAAGCGGCTGGGCGCAATCGTCCTCAGCAGCGCACCCGATCCCCGGCCAGAGCCGCAGGCGATTGTGGATATGCTGGTGGACAAAGCTCTGGAAAAGCTGGGGGAACTGTTCCCGCCGGGATTCGAGGCGCGTGCGCGCTTCGCCGGGCTTTCGGCGCTGTCGCCGGAGATGCTGCGGGACAATCCGGATCTCTGGCTCGCCCCGGTGCTGCACGGCCGCCGCGATCTCGATCTGCCGGCGCACCGATTTGCCGAAGCCGCGCTGGCGCTGCTTGACTGGGAGACGCGGCAGCGGTTCGACCGCGAAGCGCCGACGCATTTCGTCTCGCCCGCCGATACCCGGCATCCGGTTGACTACGTCGGAGACGACGCACCCAGTGTCGAGGTGCGGGTGCAGGCGCTGTTCGGCCTCGACAGCCATCCGATGATCGGCACCGCACCCCTGCTGCTGAAGCTGACCAGTCCGGCAGGCCGCCCGATCCAGTCGACCCGCGACCTGCCCGGTTTCTGGCGCGGCAGCTGGGCCGATGTCGCGAAGGACATGAAGGGCCGTTACCCCAAGCACCGCTGGCCCGAGCAGCCGTGGGTGGAAAAGCCCAGCCTGAAAACCAAAAACGCGTTTAATCGAGAGTGAGATTCGATTATTGCCGCAGCAACACGGCCGCGCAGCGACCGCAAGGCCGACCGGCCGTCGCGGCTTATGCCGCGAAAGCCAAGGCGGGCGGATGCCCGCCGCCCGGCGTTTGAGGGACAAAAGAAAGAAATGAGCGCGAGAATCTACCAGCAGCCCAAGAGCGCGATGCAATCGGGCAAGGCCAAGACCGACACCTGGGTGCTCGAATTCGAGCAGAGCGAGGCGCGCCGCCCCGATCCGTTGATGGGCTGGACCGGCAGCGGAGACACGCAGGCGCAGGTCAGGCTGAACTTCCCCAGCAAGGACGCTGCCAAGGCCTATGCCGAGAAATACGGGATTGCGGCCCGCGTGCATGCGACCCCACCGAAGTCGCTCAAGATCCAGGCCTACGCCGACAATTTCAAATAGCGAGCGCCGCTGTGTCCGGGACTGATCGTGCCGGACACAAAAGCGCTATTGAATTCTCTATTTCTCGCCGCCATATGCGCCCTCGGGAGCCGGGTGGACGTTTGCGTTCGCTCACCGGGTCAGGTCCGGAAGGAAGCAGCCCAGGTGAATTGCGGCGGGTCGCTCGGCTCCTTTTCCATCAAATCCTGCGATGATCGCGATGACAAACGTTCGCCAAGCGCCTAGCTTGACGGGGTGACCGATTCCGACCCCGATCTGACCGAACCTGATGACGAGAATGCCCCCACGGCAGCCGAACTGGAGGCCGCCGGACAGAATTCGATGTTCGGCGATCCCGCGCCAGCTCCGCCCGCTGTTCAACCTGCGCCTTCGCCAGCGCCGGCTCCGGCAGCTGGCACAAACCAGCCCTACCGCGTCCTCGCCCGCAAATATCGCCCGCAGACCTTTTCCGAGCTGATCGGGCAGGAGCCGATGGTGCGCACGCTCGCCAACGCGATCGAGCGCGACCGGCTGGCGCATGCCTTTCTGATGACCGGGGTGCGGGGGGTGGGCAAGACCTCGACCGCGCGGCTGATCGCGAAGGCGCTGAATTGCGTCGGGCCGGACGGGGAAGGAGGTCCGACGATCGATCCGTGTGGCCAGTGCGAGCCGTGTCGCGCGATCGCCGAGGGCCAGCATATCGACGTGATCGAGATGGATGCCGCCTCGCACACCGGGGTCGACGATGTGCGCGAGATCATCGAGGCGGTACGCTACGCGGCGGTCTCGGCGCGGTACAAGATCTACATCATCGACGAAGTTCACATGCTGTCGCGCAACGCCTTCAACGCGTTACTCAAGACGCTCGAAGAGCCGCCCGCGCATGTGAAATTCCTGTTCGCCACGACCGAGGTCGAGAAGTTGCCCGTGACGGTGCTGAGCCGGACCCAGCGGTTCGATTTGCGCCGGATCCCCGCCGATCTGCTGGCCGAACACTTCGGCAACGTCTGCGAAAAGGAAGGTGTCGAGGCAGAACACGAAGCACTCGCCATCATCGCTGCCGCCGCCGAAGGGTCGGTCCGCGACGGGCTTTCGATTCTCGATCAGGCGATCGCGCATGCCGATCTCGATGCGGACAGCAAGGTTACGGCGGCGCGCGTGCGCGACATGCTGGGCCTCGCCGACAAGAGCGCCAAACGCAAATTGCTGAGCACGATTCTGGACGCGGATGCGAAAGCGCTGCTGGCCGGTATCGACGAGCAATATGCGTTGGGGGTGGAGCCGTTGGCCCTGATGCGCGCGCTGATGGACCTGGTTCACAAGATCACCGTCGCGCAGGTTTCCGGCGGCGAACCCGATGCGCCGAGCGAGGAAGAGCGCGCCGCGCTGGGCGAGTTTGCGCAGCGGCTCAGCCCGAGCCAGTTGCATCGCCTGTGGCAATTGCTGCTCAAGGGGCATGACGAGGTGCGACAGGCGCCCGATCCGCTGGTCTCTACGCAGATGGCGCTGCTGCGCGCACTGCATGCGAGCGAGATGCCCGATCCCGGCAAGCTGATGCGGCGGATCGAGGAACTGGCGATTCAAGGGCCGGGGCCTGCGCCGTCGAGCGGCGACGTGGCTCGATCCGCGCCCGCCACCGCATCGCAGCTCGACTGGAACGACCTCGTCGAACAGGTCGACAAGGCCGGGCAGCTGCGCGTCGCCCAGATGATGCGCGACCGGGTGCGCGTGATCGAACTCGCGCCCGAGCGGCTGGTTTACGAGCAGGCTGATGCTTTTCCTGACGACCCCGCTCCCGATATCCGCGATGCGCTGTTCAAGCTGACCGGCAAGCGCTGGCAGGTCGAGCTCGGTACCGGCACGGCGCAGCCTTCGCTGCGCGAACAGGCCGATGCCGAAACCAAAGCGGAGAGCGACCGCATCCGGTCCGACCCGCTGGTCAAGGCCGCGTTCGAAGCCTTCCCCGATGCCGAACTGATCGAGCCGCACGGCAATGTCGCGCGCGTATCAGGCGGCCGATAAACCCGATGGAGATACCCCGATGAAATCGATGGAAGAAATGTTGCAGGCTGCGCAGCAGGCGGCCGAGACGATCCAGAATCAGATGAACGAGATGCAGGTCAAGCTCGATTCGATGGAAGTCGAAGGGCAATCGGGCGGCGGGCTGGTCAAGGTGCGGGCGACCGCAAAGGGCCGCATCCTTGGCGTATCGATCGACGACAGCCTGATGAAGCCCGAAGAAAAGCAGATGGTCGAAGACCTCGTCACCGCCGCCTTCAACGATGCGCGCGACAAGGCCGACCGGGTCTCCGCCGAGCAGATGAAGGATATGCAGAGCGGAATGGGCCTGCCGCCGGGGTTCAACCTGCCCGGAATGGGCTAGGGTGCGGAAGCAGTCACGCGACCCCGCCGAGGAAACCTATCCCTTTGGCCATGCGTTTTCGAGATAGAAGCGCCTGACCGGAGCTCCGACCTTGCCTCTTGCCTTGGCAAGACTGGGTAAGGGCACCGGTGGCGCAGGAGGGATCAGCACCGGCGGATGGCCCCTGACGAGGCAATAGGACGGTGAAGACCCCCTGCCGGCAGGGACGCATTCGATCTCCCCGATCGGTCTGACCGGGTTATCCACGAGGCGCTGGTCCATCTTGCCGAGCGTGTTGGGACCGCAGCGGCCGTCCCATTGGCTGTATTGCCCCGGAAACGCCTGCTTCTGGAAATCGCGCACCGCGCCTTCGGTTTCGGGGCCGTAGAGTCCGTCGGGTTCGAGACCGGGTCCATTGGGGAACGATTTGGGCAGCTTGAACCCGAAACTTGCGAGCGCTTTCTGGATGCGCTGCACTGCATCCTTGTCGTCATCGGGAGGACGCTTTCGGATCGACGGCGGGCCGTTCGAAGCCTGCTGGAGCCGAGAATTGGGCGACAAGAGTGTGGATTTCAACATTGTCATTCCTCTCCGGGGTGCGTGCCCTTCACGTCACATCGTGTCGTCGATCAGGCTGGATGCGATGAGTGTCGGTCGCAGCTTCTTTTCCTTGCTCGCGCTGACAAGGCCGATGGCGGTGGCCCACGCTTTCTGTTTCACCGGGAACTTTCTCGGCTGGCTGTGCGTGTCCTTGTCATACTTGAGCTGGATCTTTTTCACGTCGAGCGTTGCGAACAGGGCGTTGAATTCGTCCGTCGCATCCTGGGTATTGTCGTACTCCTTGTTCTGGAGTGCGTTGAACCCTTCGGCGCAGTCGCGCGCGGCCAGCACCCCGATCTGATAGTGGAGCTGCTCATGCTTGAGCAGTTCGTCCTGTTCGGCCTGGGGAAAATCGAAGACGAAATTGGCCACCCAGCAATCCGGATGCATCCGGGTGGTGATGGTCGGATTCTGGCTCATCTTGTATTTCTTGCCGTCGTCCGACCAGACCTTGGCCGCCGTATACGAATAATCGACATCGGTAAGCGCGGCCTGGGCGGTGCCGCCGGGCTTCGGCGGATCCTTGTCCAGATGCGTGAAGTCGTCCCACTTCAATTTCTTGGTGAGCGCATCGGCGGGCGCGAGTGGCATATCGGTCTCCTTCGGCATGGCCAAAGACGTGTCTGGCAAAAGTGCGACCGATGTTGTTGCTGGAGGAATAGCAGGTTTTCGGCTGATGCGTAACTGTCGTTTGCTCGCGGGCCTTGCGCCTGCAACCAATGCGGTTATCGCACCGGGGCGTCCACAGCTTCCTGACCCGGCCCATTGCGAGCCAGCGGGTCGCTTCCCATATTCATGGCCAAAGGCGCACCCCAATGGTGCCCGCGGAAATTACCTGATGACACAACACTTTCCCCTTCTCCCCTTGCGCGACATCGTCGTATTTCCCGGCATGGTCGTGCCGTTGTTCGTCGGTCGCGACAAATCGGTCGCGGCGCTCGAAGCCGGGATGGAAGCGAGCAAGGACATTTTCCTGCTCGCGCAACTCGATCCGGGCTGCGACGATCCCGAAAGCGAGGACCTTTTCGATGTCGGCGTGGTGGCGCAGGTGCTGCAGCTGCTGAAGCTGCCGGACGGGACGGTTCGCGTACTGGTCGAAGGCACGCACCGCGCGAAGACCGTCGCACTGCATGAGCACGGCGACCACGTGCTGGCCGAAGTTGAACTGATCGAACCCGAAACCGTCGCAGGCAGCGAGGTCACTGCGCTGATGCGGCAGGTGATCCAGCAGTTCGGCGAATATGCGAAGCTCAACAAGAAGCTCGGCGACGATGCCAATATCGACCTCAGCGATGTCGACGATGCAGGCCAGTTGGGTGACACGATCGCCGCTGCGATCAATGCCAAGGTTTCCGACAAGCAGTCGCTGCTGACCGAGGGCAATCCGCTCAAGCGGCTCGAACTTGTGATGGCCTTTATGGAAGGCGAACTGTCGGTGCTCCAGGTCGAACGCAAGATCCGCGGACGGGTGAAGCGGCAAATGGAAAAGACCCAGCGCGAATATTACCTCAACGAGCAGCTGAAGGCGATCCAGAGCGAGCTCGGCGGGGGGGACGGCGAAGAGGGCGACGAGATCGCCGAACTCACCGCCAAGATCGAGAAGACCAAGCTGTCCAAGGAAGCGCGGGCCAAGGCCAACGCCGAGCTCAAGAAGCTCAGGGCGATGCAGCCGATGAGCGCGGAGGCGACCGTCATTCGCAATTATCTCGACGTGCTGCTGGGCCTGCCGTGGGGCAAGAAATCGCGGGTGAAGAAGGACATCGCCAAGGCGCAGGTTGTCCTCGATGCCGATCATTATGGCCTGGAAAAGGTCAAGGACCGCATCATCGAATATCTTGCGGTGCAGGCGCGCACCAACAAGTTGAAGGGGCCGATCCTGTGCCTCGTCGGTCCTCCCGGTGTCGGCAAGACCTCGCTCGGCAAGTCGATCGCCAAGGCGACGGGCCGCGAATTCGTGCGCCAGTCGCTGGGCGGCGTGCGCGACGAAGCCGAGATTCGCGGCCACCGCCGGACCTATATCGGCTCGATGCCGGGGAAGATCGTCAACAACCTGAAAAAGGCCGGCACCAGCAATCCGCTGTTCCTGCTCGACGAGATCGACAAGCTCGGCCAGGATTTTCGCGGCGATCCCGCTTCGGCGCTGCTCGAAGTGCTCGACCCGGAACAGAACGACAAGTTCCAGGACCACTACCTCGAACTCGACCTCGATCTCAGCAGCATCATGTTCGTGACCACCGCGAACAGCCTCAACCTGCCGCAGCCGCTGCTCGACCGGATGGAGATCATCCGGCTCGAAGGCTATACCGAAGACGAGAAGGTCGAGATCGCGAAGCGTCACCTGCTGCTCAAGCAGATCAAGGAGCATGGGCTGAAGAAGGACGAGTTCGAGCTGACCGAAGAGGGGCTGCGCGACCTGATCCGATACTACACCCGCGAAGCCGGGGTGCGGACGCTGGAGCGCGAAATCGCTCGGCTGTGCCGCAAGAGCCTGCGCAAGATCCTCGAGAAAGAGACGACCAGCGTGCGCGTCACGCCGGAGAATCTCGGTGACTTCGCAGGAGTGCGCAAGTTCAAGCACGGCATGTCCGAAGACGAAGCGCAGATAGGCGCGGTTACCGGCCTCGCCTGGACGCAGGTCGGCGGCGAACTGCTGACGATCGAAAGCGTAACGACGCCGGGCAAGGGCGAGATCAAGACCACCGGCAAGCTCGGCGAAGTGATGAACGAAAGCGTCGCCGCGGCGTTCAGCTTCGTCAAATCGCGCGCGCCGGCCTACGGGATCAAGCCTTCGCTGTTCCAGCGCCGCAACGTCCACATCCACCTGCCCGAAGGCGCAGTGCCCAAGGACGGGCCGAGCGCCGGGGTAGGGATGGTGACATCGATCGTGTCGACGCTTTCGGGAACCGCTGTCAGGCCCGATGTCGCGATGACCGGCGAAGTGACCCTGCGCGGCCGCGTGCTGGCGATCGGCGGATTGAAGGAGAAACTGCTCGCGGCGCTGCGCGGCGGGATCACGACTGTCCTCATCCCCGAAGACAACGTGAAGGATCTGGCGGAGATTCCCGACAACGTGAAGGAAGGGCTCGAGATCGTTCCGGTCAGCCATGTCGATCAGGTGCTCGAACACGCATTGGTCGAAATGCCGGTGCCGATCGAATGGACCGAGGCCGATGATCTCGCCAGTCAACCCGGAGCATCCACGGGTGATCCCAAAGCTTCCGGAACGGACGTGCCAACCGCCCATTGATGCGCTATGCGCCAGCGTGTGTTGCGACTCGCAGCGCGTATCACCATTCGTCCGGGCCGTTTTGTCCGGTGGGACCGGCAGGCACGGCTCGACTCGTCGCTATTGTTTGCCGTTTGACAAAAAACGGCACTTTTCCGGGCGTTTTACCTTTGACAGCCCTTCCAAAAAGGGCTCAATTTGCGTGCTTTCGGAGAGGCGATTCACCGAAACCGGACAATCCAAGAAGAATGAGGGGGTTCCCACGATGAACAAGAACGATCTGATCGGCGCTGTCGCTGCGTCGACTGGCCTTTCCAAGAACGACGCTTCGAGCGCGGTCGAAGGCGTCTTCGATGCGATTACCAAGGCTCTGTCGGGCGGCGACGAAGTTCGGCTGGTCGGATTCGGGACGTTCTCGGTCGCCAAGCGCAAGGCGTCGACCGGTCGCAACCCGCGTACGGGCGAACCGATGACGATCAAGGCCTCCAACCAGCCGAAATTCAAGGCCGGCAAGGGTCTCAAGGATTCGGTCAATTAGAACACCCCGGTCGGCGCAACGCCTTGCGCCTGACGGAAAAACCCCGCCGTTCTTCACGAACGGCGGGGTTTTTCGTGTCTGACGTCCGAATGCGATCGGATCAGCGCGATACGTCGATCAGCGCCATCGGTGCCGTCCTGGTGCGCGGTGAAATTTCCCAGGAGAGCGCCTGACCGCCGGCCGTCGCCATCGGTCCTTCGTCGGTGTTGTTGGCGAGGATCGAACCATTCGTCACGATCGTGAAGGTTCCTTCGACCACGGGCAGGTTCGGCATCGGGTTGGCTCCGGAACCCGTATCAGAACCGCCGTCCATTGCCGCAAGACCGGCCAGCGCACCGATACCGCCCATCATGCCAGTAGCGGGATTGTCCTCGCTCTGCGCCGCAAACCCCGGCGCGTTGACGCGCACGACGTCACCGTCGCGCAGGATCAACTGAACAAACGGGCTTGTGACCGGAAATCCCTCGATCACCGGAAACATGAAGTCGTGGCTCAGCTCCCCGCTGACCGAAAAGCTCACGTCGAATACGCCGTCGCCCTTGACCTCGACCCGGTCCCAGCCTTTCTGCCGGAGCAGCAATCGCGCCAGTTCAGCGCTCGCTTCGGGATTGGAAGGATCGATCCCGCCCATGATCATGGAAAGCTGCTCGGCCTCCTGTTTCGACCGCGCAGCGCGTTCTTCGGCTCCGGCATCCCAGTCGGCGCGCTGCTGGGCCACTTCCGCAGCGGTGCATTCGCGATCCTCGCCGGTTTCATCGTCCCAGCAATTCGCTTCGAACGTTTCGGTGGCGGCGCCGAGCTGGGCGAGCCGCGACAGCCCAAGGAAGAAGATTTCTCCCTCGTAGGTGAAAGCGAAGCGATCCTGATCCATCAGCTGCAGCTCGGACGTGAACTTGCCCGGCGATATGAAACAGCCGGTGAGCAGCAACGACAGCGCGGCCAGCATGGCGGCGGCGCGGAGGCGGACGGGGTGGTTGGCGATCATAGGCGATATGCTCCCAGCAAGCGGTTAAATCGACGTTACGTCGGACCCTTCACGCGTCACGGTGGCATATAGCGCGATCGCGGCGGCATTCGAAACGTTGAGGCTCTCGATCGCCGAGGATATCGGCAGCCGGGCGAGGGCATCGCAATGCGCCGCGATGTTCTGGCGCATCCCTTCGCCCTCGGCACCGAGGACGAGCGCGACCGGCCCGGCGGGCAGCGCCTCTGCCAGCGTCGTCTCGGCTTCGCCGGCCAGCCCGATGCGCCAGTATCCCGCCTCGGCCAGTTCATCGAGTGCACGGGCGAGGTTGACCACGCGAACCCACGGCACGGTTTCGAGCGCGCCGGAGGCCGACTTGGCCAGCACGCCGCTTTCGGGCGGAGCGTGGCGATCCTGAGTGACGATGCACGCGGCCCCGAACGCCGCTGCAGAGCGCAGGATCGCGCCCACGTTGTGCGGATCGGTCACCTGGTCGAGCACCACCACCGGATGCGCCGGATCGCCAGTGGCGAGTTCGTCAAGAAAGCGGCCTTCGAGCGGTTCGCATTCGAGCACCAGACCCTGATGCGGGGCGTCCTTGGCGACCAGCCGGGCGAGATCGGTGACCTCGGCAAATTCGATCGGGAAGTCGGGCGGCAGTTCGCCATTGAGGCTGTCGATGCCTTCGCGCGTGGCCCACAGCTTGCGGTGCTTTCGTTCCGGATTCATGAGTGCCGCTTCGACCGGATGGCGGCCCCACAGCCGCACGTGGCCTGCGGTGGCTCGGCCCGATCCGCGCCCGCCCTTCATCCGGCCCGCACGCCCTCGCAACGCCCGCTTTTTCTCACCTTTGGCCATGTATCGTCCCGATTTTGGTGTTCGAGCAGCCCCCTGCCAGCCGCCCCATTGACAGGCAAGCGCCGCTTCGCCAAAGGGGCGCCTCTCGGCAGCGGGAGACCCGTGTTCGGGTCCCCATATTCCTGCATGGCAAGATGTGGACAGGTGGCCGAGTGGTTAAAGGCAGCAGACTGTAAATCTGCCCGCGCAAGCGTACGCTGGTTCGAATCCAGCCCTGTCCACCAATTGCCCATTCCCGAAGTCCGGATCGACTCCTGTCCTGCTCGTCATGCGCGACCTTGCTGACCCGGAGTTGGGCTCACCTTGCCTAACGCCGCCGCAACGGTGGGCCGCGATCATGTACTGTGGGACATCGGCGTGTTCTTCTCGCAGCTCGCAGGCGTCGCGGCGGCGGGGCTTGCATCCGGTGCGGGTCGCGGGCTGAAGGGGCTGATCGCTTCGTTCCAGACCGCGCCGCAAACTGGCGATTGGACAGCGTCACAACGTGCTGTCTTGTTGCGATCGGACGCCCTGCCAACCACTTGCCGCCAGATAGTCTGCGATATCGCACTATGCGCGGCTCGGGAGGTGGGTGCGGCGCGCAAATGATCTGCCGTCGACCTTGTAAGCGGTGAATGCGATACCCACTTAAGGGTAAGCTACCAGTCGCAATCGACGGTCACAGCCTCCTTCATCGGAAGCCCTTTCCTTCAGTTTCGCCTCCTAGTCGCAGCCGGGTCCATTCTGGCGCGCTGCACTTTCGTTCGAAGGAATGACCGATGACACATTTTGGCAAGATCAAGAGCTATGACAGCAACAAGGGCGTGGGAACGATCACCCCTGAAAAGGGCGGCGACGCGCTGCCCTTCGGCAAGTCCGATCTGCAACAGCAGGCCCAGGAACCCAAGGTCGAACAGCGCTACGGCTACGAGACCAGCGAGGTCGACGGCGGCAAGAAGCGCGCCGTAAACCTGCAGCACCAGCAGGGCGATGGCCGGAGCCAGAAGGAGCAGGCCCGCCAACAGCAGGGCTGACCCCACCCGAGGGCCGGGAGCTTCGTGCTCCCGGCTCCCGCTCCACTTCTCCAGCAAGGATTTTCCGATGCCGATGAATCAATTTCTCTTCGATCACCAGCTCGCAGCCATGAAGGCCGATCGGTCGGGTACGGCTGAAGAACGCACGGAAGCCGCCGAACAACTGGGTGCCCGTGCGGAGCGGATTGCCGGCTGGCGAAAGGCCAATGGCCTCTCCAACCGGGGCTGGCCCCGAGACGAACGTCCTGCCGTACGGCGGGATGGATGACGTGAGTAGCGCATCGCGCACGGCAGGCTCCGGCAAGCGCGACACCGGCGAGTGGGAAAGCGAAGGCGGTTCCCTCGGGCCGGATGCACCGGCGCGGCTTCCCGACGGGATTACCGCCGAGGCTTCGATGGTTTACCGCGTCGGACCCTATTCCTATTCAAGGCTGGACGACGCGATGGCGGAGCACGCGCGCCAGTCGGGCAAGCAGGGCAGCCGCGCCGCACGCGTGTGAATAGCCACGCGAAGTCCCGCAAACCATGACGGAGCCTCAGCACCGATCGGTCCGGTGCTGGCCCGTTACTGACCAACGTCGATCGCGCTAGAGTTCGAAGCCCCAGCGACGATACTGCCGCGCCAGCGCCGGGCTGCGGGCGATGGCCGACGCAATGTCGGCCTGCCCGCGTTCTTCGCCCCGCGCGCGCAGGATCAGGCCGCGCAGCAGCAGCGTCTCGGTCTGATCGGGGTTGAGTTCCAGCGCCGCATCGGCATCGGCCAGCGCCTCGTCGAACATGCCATTGCGCAAGAACGCCAGCGCCCGGCTGTCCAGCGCCATCGCGGTGTTCGCGCTGTTTTCGACCGCCTTCGTGCAGACCGATATCGCATCGTCGAGATCGACCTGCCAGGTGCCCATGTACCAGCATTTCGAATTGAGCACGTCGCCGTTGTTGGGCGCGTCGATCAGGAGATCGGCGAGCAGTTCCAACCCCGCCGCACCATTGCCGCCGACCGCTTCGACATCGGCCATCGCGTAGGCGAGCGTGCGTTGCACTTCCTCGTTGCCGTCGACTTCCGCGAGAAGATCGCGGGCTTCTTCGAGCTTGCCCGCATCGGTCATCATGCGCGCCAGCGCGATCGCGCGTTCGTGCGATGGATCGAGCAGATAGGCTTCCTCGAGGTCGGCGGCGGCGCTGTCGAAATCGAGCAGGTTTTCGTGAATGAACGAGCGCTGTTCGAACAGTCCGGCGGTCGCCTCGATTGCGATAGCACTGTCGAGATCCGCCAGCGCTCCGGCGAAATCGTAGGTGCTGAAGCGGAAACTCGCGCGGTTGAGATAGGGGCCGGTCTCGTCCGTATCCTCTTCGATCAGCCGTCCGAGGGCCGCATCGATCGGTGCGAGGACCGAGCGATCCGCGCCTTCGGCGAAGCGCCAGCGCCGCGGCATATCCTTGGGCGCGACCACCTTGACCTGCGACCGCGCCAGCTGGGCCGACTTGCGGCGCTCGGTGCGGAATTCCTCCGCCGGAACCTCGCCGCCGAGGCTGGTCTGCTGTTCGACAATCACCAGTTCGCGCCCTTCTAGCGTGACATTGCGCCGGAACTGCTGACGCGCGACGATCAGATCGATCTCCTGCTCGCCCTTGATTTCGAATTCGCCCTCGGTCTCCGGCAGCGTGATCCGGAATTCGCCGGTCGCGGTGTTGGGCGGATTCACCCGCGCGGGCAAATCGCGCCACGCCTGCTTCGATCGGTTGGGCGAAAAGTTGAAGCGGCCCGATGGAAGCTGCGGCGCGAATTCGCCGACCGATCCATCATACTTGATCAGCGGGGGGAAGATCGCCTCGACCACCACGGTGGCTTCGCTGTCGTCGTCGCCCTGCTCGATCGTGACGTCGAGCACGTTGACCTCTCCGCCAAGCAGCCGGCGGAAACCGCTGCCCATCGACTGCTTGTTCTCGTCGGTGACCTTTTCCGCATTCGAGTTCATCTGCGCCGCGCGCGGGCCCAGAAACGTCATGGTCACGGTGCCGAGCATCGGGAGGTCGCCGCCCAGGCTCGCATCCATATCGAATGCGATGCCCATTTCCGCGACCCGCGGCAGATCCTGGACGATCTCCTCGAGCTCCGCGCCGCCATCGCGGATCGCCAGCGTGTAGTAGAACGGCGGGACGTTGCCGACGACGTCGATATTCGCACCCAGGCTGGTGCCGTCGAGATAATAGTGCTGCCCCGCGATCGTCGCGCGCACGAGCACGTGGTTGAACGCGCCGGGAAGCGGCAGCGATGTCGGCACGAATTCCCCGCGATTGGTCGATGCCAGCACCGGCTCGGCCGCGATCCCGAGCTCGGCCAGGATCGCCAGCAGGATCACCGTCTTGGCCTTGCAGTCGCCGTACTTCTTTTCCCAGGTGGTCGCGACGTCCTGCGGCAGGTAGTTCCCGCCGTCGAGACCGTTCATCAGGTAGCGGATGTCCTCCTGCACCAGTTCGAGCGCGGCGACCGCTTGTTCCAGTTCGCTCCCGCCCGAATTGCGGATCGCATCGACGCGCTGCTTCAGGTCGTCGAGCTCGTCGAGCGCGCCATCGACCTTGTAGTAGGGAGCCATTACGCTCGACACTTCGGCCCAGTCCTTGAACGTGCCGAGCTGCAGCAGGCTGGGAACGCGATAGCGCGCCGGGGCATCGTAGGGGAAATCCTCCGCCTCGGGCAGCGGCATCATCACGCTGAGCCATTTGTGGCCGTCGCGCAGTTCGGGCGTGACGATGTCGCGTTCGGGCCCGGTCTGATAGCGCACCGGCAGGTCTTCGGCCCACGATGCGGTAATGCGAGCGAAATCGGCAGGTTTGCCGGGCTCGCGCCATAGCAGCGACTGGCTCTGCACCTCGCGGCCCAGCGCCTGATCGGAATTGGTGACGGAATAGCGCATGCGCAGGTCATCGCCGACCTGTAGGCCCGGGACCGACATGGTGGCGGTCAGCGTGCCGTCGATGATCTGCATTTCGAGCATGCGCTCGCGGCGCAGGGTGTCCATCCGCTCGCCCTGCGCGATCACGTCGATCGTCTCGCCATCGCGCAGGATCGCGATCTCGTGGACGATCAGGTCGCCCTTGTCCGGCAACCAGCGGGCAGTCAGGGTGCCGACCTGTCCCAGTTCCTGCAGCGACGAAATGCGGAACACGGTGTCTGTATATTCCCACAACCGTCCGTCCTCGATCCGGATCTGCGTATCCTGCACCACGAGATTGTTGGTCGGATCGCGTTCGACGGTCGAAACGTCGACCGGGATGATCCAGTCGGGCGCAGGTTCGTAGAGCACTTCGTCGCCGGCCGCTGCGGGGAGCGCTGCGGTCGCGAGAAGGAATGCCGTTGCGCGCGCAAGCGCGGATCCCGTGCGCCGGTGCCGCCATGGACGAGATTTATCCGATGCGCCGGAGTGACGCGTTTCAATGTTCAGTCGCATAATTTCCTGCATTTCCGATCGGACCGGCTTGTCTCGTCGGCCCCCTGTATCAAATTGTCTCGCTCCAGCAGGGTGTTGGCCCCGTTTCGTTTTACCGAAGGCAGGCTACCGCTCAAGCGCTTTTGCGCGGCATGTCCCGCATTCGGCCGTGCCCATGCCCGAGCGCTCTTGCGGGGGCATCGACGCGGCAGTATTGCGCTCGTCCCATGCAAGACCTGCAACCGACCCATCGCCCCGTCATTTCCGCCACCGGTCTGTTTACCCCGGCGGAATCGATCACCAACGAAGAGCTGGTCGCCAGCTTCAACAGCTTTGTCGAGCGCCACAACCAGCGCCACGCCGAAGCGATCGAGGCCGGCGAGGTCGAGGCGCTGCATCCCTCGTCGGTTGAATTTATCGAAAAGGCGAGCGGTATCAAGGCGCGGCACGTGATGTCGAAAGAGCCGATCCTCGACCCCGAGATCATGGCCCCGCGCTGGGACGAACGCCCCGACGACCAGCTGTCCATCATGGCGGAGATCGGCGTGATCGCCGCGCGTCAGGCGCTGGAGCGGGCCGGGCGCAAACCCGAGGACGTCGATGCGGTGCTGTGTGCGGCATCGAACATGCAGCGCGCCTACCCGGCGATGGCGATCGAGATCCAGGAGGCGCTGGGGATCGAAGGCTTCGGCTTCGACATGAATGTCGCGTGCTCATCGGCGACGTTCGGGATCCAGACAGCGGCGGATTATGTGCGCGCTGGCAATGCGAAGAGTGTGCTGGTGGTCAGCCCTGAAATCACCTCGGGACACCTCAACTGGCGCGATCGCGACAGCCACTTCATATTCGGCGATGTTGCCACTGCGGTGCTGGTCGAAGACGAAGCGATCGCACCGAAGGAACATTGGGAGATCCTCGGGACCAAGCTCAAGACGGTGTTTTCCAACAACATCCGCAACAATTTCGGCTTTCTCAACCGCGCGCATCCCGAATCTGCGGGCGCTGCCGACAAGCTGTTCGTCCAGGAAGGACGCAAGGTGTTCAAGGAAGTGGTGCCGATGGTCGCGCAGATGATCGTCGACGAGGCGAGCAAACTGCAGATCGATCCTGCCAACATCCGGCGCCTGTGGCTGCACCAGGCCAATGCCGGGATGAACCGCCTGATCGCGCAGCGCGTGCTGGGTCACGAGGCGGACGAGGACGAAAGCCCGACCGTGCTCGATACCTATGGCAACACCTCGAGTGCGGGCTCGATCATCGCCTTCCACCAGCATAGCGACGATCTCGAGCCGGGCGACACCGGGCTGATCTGCAGTTTCGGTGCGGGCTATTCGGCCGGGACGGTGTTCGTGCGCAAGGTCGCCTGACGCGCTGCGACGGCGGCGTCCCACGCGGCGATTATCGCCTGCGACGCCTTCCAGATCGCCGCCACCGCGATCAGCGAGACCAGCCCGTCGACCGCGTAATGGTAGGCGAGGTGCACGCTGCCGATCCAGGTGATGACAAAGAACACGCCGAAGAAGACGCCCAGGCGCGGCGAGATGCGGCGCATCGCAAGCCAATAGAGAAACGCGATCGCGCAATGCATGCTCGGCATCGCGGTGATTCCGCTGCCTAGGCCGTTTTCCGCCTTGCCGTACCATTCGAGCAGCATCTCCTGCACCGGCAGGACCATGATCGGGATCTGCTGGTTGGCGGAGTTGAGATAGGCCATCTGCGCATCGAAGGCCGGATTGCCGAGCATCGGCCCCACGAAGCACGGGCCGACCGATGCCAGCCAGGTGGCCATCGCCCCGCCGATCAGCGTCCAGCTCAACACATAAGACAGGAAAAACTGCCGCCGTACGTCGCTGTCGATCCGCGCAAAAGCGAAGAACATGACGCCGGGATAGAGCAGCAGAAACCACAGCTGGTAGAGCAGCGCGAGAAACGCGGTGACGACCGGATATCCGAACACCGGTTGCAGCACCTGCCAGGCATCGTGCCCGAAGAAGATCGCGCGATCCCACTCAATGAAGGCCTGATCCCAGGTGTAGTCGTTGAACAGCGGAATCGCGGCCTTCATCTTGGAGAAGTAGGGCAGCAGGACGATCGCGACGGCAAGCAGCGGCAAGCCTGCGCGGATCGTGCGGATCAGCCCCGGATCGGCATAGCGCGCCTTGAGGTGCGCGACCGGGCTGACGGGACGTGCGCGATAAAGTTGTCGGCCCGCATCCCAGGCTACCAGCACTACAACGAACATGCCGAACAGCCGTGCGTTGACGAAAATCCCTTCGATGCTGGGATTGACGCCCCGCGACATCAACAGACCGATGCAAAGCGCCATCAACGCCAGCCCGATCGCGTAGATCGGCACTTCGCCCAGCCACCGGCGTGCGGCCGACTGTTCGAGTGTCTGCATGGGCGGGACGATGGCGGTGTCGTTCATCACGGCGACCCGAATTAGGGTAAACATATCACTAAAGTGTGAATGTGCGGCAGACCTCGGGACAGTCCTCGATTGTGCGGTCCAAGCCTTGGGACACAGCGAGAATTCGCCCTTTTGCCCGCTCCATTGCGCGCGCTTCGCTTGCGACACCGCGAGCCACGCCCTAGATGCGGGCGCATGGCAGGTGAAATTCTCGACAATCAGGGCCGCGGCGAGGCCACTTGGAGCTGGCCCGCGATCCATCCGGAGGGGCGCAAGTTCGGCCTGATCGCGATCGCGATCGCACTGGTGCCGCTGATCATCTTTGACTGGGAAATCATCGGCTGGCCGCTGCTGCTGCTGTCGGCGGGTGTGTTCGCGTTCTTTCGCGATCCCGAGCGCGTGGTGCCACAGGCCGACGATGCGATCGTCGCACCGGCCGACGGGTTGATTTCGCTGATCACGACGGTCGAGCCGCCGGCCGAACTTCAGATCGACGACGGTTCGGCCAACCCGGGGCTGCCCAGCGGGCCGGTGACGCGGGTGTCGATCTTCATGAGCGTGTTCGACGTACACATCAACCGCGCGCCGATCGCGGGCACGATCCGGCGGCTGGTCTATATCCCGGGCAAATTCGTCAACGCCGATCTCGACAAGGCGAGCGAGGAGAACGAACGCCAGCATATCCTGGTCGAACGCGCCGACGGGTTGCAGATCGGGTTCACGCAGATCGCCGGTCTCGTCGCGCGCCGGATCATCCCGTTCGTGAAACCGGGCGACACCGTTGCCAAAGGCCAGCGGGTCGGCCTGATCCGGTTCGGCAGTCGGGTCGACGTGTATCTGCCCGCTGGCACCAGCCCCAGGGTGCTGATGGGCCAGCGCGTGATCGCCGGGGAAACGGTGCTGGCCGAGGTCGGCGCTCAGGCCTTGCTCGAAGGCATCGCGCAATGATGGGCACTCCGTGAAGAAGCACGGGAAACGCCCCCGCAAATCGCCGCTTCCGGCGCGTGTCGGACCGAAGGCGGCGGAGGACGAGGATGGCAAGGTAGCCGCCGACGGCAAGGGGCTCTCGCTGCGCGCGATGATGCCCAACGCGATCACTGCCGCGGCGCTGTGTTCGGGGCTGACCGGAATCCGTTTCGCGATCGAGGGGCAGTGGGCCTTTGCAATCCTGGCGGTGGTGCTGGCGGGAGTGCTCGACGGGATCGACGGGCGGATCGCTCGACTGCTCAATGCCCAGTCACGGTTCGGCGCGGAGCTCGACAGTCTTGCGGATTCGCTGTCGTTCGGGATGGCACCGGCGGTGATCCTGTATCTGTGGGCGCTCAACGAACTGAAGCCGTTCGGCTGGTTCGCAGCGCTGCTGTTCGCGATCTGCTGCGCGCTGCGGCTGGCGCGGTTCAACGCGCGGATCGATGTCGAGGATCAGCCGCACAAATCGGCCGGGTTCCTGACAGGGGTGCCTGCGCCGGTCGGAGCGGGCATCGCCTTTGCCCCGTTCTATCTGTGGATGGCGACCGGTCGCGAGGAGTTCCGCGATCCCGTTGCGCTGGCGATCTGGATCAGCCTGATCGCGGTCCTGATGATTTCGAACATGGCGACGCTCAGCTGGGCGGCGCTTCGCCCGCGCCGCGGGGTCAGGCTCGGGCTCATCGCGTTCGTCGCGCTGGCTTTCGCCGCCCTGCTGCTGGAGCCGTGGTGGACGATGACCGCGATCAGCGTCGGCTATCTCGCGCTGATGCCCTACGCCTTGCTGAAATACGGACGGATCAAGCGGCGTCGCGCGCTCGAGCGGGAAACGGCACCGGTGCACGCTGCGCCGACGCACGATTAGCCAGGGCCGCTGCGCGAACCGGACGGCGCAGCCGCATCACGTCCGCTTCGACCATCGGCACGAACCCGGCCCGAGCGAGCGCACGCTCCTGCCTGAGCGAGGCGTACGCATCCCGGCCGAGCAGCCAGCAATCGACAAGGCCCAACGCTGTGGCAATCGCAACAGCCACGAACAGCGCGGTCAGTGTGGTCGTGATCATCCTAGGGTGCTCCCTTACCGGTGCAAAACAATGCATGTTCGATGTTTGTTCCAAACGCCTTGTTCTACTATTGTTCCACAGTGTCAAGCGGTGAATGGGCGCGGGGCGCAAAAATGTTCGAAAAGGGTGGATTTGTCCGGTTTGCCCGGCTAAGGGGCCGCTCTCGCGTCGGATCGGGGGCATCAGCTTCCGGACCGCGCGAAATTCACATGGAAGGCGCCACATACCGGTGCCGCGAGCGGAGCCCCTATTCGTTTAGGCCGCCTGCGGTTCCTGCCTTCCAGAGGAACAACCGGAAAGGAAATACCTATGGCGGCCACCACCGTCACCATGCAGCAATTGATCGAGGCCGGCGCACACTTCGGCCACCAGACCCACCGCTGGAACCCGCGGATGAAGCCGTACATCTTCGGCAACCGCAACGGCGTTCACATCATCGACCTGTCGCAGACCGTGCCGCTGTTCGCGCGCGCGCTCGATTTCGTCGAGCAAACCGTCCGCGCCGGCGGCAAGGTGCTGTTCGTCGGCACCAAGCGCCAGGCTCAGCAGCCGATCGCCGAAGCCGCCCGCGCATCGGGCCAGCACTTCGTCAACCATCGCTGGCTCGGCGGGATGCTGACCAACTGGAAGACGATCAGCCAGTCGATCAAGCGGCTCAAGACGCTCGAAGAGCAGCTGTCGGGCGAGACCCACGGTCTGACCAAGAAGGAAATCCTCCAGCTGACGCGCGAGCGGGACAAGCTCGAACTGTCGCTCGGCGGCATTCGCGACATGGGCGGCATTCCGGACGTGATGTTCGTGATCGACGCCAACAAGGAAGACCTCGCCATCAAGGAAGCTGCCGTGCTCGGCATTCCGGTGATCGCGGTGCTCGATACCAACGTCGATCCGTCCGGGATCGCCTTCCCGGTTCCGGGCAACGACGATGCCAGCCGCGCCGTGCGCCTCTATTGCGATGCCATTCGCGATGCGGCGGTAGCCGGTCGCGGTGGCGCGGTGCAGGATTCGGGCGCGGATGTCGGCGAAATGGCCGAGCCTCCGGCCGAACCGACCGCCGAGACCGCGGACGCCTGATCCACGTTTTCAGTCGGCGCGCGCCGCGCGCGCGTCGCTATCCCAGAATACCGCACCGGGCACCCGCAACGGGGCCCGGTGCCCCAGATTTATCAGAAGGAAATCACCATGGCCGATTTCACCGTCGCCGATGTGAAGAAACTGCGCGAAAAGACCGGCGCAGGTATGATGGACGCCAAGAAAGCGCTGAGCGAAGCCGCTGGCGACATCGAAGCCGCCGTCGACGCGCTGCGCGCCAAGGGGCTTGCCACCGCCCAGAAGAAATCGAGCCGTACTGCGGCTGAAGGTCTCGTCGGCCTTGCCGTCGAGGGCACGCGCGGCGTGGCTGTCGAAGTCAATTCGGAAACCGATTTCGTCGCCAAGAACGACAAGTTCCAGGACTTCGTGCGCAAGACCACCGCCGTTGCCCTGACGCTCGGCAGCGACGATGTCGACGCGCTCAAGGCCGCAGCCTATCCCGATGGCGGGACGGTTGGCGACAAGCTGACCGACAATGTCGCGACGATCGGCGAGAACCAGCAGATTCGCCGCATGAAAACCGTATCGGTCTCGCAGGGCGCGGTCGTGTCCTACGTCCACAATGCCGTCGCCGAAGGCCTCGGCAAGATCGGCGTGCTCGTCGCGCTCGAGGGCGATGCCAGCGCCGACGTTCTCGCCGAGCTCGGCAAGGACGTGGCCCAGCACGCCGCCGCGATGTTCCCGCAGGCACTCGATGCCGATGGCCTCGACCCGGCCGTGATCGAGCGCGAGCGCGCGATCGCCCAGGAAAAGGCCGCCGAAAGCGGCAAGCCTGAGAACGTTCAGGAAAAGATGGTCGAAGGCGCGGTCAAGAAATACGCCAAGGAAAACGCGCTGCTGAGCCAGGTCTACGTCAAGGACGGCAAGGCGACCGTCGAAGAGCACGTCGCCCGCACCGCCAAGGAGGCAGGCAGCACGATCAAGCTGGTCGACTACGTCCGCTTCCAGCTCGGCGAAGGGATCGAGAAGGAAGAAAGCGACTTCGCAGCGGAAGTCGCGGCTGCCGTCGGCGGCTGAGTTTCTTGTAGATTGAGAACAGAAGGCCGTCGCAGCGCAGCGCTGCGGCGGCCTTCTTGTTTTTGCGTTCTATAGCACCTTGCGACGTTCGATCGCTTCGCTTTCCGGTGGCAGCGTGAAGATCATCCCGTCTTCGCCGACGATTATCTCGCCATCGAACTTGCTTTCCGCGTCGCCGAGGAACGAGGGATAAAGAAATGCATTGGGGATCGGCGGTACGAGATGCGAAAGCACAAGATATTTGACCCCGGCTGTCTGAGCACTGGCCGCTGCGTCCTCCGGCGAGGCATGGTAATCGAGGATGTCGCGGGTGATCTGAGCGGTGTTCCGCGCGCCCGACTTATCCAGCGCTTCGGTCAGTGTTCCGACCAGTTTGCCCTGCAACGCATCGTGAACCAGTAAATCGGCGCCCTGCGACGCTGCTTCGAGCGACGATGAGCGCGATGTGTCGCCGCTGATTACCAGCGATCGGCCTTGATAATCGAACCGGTATCCGATCGCGGGGCGGACCGGGTCGTGCTCGACCGGGAAAGCCGTGATCGTAAGGCCACCGCGTTCAAGAACAATCACGGGCTCGTCGCCGACTTCAAACGGAACGGCGCGCAGGCCACCACCGCTGGCGGGCACGATTTCGGGACCATGGTGCGCCACGCGATAGGCGTGGTCGAGCGCATAGGCGGCGTTGAATCCCTCCACGAGTTCCGCGATCCCCGTGGGACCGTATGCATCGAGCGGTGCTCTGGCAGTGCCGATGGTCCAGTAAAGCAGCGCCAGCGGTCCGATCCCGTCGACGTGGTCGGAATGGTAGTGGGTCAGCAGCAATCCGTCGATTGAGCCAATATCGTACCCCATGAGATTGAGATTGCGCGCGCCACCTTCCCCGATGTCGACCACGAACGACTGTTCACCCGCCACCACAAGATTGCAGGGTCCCGCCCGATCTGGGTTCGGGAGCGGTGAGCCCGTCCCGCACAGGACAAGATGCAACCCCGGTCCGAACTGAAGATCGTTCTGCGCGAGGCGTTGTGCGACCGCGCTGGCAAAAACCCGTTCTCCGATCGTGCGCTGAAACGCGAGCACCAGCGCTCCTGCGATCAGCGCCACGCCGATTAGAGCGAAGGCGATTCGCCGTTTTATGGTCATCCGATTGTCTCCCCGTCTTTCCCTTTGCGCGCTTGGGCCGCCGTGGCTAAGGGAAGCCGCAGTCTTAGTCCGAACCGGAAGCTTGTCACCCATGTCCCAAACATCGGCCCTTCCCGAAATCAAGCGCGTCCTGCTCAAGCTTTCGGGCGAAGTTCTGATGGGGGAGCAGGAATACGGGATCGATCCGGCCTATGTCGCGCGGCTCGCCGAAGAGGTGAAGGCGGCGAAGGACACCGGGCTCGAAGTGTGTCTGGTGATCGGCGGGGGCAATATCTTTCGCGGGATCAGCGCGGCGGCGAAGGGGCTCGATCGCACGACCGGAGATTACATGGGCATGCTCGCCACGGTGATGAACGCGCTGGCGATGCAGAACGCGCTCGAACAGCTGGGCGTGCAGACGCGGGTGCAGAGCGCGATCCCGATGAGCAGCGTGTGCGAACCCTATATCCGGCGCCGCGCGGAGCGGCACCTCGAGAAGGGCCGCATCGTGATCTTCGCCGCAGGCACCGGCAATCCGTTCTTCACCACCGATACCGGCGCGGCGCTGCGCGCAGCCGAGATGAGTTGCGACGCGCTGCTCAAGGGCACCAGCGTCGACGGGGTCTACGACAGCGATCCCAAACACAATCCGAACGCCACCCGTTTCGATTCCATCACTTACGACCAGGTCCTGTCGCAGAACCTCAAGGTGATGGACGCGACGGCAGTGGCACTTTGCCGCGAGAACCACATTCCGATAGTGGTGTTCTCGATCCGCGAAAAAGGAAACGTCGCCCGCGTTCTGAGCGGCGAGGGCGTCCAGACAATTGTCAGAGGGGAAGCGTAAGCCATGCCGCAATACGACAAGGCAGATATCGAACGCCGGATGCAGGGAGCCGTCGATTCGCTTCGGGGCGATCTTTCGGGCCTGCGCACCGGTCGCGCGAACACCAGCCTGCTCGATCCGGTCCAGGTCGAGGTTTACGGCGCGATGATGCCGCTCAACCAGGTTGCGACCGTTTCCGCGCCCGAGCCGCGCATGCTGAGCGTGCAGGTGTGGGACAAGTCGAACGTGATCGCGGTCGAAAAAGGGATCGCGCACGCCAACCTCGGGCTTAACCCGATGATCGACGGACAGACGCTGCGCCTGCCGATGCCCGATCTCACCGAAGAACGCCGCAAGGAACTCGCCAAGCTCGCCGGACAATATGCGGAAAAGGCGAAGATCGCGATCCGCAACGTCCGCCGCGACGGGATGGAAGCGCTCAAGTCCGACGAGAAGAAAAAGGAAATCTCCGAAGACGACCGCAAGCGGATGGAGGACGAAGTCCAGAAGCTGACGGACAAATACGTCGCCGAGACCGACGAGGCCGCGGCGAAGAAGGAACAGGAAATCCTGACGCAGTAAGGACGCGGCAGGGGAGCGCTAATGGGCGAGCGGCCCAACACCGGAACAGGGCAGGGCGCCCGTCACGTGGCCATCATCATGGACGGCAATGGTCGCTGGGCGAAGAAGCGCGGCCTGCCGCGTTCGGTCGGTCATCAGCGCGGGGTCGAAGCTGTCCGGCGGCTGGTTCGCGCGGTCGAGCCGATGGGGCTCGATTGTCTGACGCTCTACGCCTTCTCTTCGGAAAACTGGAAACGATCCGAGGACGAGGTCGACGATCTGATGAACCTGATGCGCAAGTTCATCAAATCGGACCTGGCCGAATTTATCGCCAACGGCGTGAAGCTCAAGATCATCGGCGACTGGCGTTCGCTTGCACCTGATATCGTCGCCATGCTCGAAGATGCTCTCGAACAGACTTCCAAGGGCACGCAGACGCTCGCCGTGGCGCTCAATTATGGCGCGCAGAACGAGATCGCGCGCGCCGCGACCCGCGCGGCGCAGGCGGGGGAGATCACGACCGCATCGATCGACGCCAACCTCGACACGCACGATTTGCCGCCGCTGGATCTGCTGATCCGCACCAGTGGAGAGGTTCGGCTGTCGAACTTCCTGCTGTGGCAGGCGGCCTATGCCGAGATGCTCTTCGTCGACACGCTGTGGCCCGACTTCAAGCCGGAGCATCTGCAGCAGGCGCTCGACGATTTCGGCACACGGGAGCGGCGCTATGGCGGACGTTAAGCGGCGACTCGAAGAAATCACCAAGAAGTCGCTGGAATCGGGCGATCCCGCTGTCGGGCAGAGTGGCGATGATCCCGGCCGCATGAGCGACCTCCAGATCCGCCTCGCATCGGGGATCGTGATGGTCGCGGTGGCCACCGCCGCGCTCTGGCTCGGGGGGGGTTCTGGATCGCTTTCGTGGTCCTGCTCGCCGGATTGGTGCTGTGGGAATGGAATGCGATCGTCAAAGCCTTCGGCATTTCGCCGCTGGGCGAGATCGCCTGGCTGTTCTTCGGGGCCGCCTATGTCTCCGCCGCTGCACTGGCGCTGATCCAGGTGCGGCGGAGCTACGGCGCGCTTGAGGTAGCGCTGGTGTTCCTCCTGCCGGTGATCGCAGTCGATGTCGGGGCCTATTTCGCCGGTCGCGCGATCGGCGGTCCCAAGATCGCTCCCAGAATCAGCCCGTCGAAGACCTGGGCCGGGCTGGGCGGAGGCGCGCTGGCCGCCAGTATCGTGGCGCTGGCGCACGAGCTTGCAGGGTTCGGCCCGACGGCATCGGAGCAGCTGAGCGTTTCGGGTGTGTCGCTCGCGCTGGTCGCCGGGAGTCTGATCGCGATTATTGCGCAGACTGGGGATTTTTTCGAAAGCTGGATGAAACGCCGCGCCGGGATGAAGGATTCGGGCAGTCTCATTCCGGGGCACGGCGGGTTCTTCGACCGGCTCGACGGCTTCCTCGCGGTGTTCTTCGTTCTGTTCGTGGTTGCCGTGGCACCGAATTTGCTGGGATAATGCAGACGCTATGACCCGTTCGATAACCATTCTGGGCGCTACCGGATCGATCGGCGCTTCGACGCTCGACCTGATCCGCCGTGACCGCGAAGCGTGGCAGATAGAGGCGCTCACCGCCAATTGCAGCGCGGCCGAGCTCGGAAAGCTCGCGCGCGAATTCGATGCCAAGCTTGCGGTGGTGGGCGACGAATCATGTCTCGACGCATTGCGCGAAGCGCTGTCGGGGACCGATATCGAAGCGGCGGGCGGCGCGCAGGCGCTGTGCGATGCCGCGCGGCGCGAGGTCGATCTGACGGTGGCGGCGATCGTCGGCTGCGCGGGGCTTGCCCCGGTGATGGCCGCGATCGAGCGCGGCGGGACGATCGCGCTTGCCAACAAGGAAGCGCTGGTTTCGGCCGGAGCCGTCATGACGGCGGCATTGACGCAGCATGGCGCCGCGCTGCTGCCGACCGATAGTGAGCACAACGCCATCTTTCAGTGCCTCGTCGGCAACCATTTCGACGATGTCGCGCGGATCACGTTGACGGCGAGCGGCGGACCGTTCCGGACCTGGTCGCAGGAGCAGCTCGAAGCGGCGACACCCGAGCAGGCCGTGGCGCACCCCAACTGGGACATGGGCGCGAAAATCAGTGTCGATTCGGCGACGATGATGAACAAGGGCCTCGAGCTGATCGAGGCGAATTACATGTTCCCGGTGGGGCTGGATCGCCTGTCGATCGTGGTCCATCCGCAAAGTGTGATCCATTCGATGGTCGAATTCCGCGACCGATCGACGCTGGCGCAGCTCGGCCCGTCGGATATGCGGGTTCCGATCGCCAATTGCCTCGCCTGGCCGAAGCGGATGGACACGCCGCTCGAACCGCTCGACCTCGTGCAGATCGGCGAACTGAGCTTTTTCGCGCCCGATGAGGAGCGCTTTCCCGCGACCCGGCTGGCCCGCAATGCCATCCACGTCGGAGGCAGCGCGCCCGCAGTGCTCAACGCGTCGAACGAAGTTGCCGTGGCCGCCTTCCTCGATGGTCAGATTCGGTTCACCCGCATAGCGGCAGTGGTGGAGGAACTTCTGAACCGCTATAGCCCGCAACCGGCGCGTTCGCTGGAGGACGTGCTGGCGCTCGATGCCGATGTGCGCGCCCGGGCGACCGAAATTCTGGAGCATTACGCCGTTGTTTGAATCACCCCCTTTCTGGATGTACGCCGTCGGCTTCCTGCTGTTGCTCGGGCCGCTGATCACCGTGCACGAGCTGGGTCATTATCTGGTTGGCCGGTGGTTCGGGGTGAAAGCCGATGCCTTTTCGATCGGATTCGGCAAGGAGATTGCCGGCGTCACCGACAGGCACGGTACGCGCTGGAAACTCTCCATCCTGCCGCTTGGCGGGTATGTGCAGTTCAGAGGCGACATGAACCCTGCTTCGGTGCCCGATCCGGATGCTCCCGAGGAAGAGGGCAGCTTCCAATGCGCCGCCCTGTGGAAACGCGCTCTGATCGTGGCCGCAGGGCCGGTCACCAATATTCTCGTCGCGCTCGGCATCTTCTTCGCGTTCAATCTCGCCTACGGGAAACCGCTGCCGGTTGAGCCCGAACAGGTCGGTATCATCGCCGCGTTCACCGAGGATTCGCGGGCCCGCGAAGCGGGGTTCGAGGTCGGCGACCGGATCGTCGCGATCGACGGGCAGAAGATGGGCAGCTGGCGGGAAATCCAGCAGACCATCCTGCTGTATCCCAATCGCGCATTCGAGGTCACTGTCGTGCGCGAGGGCGACCGGATCGAACTTCCCGTCACGGCGGCGGCGGTCGAAATGACCGACCGGTTCGGCAACCCGTCGACCGTGGGCCTGATCGGTATCGAAACCGAGCAGATCGCCGAACGTTACGAGGAGCTCGGGATCGGCGAGGCGGCAGCGCTCTCGGTCGATCAGAGCGTCAGTGCCGCCAACATGATGGTGACCGGAATCGCTCAGATCATTCGCGGCGATCGCTCGCTTGCCGAGATGGGGGGGCCGGTCAAAATCGCCAAGTTTTCGGGCGAGCAGCTCAGCCTCGGCCTTTCCGCCTTCGTTTTCTTCGTCGCCCTGATTTCGCTTAATTTGGCATTCATCAACCTCTTGCCAATTCCCGCGCTCGATGGTGGCCATCTGGCTTTCTATGCTGTCGAGGCGATCCGCCGGAAACCGGTCGGACCGCAAGCGACCGAATGGGCCTATCGTACGGGAATCGCGATTGTCCTGATGCTGATGGTGGTCGTGACGGTGAATGACGTCGTCTCGCTGCCGTTTTTCGGCAGTTAGCCGGGGAAAGCGAACGGGCGAGCGTAGCCAGAGGGGGTTGCCCGCTTGATTGCGCGACGTGCATGGGGCAGAGGCAATCCGGGCTTTCGCAGCCCATCGAATATGCGCCTTTGGGGAGGCGTGGCCAACGCAAACGGGCGTTTGAAGACGGGTTAGACGGGACTTTTACTGCATGAATCGACGCAAGCCGGCAGGCGACCAGTCTGTCTATCCCCATCCTGCAACCTCGAAACCGGCAAGCGCCGCGGGTCGGTTCGCGATCGCGCTCACCTGCGGCTCGATGCTCGCCGGTGTTCCCTATTCCGCGCTGGCGCAGGACGAAGGCGACGCACCGGCGCCCGCGACGCAACCTGCACCCGCACCGACCCCTGCTCCGGATCCCGCCGCGCAGAGCAACATCATCCGATCGATCAGCGTTGCCGGGGCCGAACGGCTCGAGCCGACCACGATCCTCAGTTACATCCGGCTGCGCGTCGGCCAGGAATATACCTCGGTCGCGGCCGACGAGGCGCTGAAGGATCTTGGCGCGACCGAGCTGTTTTCGAACTTCTCGATCCGCAACGATGCCGGCAACGTCGTCATTACCGTAACTGAAAACCCGGTGATCAACCGCATCGTGCTCGAAGGCAACAAGCGGCTCGACAGCGAAAAGATCGTGCCCGAGATCAAGCTCGCGCCGCGCCAGATCTTCACGCGTTCGAAAGTTCGCGCCGACGTCGCGCGCATCATCGAGCTGTACAAGCGCCAGGGTCGCTTCGCCGCCAGCGTCGAGCCCAAGATGGTGCAGCTGCCGCAGAACCGCGTCGACGTGGTGTTCGAAATCAGCGAAGGGCCCAAGTCCAAGGTTCGCCAGATCAACATCATCGGCAACGAACAGTTTTCCGATGGCGAGCTGCGCGGCGAGATGGTCACGAAGCAGGCGCGCTTCTACCGCTTCTTCAGCTCCAACACGAGCTACGACCCCGACCGGCTGGCATTCGATCAGCAGAAGCTGCGGCAATTCTACCTGACCGAAGGCTATGCCGATTTCCGCGTGGTTTCGGCCGTGGCGGAGCTTACCCCCGATCAGCAGGACTTCATCATCACTTACGTGGTCGAGGAAGGCGAGCGCTACAAGTTCGGGAACGTGACGGTCGACAGCCAGCTGCGCGATTTCGACAGCAACGCGATGAGCGAGCGGCTGCCGATGGGAACCGGCGACTGGTACGACGCCAAGGCGGTCGAGGATACGGTCGAGCAGCTTTCCGAGCTGGCCGGTCGGTTCGGCTACGCCTTTGCCGATGTCCAGCCGCGCTTCACCCGCAACAAAGACAACCTGACGATGGACATCACGTTCATTCTGCGCGAGGCGCCGCGCGTCTATGTCGAGCGGGTGGATGTCAACGGCAACACGCTGACGCAGGACAAGGTGATCCGCCGCGAGTTTCGCCTGTCGGAAGGCGATGCGTTCAACTCGCTCGGGGTGCAGCGCACCACCGCGCGGATCAATTCGCTGGGTTATTTCCAGGAGAATTTCGAGGTCAACCAGGTCGAAGGCAGCGCGCCCGACCGGATCGTTCTTGAAGCCAATGTCGAAGAGCAGCCGACCGGCGAGCTGCAGTTTTCGGCCGGCTTCTCGTCGATCGAGCGGTTCATCCTCGCGGGCAGCATCCGCCAGCGCAACTTCCGCGGCCGCGGGCAGACGATCGGGCTCAGCCTTAACTATTCGCAATTCTCGCGTTCGGCGCAGGTGAGCTTCACCGAGCCTTACGTTTTCGACCGCAACATCTCGACCGGCATCGATATCTATCGGCGCGACATCAGCAGTTTCAACTTCCGGAATCGTGATCGCAACACGACCTTCGAACAGGCGACCACCGGGTTCGGCATCCGTGTCGGTGTGCCGCTGACCGAGTTCATGTCGCTGGTCGGCAGCTACACGCTCAACTACGACGATGTCAGCCTCGACCAGAACATCTTCTTCTCCGATCTCGACGGAGACGGGACCCGCGAATGCGACCCGCTGCTTGCGGGCCGGTTCCTGTGCGATGCGCTGGGCGAACGTCTCAGCTCGATCGTCGGGCTCAGCCTCAACTACAACTCGCTCAACTCGCGCTTGCGCCCGACGCGCGGACGCACCGTCACCCTCAGCACCGAATTCGCCGGTCTGGGCGGCGATGTCCGCTATCTGCGGTTCCGCGGTCGCGGCCAGCAATTCTGGAACGTCGCGAACAGCGGCTTCATCTTCTCGCTGCTGGCCGAAGGCGGCACGATCATCCCGCTGCAGGATCGCGGCGGACCGCAGGTGGAAGATATCCTCCTCACCGACCGGTTCTTCCTCGGCGAGCCGCAGTTCCGCGGTTTCGACATTCGTGGTGTGGGGCCGCGCATCCTGACCCAGCCCTATATCGACAGCGCCGATGGTCCGGTGCCCGTGACCGAACGGCGATCGGTGCGCGACGACGCGCTCGGCGGCCGTAATTACTACCTCGCCCGCGCCGAACTCGAAGTGCCGCTCGGCACCGGTGCGCGCGAGCTTGGCCTGCGCCCGTCGGTGTGGGTCGATGTCGGTGCGCTCTGGGGTGTGACCCAACCGGTGCTGCAGGACAATCCCTTCGGCATCCAGCAGACCGATGCCGACGGCAACCTGATCTTTATCGAAAACGGCACCGACGCCGATGGAAATGCCATCCAGTTCGCAACGATCAATCCGATCGCGGCGGACGGGGTGACCGACAACGTACCAAGCATTCGCCCCAACAGCCGCATTCGCGAGGTCTTCCTCGGCAATTCGCCGTCCCCGCGTATCACTGCCGGTATCGGGGTAAACTGGAACTCGCCATTCGGGCCGTTCCGCATCGATTTCGCCCAGACGATCCGCAAGGTCGAGGGCGATGACGACAAAACATTCACGTTCAACGTAGGAACACAGTTCTGATGAAACTTCTTGCCAAATCGCTCGCCGCTGCGAGCCTCGCCGCGTGTGCCGTTTCGGCGGCTCCCGCCATCGCCCAGGTCCAGGGCCGGATCGCCACGGTCGATGTGACCCGCGCGATCATCGGCACCAGCGCGCTGCAGACCGCTTACAACCAGGTCTCGACCACCTATTCGGCACAGATCGAAACCCGCCGGGCCAAGAACGAGCAGCGCCAGACGCTGCTGCAGGGGTTCGACACCAACAACGACAACGAAGTGAACGACGCCGAACTGCAGGCAGCTCAGAGCAGCCCGCAATTCGCGCAGCTGCAGACGCTCGAACAGGAAATCGCGCAGCTCAGCAACCAGATCGATTCCGCCCGCGTCTACGCGATCGAGCAGATTTTCGCGCAGTATCCCACCTCGGTGCAGGAAGTCGTCACCCAGCAGCAGATCCAGATGGTCTTCACCCCGGGTTCGGTGCTTTATGCTCCCCCGGCCGCGGACATCACGCAGCAGGTGACGACCTCGCTCAACACCAAGGTTCCTTCGGTGCAGATCGTCCCGCCGGCGGGCTGGCAGCCTTCGCGCCAAGGCGTGCAGCTGTTCCAGGACATCCAGCAGACGCTGGTAGCCGCACAGGTGCTGCAGCAGCGCCAGCAGGCCGCGCAGCAGGGCAACCAGCAGTCCCCGAAGGCCGCTAGGGCCGGAACACGGACGCGCGGGGGCAGGGCATGAGCGAGAAGGCGACACCATCGGAGCCGATCGTGGATTACGATATCCACAAGGTGCTCAAGGCCCTGCCGCATCGTTACCCGTTGCTGCTGGTCGACCGGGTGAAGGCGCTGCACCTCGGTGAGCGCATCCACGCGGTGAAAGCGGTCACCATCAACGAGGAGTTCTTCCAGGGGCATTTCCCCGGCGCTCCGATCATGCCGGGTGTGCTTCAGATCGAAGCGCTCGCGCAGGCGGCGGCGATCCTCGGGATCGAGACGCTGGAGCTCGCGGGCACCGGCAAGCTGGTGATCTTCATGGGGATCGACGGCGCGAAGTTTCGCAGCCCCGTGACACCCGGTTGCCTGCTCGATCTGGAGGTCGAATTCCTCCAGCAACGCCGCACGATCTACAAGTTCAAGGGCAAGGCGAGCGTCGAGGGCAAGACCACCTGCGAGACCGAATTCACGGCGATGATCGCCGATCCGCCTTCTTAATCTCTCCCCTCCCTTGAGGGAGGGGCAGTGAGACTTGGCGACGCGCAGCGTTGCCTAGTCGCAGCGGGGTGGGATTGCCACATCCGTTGTACACCCACCCGACCCCTCCCTCAAGGGAGGGGAGAAACACTTGCAATTTGGTTCGTGAGCGGTATGAGCGCCGCTTCTCCGAAAACATAGCACCACCGGTCGGTACCGGTGGACGCTCGAAGGAAATACGTATGAAAGCCGAAGGGCATCCCGAATATCACATGATCACGGTCAAGATGACCGATGGCACCGAGTTTCAGACGCGCTCCACCTGGGGCAGCGAGGGCGACACCATGTCGCTCGATATCGACCCGACCAGCCACCCCGCATGGACCGGCGGCAACCGCCAGGTGCAGGAAGGCGGTCGTGTGGCGGCGTTCAACAAGCGCTTCGGCGGGCTTTCGCTCAAGAAGTAAGCGACACGACGAGCTTCGCAGCCCCAATTCGTTGGTGCGCTGCCAGGAAAAGGCGGTCCTACCGGGCCGCCTTTTTCTTTTTTGGCCTAGGCCGCGCTGGCACAATCGATGCAGCGGGTCGCAATCGGGCGCGCTTCGAGCCGCTTGCGGGCAATATCCTTGCCGCATTTGGCGCAGGTGCCGTAGGTCCCGTTCTCGATCCGCGTGAGCGCATACCTGATCTGCTGGATCTCGGCACGCAGCACTTCGTCCACGCCCTCCAGTGCCTCGTCGTCGGCAAGGTCGACCGCCTGCTCGCTGGAATCCGCATCGAGCGGATGCCGCAGGTCGTCTTCGATCACCTCGGCGCGCTCGAGCAGATCGTCGAGCCGCGTCCGCAGCTGCTGCGCCATGTCCTTGTAGTCGCTCATTCCCATCCCCACGGTCGTTCCCGATACCACTTGGTTATCACATATTTCAGCCCCTTGCGCACTTTCATGCCGTGATGGAGCGTGGCCGGGTTGACGCTGCCATCGGGGCGCTTGTTGTTCCAGCACAGCAATTTGCCGGTTTCGGGCTGGAAGGTTTTGCCCACCACCTTGAACCGTGTAGCGCCGCCGGCCTCCACGTCATTGAGATAGATCATAAACGTCCATGTGCGCTGGCCCGCGACCGAACAGAACTTTTCGAAGTCCGGCCCGCCCGGCGTGAAGTAATCGGTGTGCGGCTTGAATTCCTGCCCGATATCGTAGCGCTGGCCCTGCAACGGTTCGCCGTGCGCCGGATCTATGCCGTTCAAGCCACGCAGCATCGCCTCGAGCTGTTGCACCGCCGGTTCTTCGGGCGCGAGATCGCAGGTTTCGCTGGTGCGGAAATAGGCATCGCCGTTGTCGTCGGCGATGGTCGACGGGCGACGATCCTGGTCGATCAGCCGGATCAGCTCGCGGCACAGCGCCTCGTCGACGAAGTTGCGGATCTGGAACAGCTCGATCCTGGGGCTGGGCACGCGCTGAATGCCAGCATGCGAAAGCAGCGTCGCGGCAGAAGAATCGCCTGGGGCCGGCATGGGTTCGACGATAGTGTGGCAGGCGCGCCGCGCAAGCCGCCCGCTTCCCGCGAAACAATCTTGCGCATATCCGCCCGAAACGCAGTTTTTGCTTTTCTTGCCACGGGCTTTGTGCAACAGGCTCGCGCCGCTTGAAGGTCCCCTTGACCGGGGCCAGATCAGGCGTAAACCGCCCTCCTTGCGCGGACGTGGCACCATTGCGATGGCGTTGGGACGGGGCATGTGGCGATCGTAGCTCAGTTGGTTAGAGCGCCGGTTTGTGGTACCGGAGGTCGGGGGTTCGAGACCCCTCGATCGCCCCATATTTCCCAGTTTGCCGGATCGATCTTCGGTCGTCGCCGCGATCTATTGTGAGGCGTTTGGCGTATGACCGCTTTCTGGACCGAGCCTGATTTCGACGAGCACGAAATGGTGCAATTCGTGCATCATCGCGAAAGTGGACTCACGGCCATTATCGCGGTGCATTCGTCGCATCTCGGCCCCGGCGCCGGGGGAACCCGGTTCTGGCACTATCCCGATCCCAAGGATGGTCTGCGCGATGCGCTGCGCCTGTCACGCGGAATGAGCTACAAGAACGCAATGGCCGGGCTGCCGATGGGCGGAGGCAAGGCAGTAATCCTCGCCGACAAGGCGAAGACCAAGACACCGGCCATGCTCGCCGCGTTCGGCGATGCGGTCGAGGCTCTGGGTGGCCGCTATGTCACCGCCGAAGATGTCGGGATCAGCGAGGCGGACATGGTTGCCGTGTCGAAGCACACCGCGCATGTTTCGGGCTTGCCGGTTTCGGGTGAAGATGCGGCCGGCGGCGATCCGGGCCCGTTCACCGCAATGGGCATCTATCACGGCATAAGGGCGGCGGTTCGCCACAAACTCGGCAAGGACAGCGTTACCGGCGTGCATGTTGCGGTGCAGGGTACGGGCAGCGTCGGCGGCGGTGTCGCGAAACTGCTGGCGAAGGACGGGGCGAAACTGACCCTGGCCGACATGCACGAGGAGCGCGCAGCGTCGCTGGCGCGCGAACTGGGTGCCGATTGCGTGGGCGCCGATGCCATCATGACCGTTGCCTGCGACGTGTTCAGTCCGAACGCGCTCGGCGCGATCCTCGACGATGACGGTATCGCGCGGCTCGACTGCGCGATCGTTGCGGGTGGCGCGAACAACCAGCTCGCCCGCCCCGAACACGGCCAGGCGCTGTTCGAACGCGATATCCTGTTTGCGCCCGATTACGTCATCAATGCGGGCGGGATCATCTCGGTCGCGACCGAATACCTGGCGCGCCGCGACGGGACACCGGGGGATATCAACGAAGTGCGCAAGCGGATCGCGCTGATCCCCGAACGGCTCGAGCAGATCTGGCAGGAAAGCGATGCCGGCAAAACCTCTCCCGATGTCGTCGCCGACCGGATGGCGCAAAAGATGATCGGACGCAGCTGAGCGCCCGATTTCGCGAAATGCAGCATTCCTTGCATGCTTTGCGCCCTTGCCGGGGGCGGCTGGGACACTAATACACTCCGCAAGGCCGATAACGCATGCACATCTACGCCAACCCCAAACGCTTCATGGCGCTCGCGCAGTGGCTGATGCCGCTGTGCCTGTGGAGCGGGCTGCTGCTGACTGGCGGCGCGATGGCGTGGGGCCTGACGGTGATCCCGCCCGATCGCCTGATGGGCGACAGCGTGCGGATCATGTTCATCCATGTGCCCAGCGCCTGGCTCGGCATGGGTGGCTGGAGCGGTCTGGCGATCGCCAGCGGCGCCTTGCTGATCTGGAAGCACCCGCTGGCGGGAATCGCCGCGCGCGCGATGGCGGTGCCGGGGATGGCATTTACCGCGATCTGCCTCGCCACCGGGTCGATCTGGGGCCGCCCGACGTGGGGCACGTGGTGGGAATGGGACGGACGGCTGGTCAGCATGCTGGTGCTGCTGTTCCTGTATGCCGGATACCTGGCGCTGTCGCAGGCGACCGAACGCGAGGGCGGATCGCCCAGGATCGCCGCGATTTTCGGTCTGGTCGGCGCGATCAACATTCCGATCATCAATCGCAGTGTGGTGTGGTGGAATTCGCTTCATCAACCGCCCAGCATCACCGCGGGCAAGAGCGCGATCGACCCTGTGTTCCTGTGGCCGCTGCTGGTCGCGGTGCTCGGCTTCTCGCTGCTGTTCGCGGCGATCGTGCTGATGCGGATGCGCGCGCTGATCGCCGAAGCGCAGGTCGAAGCGCGTCTGCGCCGCCGCGCGCTGGACGATGACGTGCCCGCCAGCGCAGCGATGGGGAACGCATGATGCGCGAGGCGCTCGACCATTGGGATTTCGTGATCGCGGCCTACGCGATCGGGCTGGGCGGTCTGGCTCTGCTGCTGGCCTGGAGCTGGCGATCGATGCGTCGCGCGGAACGCCGCCGCGATACGGTGAAAAGCCAAAGGTCCGGACAGTGAAGGCCAAGCATCAGAGGCTGGGGCTGGTTGTGCTCGCACTGGTGGCGATCGTTGCTGCCGGTCTGATCGCGGCGTGGGCGCTGCGCAACCAGGCCAACTATTTCTACCTGCCCGAACAGATTGCGGTCGATCCGCCGGCGGTGGGGCAGGCGGTACGGCTCGGCGGCATGGTTCGGCCTGGCTCGCTCGAAACGCAGGCCGATGGCGTAACGGTCGCCTTTGTCGTGACCGGGAACGAGGCCAGCGCCGTACCGGTCCGCTACAGCGGCATCCTGCCCGACCTGTTTGTCGAAGGATCGGGCGTCGTTGCCGAGGGCAGTCTGCAGGCCGACGGAACCTTCCTCGCGACCAACCTGCTGGCCAAGCATGACGAGAACTACGTGCCGAGGGAGCTCGAAGGGCTCGAAGGGCACAACGCTGCCGAGGCCGCGGCCGAAACCACTGTCGGGCTCGATTAGGGGCGGCATTCGGGATGATCGCGGAAATCGGCCTCGCCGCCCTATGGCTCGCTGCGGCGCTGGCGGCGCTGCAGATGCTGTCCGGCGCAGCCGCCTTGCACGCGGGCGAGGGTAACGCCTCGCCGCTGGCGATCTACGCCAGACCCGCTGCCGTGGTGCAGGCCGTGCTTGCAGTTCTGGCGTTTGCGATGCTGCTGTGGGCCTTTGCGATCACCGACCTTTCGATCAAGCTGGTCGCGACCAATTCGCATTCGATGAAGCCGCTGCTCTACAAGCTCACCGGAACCTGGGGGAACCACGAAGGATCGATGTTGCTGTGGGTTGCGGTGCTCGCGCTGTCGGGCGGGCTGCTGGCAGCAGCGGAGCGGCGCCTGTCCGAACGCACGATGCAGGCGACGCTGGCGGTGCAGGGCTTCGTCGCGCTCGGCTTCTATGCATTTCTGCTGCTCAGCTCGAATCCGTTCGAGCGGTTGCCGGTGCCCGCCGCCGAAGGGGTGGGACTCAATCCGCTGTTGCAGGACATCGGCCTCGCGCTGCATCCGCCGACGCTCTACATCGGCTATGTCGGGCTGTCTGTGGCGTTCAGCCTCGCCATGGGGGCGCTTGTGACCCGCCAGGTCACGCCCGAATTCGCCCGCGTGATGCGCCCGTGGGTGCTGGGGGCGTGGGTGTTCCTGACGCTCGGCATCACGGCGGGTAGCTACTGGGCGTATTACGAGCTCGGCTGGGGCGGCTGGTGGTTCTGGGATCCGGTCGAGAACGCTTCGCTGATGCCATGGCTCGCGGCAACCGCGCTGCTGCATTCGGTCAGCGTGCTGGCCGCGCGCGATGCGCTTCGCACCTGGACGATCATGCTCGGAGTGCTCGCGTTCTCGATGAGCATGCTCGGCACGTTTCTGGTGCGGTCGGGCGTCTTGACCAGCGTCCATGCCTTCGCGGTCGATCCCGAACGCGGCACCTTCATCCTCGTCCTGCTGGGTCTCTACATCGGGGGCGCGCTGACGATCTTCGCCGTTCGCGCCAGTTCGATTGCCGAGGGCAAGCGCTTCGCCGCGACCAGCCGCGAAGGCGCGCTGGTGTTCAACAACGTGATGCTGACCGCGATCCTCGCGATCGTGCTGCTCGGCACGCTGTACCCGCTGCTGACCGAAGCATTCGACGTGCGCGTGTCGGTCGGACCGCCGTATTTCAATCCGGTGAGCGCGATCTTTGCGATCCCGATGTTCGTGATCATGTCGGTCGGCCCGCTGCTGCGGTGGAAATCGGATTCGCCTTTCCGCATCAGGCAGGAACTCGCGATCCTCGGCGCGATCTTCGTCGCGATCGTTGTGATGGTGGCGGTTCTCGGCAATTACGGATTGCTGCCGATGCTGGGTCTCGCGCTCGCCGCAGTGCTCGCTGTCGCCGCTTTCCTGCCGCTGCGGGGGCGAAAGGTGACGCGCATACCTGTTGCGGTGTGGGGCATGGTGTTCGCGCATTTCGGGATTGCGGTGTCGCTGTTCGGCATGGCGAGCGAAAGCGCATTTTCGCAGGAGCGGCTTGCCGCGGTGGCACCGGGCGAGGCGACCAGTGTCGGGAATTGGACCATCGCGCTCGAAGGCGTCGAGCCGGTTGCCGGGCCCAATTGGACCGCGATGGAAGCACGGATTGCGGCGAGGCGCGGCGATGGCGCGGCGGTGATGCTCAATCCGCAGGCGCGCAGCTTCTGGACGCCGGTGCAGGCGACCAGCGAGGCGGCGCTGCTGACCCGGTGGGACGGCCAGCTTTACGCGGTGATCGGCGATCGGGCAGGCGAGGGGCGCTGGCAGCTGCGAATTTGGTGGAAGCCGTTCGTGACCTTCATTTGGTATGGCGGGCTGCTGATCGGACTGGGGGGAATCCTCGCGATCGTCGGCCGGATTCAGACCGATTTTCGCCGTCGCCGTGTCAGGAAGCTCGGCGATGCGCGCCGCGCGGACCTCGAACGGCTGGCCTCGGCCCGGCAACCGGAGACTGCGTGATGCGCCTGGCCTATGCAATTCCGCTTGCGGTGTTTCTCTTCATTCTCGGCCTCGGGGTTACATGCTGACCCAGCCGAAGGATGATCAAGTGCCCTCGGCGATGATCTCCAAGCCGCTCCCCGAATTCGATCTGCCGCCCGCGACAGAGGGTGTGCCGGGCGCCGCGCGCGCCGATTTCGTCGGCGGCGAGCCCAGGCTGCTCAACGTCTGGGCCAGCTGGTGCCTGCCGTGCATCGCCGAAGCGCCGCAGCTCGAAGCGTTAAAGGAACAGGGCGTCGAAATCATCGGCATTGCGATCCGCGACAAGCCGGAAGATGTCGCAGCGTTTCTCGAGCGCCACGGCAATCCGTATTCGCGGATCGGCGCGGATGAGATTTCCTCGCTGATGATAGAAATCGGCGCGTCGGGGGTGCCCGAAACCTACGTGATCGACGGTGCCGGCAACATCCGTTACCAGCACATCGGCGACATTCGCGAACGCGATGTGGCGATGCTGTTGGGCAAGCTGGAGGAAGCGCGATGACGCGCTTCCTCGCCGCCATTGCGTTGTTGTGCGCCGCGCTCCCGCTGGCGGCGCAGGACGACCTGCCGCCCGCTCCCTATGCTTACACCCAGCTCGAAGACCCGGCGCAGGAAGCGCGCGCGCTCGAGCTGATGGAGACACTCCGCTGCCTGACCTGCCAGTCGCAGAGCATCGCCGACAGCGATGCTCCGATGGCAGGAGACATGCGGCATCAGGTGCGCAGCCGGATCGCGGCGGGCGAAAGCCCGGAGGCAATCCGTACGTGGCTGGTTGAGCGCTACGGCGATTACGTCAGCTACTCCCCGGAAGTAAGCGCGACCACCTGGCCGCTGTTCGCGATCCCGGCCTTGCTGCTGCTGGTTGCGCTGACGGTATTGTTGCGCCGGCTCGGAAAGCGCCGCAGCGAAGGCGAGGGCGTATGACCGGCTGGCTGATCGTTGGCGTACTTGCGCTGGCGGCACTCGCGCTCGCCGTGATCGTCCTGCGATTGCCGCGCGAAGGGTGGAGCCTGTTTGCCGCAGCACTGGTGTTCGGCCTGGCGGGATATGCCTGGCAGGGATCGCCGGGCCAGCCCGGAAGCCCGAAACCGGAGCAGGCACGCGCCCAGCAATCGGGCGAGGAAATGGTCATGGCGCGGCGGCAGCTGTTCGACGAGACTGTGCCCAAACCCAATTATCTCGTGACATCGGATGCCTTTGCACGGCGCGGTCAGTTCGGCGATGCGGCGGGCTTGCTGAGGAAGGGACTGACCGACAATCCCCGCCATCTCGAAGGCTGGCTCGCGCTCGGCATCGCGTTGGTCGGCCATGCCGATGGCACCGTCACTCCCGCTGCGCGATTTGCCTACGAACGGGCGATCGCGATCGATCCCGCCAATCCGTCGCCCGAATTCTTTCTCGGCTTTGCCTATTTGCGTAGCGGCGAAGTGCGCGAGGCGCGGGCGACCTGGGCCGCACTGCTGGAGAAATCGCCCGAGGATGCACCGTGGCGCGCCGATCTCGAACGCCGGGTTGCCGGGCTCGACCAGATGATTGCCAATGCCCCGATGCTGCAGCGCTAGTGGCGGGTTCGCCGGATACCGTGCACAGCGTCATATTGCAGCCGCGAAACTGCGGTGCTAGGGGCCGCGACCTTGCGGCTGTTCGCAAGCAGGGGGTCGACGAGCCAGCCCGAACAACGGGCACTCGTAGAAGGGCAGTACCGGATGAACGGGAAATCCGCATAAATGAGCGATAAAGCAGCAGCGCCGGCGCATCGGCCTCCCACCGGGGGCCATAGTCACAGTGCGTCCAAAACTGCGCTGGCGGTCGGCGCAATCGGTATCGTCTTCGGCGATATCGGAACCAGCCCGCTCTACGCGTTTCGCGAGACCTTTTCGGGTGCGGCGAACATCGCGATCGACCGGATGCATGTGCTCGGCGTCGTCAGCCTGATCTTCTGGTCGATGCTGCTCGTCGTGGCGATCCAGTACGTGACCATCCTGATGCGCGCCGACAACAAAGGGCAGGGCGGCAGCCTTGCTCTCGTCGCGCTGCTCTCACGCCACATCGGCAAATCGAGCTACGGCTGGCTGGTGGTGCTGCTCGGCGTGTTCGCCACCTCGCTGTTCTACGGCGACAGCATGATTACGCCCGCGATTTCGGTGCTCTCCGCAGTCGAGGGGCTGACCGTGGTGGACGAAGGCCTGCAACCCTTCGTCATCCCGATCGCGCTCGGTCTGCTCGTCTGCCTGTTCATGCTGCAGGCGCGCGGCACGGCCAAGGTCGGCGCGTTGTTTGCGCCGGTCATGATCGTCTATTTCACGGTGATCGCCGGGCTGGGCGGTTGGCAGATCATCCAGAACCCGGACATCCTGTGGGCCCTCAATCCCTATTACGCGGTGATGTTCTTCGTCACCGACGGAGTCGTGGCATTCCTCGCGCTGGGTGCCGTCGTTCTCGCCGTAACCGGGTCGGAAGCGCTCTATTCCGACATGGGGCATTTCGGGCGCGGGCCGATGCGCCTCAGCTGGTTCGGTTTCGTGATGCCGTGCCTGCTGCTCAACTATTTCGGGCAGGGCGCGATGATCGCCGGGCTGCCGCCCGAACAGGCCGCCGAGGTCGTGCGCAACCCGTTCTTCCTGCTCGCCAGCGAGGAATGGCGCCTGCCGCTTGTAGGCCTCGCCACCGTCGCCACCTTCATCGCCAGCCAGGCTGTGATTTCGGGCGCGTTCTCGATCACACACCAGGCCGTGCAGATGGGCTTCATGCCGCGCCTCAACATCCTCCACACTTCGGAAACCGAAGGCGGCCAGATTTACATTCCGGTGGTCAACTGGGCGCTGATGATCGCGGTCATCATTCTCGTGGTGACCTTCCAGAATTCCTCCAACCTCGCCAGCGCCTATGGCATCGCGGTGACGGGCGCGGTGACGATCGACACGCTGCTGATGGCGGTGCTGCTGGTGAGCGTGTGGAAGTGGAAGTGGTGGTACGCCGCGCCGGTCGTGCTGCTGTTCCTGATCGTCGACGGAGCCTATTTCGCCGCGAACCTCACCAAGGTCCCGCAGGGCGGCTGGTTCCCGCTGGTCGTGGGCCTGATCGCGTTCACCTTGCTCACCACCTGGGCGCGCGGGCGCAAGCTGATGCGCGAACGGATGAGCGAGGTCGCGCTTCCGATGGAAATCTTCGCCAAGTCGGCCAAGAATTCCGCCCTGCGCGTGCCCGGGACCGCGATCTTCATGGCGTCGAGCACGGCCGGCGTGCCGTCCGCGTTGCTGCACAATATCAAGCATAACAAGGTGCTGCATGAGCGCGTCGTGATCCTGACGATTGAGATTGCCGACGAGCCCTATGTCGACCCGGACAAGAGGTGCGAATACACCGACATGGGCGACGGGTTCTACCGCGCGATCCTGCATTACGGCTTCATGGAAGAGACCGACGTGCCCAAGGGGTTGAAAAAGATGCAGGCGTGTGGCGGCGAGTTCGAGATGATGCACACCAGCTTCTTCCTCTCGCGCCAGACCCTGCTCGCGAGCGACAAGCCCGGCATGGCGATCTGGCGCGAGAAAATCTTCGCATGGATGCTGAGGAACAGCGCCAGCGCGATGGACTTCTTCAAGCTGCCGACCAACCGTGTGGTGGAGCTGGGGAGCCAGGTGGAGATTTAGGGGGCTGCCCGTGAGTTTCGCAAAGCATCACCCTCGCTTTCACAAGCTGTTGAGCTATCTCTCGCGAGTGCCGTCGGTGCAGGTCAATACGACCGAATTCGCGGGCTTTGGGACGGGTGACTCGGAACAAGGCTGGTACATCAAATTTTCCCTCGATATTCGCCATCCGCTGGCGTGGCACGCGGTGCAAGAGATGGGACACGTGCTCAACTACCTGTCAGTGGATGACAGGCTTCCGACGATCTTCATGCCGGTTTCGCCGCCGCCTTATCTGAACGGTGGACCTGCTTATTTCCTGTCCTGGGTGATTGAATGCTCCGACCACCAAACGACACCGGGCGCGATTGCCGACTGGCTCGAAGGGCGATTGCCGCAGCCTGTCGAGGATCAGGATCAGTGGGCGACGGACGATTAGGCGCGGTCAGGTTGGAGCAAAGTTGACACACCTGACACGGTGTCAGGCACGGATTTCGCCGATTTCAGTCTATGTCTCAGGTGCTTGAGCCGAGAAAGCGAAGTTGACACTTCTCCAACTCGAAACGCGTTTCGCAGATGCGATTGTCAAAGAGCCGCGCGGAGTATGACGCGGTTTTGCCGTGTAGGAAAATGCTTGCTTGGTCCGGCTCATATGGGAATGGATCAATCGAAGCGAGCACGGTTCGTGTGGCTAGATTGGAGGACAATGTGACGGAAACCCGCCCGGTGATGACAGATGCTAGATTTGAAGAAGCCGCCAGCTTTGCCCACGATGGGTGGTGGCTAACGGGTGAGGATTCGTTTCTTTATGTTCCAGAAGTGATGGGTGTCGAGGGATGGAATTTTTACGGGAGTCCGGGAAATCTGTCGCTCACCGACGCCCAGCGCACGCTGATGCTCTGGTCAGATATCGTGGGCCAAGTGAGCAATGGCGGCTTTACACAGCTGATCGACAATTACCCGAACGAGCATCAGATGATGGCTGATGTTGTCGAGCAATTCCATTGGGATGAGCTGGACAAGTATTTTGTTGCCGCGATGCTTGAACAGGCCGAAAGCGTTTCCGATCCTAGTCGCTCCGAGCCCGTACCCCTTTCCCAAGACCCCGAAAAATGGGCGGCGAGCCGCGAAAGGCTGATCGAACATCTCGTCCGCAGTCGTGATCCGGCCACCAAGGATACCGAGCCCAAAACGACCGCGTCGAATGAGCATACCCTACGTTACGTTGAAAGGCAGATGCGCCAGGCTGACGAGATCAAGCAGTCGGGCTTCCTGGGATTGTTCAAAATGAAACCGCTTCAGTTAAGCCTGCGCGAATGGGTGCACGAACTGCACGACGAAGACGATTTACAGCGCATGTATGTGAACTCGGTTGCCATCGACGGATTTGAGTCCGGAGGGGAACGGTACTTCGATTTTGAAGGTCCGGAAACGGCTGCTGCGGAAGCGTTCGAGGAGTGGTTCTATACGGATGAGTGCAAGCAGCAATCCAAGGTCCACGTCCACGAATTCATCGTGCGAAACCGCGACGAGCTCTGTCGTCCCGCCTAGTCATCCGGTCGGCGGCTCTTCCTTCAGCACGTCTTCTTCCTCGCCGACATCCAGCCCGTGCTTCATCAGCATCGGGATCTGCGTGAAGGTGAACAGGAAGGTCAGCGGCAGGAACACCCAGAACTTGGCCCACAGCCAGCCTTCGAAGGTGAGATAGGCGCGCAGCCCTTCGTTGAGCGCGGCGAGGACGAGGAAGAAGAAGCCCCAGTTGCGCGACAGCTTGAGCCAGCCCTCGTCGGTCAGGCCCTCGAACGCAGCTTCGAGCAGGATCTTGAGCAGCGGCCTGCCCTTACGCCAGCCGACCAGCAATGCGACACCGAACACCGAATAGATGATGGTCGGCTTCAACTGCACGAACACCGGGTCGCCGAAAAAGATCGTTAGCGCGCCGAAGCCGACGATCAGCGCGGTCGAAAACCACAGCATCGGCGATACCTTGCCGAGCCGCCATTTGGAAATCAGCAGCGCCGTCACCGCCGCGACCATGAACGCGCCGGTGCCGTAGATGATCGCCATCAGCTCGCCCGCCGGATTGGGATCGTCGGGTGCGTTCCAGCGATAGACTGCGAGGAACACCAGCAGCGGCCCGTAATCGACCGCGACGTTAAGCCAGGAGGAGCCGGCTTTCTTGGTTTCGGAAGTGCTCATCTATCTCTCAATTTCGTCATTGCGAGCGGCGAAGCCGCGCGGCAATCCAACTCCTGCGCTATCCATCGGATGTAAGGTCGATGGATTGCTTCGTCGACTGCGTCTCCTCGCAATGTCGAAGGCTAAGCAACACCGGCGATAACTCTGGCAACAAGATCCGGATCGAACGGGCGCAAATCTTCCATCTTTTCGCCGACGCCGATGGCGTGGATCGGCAGGCCGTATTGCTCGGCCGCCGCGACCAGCACGCCGCCGCGCGCGGTGCCATCGAGCTTGGTCATGATCAGCCCGGTGACGCCCGCGACTTCCTTGAACACGTCGATTTGCGACAGCGCGTTCTGGCCGTTGGTGGCATCGAGCACCAGCACCACGTCGTGCGGGGCCTCGGGATTGAGGCGACCAAGAACGCGGCGGATTTTCTCCAGCTCATCCATCAGCTCGCGCTTGTTCTGCAGCCGCCCGGCGGTGTCGACGATCAGTGCGTCGATCCCGGTGTCGGTGGCCTGCTTGACCGCGTCGAAGACGATCGAGGCCGGGTCGCCGCCTTCCGGGCCGCGCACCAGGTCCACACCGGCGCGCTCGGCCCAGGTGGCGAGCTGTGCGATGGCCGCGGCGCGGAACGTGTCGCCTGCCGCCAGCAGCACGCCGTAATCGTCCTCGGTAAAGAGGTGCGCGAGCTTGGCGATGGTGGTGGTCTTGCCGCTGCCGTTGACCCCGATCACGAGGATCACCTGCGGGCGGGGGAAGGCGGTAATTTCGAGCGGCTTGGCCACCGGGCGGAGGATTTCGGCGATTTCTTCGGCCACCGCTTCCTTCAGTTCCTGCTCGGTGATCTGCAGGCCAAAGCGCTTCTCCGCCAGCTTGGCGCGGATGCGCGCAGCGGCGGCGGGGCCGAGATCGGAGACGATCAGCGCGTCCTCGACATCGTCGAGCGTCGCATCGTCGAGCTTGGCGGTGCTGACGATGCCGGAGAGGTTCGACGAGAGCCGGTCGGACGTCTTGCTGAATCCCCCGAAAAGGCGCTGGCTCCAGCTTTTCTCGTTCACTTGAGCAGGCCTTCCTCGATGGACAGTTCGATGACTTCGCCCGGCTGGGTGCCTTCGGGCAGCGCGACGCGGGCGTAATGCGGCGTGTAGCCGCTGCCATCGCGTTCGGCGAGGATGCGGTGCGTTTCGCCCACAAGGCTGGCGAGCCACCTGATGCGCACTTCGGCGACGGCGGCGCGTAATTCCGCGGCGCGGGCCTTGATAAGCGCGCGGTCGAGCTGCGGCATGCGCGCGGCGGGTGTGCTTGGGCGAGGCGAAAACGGGAAAATGTGGCCGTGGACGATATCTAGCTCGCGGATGATCGAGAGATTGTCGGCGTGATGCGTGGCGCTCTCGGTCGGAAAGCCCGCCATCAGGTCCGCGCCTACGGCGATTTCGGGGCGGCGGGCCTTGAGGCGCTGCACCAGGTCGATCGCATCGGCGCGACTGTGGCGGCGCTTCATGCGCTTGAGGATCAGGTCCGCGCCATGCTGGAGCGAGAGGTGGAGGTGCGGCATCACGCGCTCTTCGCTCGCGATTAGTTCGAGCAGCGCCTCGTCGATCTCGATTCCGTCTAGCGACGAGAGGCGCAGCCGGGCGAGGGCGGGGAACGCATCGAGGATCGCGGCGACCAGCGCACCGAGCGGCGGCATCTCGGGCAGATCGTGACCCCATGACGTCAAGTCGACCCCGGTCAGCACCACTTCCTTCGCGCCGTGATCGAGATGCTGATCGACCTCGCGTAGCACCTCGGCAACCGGCAGCGAACGGCTGACTCCGCGCCCCTGCGGGATCACGCAGAAGGTGCAGGCGTGGTCGCAGCCGTTCTGGACCGCGATGAAGGCGCGGGTCTTGGTCGGGGCGAGGGGTGCCGAGGCCGCCGGGATATTCCACGCGCGCGGATCGAGCTTGCGTTCGTTGGCGATCAGCCCGTCGACTTCGGGCATCGCGCCGAGCTCGTCGCGCTCGATATCGGCGGCGCAGCCGGTGACCAGCAGCCGCGCATCGGGCCGCGCGCGGCGGGCCTTGCGGATCGCCTGCCGGGTCTGGCGCACCGCTTCGCTGGTGACCGCGCAGGAATTGACCACCACCACATCGCCCGCCTCGGCGAGCATCGCGCGCATCCGCTCGCTTTCCGCGATATTGAGGCGGCAGCCCAATGAGATGACTTCCGCGAGTTTTGAGGGAGCGCTCACGCGAACTCGTCCCATTCGAATGTGCCGCGAAAGGCTTCAGTCGCTGGGCCGGTCATCTGGATGCGGTTGTCGGTGTCCCATTCGATCACGAGGTCACCGCCGGGCAGGGTGACCGTGGCCGTGCGCCCGACCAGTCCGCGCTTCATCGCCGCCATAGCGGTGGCGCAGGCGCCGGTTCCGCAGGCGCGGGTGAGCCCTGCGCCACGCTCCCACACGCGCAGCTTGAGGTGATCCTCGCCGACCACGCTCGCGACATTGACGTTCACACGCTCGGGGAACACCGGATCGTGCTCGATCTGCGGGCCGAGCGTGGCAAGATCGACCGCATCGGCATCGTCCACGAAAAAGATCGCGTGGGGATTGCCGACATTGACCGCCATCGGGTTGCCGAGTTCCTCCCACGCGAGCGGCATCGCCGCGGTGTCCATCGCGTAGGCGAGCGGGATCGCCTCCCAGTCGAACCGGGGCGTGCCCATATCGACCGTTGCACCGCCGTCAGCGGGCGACAATGCGATCTGGCCGCCGGCGGTCTCGACCCGAGCGGGCTCGCCATGCAGCAGCGCCACCGCGCGCGCGGCGTTGCCGCACGCTTCGACTTCGCCGCCATCCGCGTTGAAGATCCTCATGCGGAAATCGCAGCTTTCGCTCGGTTCGAGCAGGATCAGCTGGTCGCAGCCGATCCCTTGTCGCCGATCCGCAATCGCCTTCGCGATCGACCCCGAAATCCGGGGCAGTTCCTGCGTGCGGGCATCCAGCACGACGAAGTCGTTGCCCAGGCCGTGCATCTTGGTGAAGGGAATGCGCATCGCGCTGCGCATCTATGCACGCCGTCCGCCCGCGTCCAGCCCCGGCGTTCCCGGCGACGCTGCGTTACTGGCTGGCGTGCAGCCGCGTCATCGCCGCAATCTCTGCCTCGAAATCGGTTTCCGACGCCTTGGGCGCGACTGGCTGTTCGGCGAGCTTGCCTTCTGCGCGCAGCCGTTCGCGGACCTGCTCGGCAGTTTCGGGACGTCCGTAGAGGTAGCCCTGGCCCTTCAGCTTGCCCATGGTCTTGAGCGTCTCGAGGATGTGCTCGTCCTCGATCCCTTCGGCAGTGATCGGCATGTTGAGCCCGCGACCGAGCGATATGATCGCATCGACGATCTTGGTCCGCCCGTCGGGATCGCCCAGTTCGCTGACAAAGCTGCGGTCGATCTTGAGCCTGTCGAACGGCAGGGTCCGCAGCTGTTCGAGGCTCGAATAGCCCGTGCCGAAATCGTCGAGGCTGATCTGCACGCCCTGATTGCGCAGGCTGGTGATCATCGATCGCACCATGCCGATATTGGAGTGCAGGCAGCTTTCGGTGATCTCGACCTCGAGCCGGCGTGGCGGCAGGCCGTGCTTGACCAGCAGCTTGAGCAGCTTCTGGGCGAACCACGGATCGCGCAGCTGGACCGGGGAAATGTTGATCGAAAGGGTCAGCGTTTCGTCCCACTCGGTTGCGTCGACGAACGCGCGCGCCATAAGCTGGTCCGACAACTCGCCGATCAGGCCCATTTCCTCTGCGATCGGGATGAAGATTTCGGGGCTGACCACGCCCAGTTGCGGTGAATGCCAGCGCGCCAGCATCTCGAACCCGACCAGTTCCCCGCTCTCGAGATCGATCTGCTGTTCGTAATAGGGCACGAATTCGCGCTCAGCGAGCCCGCGGCGGATGCCCGATTCCAGCTCGTTGCGGAACCGCAGTTCGTTCTCCATCGTGGGTTCGAACCAGAAGAAGCGATTCTTGCCCTGCTTCTTGGCGTGATACATCGCGATGTCGGCGCGGTGCATCAACGCAATAGAATCCGCCACGAGCGGATTGAAACCGTGCTCGTCGTGGTCTGTAGCGATCCCGATCGACATCGTTGCGTCGATGGTAATCCCGTCGAGTTCGAATTGCCCGGTAACGCGCTCGTAGAGCCGGATCACAAGATCGTCGACCCGCTCCGGGGCCTTCGCATCGTACGGAACGACGAACGCGAATTCGTCACCGCCGAGCCGGGCCAGCTTGCCTTGACCGGGCAGCTGGGAGCAAATGCGTTCGGCCAGTGTCGTCAACACTGCATCGCCGACTCTGTGGCCGTGCATATCATTGATCTGTTTGAAATTATCGAGATCGATCATCACGAACGCGATCGCCTGACCCTTTGCGTTCGCGTCTTCGCGCAGCTTCTGCGTGGCTTCGGCCATGCTGCGGCGATTGAGGCAGCCGGTCAGCGGGTCGATTTCAGCGAGTTCGCGCGCCTGAGCCTCGGCGTTGCGACGTTCGCTTATCTCGAACGTCAGCTGGCGATAGCGGCGCCATCCGAAGATAATCAGCGCGATGTTGAGCAACAGAGCGTTGACCAGCAGGTTGTCCGGGCCGTCGCCATCACCAAGCATCGCCCGCACGACCTGGGGCAGTACCGAGCTGCCGGTAGCGACGAACAGGATGATCGCCCCGGTCGCGATGCCGAGGGCTATGAGATCGCGCTCGGCGGTGCCGAAGCGGTTGGTCGAATTCTGGTTAGCCACTTTGATCGAAAAGCACCGAGAACGGCTTGCCCCCCTGAAAAGCCAATCTGCGTGTAATGGCGCGATAGCCCTAAAAATCGGGTTAATCCCGGGTGTTCGCACGCTGCCGGGGTGGCGGTGAGGCTCTCGCTTGGGTATCGGGCGAACGTAGACACACAGCAGGAGCTCGACGCGTGCCCAGTTACTGGCTGATGAAATCGGAGCCTTTCAAATACAGCTACGACGATCTCGTCGCCCAAAAGGAGGGCGTGTGGGACGGCGTGCGCAATCATGCCGCGAAGCTAAACCTGCGCGCGATGGAAGTGGGCGACGAAGCGTTTTTCTACCACTCGCGCGAAGGACTCGAAATCGTCGGTATCTGCGAAATCAGCGTGGCGGGCATTGGCGACCCGACCGATGAAACCGGCACATGGGCAGCAGTGAAAGTGAAGCCCAAGCGCAAGTTCGATAACCCGGTCACGCTCAAGCAGATCAAGGCGGAGCCCAGGCTGGCCGATTGCGAGCTGGTGCGCCAGTCGCGATTGTCGGTGGCGAAGATCAAGCCAGCCGAATGGAAGCTGATCTGCAAGATGGCCGAAGGCTAGGCCTTCGCGCGCAGGCCGCTTATCGTCGCGCCGCTGGCGGCGAGCTGCTCGATATCGATCTTCATGTGAATGAGCCGCAGGCCCTGCCGCGTCAGCGCTTCGGCGAGCGCGTCGGTGAATTCTTCAGTGGTCGTCGCGGTCGCGCTCCATGACCCGAACGACGCGCCGAGCGTCGCAAAGTCCGGGTTGGAAAGCCGGGTGGCCGAAACCCGGCCCGGATATTCGCGCTCCTGATGCATCCGGATCGTGCCGTAGGCGCTGTTGTCGACCACCAACACCAACAGGTTCGCGCCGTATTGTACCGCTGTCGCCAGTTCCTGTCCGTTCATCAGGAAATCGCCATCTCCGGCAATTGCGACGATCTGCCGCTCCGGGTGGCGCAGCGCGGCAGCGACCGCTGCGGGCACCCCGTACCCCATAGCCCCGGCGGTCGGCGCGAGCTGCGTCGGCAGCCCTTCGTAGCGCCAGTAGCGGTGCCACCAGCCCGAGAAATTGCCTGCGCCGTTGCAGATGATCGCATCCGGAGACAGCGCCGCACGCATGGCGGAGACACATGCCCCCATGTCGAGCGCAGGGGGAGCGTCGGCGGGTGAATGCGTGGCCCATGCCTCCCACTCGGCATGCGCCTCGGCCCCGGCATCGAAGGGGATGACGGTGTGATCCTCCCACAGCGCGGCGGTCTCGGCGAATTCGTCGACCGCACAGCACAGCGCGAGCTCGGTGCGGTAGACCCGCCCGAGCTCTTCCGGATCGGGATGGACGTGGACCAGCAGCTGGTCAGGGTGTTCGAGCGGCGGAACGGTGTAGCCGTCGGTCGTCGCCTCGCCGAGCCGCGCGCCGACGGCCAGCACCAGATCGGCATTCTTCACCCGTGCGACCAGCTTCGGATTGGGACCGTAGCCAAGGTTGCCGGCAAAGACCGGGGAGGACGGGCTGATCGCGTCCTGCCGGCGGAATGCGGTCGCGACCGGCAGGCCGATGCTTTCGGCGAAACGCTGAAAGTGATCGCGCGCCTTCGCGTTCCAGCCCGCACCGCCGATGATCGCGATCGGGCTGGCGGCATCCGCGATCAGCGCGAACAGCGCCTGCATCGCGTCGGGGCATGCGGCCTGCGCCGGGCGGGTGACGGGCGGGCGCGGCGCAAGCGCAGCGTCCACCTGGTCGCACAGCATGTCTTCGGGCAGGGCGAGCACGACCGGACCCGGGCGTCCGCTTATGGCCACCGAATAGGCGCGGGCGATGTATTCCGGAATTCGGGCCGCATCGTCGATCCGCGCCGCCCATTTGCAGATCGGGCCGAAGAAAGCGCTGAAATCGATTTCCTGAAACCCCTCGCGATCGCGCATCGCGCGGTCCACATCGCCGACGAACAGGATCATCGGTTGCGAATCCTGATGCGCGACATGCACTCCGATGCTGGCATTGGTCGCACCGGGTCCGCGGGTGACGAAGGCGATGCCGGGCTTCTGCGTCATCGCGCCGTCAGCGCAGGCCATGAACGCGACGCCGCCTTCCTGACGGCACGTGATCGTCTCGATTTCCGATCGTTCATGCAGTGCATCGAGCACCGCGAGAAAGCTCTCGCCCGGCACCGTAAAAATGCGATCGGTGCCCTGTTCGGCGAGGCATTCGACCAGCAATTCGGCTGCGGTTTTCGTCGGATCGGCCAAGTCGTGTTTCTCCCGCTCAGGCCAGCCGCGCTTAGCGCCGGGCGCGCCCGGGCGCAAACGGTCTTCGAACCCGGTGGGTTGGTTAAGGCGACTGCTTAATGTCCCACTGCGCGACACCGCCCAAGCCGCCGTTCCAAAAAGTTAAGAAAGTGTTAACGCAGAGGTCAACGACGACACGGCGACGGGCAACAGTCTGCGCCCAAAAAACGAGGTCCTGCATGCGCCGAAACCTGGTTCTCACCGACGAGACGTGCCGCCATCCGTTCCGGGCGAGTCTGCCTCCGCATGTAAAACGCGATCTGCTCGATATCCCGGCCGAATCGCTGTGGCGCCTGACGACGACCGATATTCGCGGCTTCGTCAGCACCTATGTCGCTGCAACCGCCGCGATCCTCGTCTTCATCATGTAACAGGCCCGCGGCTCAGCGCAGGGCCCTGGCAGTCAGCTCGACCTGCGCCAGTTCGGCGTTGTGAAGGATCTTGCCGAGCCAGGCCGAAACCACGCACATCGCGGCGGCGAGCAACAATTGCTCGGCCACCGGTAGCCCCAGAAGTGTCAGCCCGATCGCGATCAGCGATCCGATCACCATCGCCAGCGAATTGACGATGTTGTTGGCCGCGATCGTGCGCGAAGCGGCATCGTGCGCGCACCGGGTCGTCAGAAACGCGTAGAGCGGCACGACGAACATGCCCCCGGCCGTCGCGATGCCGAGCAGCATCAGCAGGAGAGGGATCGCCAGCGGCTCAAGCACGAAAGCATGGACGCCTAATAATTCGCCCGTCGAGCTCGGCGTCCACGCCCTTGCGACAAGATAGAACCCGATCACGAACAGCCCCATGACGACCACCGAAGCGGGTGCGAACCGCGCCGAAACGACGCCCTTCAGCAGCGCGTTGATGCCGACTGACCCGATCGCGATACCGATCGAGAAGATCACCAGAAACAGGCTCGCGACCTCCTTGCTCGCGTACAGCTGGTTTTTCGCAAGCGGCGGGAACTGGATGAACAGCACTGCCCCGATGGTCCAGAAGAAGCTGATCGCGAGTATGGCGTAGAAGATTTCGCGAATGTGCATCGTGTCGGTGACCAGCCGCCAGCTCATCACCGCCTGGTCGGCGATCGCGACCGGGACGTAGCCCATCCACTTGAGCACCGGGTTGCGCGGCTTTTCGGCATAGGGCTCGAGCAGCGGAAAGTGCATCTCGTAATCGCTCTGCGGCGGCGCATCGGGCACCCACCGGCTTACGAAGTATCCGACGAAGGCGGTCAGCACGATGAGCACGATCGCGAGTTCGACCGAGACGAAGCCGGCCAGGATGGTGCCGGTCAGGATCGCGATATAGGTGCCCGCTTCCACCAGCCCGGTGCCGGGCAGCACCTCGTCCTTCTTCAGGTGCTGGGGCAGGATCGCGTATTTGATCGGACCGAGAAAGGTCGATTGCGCCGCAGCGAGAAATACCACGAACAGCAGCAGCGGGATTGCGAAAGTGTGCACCGCGATGCCCTGCCACGCCATGAACAGCCCGATCGCGCCGAGGCTTGCCCAGCCGATTTCGCACAGCTTGACGATCCGGATGATCTTCGCCTTGTCGCGCGTATCCGCGAGCTGTCCGGCAAGCGCGGAGAGGATCACGAAAGGCAGGATGAAGATGCCGGTCGCCAGACCGCTGAACAGCGCTTCCTGCTGTTCGTCGTTGTAGACCGAATAGACCACGAACAGCACCAGCGCGGTCTTGTAGAGATTGTCGTTGAAGGCGTTGAAGAACTGGGTCGCCATGAGCGGGAGGAAGCGCTTGCGGCGCATGAGGTGCGTCGATGTGGTCATGCCGTGATGCGTGCCTGCGTCCCTTGAGGCGGCTGACATAGCGGACGCAGTGACATTCACAAGAGCGTTCACAAGCACCCGATCACGTCTTTTGCCCCGCTTTGGGAAGCGCTACAGGCGGCCAGGACATGTTGACGCTGCCGAATATCCTGACACTGTCGCGCATCCTGGCGCTGCCGCTGCTGGCGTTTTTCCTGTGGTGGCCGGAATGGCGGCTCGGCTATGCGGTCGGCTTCGTGCTCTACTGCCTGATCGGCATCACCGACTTCTTCGACGGCTATCTTGCGCGCGCGCAGGGGACTGTGTCGAAGCTCGGCATGTTCCTCGATCCGATCGCGGACAAGATCATGGTCGCGACCGTGATCCTGATTCTGACTGCGCAAGGGTATATGCGCGGGCCGTATGTCGGCGACTTTCACGTTATCGCCGGGCTCGTCATCCTGATGCGTGAAATCGCGGTCAGCGGTCTGCGTGAATTCCTCGGCGGATTGCAGGTCTCGATCCCGGTCTCGCGCCTTGCCAAATGGAAAACGACGTTTCAGCTGGTCGCGCTCGGCGCGCTGATCGCTGGCGGAGCGGTGCACGGCCAGCCTTGCCAGCAGGTCGGCGACATGTGCCGCACTACCGCCGAAAGCTGGATCCACCTGATTGGTCTGGGCAGCCTGTGGGCCGCAGCAGTGCTGACCTGCATCACCGGCTGGGATTATCTGCGAGTCGGCCTGAAGCACATGGACTGAACGGGCCGGTTTCGGAAGATCGGCGCGCGCTGGTGGATTACGCCGCCGGCAAACCGACCTGATCGAAGAATTCCGGATCGCCGAGGAACTGTGGTATGAGGCTGCATCCAAGGAGGGGGTGCCTCTATGCCGGAGAATTTTCGCGTTCGATTTCGCAATTTCGCGGGGCTTGATTTCAGTACGGCGCAACGGTGTCGATTGCCCAGTGCCAAGCCGAATGTCATGGGCGAGGAGACACTGCTTCGCGGGGCCATTGCGGCGCTGGCGGCGACCGGCAACGCCAAGGGGCGCCTGCTCGATCACACACTCGATCGGTGCGACGACGGCGCCACCATGACCGTCAGCGGTTCGATCCCGGGGGCGGTCGTTCCTTCCCCCACCGATTTCACGATCACCGAAGGGCTGACCGTCGGCGCGTCGGCAGGGGCGGCCTATTCTGCGGGCAGCGGGGTCTATTTCTGGAAGAAGTCCAGAGGGTTCGATATCGGCCTCTATGGCTCGCTTTCGGTCGGGCTGGTGACGAACATCGGCGCGGGCGGCGGGGTTCAGCTCGGATACTTCTTCGGACCCGCTCCCTCGACCCTGGGCGGAGATTCGATCGAACTGGCGGTCACCGTGGATGCCGGCGTCAGCATCGGCGGATCGATGTTCATCAGCGCCCCTCCCGGCGGCTTCACCCCGCCGGCGGGCACGAGCTTGTCGAGCTGGCTTTCGAGCATGGCAGCCAGCACCCGGTCCTGGCGACCGCAGGTGATCGGCGTCGCCTACACCCTGTCCGTCGGGGTAAGCGCGCTCCCCGTCGATATCGCGGTGATGCCGGGCCGAACGTGGACCCGATCCGTCGTTTCGCGCTGAACCGGCATCACTCTTTCGAGCCGGGGCCAGCCCGGCCCAGTCCGCCTAGTCGCGGCCGCACTTGAACACGATCAGCAGGTTGGCGGTGACCGTGGTCGTGTTGGTGGCCGTCGTGCTGTTGTCTTCCCTGACTGTGACCGGGATGGGAACAGTCCGGTGGTTCGGGCACTTCATGCGCGTCGATCCAGACTGCCAGGTCCCCAGATCGTTCGAGCCCAGCGTGTCGATCTCGGTGGCATTGAACGCCCAGTTGAGCGTGTTCATCTGGCCGCATTTGCCATCCAGCTTGAGGTTTTCCTTCAGCGCATAGGGGCGGGCGATCGATGCGTCCGCCTGCGAAGAGTTGATCTTGATGTTGGGCTCGGCACCGATCTTGAATTCGAGATCCCAGTCGGCGACGTCGGCTGTTTCGTTGGCGACGCCGGCACCGATCGAGGTCGACTCCACGCTCAGGAGAAACACATCGGCGTAGCAGTCCTCGGTTTCGCCGCCCGGAGACTCGGTCCCGATTCCGCCGCCGCCTTCATCCTGTTCGATCTTGTCGTCGAGCGACGCCAGGAGACTTGCCAGGATCTTCGCCGCGATCTTCGCCTTCGGGTTCTGCGAGGTCGCCATACCGGCAATGATCAGCAGCAGCAGCTTCTTGAACGCGCGAAACCGCTCGATCATTTTCGATTTCTCGGTCCCCGTCCCTGCCAGCATGACGCCGAGCCCCAATTCGAGCATATGCTTCGACAGATCGACGTCAGGGTCTTCGGCTGCGCCGATCTTCCACAGGCCGGGGCCCAGCAGCTTGTCGTGGGTAATCAGCGCGTAGGGTGAGACGGCGTGCTTGATCCCGAATTCGACCGGGAAGTTCACACGCAGGGCCTGTTCGGCAAGCTCGGCGGTCTGGAGCTGCAGCTTTACCAGTGAAACCGAAAGCAATTCGAGTTCCGCAGGTTCGAAATCGGATGCCGCCTCGGGGCCGATATCGACCGTCAGCGAATTCACCACGGTAATCGCCTGGGCGAACAATCCGTCGGTGGTCTTCGCAGACGAGTCCGGCAAGACGCTGCGGATGGATTTGGCGGCACTTTCAAGCGAATGTGCTGAGATATCAAGCGCTTCCTTAATCATCGACATACCCTCCATAGAAGTTGTCGTGGATGCGGCCCGATAATGTAAGGGAAATACCCTGTCCTATTCTTGCATTTTTCTCAATCGCCGGAGGCAAAGTTGTCGGGTTTATACAAATATATCGATTCGAACTTGATAAGATTCTGCCGCTGGGCAGTATCTTATTCAAATTGCGTGGATTCTTCTTTCAGGTTGCGCTGAATCTCGCTGTCGAAGGGCCAGCTTCCCGGGCTCCTCAGCCTGCCCGCAATTCTTCCGCGAGCAGTTTGAAATCCGCCTCGCGCGGCGAATTCTTGCGCCATATCAGCACGATCTCGCGCTTGGCATCGGCATTGTCGACGGGGCGCGCGACGACCTCTGTGCCTTCGAGAATTCCGGCGTTGAGAGCCATTTCGGGCAGCATCGTCAGGCCCAGATCGTTGTCGACCAACTGCACCAGCGTATGCAGGCTGGTGCCGATCATCGCTGCGCTGGCGCGCAGTTCCGAGCGGTTGCAGGCCGCCAGCGCGTGATCGCGCAGGCAGTGCCCGTCCTCGAGCAGCAGCAGCCGCCCTTCGTCGATCATTTCGGGCGGGACGACGTCGGGCGGATCGCGCGGGTCGTCCTTGGGGAAGGCGACGAACAGGCGGTCGTCGGCAATATGTTCGACTTCGACCTCGCCGGTGTCGAACGGCAAGGCGAGCAGAACGCAATCGGCGCGCCCGTGCTGGAGCGATTCGATCGCGTCCTGACTGGTTTCCTCGCGCAGGAAGAGCTTGAGGTCCGGGCGCTCGCGCTTGAGGCGCGGCAGCAGCCGCGGCAGCATGAATGGCGCGATGGTCGGGATGACGCTCATGCGCAGCTGGCCCGACAGCGGCTGACCGGCCGCCTGGACCATGTCGGACAACTCCTCCGCTTCGCGCAGCAGGCGATTGGCTTTCTCGACCACCTGCTCGCCCAGCGAGGTGAAGCGCACGACGCGGCGGCTCCGTTCGACCAGCGTCACGCCCAGCAGCGATTCAAGCTCGCGGATGCCCGCCGACAGCGTCGATTGCGACACGAAGCTCGCATCCGCAGCGCGGCCGAAATGCTTGTGCTCGTACAGCGCGACCAGATATTGCAGCTGCTTGATGGTGGGAAGGTAGGTGCTCACGCTCCCGCTATTCCGCCGCCAGCGCTTCTTCCATGCTGGCCTGCATGTCGTCGATATGGGTCATCTTGAGCCGGCCGTTCTGCACTGCAAAGGCGAGCTTGCCTTCGACCAGTTCCAGCGCATCGCGGCCGAACACCTCGTAACGCCAGCCCTGCAGCACCTTGAGATCGCGCACCCCGGCGGCAAGCGCTTCCATCTCGTCGGCGCGGGTCAGCAGGCGCGCGGCAACGTCGATTTCGCGGGCGCGGATCTTGAGCAGCAGCTTGAGCAGGTCGGCAACCAGCGCGCCTTCCTTGCCCAGTGGCGCGCCGCGCTTCATCTTTTCGGGCATTTCCTCTTTCGGCAGCGGTTCGGCTTCGGCGACGACGCGCATCATGCGTTTGCCGATATCGTTGTCCTTCCATGCGGCAGAGAGCCCGCGAACCTTGGCGAGGTCCGCCTGTTTCTTGGGCGGGTGCGAGGCAATATCGGCCAGCGTCTCGTCGCGCATGATCCGTCCACGCGGGATATTCTTGTGCTGCGCTTCGCCCTCGCGCCATGCGGCGAGCGCCTTCAGCCGCCCGAGCACCTGCGGATTGCGTCCGGGCGAGCGGATGCGCTTCCACGACGTGTCGGGATCGATGATGAAATTGCTCTCGTCCGCGAGCTTGTCCATTTCGGCATCGAGCCACGCACCGCGGCCGGTCTTGATCAGTTTCTTGAGGATCTTCGGGAAGATCTTCGACAGATGCGTCACGTCGCCGATCGCGTATTCGATCTGGCGATCGGTCAGCGGACGGCGGCTCCAGTCGGTAAACCGTGCGCCCTTGTCGATCTGGATGTTGAGCCAGGTATCGACGAGGTTGGCGTAGCCGATCTGTTCGGACTGGCTGATCGCCATCATCGCCACCTGGGTATCGAACACCGGATGCGGGGTCTTGCCGGTCAGGTTGACGATGATCTCGACATCCTGTCCGCCGGCATGGAAGACCTTGAGGACGTCCTCGTTCTCGCACATCAGATCGAGCAGCGGGGCGAGGTCGATACCCTCGGCCAGCGGATCGATGGCCGCAGCTTCTTCGGTGTTGGCGATCTGCACCAGGCACAGTTCCGGCCAATAGGTGTTTTCGCGCATGAATTCGGTATCGACGGCGACGAATTCGGATTTTGCGAGCCGCTCGCACAGGTCCGCGAGCGCTTCGGTGGTGGTGATCAGGTCGTGTATCTTCATCTCAACTTCACATAATTTGGGCGGAGTGCCGCCCTCGGGTACAAGTCCCACTCGTTTTCCGCGCGGCTTGACAAAACCACGTGGTTCCCCTGTTAGCGCGCGCGTATCCGGGCGGACTGGAGCAGCCACGCCACCACGCCGTTTTGCGCGGCGCGCCCTTAGCGCCTTACACCCAAACAGGACAAGAAATTAGATGCACGCCTATCGATCTCATACTTGCGCACAGCTTTCCGCCGGGAATGTTGGCGAAACCGTCCGTCTTTCGGGCTGGGTGCATCGCAAGCGCGATTTCGGTGGCGTCCTGTTCGTCGACCTGCGCGATCACCATGGCATCACCCAGATCGTCGCGGACGAGGATTCGCCCGCGCTTGCCGTGCTGGACAAGCTGCGGCTCGAATCGGTCGTGACCATCGATGGCGAGGTCAAGGCGCGCACCGCCGAAACGGTGAACCCCAAGCTGGCGACCGGCGAGGTCGAAGTGTTCGCCCGCGCGATCGCGGTGCAGAGCGCGGCGGAGGAATTGCCGCTGCCGGTCGCGGACGAGCTCGAATATCCCGAGCATATCCGCCTCAAGTACCGCTTCCTCGATCTGCGGCGCGAAACGATGCATCGCAACATCATGCTGCGCAGCAAGGTCATCACCAGCCTGCGCCGCCGGATGACCGATCAGGGCTTTACCGAGTTCCAGACCCCGATCCTCACCGCGTCCAGCCCCGAAGGCGCGCGCGACTTTCTCGTGCCCAGCCGGATGCATCCGGGCACGTTCTACGCGCTCCCCCAGGCGCCGCAGATGTTCAAGCAGATGCTGATGGTGTCGGGCTTCGACAAATATTTCCAGATCGCGCCGTGTTTCCGCGACGAGGACCTGCGCGCCGACCGCAGCCTCGAATTCTACCAGCTCGATTTCGAGATGAGCTTCGTCACTCAGGAAGACGTGTTCCAGGCGCTCGAGCCGGTGCTGGCCGGATGTTTCGAGGAATTCGCCGACGGCAAGACCGTAACCAAGTCGGGCGAATTCCCACGCATTCCCTATGCTGAAGCGATGCTGAAATACGGCACCGACAAGCCCGATCTGCGCAACCCGCTGATCATCAGCGACGTCACCAGCCACTTCGAGAAATCGGGCTTCGGCCTGTTCGAGAAGATCGTTGGCGGCGGCGGCGTGGTGCGCGTGGTGGCAGCCCCGAACACCGCCGACAAGAGCCGCAAGTTCTTCGACGACATGAACGAATGGGCGCGTTCCGAAGGGTTTGCGGGCCTCGGCTATGTGACCCGCAAGGGCGGCGAATTCGGTGGTCCGATCGCCAAGAACCATGGGCCGGATCGCATGGAGGAGCTCTACAACGAGCTCGGCCTTGGCCCGATGACGGCCTGTTTTTTGCCGCGGGCAAGGAAAAGGACGCCGCGAAGCTCGCAGGTGCCGCGCGCACGCAGGTGGGCGAACAGCTCGGCCTGATCGAAGAGGGCTGCTTCAAATTCTGCTGGATCGTCGACTTCCCGATGTTCGAGTGGGACGAGGAAAACAAGAAGGTCGATTTCAGCCACAACCCGTTCTCGATGCCGCAGGGCGAGATGGAAGCGCTGGAGACGCAGGACCCGCTCACCATCAGGGCGTGGCAGTACGATATTGTCTGCAACGGCTACGAGCTGTCATCGGGCGCGATCCGGAACCACAAGCCGGAGATCATGTACAAGGCGTTCGAAATCGCGGGCTATGACAAGGAAACGGTCGACCGCGAATTTGCCGGGATGATCGAAGCCTTCAAACTGGGCGCGCCGCCGCACGGTGGCTCGGCACCGGGGATCGACCGCATCGTGATGCTGCTGGCAGGCGAGGAAGCGATTCGAGAGGTTATCGCCTTCCCGATGAACCAGAAGGGCGAAGACCTGATGATGGGCGCGCCAAGCAAGCCCGAACCCAGGCAACTGCGCGAACTGCACCTGCGCACGGTAGAACCGCCCGCGAAAGACAGCTGAATTCTCGCAAGAAAAATGGGCGCCCGGAAGGTCCGGACGCCCCAGTCTGTGAGGATTTCGTGATTATATTGCCCGGCACAGAGCGCTGGTGGCACGATCGCCAGGTCGCGTAGCGCGCAACGCCGGGTACCGATTACGCGTAGTGCTGCTCGAGCATGTCGCTGAAGCGTTCCCCTTCGCGCACGTCGCGATAGGCGGTTTCGATCAGCATGCGCGTGTCTTTGTCGAGGTCTTCCCGCTTGAGCGCGTCACGAAACTGCTCGGCAAGATACTCCTCGCCTTCCTCCACGCGCTTGATCGCGGCTTCGTTGCTGTCGCCCAGCGCCTCGGTGAGGGTGAGAAAGAACTGGTGGGCCTTGCCCTGCGTGCTGGCAGCGGTCACCGGCGCTTCGCCGCGCGACTGGATCGCGGAATTCAGACGGTTGAGGATTTCGGCGCGATCGCCGGCGCGGCGGGCAAAGGCGCGCTCGAGAGTCGGATTGTCCGACTTTTCGGCGGCGAGCCGATAACCTTCGACCGAATCGTAAGTGGTTTGGGTAAGGTTCTTGATCAGATCAACAGTAGTCATGGGTCTCCCTAAGGGTCTGCGTATGGCTGCGTGCGACACCGATTGTATCGCGCTTTCAATCACTTAACGGTCAGACCGGGAATTCGATCCGTACCGGACGACGAGTCGCGCCTGAGCTGCGACAGGTCGAGAGACTGGACGGGGGCGGCATATCGAGGCCAAGTCGGGCGGAATGTCCGGAACCGGGAGGAACCATGAAAGCGACACGCAGGACAGCGATGTTCGGGAGCCTCGCAGCCGCGAGCGGTCTGGCGGGTGCCAGCCAGGCGCTGACCGGATGCGCACCCGGTAGCGACCCCGCCGACGTGGCCTTGACCAAGGTGACCGTGCTTGCCGTGCTCCACGGCAATCACCGAACCAGCGAGGCCTATTCGCTCGATAGGTTGCGCACCGCGATCCGGCGGGCGGAGCCGGACGTCATACTCACCGAAATCCCGCCGGACCGGATCGACGAGGCGCGCCGCAGCTTTGCCGAAACCGGCGAGGTCACCGAACCGCGCACCCGGGTGTTTCCCGAATACACCGACGTCGTGTTTCCGCTTTCGCGCGAGATGGATTTCACGCTGGTCGGCACGGCCGGGTGGACGCAGCAGATTGCCGACGACCGGAGCGCCGCCCTTCGCGCGATCGAGAGCGATCGCGACCGCGCCTCGCAATGGGCCGAACATCTTGAGGCTAGGGCGGAACTCTCCCGCGCCCTCGACGGGCGTGGCGATGACCCGCGCTTCATCCATTCGCCGGAATACGACGTGCTCGTGCAGCGCGGGCAGACGCCCTACCAGATTTATTTCGACCCCGATCTTGGCGCGGGCGGCTGGACCAAGATCAACGCCGCCCACACGGGACTCATCAACGCCGCGCTCGACACGATCGGCGGCCAGAGCCTGCGCGCCCTTGTGATGTTCGGCGGATGGCATAAATACATGATCGAACGTTCGCTGGCGTTCCGGGGCGATATCGAGCGGCAGGATGCACAATCGCTGTTCGACTGAACCTGTTGCGGAAAATCGATCGCCACTTGCGCTCATTCGCGCCCTTGATTAGGGCGAAGGCCAATTCTTAACCCCCAATTCAAGAGGGACACACATGAGCGATACTGCCGACCGCGTGCAGAAGATTGTCGTCGAGCACCTTGGCGTCGAAGGCGACAAGGTCACCCAGGAAGCAAGCTTCATCGATGATCTGGGGGCCGACAGCCTCGATATCGTCGAACTGGTGATGGCGTTCGAAGAGGAATTCGGCGTCGAAATCCCCGACGATGCAGCCGAGAAGATTACGACGGTCGGCGACGCCACCAAGTACATCGAAGAAAACAAGGGCTGATCTGCCCGCATCGGCTCCGCCGGACGGCGGGGCGTTGACCAACAGGCCCGAGCCCGCTGAGGGTCGCGGGCCTGTAGTGTTTCGGAGGGATTGCAATGCGCCGTGTGGTTGTAACCGGACTGGGTCTCGTCACACCGTTGGGCGGGGATGTCGAAACCAGCTGGAAAAACCTGATTGCAGGCGAAAGCGGTGCGGGGCCGATTACGCGCTTCGAGCCCGAAGGGCAGAAATGCACCATCGCCTGCGAGGTGAAGCCCAAGGACCATGCCTGGGGCTTCGATGCGGACAAGCGCGTCGACCACAAGATCCAGCGGCAGGTCGATCCCTTCATCGTCTACGGCATAGATGCGGCCGGCCAGGCGCTCGAAGATGCCGGCCTGACCGAAATGAGTGACGAGGAGAAGCTGCGCACCGGCTGTTCGATCGGTGCCGGGATCGGCGGATTGCCGGGGATCGAGCTCGAAAGCGTCAATCTCCACGAGCGCGGACCGGGCCGGGTCAGCCCGCACTTCGTCCACGGGCGCCTGATCAACCTCGTGACCGGGCAGGTGCAGATCAAGTACGGTTTCATGGGCCCCAACCACGCAGTCGTGACCGCCTGTTCGACCGGCGCGCACTCGATCGGCGATGCCGCGCGGATGATCCAGATGGACGATGCCGACGTTATGCTGGCGGGCGGGGCCGAAAGCACGATCAATCCGCTGGGGATCGCCGGGTTCGCGCAAGCGCGTGCGCTCAACTGCAGCATGAACGATCGCCCGACCGAGGCGAGCCGCCCTTACGACCGCGACCGCGACGGCTTCGTGATGGGCGAAGGCGCGGGCGTGATCGTGCTCGAGGAATACGAGCGCGCGAAAGCGCGGGGGGCGACCATCTACGCCGAAGTGACCGGTTACGGCCTGTCGGGCGATGCCTATCACGTCACCGCGCCGCATCCGGAAGGCAAGGGCGCGGAGCTGGCGATGCGGATGGCGCTGCGCAAGGCGGGTCTCGGGCCGGGCGATATCGACTACGTCAACGCCCACGGCACCTCGACGATGGCCGACACGATCGAACTCGCCGCGGTCAAGCGCGTGCTGGGCGACGATCTCGGCGGTGCCTCGATGAGCTCGACCAAGTCGGCAATCGGGCATTTGCTGGGCGGCGCGGGCGCGGTCGAAGCAGTGTTCTGCATCCTCGCCATGCGCGACGGCGTGGTTCCGCCAACGCTCAACCTGCACAACCCCGATGAAGGCACGGAGGGAATCGATCTGGTGCCGCTCAAGGCGCGGCAACGCGAAGTGCGCGCGGTGCTGAACAACAGCTTCGGCTTCGGCGGTACCAACGCCTCGCTGATCATGCAGAAAATCGATTGATCCGGTGAAGCGCCTTGGCCTTATTGTCGGGCTGGTGCTGGCGCTGGCTGGCGCCGCCGGGCTATATCTGGGTGCGTCGCTTTTGGGTGGCGCGACGGTCAAGGACGAGACCCCCTTCGTTATTCCGGCCGGAGCTTCGGTCAGCGCGGTGGCGGACAAGCTCGAAGACGAAGGCCTAATTACATCGACCGACGGCTTCGTATTGCGAGCTCGCATCTTCGGCTCGTCCGATCCGATCCAGGCGGGGGAGTTCCTGCTGACCCCCGGAATGTCGCAAGGCCAGATCCTCGCGGCGTTCCAGGCGGGCGATGTGATCCGCCGGTTTGTGACCATACCCGAAGGCATGCCCTCGATCCTGGTCTACGAAAAGCTGATGGCAGAGGAACTGCTCACCGGCGAGATCGACGTGCCTCCCGAAGGCTCGATCCTGCCCGACACCTATGCCTTCGAGCGCAACCAGAGCCGTGCCTCGCTGATCGAGCAGATGCAGGCTGCCATGGACACCTATCTCGCCGAAGCATGGGCCGAACGCCAGCCGGATATCGCGGTCGAAACGATGCGCGACGCGCTGATCCTCGCCTCGGTTGTCGAGAAGGAAACCGGCAAGCCGTCGGAGCGGCGGATGGTCGCGGGCCTCTATTCCAACCGGGTGAAGACCGGGATGCTGCTGCAGGCCGATCCGACGATCATCTATCCGATCACCAAGGGCAAGCCGCTGGGCCGCCGCATCCGCCAGTCCGAGATCGCGGCTGTCAACGGCTACAACACCTACACCCGCGTCGGCCTGCCCGAAGGCCCGATCACCAATCCGGGGCGCGAAAGCATTGCGGCGGTTCTCAATCCGGAAAGGACCAGCGCGCTGTTCATGGTCGCCGACGGGACCGGCGGGCACTGGTTTGCCGACACGCTTGAACAGCACAACGCCAATGTCGAGAGATGGTACGCGATCCGCCGCGAGCGGGGGGAGATGGAATGACCGGACGCTTATCGAAATGAGCCTTCGCTCGCGCCGCGCTCAACGGTCCTCGGCGGACCTCGACAGAACCTGCCGCGAGCGGGGGGAGATGGAGTAGGGCGTGAGCCGTCCCTTCATCGTCACCGCCAAATTGCCGCCCGACATTCAGGGCTGGGCAGAGGGTCTGCGCCGCGCGCATTTCCCGCCCGAACGCAATCACCTGCACGCGCATGTCACGATGTTTCACGCCTTCGCGCCGTCGCTGCTCGATGAGCTGCGCGATTTCCTGCCGCAGGTCGCGCGCGAGTATGCGCCGCCGGCTGCGCGCATCAGCGGGCTGATGGACCTCGGCAAGGGCACGGCGATCGCACTCGAAGCGCCCGGACTGCTGGCGCTGCGCGCGATGATAGCGGAGCATTTCCACGGCGCGCTGACCGATCAGGACCTCTACGAACCGCGCCCGCACATCACGATCCAGAACAAGGTGAGCAAGGAGGAGGCGCGCGCCCTGCAGGCCGAGCTGGCACCACAGATCGAGCCGCGCGACTTCGCGTTTCCCGCGCTCGAACTGCACCGCTATCTCGGTGGTCCGTGGGAATGGGTGAAGACCTGCGCGTTTCGGGGCAAGGAGCGCGCATGAAAGCCGCTCAACAGTGGTTGACCGCTGCGCACGTGCACCCTAAATGCGCCGCTCGCTAGAGGCGATTGTCGCCTTGCGAAGCCCATCGCGGCAAGCATGGGGCGGAGTAGCTCAGGTGGTTAGAGCAGCGGAATCATAATCCGCGTGTCGGGGGTTCGAGTCCCTCCTCCGCTACCAATCTCGAATCCGCATGGGTTCGCTTGCTTCCGCATACATCCGTAAACTTCAATTAAAACAGAATGATGTGAGTGATTCGCGTCCGCTTGCGTGCGCATGCATTCGCTTGAAGCCGGATTTGGTGTGGGGGTATTTTGGGGGTATTTTCCGGGGGTAGCGAAAAGGAGCGATACCCCCAATGGCCTTGAGTGAGATTCAGATCAAAAAAGCGAAGGCGGCTGAGCGTCCATACAAGCTTGCGGATGGGGAGGGATTATTCCTCCTGGTGCAAAAGAACGGCTCGAAGCTCTGGCGGCTGAAATACCGGTACCACGGGAAGGAGAAGCTGCTTTCTTTCGGTGCCTACCCCGAAGTCGGAATAGCGGCCGCAAGAGAACTCAAGAGAGCTGCCAAGGGTGTGCTGGCCGAAGGCAGGGACCCGATGGTTCACAAACCGGGTCGGGACTTCGAAGAGGCTAAGACCTTCAGGGCGATTGCCACCATGTGGCATGAGAACAGAGCAAGTAGTCTCAATCCCGCCCATGCGAAGCGCGTGTGGTCGCGGATGGAGCAGGACGTGCTTCCTGTCTTAGGCGAGCTCATGATGCATGAGATAACTCCACCAGAAGTCCTGAAGGTCATTCGGAAGATCGAGGAGCGCGGCGCGCTCGACATCAGTCGACGGGCCAAGCAATGCATTGGTCAGGTATTCCAGTTCGCGATTGCCAGCGGACTTTGCGATTCCGATCCAACGGCGCATCTTCGGGGGCTTTGAAGCCACGTCCTCGGGTCAAGCATATGGCGAAGCTGCCTCTGGCACAGCTACCCGAACTCATCATCAAGATGGAGCGATACCAGGAAGAGGGTGAGAGACGATCCGAAATTACGCGGGCGGCATTGACCTTTGCTCTTCTTACATGGGTCCGGACCAAGGAACTCCGGTTCGCCAAGAAGCACGAGTTTGAAGGTCTAGTCGGAGATTTACCAGTTTGGCGCATTGGCGCTGATCGGATGAAAATGGGCCGCGAGCATATCGTGCCTTTGTCGCGACAAGCCGCTTCTCTTGCTCAAGATATGATCAGCAAGTCCGAAGGCGAATACGTCTTTCCAGGCCAGAAGCCCAAGATGCCGCTTTCCGAGAATACGATGATCTATGGCCTCTATCGCCTCGGTTACCACGGGCGACAAACTGTTCACGGCTTCAGGGGTCTGGCGAGCACCTGGGCGAATGAGCAGCTGGTCGAGGTCAGCGAACCACCGATGTGGATCCGCAGATATCATGAAGACTGGGTCGAACTGCAATTGGCACACAGCGAAGAGAACGAGGTTCGCGGGGCATACAATGCTGCCGAATATCTCGCTCCCCGTCGTGCAATGCTGCAGGATTGGGCAGACTTCCTCGATTCCATCGGCGGCAAAGCGCAAAACATTGCTGTTTTGAGAGCCGCTTGACCTGCTCCTAGGCGGGCACCTGCCCCAGCCATTCGACGCGAAGGCGGTCGAACCCGACAACGATACCCTCTGCGGTAACCTCAAATCCAAAGTCGTTGTTTGAGGGTTCGTAGTCTTCGAGAACCCAATGATCTCCGGCATCGGTTACAATTACGGCTCCCCGAGGAAGGTGCTCGAGCCGTCCGCTGATCCTTTTCCGATTCGTAGTCATATCGAACCGTATGCCATCCATCGGTCGATAACGCTCTTCACATATCCAGGTGTTTCACGATTTTTCGGTATTCCGCCGGCTCGCGACACGGCGCCGGGACCAGCATTGTATGCGGCCAGCGCGAGATGGATCGCACCGAAGCGCTCTAGCATCTGCTTCAGATACCGCGCGCCGCCATCGATGTTCTCAGCCGGATCGTGGCGATTGCTGACACCAAGTTCTCTTGCCGTTCCCGGCATGAGTTGAGCGAGCCCAGCGGCGCCAGCCGGACTGATTGCCATCGGGTTGAACCGCGATTCCTGCCAAATCAGGGCCTGAAGCAGTCGAGGCGGCAATTGGTATCGCGCTTCAGCTTGCCGGATGAGTGGCTCATACAAGGCTTCCTTGAAGCTTCTATCGATATAGGCCGCGCCGCCATCTGGCTTGCCCAAGTGGATTGCAGTCGGGTTGAAAGCGCGCCCTTTGTCGTTTGTAACCTCAACTGTGCCGAGGTCATGGTCGAAGACCTGAAACTCCTGCGCGTGCGCGGATCCCGAAATCGCAATCGCGAGCGCACCGCAACCGCAAGCCACCAGAGACATTCGCATTGAATTACCTTTCACGTTGCCTCGATCCGCAAGAGAACATAAATAGAACAAATGGGTGTAGGAAAACGTTTTTTTTGCAAGTTTATCCGAGAGGAGAGGGGTTCGTCTGGAGGGGGCAATTGTGAGGCGATGGAGCCGGTATGCCTGTTTCGAATTCAACCCTGTCACGTACCTCGCTTGAGGACACCGCCCGCAACATCTGCGAAAGCCGAGGGGGCAAATGGTCAGGCACAAAGGGGATGGCGTGCTGTCCCGCGCATGATGACCGCACACCTTCGCTCGGCGTGACGCTCGGCCGAAAGGCTATTCTCTTCCATTGCTTTGCGGGCTGCGATCAACAGAGCGTGCTTTCCGCAATGGCGCGCGAAGGTTTCGAGGTGGCCAGGTTTTTCTCGGGTTCTTCGGCCGAGGATCAGATCGAGCCAACAAGGCTACGCACACCCTCGGCAGCAGCGTTGAGGATCTGGCGCGAAGCGGAACCATTGGGTGCCAGTCCGGCGAAGGCCTACCTCGAGAGCCGCGGCATCCTGGCCGCATCTTCAGCTCTTCGCTTTCATCCGCAAACGCCGCTCGGGCCGAAAGGACAGGCCCGCTTTCTTCCCGCTATGATTGCGGCGGTCAGCCTCGATGAGGGGCCGATCGCGATCCACCGCACGTTTTTGTCCACCGAGGCTTCAACCAAGGCCACCTTCGACAAGCCAAAGCGCGCGCTTGGCTCGCTCGGTGAAGCTGCTGTCCGTCTCTTTGCTCCGGTTTCCGGGAAGCTCGGCCTTGCCGAGGGGATCGAGAGCGCGTTGTCAGCCTATGCGCTCACCGGCATTCCCGTTTGGGCGACCCTTGGGAATGAGCGTTTCGGTCTCGTAAGCATTCCCGAGAGTGTGACCGAGCTTCATCTGTTCGTCGATCATGATGCTGGCGGCGAGCTGGCCGCCTCGCGTGGCCTCGGAGCCTACGCGCAGGAAGGGCGGACGATCCAAGTCCGCAAGCCACATCCAAGCGATACCGACTGGAACGATGAACTCATAGCATGGCTGCGCCGCAAAGCGGCGCGTTAGAGGAGAGAGGGCTTCTCGATTTCTTGATCCGGCAGAGGGCGTGTCCCGATGCCCCCATCAGGAGGACGAATTGCCATGTTTCAATCAGACCTGTTTCCCGCCGGCGAGCAGTTGCCGTCCATACCCTTGGCCTATGCCATTGGCACCCGAGTTGCCGCGCTTCTTGCTTCGGGTCGTCATCTTACCCGTACCGACATTTCCGGGCTGTTCGCCGAAGAGACCGGTGTTCTCGACTGGGGAGGTGCCTGGACGATCGACGACTACAACAGCGCGGTCGAGATCGGCGCACTACTCTGGCTTCGAGAGTCCTCACGGATCGATCTGGCGACGAATGTACACGAAGCCGAAGCGCGGTTCGACTGGCTCGAAGCAGCTTTGCCGCCGCGGCACGTGCGCAGCGAAGCACAGGTCGAGCTCCAACAGTTCTCGACCCCGCCAATGCTGGCCTGGCTGATGGCGAAGGCCGCAGCAGTTGCTGCGCAAGACACGCTTCTCGAACCATCCGCCGGTAATGGCGCCCTTGCGCTTTGGGGCAGCGTCCAGAACGCTTCGCTGCTCCTCAACGAGATCGATCCGGCAAGACGAGACTGCCTCGGCCACATCTTCCCCGCAGCCGCGATCACCACGTATGACGGGGAGCTGATCGCCGACCTGGTGCGCGGCCCTGTTCCGTCGGTCGTGCTGATGAACCCGCCATTCGCCCGCAGCCAGGAACGCGGCAAGGACGGTGAGACCGCCATGCGTCACCTGCGCGGTGCGATCCGAGTGGCTGCAAATGGGGCGAGGATAGTCGCCATCATGCCCGAAGGCTTCGATGCTTCCGCTTTCGCCAAAGCACAGGACGAAACGTCGCTCGTGCTCAATGTCCGCTTGGAGCAGATGTTTCGCCGGACAGGGACGGGGATTGCCGTTCGACTGGTCGTGTTCGACAAGACGCCGACTGCGGCTTCGCCCGCGATCACCGGAGATACTGCCGACCTGATCGCGCTCCACGAGCTTATCACTGCGCTTCCGCCCCGTGCGCAGACATCCGCCAACATCCATCGCCTGCCAGTCGGCAAGCCAGTGCGCCTCGTTTGCAAGACTTCGACCCAAAGCGCGCCGGTTCGGCCGGTGGCGCCGTTCGCCGCGACACCAGCAGCCAGCGCGAATGCGATCGACCTTGCCTATTCGGTCCTCGCCGACCCCGCGCCTGTGCCCGAACAGGCAGGCATCTACCTGCCTTACCGGCCCAGCCGCATCGCCTTCGAAGATGCGCCGGTCCATCCCACCCCGCTCGTGGAATCGGTCGCCATGGGTTCGGTCGCGGCACCGCAGCCCGATGTTTGCCCGCGCCTTCCCGCAGGTTGGCAGGCCGATGGCCTGCTGTCCGAAGCGCAATGCGAGACACTCGTTTACGCTGCCCAGGCATTTTCGCGTGATCTTCCAGGTCAGTTCAAGGTCAGCCAGGAAGCCACCTCGCTGGAGCTGTCCGAAGATGGGCACACCTACCGGCAGGGCTTCTTCCTTGGCGACGGGACCGGAGCGGGCAAGGGACGGCAGATCGCAGCGGTCATCATGGACCGCTGGCTCGCAGGCGAGCGCCGGCATGTCTGGATCACCAAGAACGAGGCGCTGCTCGAAGATGCACGCCGCGACTGGGAAGCGCTTGGCGGACTACCGCTCGATCTCCAGCCGCTCTCGCGCTGGAAACTCGGCCAGCCCGTAACGATGTCCGAAGGCATTCTCTTCGTCACCTATCCGACGCTGCGCTCGGGCCGCGCCGAGGATACGCGGCTCGACCAGATCCTTGCCTGGGCGGGCGAGGATTTCGACGGCGTGATCGCTTTCGACGAAGCCCATGCGATGGCTAATGCGCTCGGGGGCTCTTCAATCCGCGGCAAGGTCAAGGGCTCTGAACAAGGGATGGCGGGCGTCAGGCTGCAGAACCACTTGCCGCGCGCCCGCGTGCTTTACGCGTCTGCCACTGGCGCTTCGGATATCGCCAACCTCGGTTACACTTCCCGCCTCGGCCTTTGGGGACCCGAGACCGCTTTTCCGACCCACGAGGCATTCATGACCGAGATCCGCGCTGGCGGCGTCGCGGCGATGGAGCTCGTCGCCCGTGATCTCAAGGCCCAGGGCCTCTATCTTGCCCGTGCGCTGTCCTTCGCCGGGGTCGAGTACGACATCCTCGAACATAGCCTGACCGAAGCACAGGTACGGATCTACGATGCCTATGCTGATGCCTGGGCGATCATCCACCGCAACCTCGAAGCTGCGCTCGAAGCAACCCGCGTGGTCGACGAGGACAGCGGCGACACGCTCAACCGCAATGCCAAGGCTGCGGCGCTATCGATCTTCGAAGGCACCAAGCAGCGCTTCTTTGCCCAGCTCCTGCTTTCGATGAAATTGCCGAGCCTGATCCCCGCGATGGAAGTAGCGCTTGGCGAAGAGAATTCGGTTGTCGTGCAGCTGGTCTCGACCGCCGAGGCCATGCTCGACCGGCGCCTTGCCGACCTTACCGTGGAAGAACGCGAAGCTCTCGATATCGATCTGTCCCCGCGTGAATACGTCATCGACTACCTTACGAAGAGCTTCCCGATACGATTGATGCAGGTATTCGCCGACGAGGACGGCAATCTTCGCTCCGAGGCGATGAGCGACGGAGAGGGCAATCCCGTTTTCTGCCCGCGCGCCATTGCTGTGCGCGATGCGCTGATCGAACAGCTTTGCGCACTGCCGCCCATCGCCACTGCGCTCGATGCGATTATCGAACATTTCGGAACCGACGCCGTGGCCGAAGTCACGGGCCGGACCCGCAGGCTTGTACTGGGCCGCGATGGTGAGCAGCGCCTCGAACGGCGTAGCCCCAGCGCCAATGTCGCCGAAGCCCAAAGCTTCATGGAAGGGATCAAGCGCATCCTGGTCTTCTCGGATGCGGGCGGCACGGGGCGATCCTATCATGCCGACCTCGGCTGCCGAAACCAGCAGCGCAGGGTTCATTTCCTGCTCGAGCCGGGCTGGCGCGCGGACAACGCCATCCAGGGTCTTGGTCGTACCAACCGCACCAACCAGGCCTCGGCCCCGCTGTTTCGGCCGGTAACCACCGACGTAAAGGGCGAACGCCGATTCATCTCAACCATTGCGCGAAGGCTCGACGCATTGGGCGCGCTGACGCGCGGCCAGCGCCAGACGGGCGGTCAGAACCTGTTCGACCCGGCCGACAATCTCGAAAGCGACTATGCGCGCGACGCGCTCAGCCGCTGGTTCCAGCTGCTCTATGACGGCAAGCTCGAAGCCACGAGTTTCGGGAATTTTGTCGAGCGTACGGGTCTCCGGCTCGAAAACCCCGATGGCGGGCTGACCGACAATCTCCCGACGATTCAGCGTTGGCTCAACCGCATTCTCGCGCTGCCGATCGCGCTCCAGAACGCCATATTTGATGAATACCTTGGTCTCGTCGAAGCGCGGATCGAAGCCGCGCGCGAGGCCGGAACGCTCGACCAGGGACTGGAAACCGTCAGGGTTGATCGTTTCAATGTCCTGGCAGATGAACTCCTGCGCACCGATCCCGTGACCGGAGCCGAGACCCGTCTCGTCTCGCTCGAAATGACGAGGCACCTTCGGCCTCTGCGATTGCAGCGCCTGGTGCGGATGCACGAGATCGGCAGCCCGCACGCTATCCCGATGCGCAATACGCGCTCGGGCAAGGTCGCCCTCTCGGTTCCTGCCCGGCGCCTTATCGCTGACGACGGGGCCGTGATCGAACGTCGGCGCCTTCTGCGACCGCTCAAGTCCGCGAACTGGACACTTGAGGCACTCGGTGAGAGCCACTGGGAAGAAATTGGCGTCACTGCGTTCACCAGCGCCTGGAGGACCGAGGAAGAAGAGGCGGCCAAATCACCGGTTACCGAGCGCGTCCATCTCGCCACCGGACTGCTGCTCCCGGTCTGGAAGCGCCTCCCCGGCGATCATGTCCGCGTCACCCGGCTCGTTGCCGAGGACGGCCAGTCGATCATCGGCCGCGAAGTGCTCGATGTCGATCTCGCTGCAATCGCCGATACCTTTGGCCTTTCCGGGGTTACCGGACCATCGGCAGAGCAGATCGGCGACCTCGTCCTCGCCAGCGGCAAACCGCTGTGCCTCGCAAGCCACGACTCCCTGACTGTGAAGCGCTCGCTGGTCGGCGGCGAACAGCGCCTTGAACTGACCGGGTTCTCGCCCGACCGGCTCGACTGGTACAAGAACAAGGGCTGCTTCACCGAGATCATCCGCTACCGCACGCGGCTGTTCGTCCCGGTGTCGAAAGCCTCTTTGATCCTTCCCGCGCTTGCCGCCTGATCCCTCGGGCAGACCCCATTCTCAGAATGAGAGTGGAGGGAGCCCTTTGGGCTTGTGGGCCTCGTGATCCTCACCTGCGCCTTCAATCCATCAGGAGAACACCTATGATCCAGTCGATTCCCTTGAAGAAGCTCGTCCCGAGCCCGCGCAACGTTCGCAAGTCGAGCGACGTGCTGGCCGACCTCCAGCTGCGGGCAGACATTGCTGCGCGCGGCCTGCTGCAGAACCTCGTCGTGCGCAAAGGAAAGCGCGGCAAGTTCGAAGTCGAGGCCGGCGGTCGCCGTCTCACCGCGCTGCAGGCGCTGGCCGAAGAGGGCACCTTGCCCGAGAACCACGAGGTCACCTGCCTCGTCATCGAAGGCGAAGAAAGCGAAGTGCGCGAAGCCAGTCTTGCTGAGAACTTCCAGCGCCTCGCGATGAACCCCGCCGACGAGGCGCAGGCCTTCGCCTCCATCATCGAGGCAGGGGCTACCACCGAAGACGTGGCGCGCCGCTTCGGCCTCACCGTCCGGTTCGTCGAAGGGCGTCTGCGCCTGGCAAGTCTCGCGCCTTGCGTCTTCGAAGCGCTCGCCGAAGGCACGATCACGCTCGACATGGCCAAGGCCTACGGCGCGATTTCCGACGTCGAGCGCCAGGCGCATGTCTATGCTGAGCTGCAGCACGCCTGGTACCAGATCACGCCCGACACGATCCGCCGCATGGTGCTCGATGCCACGGTGCGCGGTTCCGATCCGCGAGCTGTGCTAGTCGGACGCGATGCCTATCTCGACGCAGGTGGTCGGATCGAGCGCGAACTGTTCGACGATGATGCCAGCGAGAGCTGGATCGATGTCGCGCTGCTCGAGGACCTCGCGCACAAGGCCATGGACGAAGCCGCAGAAAAGGCCGCGCTCGAATATGGCCTTGCCTGGGTGCGCCCGACCCTTGGCAACTACGTCAGCCATGACCTCGTCGAAGGTCTGAGCCGTCTGCCTTGCGACCCTGCGCCGATGACCGAACAGGAAGCTCAGGAACTCGGCGAGCTCGAGGCCGACTACGACCGCGTCGCCGCTGTGCTCGAAGACGAGGACAGCGACGAGGACGAGGTCGCCAAGGCCGAGAAGGAACTAGTGGTGATCGACCGTGCCATGCGCGTGCTCAATGACCGGCCGCCGGTACTCGCCGACGAACTGAAACCGGAGGCCGGCGCCTTCCTCGTCCTCTCGCGCAATGGCGAGCCGACCCTGGTCCCGCAGTTCTACACCGAGACCGAGGTCATCGCTGACGAAGGCGTGGTCGAGGCCATTGAAGAGAGCGGTGCGGCTAAGCCCAAGGGGAGCTCGCTTTCCCAGCGCCTGCTCGACGAACTCGCAATGCAGCGCCGCGACATCCTGGCAATCCATCTCGCCAACGACCCGGCACTAGCGCTCGACTTCATGGTCTTCACGCTCGCCGATGCCGATGGGCACGACTGGCGCGCCAAGAAAGCGTCGACCCTCGTTGGCTCGGTCGCGTCCGGGCCTATCACCGGGTTCGAGGCGAAGGATGCGCCGGCGAGTGCCGCGCTTGCCGAGTTCGCCGGGTCGCTCGATGAAAACTGGCGTGCGGGTGAAAGCGATGTCGAGCGGTTCGCGAAATTCCGAGCGCTTTCCGACGAGGCGCGCTCAGCATGGCTTGGCCATGTCGTCTCGCGCACTCTGGTTGCCAGCCTTGCCTGCGAAGGCGAACGATCGGTGCCGATGCACGAGGCACTCGGCTCGCTCCTCGAAATCGAGACCGCGCATTGGTGGCGTCCCACGGCGAAAAACTACTTCGACCGGGTGGCTAAGGCGCGCACGCTCGAAGCGCTCGACGCCGCCGGCGGTCCCGAACTGGTCAGTCGTTATGCCGCATCGAAGAAGGCTGAGCTTGCGAGCGCTGCCGAACGCATCTTCTCGGGCAACTTCATTGGCGAGCCCGAGGTCAAGGAACGGGCGCAGGCTTGGGTTCCGCCGATCATGCGGTTCAACGATTCTGAAGAAGTCGAATTGGCCGACCACGACGGAGACGAGGCGGTCAACGCCGAAGGAACTGACGAGATTGCCGAGCAGGCAGCCTGACCCCTCCTGACAGGTCCAGGTCACTCGGCAGGCGGTCCGTCCCTCTCGGGACGGGCCGCCATCTGGATGTTAAAATCTGAGCCGCATTTGGGCTGGAAGCCCTCGGTCAGCTTCGGCTTCGCTCACCGAATAGTCGGCCATTAGCCCGCTCGCGAGCCATGAAATGCTTCATAAGGATCGACAGGCACTGCGAAAAAGCGCTGGCTAACAACCTCGTCAAAAGTGCTCGCCAAGGGCGCAGCAAGTGGAAGCAGAACTTGTTTGGCGCGATAATAATCGTCGAGCTCGATGGGGTTATCAGGCATCAGGGGCGCGTCAATTCTCACGAGTTGGTCGCGACCAATGAGAAGTCCTGCTTGACCAAGCGCGTTCTGGCTAGCAAGCCGCATTGCCGACGAGATGACCTCTTTCCAGTGCCATAGTCCGCCGAGCCGGACCTGATCATCTGAGATAAGCATCTCGGACTCGCCACAGCCGAGCGACAGAATCTGGACTTGGCGCCGATTGAGATCATGGCAGCTTAGCGCATCGACTAGCGCAACCATAACAGGATTGTTCGCCCAGACGCCTCCGTCGGCAAAGCGCCGCTCCCCATTCCTATAGACGGAGAAGAAAGTCGGCGCCGCGGAGGTTGCGAGTGCGGCTGTCACCATTTCCTCGCGCCAGTCGAGTTTGAAGTCGGGGTGGTGCGGTGTCTTGAAGATGTGGACCTCGGTGAAGCCATCGAATGCCGGTATGCACAAACGGCAGTGCGCATCGCCGATTTGCCGCTCGCCGAACAGCTTGCGTAGCTCGCGTTCGAGTGGACCACGCTCATACTGGTAGCGAGTCAACGAATGGAAAAAGCGAAGGCCCGATTTAAGCCTGCTAAAAGGGGGCGGATTGGCGGAAATATTGCTTCGCCATGATCGAGGTAGAGCTTGAGGATTTCGCTTGCGCGCATTCCAATTGACAGGCCGAGGGCAATGATACCACCTGTAGACGTCCCGGCGATTAGGTCGAAATATTCGCCTGCCGAGCGGCCATCCAAGTGGCGAGATTCAAACTCTGCCAAAAGAGCAGCCGGCAGGATGCCGCGAATCCCGCCGCCGTCGATCGAGAGAATGCGGAAGGGCTTGTCGGTAGGCCAGGGCAATTGCACCCGCTGCTCGACTAATGTGCCGTCAGACCGCCGCGATGGCCTTTTTGTTTGCAATGCCATCTTGCTCCTCTCGTGTCGGGTGCCGACCGCCGCCGCGCCATGACTTAGTCGCGAGCCAACCCTCATAGAAGAAGAGGTAGCGCGAACTCCACGGCACCGTCGTCTCGGCGAGCAGATCGCTCGGAGTCCACTCGCGATTATAGGCGTCGAACAGGCAGAGATAAGGCAGCCTTGGTTCGTCGCGGTTCACATAGACGTGGGGGACAGGGCCTTCCTCATAGTCTGAATGCCGTTCGAGAACGGGATCGAGAATCTGAACGCGCGGTTGAACCTGCAGCAGCGAGAAGGCCTCGATCGCCAACGGCACACGATAGCCGATCCGAACCGTGTAAAAGCGCTGGAGAGGTTGCAGACGTCCCTGCCAGACAGCGTATCGATCGGCGCGCTCGATGACCTTGAAGCCGGGCCAGCGCTCGGCCATCGCGGCAATCTGATTCTCGATGCTGATCAGTCCGGGATGCATCCGCCACCCATGTTGGTACTGGCGCGCGCGGCTGTGCTGGTCGCAGCGCCGATGATGGCGGGCGCGCCGGTAAGGATGCGTCCGGTCGTTCCGAAGCGCATCGCGCCGCGTTCGGCTTCGCGCCGGCTTGCATCGAGAAAGCGTTCGACCGCGAAGCCCGCCGCCGTCTCGCCAAACAGGTCATCGAGGATGGTCCGCATTTCGGTCAGATTTGCGTTGTCGCTGCGAAGGCGACCAAGCTGCCGCTGCAGATGATCGAGATCACGCATATAAACGTTCTGCGCGGCGACCTCCCTAGGCCATCGATCTGTGAAGATATCCTCCGGGAAGGAGGGGTTGCGTACGACCAAGGTGTCAAACCGGCGAACGTGATCCTGAAGCTGGCCACTGATGTGCGAGGCAATATTGACGACCTCGTCAACCAGCCCGGACTGCGCCGGACCGCTATCCAGAGCCATAGCCGCGAGCACTACCGACGGCGGCTTCCGACCATCGCGCGAGCGGTAGCGGACATCGCGATTCCGCTTCAGCAACTGGAGCGCCACGACGCGCGAGGATTTTTCCGAGAGCGGAACGCGACCGGGTAGCGGGTCGGTTTCGGCCTTCGCGACCACGCCATCCGATATCTGGCGACGGGCGTCGAACATCGTCGCGAAAACCGGATCGAACGCCACCTCACGATTGAAATAATCGGCGAAGCCCCAAGGATTGACCGTCTTGTGGTAGGTTTCGGCGGTCTCTTGGCGCCAGTGAAAAAGATGGCCAGCCTTCAGGGGCGTTTGGTCGAGCCGGGCGATCGGCATGAGATCGACGCGTGTGCCGTCTTCATAGGTTACGGTGACGCAGCGGCTGTTGAGGGTCACCCGCCCATGATAACGGCTGCCTTCCTCACCGTTGATCGCAACGAAAAGGGTCGCCAGCACGCCCGACGGCTCACTGAACGGCGAAATATCGAGTTCGATCACGACGTCGACATCGTGCTGATCTTTCGAGACGCGCGATGCGATCGCGGTTCCGGTCGCGAAACTACCGCCCGGATAGCAGGCGATCACCTTCCCGTGGAGCGGGCTGTCGGGCCGATCCACATGGGCGCAGAGCGCCTGATAATGCTGTTCGGCTTCGTCATGCTTGGTGGGCGAGAGCTGGATGCGGCGCGCGACGTCCATCAGGAGAGCATCGGCGGCCGAAGGCGGCAAGATCGGCTTCTGGTACGTCATTTCAGGGCTCCCTTGGTTCAGCCTTCGGGCGGGAATTCGTCGCGGCCATGACTGTCACGCGCGCGAATTCGGCCGTTGCGGCCATGGATGAGAAGTTCGGATTCCTGATTGCGGGCGATCTCGCGACCGCGGGCAATCGCCTCAGCCTGTGTCCGGTGAACGGACGACGCACGCTGGCCTCCGGCCGGCTGAACGGCCCAGCCACGACGGTGGGGTGTAATATGCTGGTTACGACTCATGAGCGATTCCTTGTCTGATTGGCCCGACAAAATCGTAAGATATACCGAACGACGCTCTAGGTCAACTGACCGGACGAAAACGTTCGTTTGACCGAACGATTGTTGATTCCTATGAGGGTGTCCGCATGATAGGATGCGTGAAAGGAAATCGGTCAATGTCCTTGGCGACGAAGCTTCAGAAACTTCGCACTGCAAAGCGACAGTCGCTTCAGGATGTCGCGGACGCCATCGGCGCATCGAAAGCGCACGTCTGGGAACTGGAGAAGGGCACCGCCAAGAATCCGTCGATCGAGCTCGTCCGGAAGCTCGCCGATCATTTCGGCGTTTCGATTGCCAGCCTTGTTGGAGAGGCTCCCGACGAAGGCAGCGACGAAGAACAATTGCTCGTCATGTATCGCGACCTGAAATCGCTCGATACGAAGGAGCGCGAGCTGATCGAAGACATTATCAAAGGGATGCAGAAGCGCCGAACCGGGGGTAGGATGGAGATTGATCGGATCGAACTCGCGGACTGCGGTTCGCCGGAAAAGATCATCGCTGAAATCATGCGGCAGGTGCCCGACATGCCGATCCCGGTGCCGATTGAGGAATTGGCCGAGGCGGTCGGCATCACCGATATCCATCGGCTGGAAACAGCCAGCTTCGAAGGTGGACTTGTTACACAGCCCGAACGCGCGAGTGGCGTCATCCTGGTCAACAGCAAGGGCTCGGTGCAGCGCCAGCGCTTCACTATCGGGCACGAACTCGGACATTATCTTATTATCGCGCACCAGCCCGCGCGCGCCGGTCAGTTCACATGCTCGAAAGCCGATATGGCGATCCGTGAGGCGGACCGTGACAATCGTGCGCGGCGGATGGAGTTGGAGGCAAATCGGTTCAGTGCGGGCATGCTCATGCCGCTCGCGCACTTCAAACCCGATATGCGCAATCTGGGGACACCAGCGCTGGAGCATGTGTTCACGCTGGCCACGCGCTACAATATGAGTAACGAAGCGACCGCTCTTCAATATGTGCAGTACAATGATGCCGTTTGCGCGGTTATCATTTCGAAGGATGATGTCGTCCGGCGAATCTACAAGCCCAGCCGTTTTCCTTTCATTGATGTTCGGATCGGGACCCGGCTGCCCACACCTTCACTCGCCGCGCGCCTGTCCAATGGTCAGCAATCCGATTGGGATGACGTGAGCGCCGGAGTGTGGCTCGCTCTTTCGACAGAAGGTCCTCACCCATCCCTGCAGGAACAAGCTTATCGCCTGCACAACGGATGGATGATGACGTTGCTCATTCATACTGATCAGGACGAAGAGGAAGATGGCGAGGGTGGGATTTCCGATGCATTTGACGTGTGGGAGAACCCTCGATTTCCATCACGAAGTCGGCGGCGGTGAATGAAGCCGACCCAGGATTTTCTGGACCAAGTAGTGGGCGCGATCGTCGAAGCCATCACAAGTAGCGGACATAGCTGCAACGAAAGCGAAGATCATTCTTGGTTGACCTTTACGCATCCCTCTAATGTTCAATGAGGACGCATAGCCGTAATCATTAAACGAGAGGGGAGAGAGCTTTGCTTTTCCTGAACCGGGACATGCCCGTCCCGGCGTTCAGGAGAACTCCCATGACCAAATCCCGCCGCACTGCCTCTGCTTCGCCAGCCCAGCGCATTACCGCGGCCATCATCGAAAAGCTCGAGCAAGGGACAAAGCCGTGGGTAAAGCCGTGGCGCGGCGTGCCAGTCTCCCGTCCTTTGCGTTCTTGCGGAACGCCCTATCGCGGAATGAATACCTTCTGGCTGTGGATGGTGGCCGATGGCTGTGGCTACACTTCGCCATACTGGATCACCTACCGCCAGTGCCATAAGCTTGGTGGACAGGTCCGCAAGGGCGAGAAATCGACCATCGCAATCTTCTACAAGAGCTACACCAAGGAGGTCGAAAACGCCGAAGGCGAGGCCGACACCGAAAACCGGCGCGTGCTTAAGGCCTATGCCGTGTTCAACGCTGACCAGTGCGATGGCCTCCCCGAGTTCTATCATCCCAAGCCATTCATTGCTGCGCTTGATCCCGAAGGAGGCGAAGACCGGCTCGATGCCTTCTTTGCCCATATTGGCGCAGACCTGCGGCATCATGGTGCTCATGCCTACTACGAGCCGATGCGCGACCGGGTCACCATGCCGCCAACCGAACTGTTCGAAGCGTATGACCACTATTACGCGACGCTCGCGCACGAGCTGTCGCACTGGACGGGACATTCCTCGCGGCTCGATCGCGATCTCAAGAACCGCTTTGGCAGCGACGCCTATGCTGCCGAAGAACTGATCGCCGAACTCTCGTCGGCAATCCTCGGAGCCGAACTGGGTCTTCCGGTCACCCACCTCGACCATCACGCCAGCTACATCGCATCTTGGCTCAAGATCCTCAAATCGGACGAGCGCGCGATCCTCACTGCTGCGGCCAAGGCCGAGGAAGCGGCAAGCCTGCTGCTCAAACTGGGTGGTTGCCAATCCCACGAAAGCAAGCCCGACATCAATCTCGCTGATGCAGCCTGAGGAGCAGAGAGATGGGACGTTCAGTCAGCTATCCGACCGGCTCCGTGGTAGCCTTTCGCCTGCTTTATGATGGCGAAGACGAAGATGTCGACTGGGCCTACGAGTGCCTCGTCGACGAGATCATCTATACCACGAAGGCGGCCTTTCCTTCCTTTGAACGCTTCGATGGATGGCGCGGCCGCGAGGATCGCATCCTCCTGCGAAACGCCTTCGCCGATTGCGGCATATCGACCTATTGCGGTCTCGCGGCGATCTGGCTCGTAGAGCGCGATGACGCTCGCTACTGGGAAGCCGATTTCTACAACCCGCGAAGGGCAAGGGCACGGCACTGGCTCGGCCAGGTGTCGGGACGGTTCATCGACCTGTTCGGTGAGCTGCGCTTGGTCGGTCGGTTCTCGAATGGCGAAGCGATCTTCGAGCGCTCCCGATCTGCTTGCGACACCGTGCCCTGATCCTGCCTCATCCCTGCCCGCCGGGAAAGGCCCTTGGGCCGGTCGGAGCGCGCCGCAACCTGCGGCCCGTCGGCCCGTGTTGCCCGCGCCAGCCTAGGGCCGCAGGTTTCCCGCTACGCGGTGCGTCTCGCCCCTTTTCCCGGCCCTGATCGGGCTCCGGCGGACAGGGCCGAGGCAATGGTGCCTCCTCTCCTTGTCCCCGCGATCAGGAGACACCCCATGTACGACAGCTTCATCGACCAGTTGAGCGGCCTCGACCTTTCAGGCCTCAGCATCAGGCCAGCCCCCTTCAACGAGACCGACTTTCCCTGCGAGGATGCGATCGACCAGACGCTTGGTGCCGTATGGTCCGACCTCTTCGCGATGTTTTCCGACACGGCCCTGGAAGCAGATGCCGAGGATATTGCCTGGGGCGTGGTCAATCTCTTTCACCGCGCAGCCAGCCGCAAGTCGGCTCAACTTGACCGGGCCGGCGACGAGATCCGGGTCCTCCTCGCATCAGCCGACGGGTCCGAAGTGCATTCGAGCAATCTTGAAGAGCAGGTTGAGCGTGCGCAGGCTGCCGAAGCCAGCATGCTTGCCTTTGAGCAGATGCGCGAGGCGGCGGCAGCACTTTACCGCGACGAGACCGGTTCCTCGTGGAAGCCCGTTTCCGGCTCGCGTGCGAGCCATTCGCGCCATCTCACGTCGGCTGTTATCGATGCCCGCGATTTCCTCCGCGCACGTGCTGAGAAGCGGCGTCACGCTCTGATTCCGGAAGGAATTCCGGTCCTCTTCGCCGGTGGTCGCCAGAGCTTCGAGAGCGCCGAGGATGCGAAGCGATATGCTGACAATATCTGGGCAACGCTGGACAAGGTTCGCGATGCGGTTCCAGATCTCTTCCTGGTCCATGGCGGCGATGGCAAGGGTGCAGATCGCCTCGCAGCGAGCTGGGCCGAGCGCCGCGAGGTGCAGCAGCTGACCTATTCGCTCGATCGTCGGCTTGGTGCCCGCGCCGGCTTCAAGCGCAACGAGCAAATGCTTGCGCTCAATCCGCGTTACGTCGTCGCCTTTCCGGGAAATGGCGTGACCGAACGGCTCGTCATCGATGCCAAGGCACGCCGGATCACGGTGGTCGATCGCCGCGGCCTCTTGGGCACCTCTCCCGGGTCCTGAGTGGGCATTCATCATCAGCATCGTAAACGTCTGCATGTGCATCCGGCATCGACCCGACTATGGACCGGTCATGCAACTTGACGATCTGCTGCAGCGCTACTTTGCCACCACCGACCTCTCCGGGGTTTCTCCCGACACCTTTGCAGCCGGCATTGAGCATTGCCGGGTCGATCTCGGCCTTGAGGACGACCGGGGCAAGCGCTTTGCACTGTGGTCGTTCCTGCACATGTTTGGGTCTGCCCCCGATCTCGACGTTGCGTTCGAAAACGAGGAAGACCGGGAAGCAGCCCGCAACTTCATGGATCTCCTGGCGGCATCGGAAGGCGATGGAGCAGGCTGATTGCAGCAGGGTATTGGCACCTTCAGGCCCGCACCCGATACCCATCCGGCTTTCTTCGCGAACAGTCCTGAATCAGGTCAGCTGAGGACAGCAACCCGTTCCTTGCCGGCCGTGTTGGCAGCTGCGCTGCCTGCCCGCACCACCCGTCATGAACAGGTTCCCCTTCGGCCCTTCAGGCCTGCGGTGCAGTCCTCCCATGTCCTGCTTCTTCTGGATGTTCGCAAGCCGGAGATGGTCTCCGGTTTGAGGAACCGAAGGAATACACCCATGACCAATATTGCAATCCTCACTGGCCGCATCGCTCGCGATCCCGACACCCGCGAGACCAAGGGCGGCACCAACGTCACCGGGATCACCGTCGTCACCGATCGCCCCGCACGCGACAAGGACGGCAAGACCTACAAGGACGAGAACGGCTACACCGCCAAGGAAAGTGAGTTCCACCGGGTGACCTGCTTCAACGGCCTCGCCAAGACCGTCGGGCAGTACTGCTCAAAGGGCCAACTGATCAGCGTCCAAGGCCGCATCCACTACACCCAGTGGGAGGACAAGGACGGGGTCACGCGCTACGGTACCGAGATCCTCGCCGACAAGGTCGACTTCCTCTCCCGAGGTAACGGCTCGAGTGACGACAACGACAACACCGACGCTCCCGAGATCGACTGAACTCTCCCGTCGGTCTCCCTCCCGAAGGGGTCCTGTCCTACCGGACAGGGCCCCTTCTTACTGTTCCTACTCTCCGGTTCACTGTTCGGTAGGAGAAGATGAGCGAGCCGGTGGAAGCAGCCTCTGCAGAGATGCTTCTTCGCCGAGCTTTCCAAGTTCTCCGGCAACTCTTGCGAGCGCCTTCTTCGAGAAGGTCTCAAGTCCTGTTCCCAATATGATGCGGCCCAGTTCTAGGGCGGCTTGCTCCTCAAGTTGTTTCTGGCGCTCGGCAAGTGCCAGCCGGTCGGCCTCGAGTTTCCGGAGTGCTGCGACAGCGCTTCGTTTGGTTGGCATCGGGGTTCCTTTCCTGCACCCCTCGGTGGATCCTCCCTTCGATCAACATGCACCCGGGCACAGCCTGTAGGAAAGTCCAATCGCGCGGGTCGTCCCTTGCACTACGTAACGGAGCGGGGGAGGGGGCTGGCTCACCGAGTTCCAAGGGTGATGGGTATAGGGCCGGCGCGTCAAGGACGGCGGGGCCCCACCATTTTGCCTCCCCTGCGCTTTGCTCCGGTCCGACAAAATCGTTGCCCCCACCGCCGCTTCGCGGTCGCCCTCGGGGCGATCCCTGACCCGCCGGCCCCATGCCCCTCCGCCTGTTTCCTGTCGTCTCAGCGACAGGTTTCAGGAGGATATCATGACTGCACTCAGCACCTTGGACACGAACGCGCACAGCTATTTCGAAGCGCTTGCAGTTGCCGAAAGGCGCGCCCTGCACAGTTTCTTCGACCAGCACGTGGTGGAAGATGAAGACCTGGGCTACTTCGCCCTGGACGAGGGTGACTACAACGCACTGCCTGCGCATCTCGCCAGCCGCGTGGTGCACACGGTCCATGGGGCCTTGCTGGACGAATACTGACGACCAAACGAGGGCAGGAGCCGGTGACGGTTCCTGCCCCTTTTTCGTGTTCGCTGGCACTGGAGCGGGACGAAAAGTGGAGCGGGGCTGGGGACGCGCTCGGTCCCGCCCCGCCTTCGGCGGTGCTCCTGCGGGCGCGGCCATTTTTGTTCTGGGCCCCGCGCGCACTCCCGAGCGGCAGCGGGTCGGACCGGCGCGGTGCCGCGGGAACCGACAGGCCCCGGTCCCGGGCACCGCACGCGCTCCTTTGCCGCAGCCTTTGCGGGGGTGCGGTCCTTGTGCGTGGTATTCATTCAGTTGCAGATCAAGCAGGATTACGACCGCGAACTGGATGCTCGCGCCTCCGAGGGTTCAGTTGGAAAATGCCTTCGAGAAAGGAGCGACCATGATCACCGGATTTCGCCGCGCAATGGGGAACAGAATTGGCACACCGTACGCAGTAGCACTGCTGTGTTTTGGGAAAAAGTGCAATAAAATCAGTGCGCGAAACGCTCAAAGTGCTCGACAGAGAGGGCGCTGTTGAATGCCGCCCGGTCCCCGCAAATGACAGTATTTCCAAGGGTTCTGGGGGCAGTTTGCATGAGGGCGAATGCCATATGGTCCCCAAACGTCGAAGGTCTGCGCGCAGAGCGCTTCTCGATGGCAATTTTGCCCGCCGCAAGCTGCCGCTGCGCGAGCGCGAATACTGCATCTGGGACACCGAGCTTGCAGGCTTTGGGCTCCGCGTAAGGCCGAGCGGGAACTACTTCTGGTTCGTTCGCTTGCGCCACCGCGGGAAGCATCGGCGCATCACCCTTGGCCGGGCCGACGAACTTGAGGCGGGGCTGGCGAGGGCGCAGGCTCGCCGCTTCCTTGCCGAAGCCGCGCTCGACGGATTGCCCCAACGCGTAGTGGTCAAAGCCACCCCGACGATGACCGATTTCGTCGAGACATATTGGGACGATCTTTCGCGCGTCTGGAAGCCATCGACTACCAAGCGGAACTGGGGCGCGTGGCGGCTCACCATCAAACCTACGTTTGGCGACATGCGCGTAGCGGACATCCTCCCTCCTGACATCCACCGCTGGCGCGATGGATGCGCGGGAGAGAGCGAGGTGAAGTTCAATCGCGCCGTGCCCGTGTTGTCCGCGCTGTTCAAATATGCCGAGGCGCTCAAGATGCGTCGGCCAGGTTCGAACCCCTGCCGAGGCATGCCGCGCTACAAGCGGCAAAGCGTCGAACGCTATTTGACGCCAGTCGAGTATCGCCGGATCGGGGCGGCATTGCGTGAGGCCGAGGCAGACCGACCAGCAGAGGTCGCAATCGCTCGCTTGCTCTTGTTCACTGGCGCGCGCGTTGGCGAGATCAAGAACCTGCGCTGGGAGTGGGTGAAACCGCCACGGCTCGTGCTGCCAGACAGCAAGACTGGTCCCAAGGTGATCTGGCTTAATTCACAGGCGCAGGACGTTTTTTCGGGAATCGAGAGGCGCAATGACAGCGATCTCGTTTTTCCGAACCGCACTGGAAAACGCCCGCTGAACTTCGATCAGTGGTGGTTCGTCTTCCGGCGTCGTTGCGCATTGCCAGACGTCCGCATCCACGACCTGCGGCACAGCTTCGCTTCGACCGCGATCATGGGCAACGTTCCCCTATCGACCATTGGTAAGCTGCTGGGCCACAAGCTGGTCGAGACGACCGCCAAATATGCCCACCTGTCCGATGACGTGATCGGCGAAGCCGCCGAGCGAGTTTCTGGCTCGCTGGCGCAAGCTATTGGTCTCAGGCCATGACCGCCGCCAGCCTCAAGAAGATCGTCGAGCAAGCGCTTGCCGAAGTCGGTGCCACTGTCAACTTCAAGCTCGTTCCCAAAGGCAGGGCGCGCACTACAACATGGCTCGGAGTCGAGCACGGCTTTGGCATTCGCCACTATCCGAGCGGTCGCAACGTCTACATCGTCCAGACCCGCATGGCAGGCCGTATGCGCACCGTGACAATCGGGCCTGCATCGGTCCTGACTCGCTACCAGGCCCAGATGGTCGCGCGCCGGGTTATTGCCTACGCGCAGGTCGGTCGCGATCCGGCGACTGAGCGCCAGCGCATCCGGTCAGCGCCGAGCTTCGCCGACTTCTTGACCGAGTATTGTGAACGCTGGGCACCACGCTGGAAGGCATCGACCCTGGAAACCCACACCGGCTATCGCCGCCGCTATCTCGATGACGCCTTCACCGGTATCTACATCGACGAGCTGAACGAGGGTCATGTCACAAGCTGGTTTGCGGACCTCAACAATCGGACAGGGCCGGGAGCATCGAACCGGACCTTTGAAATCCTAAAGCACATGCTGAACAAGGCGGAAGAGTGGGGCTACCGGCTCGAAAACACCAATCCGTGCCGTTCCGTGCGGCCCAACCGCAAGCGCCAGTGCGAGCGCTTCCTTACGAACGAAGAACTCGCTCGCTTGGGAACCGAACTGGCGAAGCTTCGATCATCGGACGACCGCACGAAGCAGTGCGCGGGTGCAGCCATCACGCTCCTGTTGCTGACCGGCTGTCGCAAGAGCGAAATCCTCACGCTCGAATGGACCGACATCAAGTGTAACCGCCTGCACTTGCGCGACAGCAAAACCGGACCACGAACGGTTTGGCTCGGCTCGGCAGCCCGTGAAGTGATCGCCGCGCTCCCCCGCTTCGAGAGGATTCCGTACCTGTTTTGGAACTACAGCTACCGCAAGCCGCTTCGCTGCGTGAACGGGTTCTGGCGCCGGCTCAGAGACGAAGCAGGACTACCCGGCGTTCGTATCCACGACCTGCGCCATACCTTTGCCAGCCATGCCGCGATGAACAAGGAAACGCTGCCAATGATCGGGCGTCTGCTTGGCCATGCCAATGTTCAGACCACGGCCCGATATGCCCACCTCGATGACGGTCATTTGTTGGAAGCGGTTCAGCAGGTAGGCGATGCGATCGAAGACAGGCTTGGACACGCCTAGGTAAAGTCAGACTGAAGTCGCTTTGAATACTTTAGCTGCGTAGAAGTAAACCATATTGCTCCCTCTCAAGTCACTCGGGCCGGCTAACGAAATCGAAGCGTGATCTGGCTTTCCGCCGACATCCTCAGCTGGTTGATCGAGAGCTTGTTTTCCGGAAGGTCGCCAAGCGTTGACCGAACTTCGCCGGAGACCGCTTGCTGAATTGCATAGGTACTGCGATAGCCACGACCGGCAAGGTCGCTGGCGATGGTGAGCACGTCCTCTTCGTCAAGCAAGTCGCTGTGTACGGTCGTGCGCACCTCGAAGGGGACCGCGTTCTGGCCGCACAGCATGTCCAACGTCGATGAAAAGCGCGACCAGGCTTTGACGCCGGTCACACGCTGAAACTTGGAAGGCGGCGCCTTATAATCGAGCGCGATCCGGTCGAGCAATCGCGCTTCGAGCAATCGGGCGACCACATCGGGACGCAGGCCGTTGGTGTCGAGCTTGAGGGCAAATCCCATCGCTTTGACCTTCATCGCGAAATCGAACAGCCCGCGCCAACTCGTCGCCTCCCCGCCGGAAAGCACAACGCCATCGAGCAACCTCCGACGTCTGGTGAGAAACGCAAAAATCTTTTCCTCGCTCATGCTGCCCTGTCCGAGCACGATCTGTGGGTTGTGGCAGTATCCGCAACGCATGTTGCAGCCTGCAACCCAGATGATACAGGCGACCCGGTCCGGAAAATCCAGCATCGTGAATGGGGTCAGCCCGTGAAACGGGGCGGTGGCACGCCTTTCGACGTGCCGTTTGCCCTCCGGCAATGTTGCAACCGATTCCATCTCAGTGCGGTGATGCAAAGAGGTCGCCGACCATCGCGGCATCCTCGGTGAAATGGCGGCGCTCGCGGTGTTCGCCGCTCTTGCCTTTGTTGAAGCTGTCCACCGGTCGGAAGTATCCCATCACCCGGGTCCAGACCTTGGTCCTTTCACCGCATTCGGGGCATTCCGGTTGCTCGCCCTGTAGATAGCCATGCGTGTCGCAGACCGAGAAGACCGGTGTCAGCGTGACGTAGGGCACGCGATAATTGGTCAGCACCTTCTTCAGGAAGTTGCGCGCGGCATCGGCACTCGACAGTTTCTCGCTCATGTAAAGATGAAGCACCGTACCGCCGGTATATTTGCATTGCAGGTCATTCTGCAGCTCGAGGGCTTCGAACGGATCGTCGGTGTGATCGACCGGGATCTGCGACGAATTGGTATAGTAGATGTTCTCCTCACAGCCGGCCTGGAGGATGTCGGGGAACCGCTTTCGGTCTTCCTTGGCAAAGCGATAGGTGGTGCCCTCTGCAGGAGTGGCTTCGAGATTGTACAGATTGCCGGTCAGTTCCTGATACCCGACCAGCTTGGCACGCATATGGTCGAGGATATCCAGCGCCATCTGAATCCCGTCCGGCTCGGTTAGATCAGAGGCGTCCCCGGTGAAGTTGCGCACCATTTCGTTCATCCCGTTGACCCCGATGGTCGAAAAGTGGTTGCGCAGGAACGGCAGGTAACGGGCGGTGAACGGGTACAATCCGCGATCGTACATCTGCTGGACGAAAGCGCGCTTCTTCTCGAGCGTTGACTTCGCGATATCCATCAACCGGTCGAGCTCATCCATCAGGGCTGGTAGATCGCCTTTGAAGCGATAGCCAAGCGCAGCCATGTTGATGGTAACGACGCCGAGCGAACCGGTCATTTCAGCCGAGCCGAACAGGCCGTTTCCGCGTTTCAACAGTTCGCGCAGATCGAGCTGGAGGCGGCAGCACATGGATCGCACTGCGCCCGGCGAGTAGGCTTCGGGGTTGGGGTGTCGCTCCCCGGTCTCCGGATCGCGGATATACTGGCTGCCGATGAAGTTCTGGAAATAGGAGGACCCGACCCTCGCCGCGTTCTCGAAGATCGCGGTGGCTACCTTGCTGTCCCAGTCGAAATCCTCGGTGATGTTCACGGTTGGGATCGGGAAGGTAAAGGGTTGGCCGGTCGCGTCGCCTTCGGTCATCACTTCATAATAGGCGAGATTGATCAGCTCCATCTCCGCAGCGAAGTGGGAGAAGGTCATGTCTTTCAGCGATCGCAATCCCATGTCCCGTGCCTGTGCCCGGGCAAGCAGGACGTCATTCTCGATCCCGGCGAAAAGATGGAGGTCCCGATAGGTCGGATAGAGACTGCGCAAGTCTTCGGGCACCGCGATGTCGAGCGTAATGTTCGTGAACGGAGATTGACCCCAGCGCGCCGGCACATTGAGGTTGTAAACGAACTGCCGGATCGCCTTTTTCACTTCAGCGAATGTCAGATTATCGTAGAAGACGTAGGGCGCCAGATAGGTGTCGAAACTCGAAAACGCCTGCGCGCCGGCCCATTCCGATTGCAGGATGCCGAGGAAGTTGCTCATCTGGCCGAGCGCTTCGCGGAAATGGCGTGGCGGGCGAGACGAGACGCGCCCGGCGACACCGTTGAACCCATCGTTCAGCAGCGCGCGCAGCGACCACCCCGCGCAATACCCGGTCAGGCAGTCGAGATCGTGGATATGGATGTCACCCTGCCGGTGCGCCAGGCCCTCCTCGGGCGCGTAGACCTCGTCGAGCCAGAAATTGGCGATCACCTTGCCCGCGACGTTGCTGATGAGGCCGGCGTGCGAATAGCCGACATTGGCGTTGGCCTTGATCCGCCAGTCGGCACCCGAGATATACTCACCGACGGTTTCGGAGCAGTTGATTTCGCGGCCACCCCGGAGTGCGTCACGAATGCCTACTTGGCCATACGAACGATCATTCGCTGCAAGCGCTTCGCAAGCACTTTCGTTCTTCAGTTTCAGCGTCATGGTTCCATTCTCTCCCTGATCCGAGCCAGCTCTTGGCGAGCGGCTTAGACACAACATGTAGTGTTAGTTATGGAATCCTAGGCACAAGATAGGAAGATTGGATTGATAAATGTCAAACCGATGAAATTTTCTCGATGGAGCGTTTCGGGCGAGTTTCGCGGCATCAAGGAACAGTCATGCGATCCCCAGATCAGGCCCGGGTGACGCCCCTCATGGTAGGATCGCATTCTTGACTTCGGTCAAAGCCTCAGCCGTATCGCTGACCTATCCGCGCGGCACATGTGACGATGCCTCGCGCTTCGGGCGCGCATCTTGGACCTGCGGAGAAACGGATTGTCGGAGACACTGGCGACGGCCTTGCTCAAGGCGCTCAAGGATCGCGGAGCGGACCGGGTTTTCGGAATTCCGGGTGATTTTGTCCTGCCCTTCTTCCGCGCCATCTCCGAGACCGACATTCTGCCCTTGCACACGCTGAGCCACGAACCCTCGGTCGGCTATGCGGCGGATGCCGCCAGCCGGATCGGGAGCAGTTTGGGCGTTGCGGCTGTCACCTACGGTGCCGGTGCTCTCAACATGGTGAACGCCGTGGCTCAGGCCTATGCCGAGAAATCGCCCCTGGTGGTCATTTCGGGAGCGTCCGGCGCGCAGGAGGGGGTCTTGGGGCTCGGCCTGCACCATCAGGTCAAGAGCCTGAACTCCCAATTCGAAGTCTTCCGAGAATTGACCTGTGCCCAATGCATTCTCGATGACCCGGCGATCGCACATCAAGGGATCGCAAGAGTGCTCGACACCGCCATCAGTCTGTCGCGACCGGTCTATATCGAGTTCCCTCGCGATCTCGTCGACATGCCATGCGCCTCAGTGCCTTCAATGCATCTGCCGCCCCCTGACCTTGATAGTGCGCGCGCCTGCGCCCGCGAAATCATCGGCAAACTCCGAGCGGCTGAGTCCCCTGCAATCCTCGTTGGCGTTGAAGCGCGCCGATACGACCTCGAAGACAGGATCGCCGAGCTATGTCGGACCTTGTGCATTCCGGTTGCAACAAGCTTCATGGGCAGGGGGCTGTTTGCAGGCGAGGAATTGCCTTTGCTCGGCACCTATCTTGGCTCCGCCGGGAACTCGGGCGTCGCCGAAGCGATAGAAGGCGCGGACTGCCTGTTGATGCTCGGAGTGATTGTTTGCGACACGAATTTTGGCGTTTCCGGACGCGAGATCGATATGCGAGCATCGATCCGCGCGCTTGATCGCACCGTGGTGTTCGCTCATCACATCTATCCGGACGTCACACTCGAAGCGCTGATCGACGCGTTGACCGAAATCGCCGAGCCGATCGGAGCGGCCAAGTCGGCGAGCGGTGCATCCTACGCGGTTGGGTTGCCCGATGACGCGACGCCGCTGGCACCGTCGCATATCGCCATCGGCATCAACGACCTGTTCGAAACTCATGGGCCCATGCCGATTGCCGCCGATGTCGGAGACTGCCTGTTCATAGGCCTGGAAGTCGCCGATACCGAATTGGTTGCGCCTGGATACTATGCTTCGATGGGAACAGGCGTCCCCGCGGGGCTTGCCATCAACGCTGTCACAGGCCGCCGTCCGATCGTGCTCGTCGGGGATGGCGCATTCCAGATGACCGGCTGGGAACTCGGAAACTGCCAACGCTATGGATGGTCACCGATCGTGATCGTCCTCAACAATCAGGGCTGGGGGATGCTCCGGAGTTTTGCCGCAGCTGATGCTTACACCGACCTCGCCGATTTTCACTATGCAGACTTGGCGCAATCGCTTGGTGGGAAAGGAGAGCGGGTTGAGGCCTGCTCCCAACTCGCCGAGGCGCTGAAGAGAGCGGTCGAAGAAGAGGACGGCTTCTACCTGATCGAAGCGATGCTGCCGCGTGGCAGCACGTCTGATGCACTGCAACGCTTTACGCAAGCCATGAGGCGGATTTCGGCGCTGGCGAATGAATAGCGGCCGCGGGCCATCGCGCCTTGTTGCGTCAGCCGATTGCTGGCTTTGCCCGCTCGATAATGTCACGTGAGTCGATAACCGCGTCCGAGCCGCCATAGGCCAGCGATGGGCTCACAAGGCGTAACCGGCAAAATGCCTCGGCAATCGGGCTTTCAGCGCAAATCAGCGCCGCAGCCTGCGCTGCTAGCGCCAACCTTTCGACCATATTGCGTGCGCGGTGCTCACCGCTATCGCTGAAATCGAGCGACTCGATCCAGTTGTCGTATAAGGGGTGTTTGCCGCGTGCCTCTGCGAGAAACTCCCGCAAAGATTCGAGCGAGTCGGGTTCGCGCGTTATCGCTCGCAAGACATCAAGCGCGATGACGTTGCCCGAGCCTTCCCAGATTGCGTTTAGGGGTGATTGCCGGAAAAGGCGCGGCATCGGTCCGTCCTCGACATAGCCGCCACCACCAAGGCATTCCATCGCTTCGTACACCATGCCCGGCGCGCGTTTGCAGACCCAGTATTTGGCGATCGGTGTCAGCAGACGGGCCAGCGGTTCCTTACGGTCGAATGCGGCTGCGACACGGAACGCAAGCGATGTGGCCGCTTCGCTCTCCACGGCAAGGTCTGCAAGGACAGCGGCCATCGCGGGCTGGTCCGCCAGATTGCGCTGGAACGCCGTGCGATGGCTGGTGTGCCATATGGCCTCGGCCAGCGCGGCGCGCATAGTAGCAGCAGAGCCGACAATGCAGTCCAGACGGGTATGCTGAACCATCTGGATGATCGTTGCCACCCCGCGCCCCTCCTCTCCAACCCGCTCCGCATAAGCATCGTGATATTCGATCTCCGAGGAGGCATTCGAGAGATCACCCAGCTTGTTCTTAAGGCGCATGATGCGAAAACCGGCATTGCGTTCGCCAACCGGTGTCCACTTGGGAACCAGGAAACAGGTTAATCCCGCTTCGGTGTAGGCCAATGTCAGAAAGGCGTCGCACATCGGTGCTGAACAGAACCACTTGTGCCCGGTGAGCCGGTATGCTCCGTCTCCCGCCTGAGCTCTGGTGGTGTTCGCACGGACGTCCGAGCCGCCTTGCTTTTCGGTCATGGCCATGCCGATCGTGACGCCCGCCTTCTCCGGTGCAGGCCTGACCGCCGGATCGTAGCGCGATGCCGTGATCCGGGGTATCCAGAAACTGCCAATGTCACGATCGAGGCCGAGCGCCGCGACAGCGGCATAGGTCATCGTCATCGGGCAACCGGTGCCAGCCTCGGCCTGGCCGACCAGAAAGCTCAACGCGGCGTGAAGCGTCTGCCCTGCCTCTGTTCCATCCCAGGCGACCGCCGCCACTCCCTCGTCGAGTCCCAACGACATCAATTGATGATAGGAAGGATGGAACCGGACTTCGTCGATCCGGTGACCGAAGCGGTCATGAGTCTCGAGCCTAGGGCAATTCTGATTCGCATCCTCGCCCCAGCCGATGACCTCGTTCGAGCCTGTCTTCTCGCCAAAACCATCGAGCCGATCGACGTGGCTGCCCGCTCCGGACCGGATCACAGCCTCTTGCAGCGCCCGATCCGAGCGGAACCGATTGAAGCCTACGAGAGGTGGAGGCTGATTGGTCACCTCGTGGGTCTCGGACCCCTTAGCGGGGTGGCGCAACTCCATAAGTTCGGTGGCTCCTTTAAAGCTCAATGCTAGCACGCGCCCTTCGAATGGTCGGAGACCGGCGCGAGAAACTCTGGTCAGGTCGTGGCCGCCTGGTACCGCGCGTCTATCACTTCCCAGTCGAGATTGGCCATGAAGGCGTCGACATAGCGCGCGGCAGCGGTGCCGTAGTCCATGTGATAGGAATGTTCATACATATCGAGCGCAATCAACGGTACGCCCGCTGCCGCGCCGTGCATGTGATCCCACGCCCAGTAGTTGTGCAATGAGCGCGTGTGTGCGTTCCACGTGAGGATGCACCAGCCCGATCCGCCCGCCAGCGACATGGCGGTGCGGCGGAATTCGGCCTCCCAGTCTTCATAGCTGCCAAACCAGCTGTCCAGCGCCTCGAAGATCGGGCCGCCCGGATTTCCGTCCCCGCCAAGCCCGTCGAAGTAGAGTTCATGAAGCACCATAGATCCCGTACGGTGTAGCTCCTCGCGCTTCATTCCGGCATAGGCGACGGTTGGATAGTCCGGGTCCGCCATCGCGGCGGCGAGGCGCTTTTCGATGGTGTTTAGACCTCGGACCGAACCTTGGTAGTTGTTCTCCCAATGTGAGGTTATCAGGCGCTCGGAAAGGCCGGATAGCTTCGCCGGATCGAACCGCAAGGGCTTGGGGATGTGCTTTCCGGCAATGGCAGCGATGGGCTGCGGTTCCTGCGCGCCGGCGCTTGAAGCGGTTGCCGATAGCGCAAGCCCCGCCGCTCCGATCGCTGTCGTTCCTATCGCCTCGCGTCTGGTTAGATTGCTCATAGAGTCAGACTCCCGACTTCACTCACTCAACGGCCGAATGGTCCCATCCGGCGATTTTCGGAATATCTCGTTTCCGTGTCATTGTCTCAGATCAAAGCGATTTCGATCCCGTCTCAGTCCTCAAGGAAATTAACCTTGCCGCTGTCGAGATGATAGAAGGCACCGACCACCTTGAGCGTGCCCTGGCGTTGTGGCGCCAGCAATGCGGGTGATGCCTCCTCTCGTAGCTCTCTCACCACGCGCCGGACATTGCTGATCGCGGCGGCGTCAACGATGTGATCTGCCCAAGGATCTGTCTCGAGCACGGCTGGGAGAAGCGATTGCAGAACCTTGGAGATGTTGCCGGAGAAGCTTGCCTTGCCCCTTGCAAGCGACACTGCGGCGTTGATTGCGCCGCAGGCCTCGTGCCCCATCACCACGATGAGCGGCACATTGAGGTTCGTGACCGCGAATTCGAGGCTGCCGAGTGCCGTTGTGCACAAAGTGTTGCCCGCATTACGGATGATGAAGAGTTCACCCAATCCGCGCTCGAACAACAGTTCGGGCGGGACGCGCGAATCCGAGCAGCTCAGATAAGCTGCAAAGGGGCGCTGCGCCGCCGCAAGCTCGAGCCGCCGCATGCGGTCCATTGTCGGCTCATAGGTCGAGTCGTCGAGAAAGCGCCTATTGCCCTCCTTCAAGAGCTCGAGAGCTTCTTCGGGTGTGAGTTGAGGTACCTCTTCCAATTGATCTGATCATCCTTCGGTGTTCGCTGGCGGCTCTTGTGTCGTCCCATTCAGAGTATTCCATGGGCGCCGGCCATTGCACCCAGCGTCGTTAGGAGGGCGACGACTGAAAGGACCTGATGCACCCGAACCATCAAGCGAAAATCACGTTCGGGTGTTTGCGAGTGCGCCATCCGTCTGTGCAAAAACAGCGGTTCGGCAATGAACAGCATCACAAAGAACGCCAGCCACAAGGCGAGCATCGCGTGCAGCCACCAGTAACCCTGCTCGGCAAAACGCCCCCACAAGTTACCGCGCCACGTCATCCAGAACCCTGAGGTGCCAGCCAGCAGGACCCACGCCTTGGCCTGCGCGGAGAAGCCCTGCTCGATACGGTGAAAGGCTTTCAACCGGTTCTCAGGCGCCTCGGTCTTCCGTATGGCCGGCATCACCACGAATGTGACGAACCAGACGCCGCCGATCCAGCCGACAATGGAGGCGACATGCAGCACGCGAGCAATGGTGAAGTCGTCGAAGATCATGGCCTTGCCTTCTAACCATTATCGCCTGCACAACTTTGATCAGCATCAAATACATCTCGGCCTGCGAGTCTATTCGGGCGGCATGAAAACGCACCTTCTCAGCCTTTCGGCTGCCTCGCTGGCGATGCTGACGCCGACAGTCGCCCTTGCAGATGACGGCAATGATCTGCCGTTCGAGCCCTATCTCGATTTGAGGTACCGGCTCGAAGTGGTCGAACAGGCAAACCTGCCTGAAGATGCGACCGCTTCGACACTCAGGATCAGGGGCGGGGTCGAGACCGACGAATGGAACGGCCTGAGCGCGCTGGTCGAAGGCGAGGCCGTGGTCCGGATCGGGCCAGACGACTTCAACGACACGGTCAATGGCCTCGCGCAGTTTCCGGTCGTCGCCGATCCTTCCGACGTGTTGCTCAACCGTGCGTTCGTACGGTGGCGACCCGATCCGGCGATCGAAGCGGTCGTCGGGCGGCAAAAGGTCAACCTCGACAATCAGCGCTGGGTCGGTTCGGTCGACTGGCGCCAGAACGACCAGACATTCGACTTGGTACAACTGAATCTGAAACCGGTCGAAGGAGCTTCGATCCAGTACTTCCATGCATGGCGAGTCAACCGGATATTTGGACCGGATTCTCCCAACGGAGTCTGGCGTGACAACGATATCCACGCCGTCAATGCCAGCTACGCCATTCCGTCAGTCGGTACGGTTTCTGCCTATGGCTATTTCCTCGATATTCCCGATGCGCCTGCGGCCAGCTCGCAAACGCTGGGTCTGCGCCTAGCGGGCGCGCAACCGGTGAGCGGCAGTACGAAAATCCTGTACGCTGCCGAATACGCCAACCAGCGCGATCTGGGGCCGAATCCGGGCAATTTTTCGCTCGACTACCTCTTGCTCGAGCCAGGGGTTTCGACCGGTGGTTTCACCGCCAAGGTCGGCCTGGAGCGACTGGAAGGCAACGGTTCGACCGGGCTGCAGACACCGTTGGCAACCTTGCACGCTTTCAACGGCTGGGCCGACAAGTTCCTCGCCACGCCGCCGACCGGGCTGCGCGATTTCTATGGCGACGTGAGCTATCGCTTCGGCGACGGATCACCCCTCAAGGGGTTGTTGTTGCGCGGTACCGTGCACGATTTCGACGCTACGGAGATTGACCTGTCCTACGGACGCGAAGTGGACCTGCTTGTGGTATATCCGATAAAAAAGAACCTGACCGTTCTAGCAAAGTTGGCGCATTACGAAGCGGACGCGTTCAGCGTTGATACCACAAAAGGTTGGTTGCAAGTCCAGGTCAGTTTCTAGCGCAGGTCAGGCGGTACCGGATCGGGCCGTGCATAACGCTTGAGGCTTTCGCGGTCCTCGATCCTCACCCTTGAACCATCGAGCGATACGCCATGTTTTCTGAGCGTGCCAAAAGCGCGCGAGAGGTTTTCGGGCGTCATGCCGAGCAGCGAGGCGAGCAGGCGCTTCTCTCCCTTGAGCTCGAACTCCCACTGCCCGCTTTGCCGGGCGGATTTTTCGAGCAAGTGATTGCCCAGCCGCTCGGCCGACTGCCGCACCTTCATATCCGTGAGCGCGCGGACGAGATCGCGATAGCCATGTGCCAGTTGATGCATGGTCGCCTGCATCAAGGCGGCATCATGCCGAACGGCTTCGCGCAGTCCTAACGCAGGAACGAGCAGGATGCGAGAAGAGGTAAGCGTGCGCGCAGACATCAGATAGGGAGTGTCGGTTACGACGGCAGCGAGAATATAGCTTTCGACGGGTTCCACGATCCGCATGGTCGTATCGCGCCCGGCACCTTCCACGAACAGTTCCACCAGCCCATCGACCAGCACATGCAGGAAGTCCGCATCCTGTCCCTTTTCGAAGAGCGTGAGCTGTGGAGGAAAAACCTGGAGATAGGCCCCCGCAAGGATCGTATCCCGCTGCGCTTCGGCCATGTCCCGAAACAGCGGAAGCCGTGCGATTTCAGGCTTCTCGCCGATTCTCATGAATGTCGAAGCTCCAACTCGTTGAATTCGCCGAGTTAGCCTTTCACTTGATCATTATCAAGTAAATGCATGATCTATTTCGGCGGCACCATTGCGTCTCGTCATGTCGAGAAGAGATTCTCCGGCCAGCGCTTGCCAATTTGATTTTGGTCAAAGAGCCACGACCGACCTCGAGCAATTGCAGTTCCGTCCAAAATGCCAAAACAGGGATCGAACCATGCAAGGTCAGGAAATCGCGACGAGCGGTGAGCAAAACAGGGCACTGGGCCTAAGCACGTTTGCCTTCACGATCTGCTTCGCTGTCTGGACGATCTTCGCGATCGTCGGGATCGAAATCAAGGCGGAGCTGGGCCTGACCGATACGCAGTTCGGATTGCTGGTCGGAACGCCGATCCTTACCGGTTCGCTCAGCCGTCTCTTGCTTGGGGTGTGGACCGACCAGCACGGCGGTCGGATCGTATTCCCGATCACTATGCTCGCCTCGGCGGCATCGACCTTCTTGCTGTCCTACACTGACAGTTATCTCATGATGCTGCTGGCGGCGCTAGGTCTAGGCTTGGCGGGTGGCGGCTTTGCCGTTGGCGTTGCTTACGTCGCCAAGTTCTACCCGCTTGAGAAGCAAGGTTCGGCGCTCGGCTTCTTCGGCATGGGCAATGTCGGTGCGGCGGTGACCAAGTTTCTTGCGCCGTGGGTTATGGTGGCGATCGGCTGGCAGGGCGTGGCTCAGGTCTGGGCGGGAGCCTTGGCGATCGTAGCCGTCCTGTTCTACCTTTTTGCCAAGGACGATCCCGAGTTCGCGGCCCGCAAGACTAGCGGGGTGAAGGCAAAAGGCCTGCTCGAACAGCTCGAACCGCTGCGCAATGAGCAGGTGTGGCGCTTCTCGCTCTACTATTTCTTCGTTTTCGGTGCCTTCGTGGCGCTCGCGCTCTGGCTGCCCAATTACATGGTTGGCCTCTACGGTATCGACGTGAAGCTGGCGGGTATGCTCGCTGCGACCTTCTCGCTCTCGGCCAGCGTGTTCCGCGCCTATGGAGGCGTGCTCTCGGATAAGTATGGCGCGCGCAAGATCATGTACGCCACCTTCGGCGTCTCGCTGATCTGCCTGTTTATGCTGTCCTATCCCGCGACCGATTACGTCATCCACGGGATCGAAGGCGACATCACGTTCTCCACCTCCATGAACCTGGTGCCTTTTGTCATCACTGTATTCGTGCTGGGCTTCTTCATGTCGCTCGGCAAGGCGGCGGTCTACAAGCACATTCCGGTCTACTATCCCGGCCACGTTGGATCGGTGGGCGGTCTCGTGGGCCTGGTCGGCGGGCTCGGCGGCTTTATTCTGCCGATCGTGTTCGGCGCGGTCAGTGACCTGACCGGCATCTGGACCAGCTGTTTCATGGTCCTGTTTGCCCTAGTGGGCGTTGCGCTCGCATGGATGCATATCGCCATCCGGCAGATGGAGCAGAAGGCCAGCGGGATCGATACGCGATCGCTGCCCGAATTCCCGGAAATGGCAGAGCTGCACGATGAGGAGAAGCAAGCTGTCGCTACTCCCAGCAAGGTGCTGACCGAGTGGAAACCTGAGGATCCCGGTTTCTGGGAGCAAACGGGCGAGAAGATTGCGCGGCGCAATCTCTACATCTCGATTCCCGCCCTGCTGCTGGCCTTCTCGGTCTGGATGGTGTGGTCGATGGTGGTCGCGAAGCTGCCCTCGATAGGCTTCGACTATACCACCGATCAGTTGTTCTGGCTGGCGGCATTGCCGGGCCTTTCCGGCGCGACCTTGCGGATCTTTTACAGCTTTGTCGTGCCGATATTCGGGGGCGCCTGTGGACCACTCTGTCGACCGCGTCGCTCCTGATCCCGGCATTCGGGATAGGCTATGCGGTTCAGAACCCAGACACGCCCTATATCATCTTCCTCGTTCTCGCCCTGCTGTGCGGCTTTGGTGGTGGCAACTTCGCCTCCTCCATGTCGAACATAAGCTTCTTCTTCCCGAAGGCACAGAAGGGCAACGCTTTGGCGCTCAATGCCGGGCTGGGGAATCTGGGCGTATCGGTGATGCAGTTTCTCGTGCCGCTGGTGATTGTCGCCAGCGTCTTCGGCGCGCTGGGCGGAGAACCGCAGCAAACGGCAGAAGGCGGTCAGTTGTGGCTTCAGAATGCCGGCTTCATCTGGGTGCCGTTCATCATGGTGTCCACGCTGCTGGCATGGTTCGGGATGAACGACATCGCCGATGCAAAGGCCAGCTTTTCGGAACAGTCGGTGATTTTCCAGCGCAAGCACAATTGGCTGATGTGCTGGCTCTACACCGGGACTTTCGGCAGCTTCATCGGTTTCTCCGCTGGCCTGCCGCTGCTCGCCAAACACCAGTTCCCGGACGTGGATGTGCTCCAGTTCGTCTTCCTCGGGCCGCTTGTGGGTGCGCTTAGCCGTGCTGCGACCGGTTGGGTATCGGACAAATGGGGCGGTGCGCGAGTAACCTTTTGGGTCTTTGTGCTGATGATGCTGGGCGTGCTCGGGGTGGTGTACTTCCTCGAAGCGGCAAACTGGTGGGGTTTCCTTGGCGCTTTCATCTTCATGTTCTTCATGACGGGTGTCGGCAATGCTTCGACCTTCCAGATGATTCCCAACATCATGCGCCAAGAAGTGCCACGCCTGATGCCCCATCTGGATGAGACGGCGCGGGTCCGTCAGGCCGAGAAGGAGTCGGCAGCGATCGTGGGCTTCACTTCGGCCATCGCCGCCTACGGGGCCTTCTTTATCCCGAAGAGCTTCGGCAGTGCGATTGCAGCTACCGGTTCGCCGATGGCCGCCTTGTGGAGCTTCCTCATCTTCTACGCCAGCTGCGCTGCACTGACCTGGTGGGCCTACACCCGCCGGGGCGGCCTGCTGCACGACATCGAACGCGGCCGGGCGCCAACCCCGGTTGAATCACCAGCCCAGCTCAAGGGAGCAACCGCATGAGCAAGCTTCTCGACCGCCTGACCTTCTTCAACCAGAAGAAAGTGGCCTTTTCCGCCGGTCACGGGGTGACCACTAACGAAAACCGTGATTGGGAAGACAGCTATCGCAAGCGCTGGCAGCACGACAAGATCGTGCGTTCGACCCACGGCGTGAATTGCACAGGGTCCTGCAGCTGGAAGATTTACGTCAAGGGCGGGATCATCACTTGGGAAACGCAGCAGACGGATTATCCGCGTACGCGGCCCGACCTGCCGAACCACGAGCCTCGTGGGTGCCCGCGCGGTGCAAGTTACAGCTGGTACATCTATTCGGCCCAGCGGCTGAAATATCCGATGATCCGCTCGCGGCTGGTCAGACTGTGGCGCGAAGCGCGTGTGGTGAGGACCCCAGTGGCTGCATGGGCCTCGATCGTCGAGGACCCGGCCAAGCGCAAAAGCTACACCGCAATACGCGGCCATGGCGGTTTCGTGCGTTCGACCTGGGATGAGGTCAACGAGATCATCGCCGCGGCCAACGCCTACACCGCCAAGACCTATGGCCCCGACCGGGTGATTGGGTTCTCGCCCATCCCCGCGATGTCGATGGTGAGCTATGCGGCCGGTTCGCGCTATCTCTCGCTGCTCGGCGGCACCTGCATGAGCTTCTACGATTGGTACTGCGATCTGCCACCCGCCAGCCCTCAGACCTGGGGTGAGCAGACCGACGTTCCGGAAAGCGCCGATTGGTACAATTCGGGTTTCCTGATGATGTGGGGCTCCAACGTGCCGCAAACACGCACGCCCGATGCCCACTTCATGACCGAGGCGCGCTATCGGGGCACCAAGGTTGCCGTGGTCAGCCCCGACTATGCCGAGGCGACCAAATTCGCTGACCTCTGGCTCAATCCCAAGCAAGGGACCGACGCCGCGCTCGCCATGGCGATGGGCCATGTCATCCTGCGCGAGTATCATCTCGACCGTCAGGCAGAGTATTTCGAGGATTATTGCCGCAAGTATTCCGACTTCCCCATGCTTGTGCGTTTGGTCGAAAAAGACGGTGCTTACGTGCCTGAACGGCTCTTGCGGGCTGCCGATTTCCTCGAGGATCTTGAGGAAGACAACAATCCCGAATGGAAAACGGTGGCAATCGACGAGGCCACCGAAGAAGTCGTCGTGCCCAATGGTTCGGCTGGTTTCCGCTGGGGCGAAGAGGGCAAATGGAACCTGGAGGAGAAGGACGGGCGCGGCAACGATACTGTGCTTCGCATGACCAACATCCTTGAAGGCCAGCACGATGAGGTGGTCGAGGTCTCCTTCCCCTATTTCGGCAATCGCGAACACGATCATTTCGAAGGGACCGATCATCCCAGTGTGCTCAATCGCAGGGTGCCTGCGCGCCAGCTCCAGCTCAAGGAAGGCAAGTCTTTCGTTGCGACCGTCTTCGACCTGTTTTGCGCCAACTATGGGCTCGATCGGGGTCTTGGCGGAGACCATGTTGCGCGGGATTACGCCGAGATGGTCCCATATACCCCGGCCTGGGCCGAGAAGATTACCGGTGTGCCTGCAGAACAGATCATCACAATTGCCCGCGAATTCGCGAGCAACGCCGAAGTGACCAAGGGTAAATCGATGGTCATTGTCGGAGCTGGTCTGAACCACTGGTACCACATGGACATGAATTATCGCGGCATCATCAACATGTTGGTGATGTGCGGCTGCGTGGGCCAGTCGGGCGGCGGCTGGTCGCATTATGTTGGCCAGGAAAAGCTACGCCCGCAAACCGGCTGGACGGCGCTTGCCTTCGCGCTCGACTGGAACCGGCCTCCGCGCCACATGAACTCGACCAGCTTCTTCTATGCGCATACCGATCAGTGGCGCTACGAAACACTCGATGTGGACGAGATCCTTTCACCGACTGCGCCCGAGGGAGATTGGGACGCAAGCCTGATTGATTACAATGCGCGGTCCGAACGGATGGGCTGGCTTCCCAGTGCGCCGCAACTCAAGACCAATCCGCTAGAAGTGGGCAAGGCGGCTAAGGCTTCTGGCAAGGACGCCAAGGACTATGTGGCGGAGCAGCTGAAATCGGGTGAGCTGGAAATGTCCTGTTTCGATCCGGACGATCCAGCCAACTGGCCGCGCAACATGTTCGTGTGGCGCTCCAACCTTCTCGGGTCTTCGGGCAAGGGCCACGAGTATTTTCTCAAGCACCTGCTTGGCACCGCGCATGGCGTGCAGGGCAAGGACTTGGGAGAGATCGGTGGCCAGAAGCCCAAGGAAGTGAAGTGGCACGACGATGCGCCGCAAGGGAAGCTCGACCTGCTCGTTACGCTCGACTTCCGCATGTCGACCACTTGTGTCTATTCGGACATCGTGCTGCCGACCGCGAGCTGGTACGAGAAGGACGATCTCAACACGTCCGACATGCACCCGTTCATCCACCCGCTGTCGGCGGCTGTCGACCCGGTGTGGGAGTCGCGCAGCGACTGGGATATCTACAAGGGGATCGCAAAAAAGTTCTCCGAAATTGCGCCCGAGGTACTCGGGGTCGAGCAAGACGTTGTGATGACTCCGATCCAACACGACAGTCCCAACGAAATCGCGCAGCCCTATGACGTGGCCGATTGGGGCAAAGGCGAAGTCGAGCCTATTCCGGGCAAGACCATGGCCAATATCGCGGTGGTCGAGCGGGATTATCCCAACCTGTACAAGCGGTTTACCGCGCTTGGTCCGTTGATGGACAAGCTTGGCAATGGCGGCAAGGGTATCGGCTGGAATACCGAGCATGAAGTGGAGAACTTACGCAATCTCAATGGAAGAGTGCTGGAAGAAGGCCCGACCAAGGGCATGCCGCAAATCGAAAGCGCGATCGACGCCGCCGAAGTTATCCTGATGCTGGCACCCGAGACCAATGGCGAGGTTGCGGTCAAGGCGTGGGGCGATCTCGGCAAGAAAACGGGCCGCGATCACGAGCATCTGGCGCTGCCCAAGGAAGAGGAGAAAATCCGCTTCCGCGACATTCAGGCCCAGCCGAGAAAGATCATTTCTTCGCCCACATGGTCGGGGCTCGAAAGCGAGCATGTCTGTTACAACGCGGGATATACCAACGTCCACGAATTGATTCCTTGGCGGACGCTGACCGGGAGGCAGCAGCTTTATCAGGATCACAAGTGGATGCGTGCGTTTGGCGAAGGGTTCTGTCTCTATCGCCCACCGATCGACACCAAGGCGGTCAAGCCGATGCTCGATGAAGCGAAGAACGCACCGCACGTGGTGCTCAATTTCATCACGCCGCACCAGAAATGGGGCATCCACTCGACCTACACCGACAATCTGTTGATGCTGACGCTCTCGCGCGGCGGGCCGATCGTGTGGATGAGCGAGGTTGATGCTGCGAAGGCGGGTCTCGTCGACAATGACTGGGTCGAAACCTTCAACGCCAACGGAGCGCTGGTTGCCCGCGTGGTGGTGTCGCAGCGCATGAAGGAGGGCACGCTCTTTATGTACCATGCGCAAGAGAAGATCACGAATGTCCCGGGATCGCCGCTGACTGGCCAGCGCGGCGGCATTCACAATTCGGTGACCCGCGCGGTGCTCAAGCCAACCCACATGATCGGTGGCTACGTTCAGCAGAGTTATGGCTTCAACTATTACGGCACGGTCGGGTCGAACCGCGACGAATACGTGATTGTCCGTAAGCTTCAGAAGGTCGACTGGCTCGAAGAAGCGCTTCCTGAAGGGGAGACCGCAGCATGAAGATCCGCGCGCAAATCGGCAAAGTCCTCAATCTCGACAAGTGCATCGGTTGCCACACCTGCTCGGTCACCTGCAAGAACGTGTGGACCAGCCGCGAAGGCATGGAATATGCCTGGTTCAACAATGTCGAGACCAAGCCGGGCATCGGCTATCCCAAGGACTGGGAAAACCAGAAGCGCTGGAATGGTGGCTGGGTCCGCACGCCCGGCGGTTCGATCCGGCCCAAGATGGGCGGCAAGTGGCGGGTTCTGGCGAAGATCTTTGCCAACCCGGACCTGCCCGAAATCGACGACTACTACGAACCCTTCACCTTCGATTACGCGCATCTGCAGAAGGCAGGCGAGAGCAAAGCGTTTCCGACGGCGCGTCCGCGCAGCCTGATTTCGGGCGAGCGGATGGAGAAGATCGAGTGGGGTCCCAATTGGGAGGAAATCCTCGGCGGCGAATTCTCCAAGCGCTCCGAAGATTACAACTTCGAAGGGGTCCAGAAGGAGATTTACGGCCAGTTCGAAAACACCTTCATGATGTATCTGCCGAGGCTGTGTGAGCACTGTCTCAACCCGACCTGCGTAGCTGCCTGTCCCTCGGGCGCGATCTACAAGCGCGAGGAGGACGGCATCGTCCTGATCGACCAGGAAGCCTGCCGCGGCTGGCGCATGTGCGTGTCGGGCTGCCCGTACAAGAAGATCTACTACAACTGGAAAACCGGCAAGAGCGAGAAGTGCATCTTCTGCTATCCGCGCATCGAAGCGGGCCAACCGACGGTTTGCAGTGAAACCTGCGTCGGCCGCATCCGCTATCTCGGCGTCATGCTCTATGATGCGGATCGGATCAAAGAGGCCGCCTCGTCAGAGAATGTCGAGGATCTGTATCAGGCTCAACTCGATATCTTCCTCGATCCCAACGATCCCGAGGTGATAGAGCAGGCGCGCAAGGATGGCGTGCCTGAAGCCTGGCTGGAAGCGGCGCGCAATTCGCCCGTCTACAAGATGGCGATGGAATGGAAGGTCGCCTTCCCGCTCCACCCGGAATATCGCACGCTGCCGATGGTCTGGTATGTGCCGCCGCTGTCACCCATCAGTGCTGCCGCCAATGCCGGGCAAATATCGGTCAACAACAACATGCCCGATATTCGATCCTTGCGAATCCCGCTCAAATATCTCGCCAACCTGCTGACCGCAGGAGACGAAGAACCGATTGCGGTGTGCCTCGAACGCATGCTTGCGATGCGGGGATATATGAGGGCGAAATCGGTCGAGGGTGTCCACAATGAGACCATCGCAACCGATGTCGGCCTCACCGGCGAGCAAATCGAGGAGATGTACAAGGTGATGGCGCTGGCGGACTATGAAGACCGCTTCGTCATCCCCACCGGTCACCGCGAAGATGCCGAAGACATGTTCGACGAGCGCGGCTCGTGCGGCTTTTCCTTTGGTAACGGTTGCTCCGGTGGCAGCGGCGAAACGAACCTGTTCGGCGCTCCTCCCGCCCGCAAGAAACTCCAGACTCCGACGGAGGTATTCTGATGAAATCGCTCCATTTGCTTTCTCTACTGCTGCAATATCCGAGCAAGGACTTGCAGTCAGTGTCAGGCGAAATCCGTCAGCGGCTCAATGATGACCGCTCGCTTGAGGCCAAATCCGTCGAGGCTCTGAATCCGCTCCTCACCCGGCTTGCCACGAGTGACATCTATGATGCGCAAGAGGCCTATGTCGAACTGTTCGATCGGGGCGGGCGCACAGCTTGCATCTGTTCGAACATGTTCACGGTGAAAGCCGCGATCGCGGCCAGGCCATGGTCGACCTGCGCGAGCGGTACCTCGCCGCAGGGCTCGAGCCGACCGGCAATGAACTGCCCGATTACTTGCCGCTGTTTCTCGATTATTGTTCGACCCTGCCAGATGAGGCCGCGCGTGACATGCTGGCGGAACCGGGGGTGGTGCTGGTCGCGCTGGCCGCGCGGCTGGCAGATAAGGGGTCCGACTATGCTCCGCTGTTCGCCCTGCTGTGCGACATTGCCGGGGTCGAGATGGACGAAGAGGCGAAGAGCGCGCTTCCCCCGGCGGAAGATCCGGAAAGCCTCGAGGAGCTAGATGCGCAGTGGGAAGAAGAGGAAATCCGCTTCGGGGCTGAAGCGGTCCCCGATCCCAATGCGGCGTGTCCGAAGGTCGGCCAGATGCTCGATCGGATGCGCGAAACCCCAGCTACTCAATCCTCGGCAAGGAGCTGAGCCATGGAAGACTTCATCCACCACCTGCTTTACGGGATTTATCCCTATATCGCGCTCGCCATACTCACGATCGGCTCAATCATTCGCTTCGACCGGGAGCCCTATACATGGCGTTCGGGTTCCAGCCAGCTGCTGCGCCGCAAGCAGCTGATGGTTGGATCGGTCCTGTTCCATGTCGGGGTGCTGTTTATCTTTGTTGGGCACCTGGTTGGCCTGCTGACCCCGATCGCGCTGTTCGATGCTCTGGGTATCAGCCACGGAGCCAAGCAGTTGCTGGCGATTGTCGCCGGCGGAATTGCCGGCGTCGCAGCGATCATTGGCGCCACGTTGCTGATCCATCGCCGCTTCTTCGACCCCCGCGTCCGTGCGGCGTCGAATTTCAGCGACAACATGATCATCCTGATCCTCTGGGTCCAGTTGGCGCTGGGTCTTGCGACCATCCCGCTTTCGGCAGGTCATCTCGACGGCCATGAAATGGTCAAGTTCATGAACTGGGCGCAGGGCATCTTCACCTTCCAGGGTGATGCGGCGAGCTATATTGCCGATGTCCATATCATCTTCAAATTGCACCTGTTTCTGGGGCTCACGATCTTCGTGCTGTTTCCATTCACCCGCTTGGTGCACATGCTATCGGCTCCGGTGCGCTATTTGTGGCGTGGTGGTTATCAAGTCGTGCGTTCGCGCAAGAGCCTGAGCCATGGCTGACGTCATGGAGCATCCCAAAGTGGTCGTCGGCGGGGTCGAAATTCCCGCCGCCGCCATCGCCGCCGAGGTACAGAACCATCCGGCCCCGGACGCAGAGGAAGCCTGGCAGGAAGCGGCGCGGGCGCTCGCTGTCCGCCAGCTCCTGCTCGCGGAAGCGGACCGGCAAGAGATCGTCGCCGGTGAGTGTACCGATGTCGAAGGCCGCAAACTGGTCGAGGACGATGCCCGGATCGACGCTCTCCTGGTCGAGAATGTCATGGTGCCGAACGCAACCGCAGAGGAAGCAAGGCGCTTCTATGAAAACCACACCGACCGCTTCTGCAGCGAGACCTTGATCGAAGCGGAGCATATCCTCTTCTCCGCCAGCCCGGAGGACACTTTCAATTACAGTCTAGCCGTTGGCGATGCCCGTATGACTATTCGCGAGCTCGAAGCCAATCCAGCCAGCTTCGGCGAGTTGGCCAAGGCCAAATCTGCCTGTCCTTCGAAAGAACAGGGCGGCAATCTCGGCCAAATCGGGAAGGGCCAGACGGTCGCAGAGTTCGAGCAGGCGCTGTTCGGGTTGGTGGAAGGCGAGCTTTGCCGCGAACCGGTAAAGTCACCCTATGGTGTGCATGTAATCCGTGCTGGGCGCCGCGCCGAGGGCAGGCAATTGCCGTTCGAAGTGGTCGAGCAATCGATCCGCAACTACCTCGAGGAAGCCAGCTACCGCAAGGCCATGTCCCAGTATCTTTCGATCCTTGCCAGTGAGACCGAGATCGAAGGCGTCAATCTCGCTGCGGCAGAAGGTCCGCTGGTTCAGTGAACGATCATCGCATCCGAGATGTTCTGCCTTTGGCGACTGGCGGCTCGACGCAGCTGAGCGATAGTATCGGGCGGCGCTTCGAATATCTGCGCCTTTCGCTGACCGACGTCTGCAACTTTCGCTGCACCTATTGCCTCCCGGAGGGATACAAGAAGCCGTGCAATAAGCCGATCGAGTTGTCGGTTGAGGAGATTCGCAGAGCTGTCACCGCCTTTGCACAGCTCGGCCTCTGGAAAGTCCGCCTGACGGGCGGGGAACCGACCTTGCGGCGCGATTTCGAAGACGTCGTCCGTACGGTTTCGCAAGTGCCGGGGATCCGCAAAATTGCAATGACCACAAACGGTTACCGTCTCGCCCAGCGTGCGCAAGCATGGCGCGATTGCGGTGTGAGCGCGATCAATATCAGCGTGGATTCGCTCGATCCCGCCCGCTTCTCGGCCATCACCGGTCATGACCGGCTTACCGAGGTGATGCGCGGTATCGATGCAGCCGAAGCTGCAGGGTTTGAGAGCATCAAGCTCAATGCGGTGCTTATGCGCGGAGTGAATGATGATGAGCTAGAGGCGATGGTCGATTTCGTTGCCGTCCGCGATCTTTCGCTGCGTTTCATCGAAGTGATGCGAACGAACGACAACGCTTCCTTCTTCGACGAGCGCCATGTCGCGGGGCAGAGCGTCATCGACCGGCTGGAAGCTGTCGGATGGCAGCGGCTGCCTCGCGAGGTCGGTGCAGGCCCGGCCGTAGAGTTCGGCCATCCAGAGGCCAAGGGCCGCATCGGGATCATCGCCCCCTATTCGAAAGATTTCTGCGCAAGCTGCAATCGCCTGCGATTGTCATCCGACGGTAGATTGCATCTCTGCCTGTTTGGGGATGGCGGTTTCGATCTGCGACCGCTGTTGGCAGGGGATTCAGAAACGGACTTGGCCCAGCGCATTCGGGCGCTGGTTGGAGCCAAGGCATCCGCTCATCGTTTGCATGAGGGGAATAGCGGCGCGACACCGCACCTGGCATCGATAGGGGGATAAGGGATGGCTGAAGTCACGATCAGCGTCGAACTCTGCGGCCGACTGGCCGATCCATGCGGTCCGACTGTCGACATCCCGCTACCAGCCACGGGGCTTCACGTGCCTGATCTCCTGGCGAGTCTGGGCAGCACCTTTCCGCTCCTTCAAGATAGTCTGGCCAAAGGACGGATCCGGGCCTGTATCAATGAAACCATCGTTCCCGTCGATACGGTCGTGAGGCCCGGCGATGTCGTGGCGATCTTTCCTCCGGTGTCCGGTGGATGAGCATGATGGTCGAATTGCATGAGCGGGAGTTCGATCCTGCCGCGCTGCTCGCTCAGTTTTCAAGCGAGCTCGACGACGAAGGCGCAGTGGTGAGCTTCACTGGTCGTGCGCGTTCGCGGGCAAAGGATGGCGGCGACATTGAAGCTCTCATTCTGGAGAAGTATCGCGGTGTGACTTTGGCTTCGATGCGGGCCATTGCCGAAGATGCCCATACGCATTTTCCAATCTCAAGAAGCCATGTTGTCCATCGAGCAGGAAGGATATTTCCAGGCGAACCGATCGTCTTTGTCGCCACGGCGTCTGCGCATCGGCGCGCCGCCTTCGAAGCTGCCGATTACATGATGGACCGGCTGAAGACCGAGGCCGTGTTCTGGAAACGCGAAGAGTGTGAGAGTGGATCAAGCTGGATCGAACCGACCGATCAGGACCAATTGGACAACGCACGCTGGGATAGGCGCGCAGGTGAGGAATTATGCCGGGAATCGATGAAATGCTGACCTTCTATCCGTTGGGTGTCGCCGTTCTCACGATCTCCGACACTCGTACATTCGAGACCGACACCTCAGGCGCCTTGCTCGTCGAGCGCATGCAATCGGCGGGGCACAAGCTCATTGCGCGCGATATCGTGAAGGACGAGATCGAGGATATTCGCGTTTGCCTGCGCGAGTGGCTCGAAAACCCCGAAATCGAGATCATCCTGACCACCGGCGGGACTGGGTTTTCGCCGCGCGATCATACGCCGGAAGCTGTCAAGCCACTCCTCAAACGCGAAATGGATGGCTTCTCGGTGGCCTTTCACCAGAAGAGCATGCAAAGCGTTGGCGTCGCAACCATGCAGTCGCGCGCATTTGCAGGACAGGCGGGGGATGCTTTCATCTTCTGCGTGCCCGGTTCACCCGGAGCCTGCCGGGATGCCTGGGATGGCTTGCTTGAACTGGAATTCGACAGCCGTCACAAGCCATGCTCAATCGCGGGCGCGTTGCCGCGATTGCGGGATGTCTGCGCTTGATTACGGTTGATGAGGCGCTTGCTCGGCTTGAAGCCGAAGTCAGACCTCTGGCGATAGAGGAGGTCGCGCTTGCCTGCGCAACCGGGCGCGTGCTTGCCAAGTCGGTAACAGCTCGCAGTGCCGCGCCGCGCATGGCAGTTGCGGCAATGGATGGATTCGCGGTTCTGGACGCTTCGACATCCCCGGACGAGCCGATCAGGGTGGTTGGCGAAAGCCGTGCGGGATCGAGCTTCTCGGGAGAGGTTGGGCCGGGTGAGGCCGCGCGCATCTTTACTGGCGCTCCGATGCCAAAGGGCACTGACCGCTGCATAATGCAGGAATATGCTGAGCGCGAGGGCGGAATGGTGCGCTTTACCGAGGGCTATGGCCCCGGTTGGCATGTGCGCCAGGCTGGCAGCGACTTTGCGGCGGGTGACATCCTGCTGAAAGCAGGAACACGATTGTCACCTCGTGCAATGATCGCAGCGGCCGCTGCAGACCAGGCGACGGTGCAGGTTCATGCGCAGCCGAAGGTCGCCATCATAGGCACCGGAGACGAACTTGCGCCTCCCGGTGAGGGGCACCTCCGCGCCGATGCCATTCCCGAAAGCGTGACGCTCGGCGTTGCAGCCATGGCTGAGCAGGCTGGGGCGAAGATTGTCGATCGGGCGATCGGTGAGGACGCCTTACCTGCGCTTGAGCGACTTGCCGGTAAGGTGCTGGGCCTGGCCGATGTCGTGATCGTGACCGGCGGCGCTTCGGTGGGTGAGCGCGATTTTGCCAAGCCCATGTTTGCGCCTCACGGCCTCGAAGTGCTGTTCGCCAAAGTCGCGATGAAACCCGGAAAGCCTGTGTGGCTGGGAAGGGCAAAGGGCAAGTGGGTGCTCGGGCTTCCCGGTAATCCGACATCCGCCATGGTCACTGCGCGGTTGTTCCTGGTGCCACTGCTTGCGAAGCTGCAGGGCCAGGCAATCGGCCAGGTCTTACGCTGGCGGGAGTTGCCGCTTGAAGGGACGATACCCGAAACGGGCAGCCGTGAAACCTTCGTTCGCGCCTCTTGGGGTGAACGCGGATTGCGCCCACTCAGCAATCAGGAAAGCGGCGCTCAGGCCGCGCTCGCTCGAGCGGATTGGCTTATACGCTGCACGCCCGGAGGTTCAGCCCGCGCATCGGGCGATATTATAGTCGCTACCGAGTTCTAGCCTTAGTTTGATGGCCTTAGGAGCATGGCAGTGGTGACAACAAGGACTATGGAGCGGCATCGTGCATGGCAGGGTCCAGCTGTGCTGAGCTTTGGCTTCCGTCCATTCTTTCTTCTGGGAGCGATTTGGGCCGCGGCGGCGATGGTCCTCTGGATTGCTATCCTCTCCGGGCGACTAGTGTTGCCCACAGCGTTCGATCCGGTGAGCTGGCACGCGCATGAATTCTTGTTTGGCTATTTGGGCGCGATCATTGCCGGGTTCCTGTTGACGGCGGTCCCGAATTGGACCGGGCGATTGCCGGTCACCGGATGGGCGCTGGGTGGACTTGTGGCCTTATGGCTTGCGGGCCGCTTGGCGGTTACCGTTTCGCAATATCTCGATCCGATCGCGGTCGCGTCTGCCGACCTTGCAATGCTCCTCGTTCTGGCTGGGCTGCTAGGCCGGGAGATTGTCGCCGGGAAAAACTGGCGCAACCTGCCGGTTGTGGCTTTGCTCGGCGTGTTCTGTCTTGCGAATGGACTGTTCCACTGGGAATCTGCGACAGGGACCTTTGCTGCGCAGGGGTACGGGCTGCGTCTTGGACTAGGCGCCGCGGTGTTGATGATCGCCCTTATCGGAGGCCGGATCGTGCCCTCCTTCACGCGCAACTGGCTGGCGAAACGCGGGGACGGAAGATTGCCGGTCCCGCCGATGCAGGTCTTCGACAAGATTGCACTGGCTGGTTTGCTGGTTGCCATCTTGTGTTGGCTGGTGAGACCGGATGCACTGGTCACAGCCGTGTTCCTTGCGATCGCCGGAGTGCTCCACCTCGTTAGGCTTATGCGCTGGGCTGGGGACCGGACTGGAGCGGAGCCGCTCGTGCTGGTCTTGCACGCCGGTTATCTGTTCATACCGCTCGGCGCTTTGGCTGGCGCAGCCGAAACACTAGGCTATGGTTTCGTAGGGGCGGGGACGGCGCAACACCTGTGGATGGCAGGCGGGATCGGCCTCATGACCTTGGCCGTGATGACCCGCGCGACGCTCGGCCACACCGGGCGGGACCTGACAGCAGGGGGAGGGACGAAGGCTCTCTATATCGCGGTCATTGCGGCGGTCGCTGCCCGGCTCGCGGCGGGAATCTGGCCCGCTCAGGCGCAGCTGCTTCACGGCGTGTCGGGGGCGGCATGGATCGCGGCCTTTGGCGGGTTCGCGGGGATTTACGGTCCCCTGCTTCTGCGGCCGCGCAAAACCGGTTGAGCGATCGCAGGGGCGACAGCAAGCACGCGCTTCTTCCCGGACCTTATGGCTGCCGGAGCCTGCCTTCAGCACGTGCGAGCGTTTCAAGGTCGTTGATATTGGTGAAGGGATCGGTGCCTTGTTCCGGCGCCCAGTCGATGCGTTTCACCCCGACGCTTTCCGCGAAACGCCAGATCGAACGCCCTCCCGCCGCAACAAAGGCTTCGAGGGCGGTGCGCTCGACCCTCCACAAAGCGGTCATGGGGTGGTCGCGCCCGTTGCTCACTGGCATAGCACAGCATTGAGAGCCAATTTCCCGCGCAAGTCGTTCCGCCAAATCGGATGGTAGGAACGGCAGATCGCATCCGATCAGCAGGACTTGGTCACGGTCATGCTTTTCAGCGAAACTGAAGGCACTCTTCAAGGCGCTGATCGGACCAAGGCCTGCCGCTGCATCGACCAGTATCGGGATCGAGGTGTGTTCAAGCTGATCGGAATCGCGAACAGCAATAGCGATCAGATCGGAATGCTTACCTGCCCAATGCAAGGCATGGTCAAGAAGAGATTTCCCGGCCAGTATTTGAGCCGGCTTGCTTCCGCCCATGCGGCGTCCTTCGCCACCGGCGGCGATCACTATCGTTGGCGTTGCATCGGTCACGGGTAAAGCAAGTAGCGCTCCCAGCAAGCATTGTCCTGCTTTTCGAACACCACGCGGTCGTGCACCCGGTATTCTCCTTCGGTCCAGAACTCGAAGCGACGCGGTTCGATCCGGAATCCTGACCAGAACGGCGGGCGTCCTGGATCCTTCAGGGCAAAGGAAGATGTGAATCGAGCAATACGTGCAATCAGTTTCCTGCGGCTCTCAAGAGGGGCTGATTGCTTCGACGCCCATGCGCCGATCCTGCTGGCGAGCGGTCTTGAGGCGAAATAGGCATTAGCTTCCGCTTCGCTGACTGGCTGGACCGATCCCTCGATCCGGACCTGAAGGCGCAGAGGAGCCCAATGAAAGCAGAGGGCGGCATGGGGATTGGCTGCCAACTCGTTGGCCTTGCGACTGCCAAGATTAGTGTAAATCACGAAACCCGCTGCGTCGTGCCCTTTTAGCAAGACCATGCGGTTCGATGGTATGCCATCCTTGCTTGCTGTTGCGATATTGACCGCACTCGCATCTGCAATGTCGGGGTGCCGGGACGCTTCTGCATACCATGATCCGAAGAGTGCATGCGGATCGGCGGAAAGGCCGTTCATGAGCCCCTGCGATCTCGCCAGTCGGCCATACGGTCCCTGGATTGCCCGAATTCCATTCGGGCAATCGAGCGCAAGTGGACTTCATCGGGACCATCGGCAATCCGCAATGCGCGCATGCCGGCATAGACTTCAGCCAAGCCGAAATCGTCAGAAAGTCCGCCCGCGCCATGGGCCTGCATCGCGTGATCGAGAACGCGCAATGCCGTTCTCGGTGCAGCGACCTTGATCAAGGCGATCTCGAGTTTGGCCGCCTTGTTGCCCGCCTTGTCCATCATATCGGCGGCCTTGAGACAGAGCAGTCTTGTCATCTCGATATCCAACCGACCTTCACCCAAACGGTGTTCCCACACGGATTGTTCTGACAAGCGCTTTCCAAAAGCGATCCGCGACTGAAGCCGCTCCGCCATCTTCTCGATCGCGCGCTCAGCGGCGCCGATGGCCCGCATGCAATGGTGAATCCGCCCTGGTCCGAGCCGCCCCTGCGCGATTTCGAAGCCGCGACCCTCACCAAGGATGATGTTGCTGGCAGGAATCCGGACGTCGCGCAGCACGACTTCGCCGTGCCCATGCGGCGCGCCGTCATATCCGAACACCGGCAGCATCCGCACGATCTCTACGCCCGGCGCGTCCAGCGGAACGAGGACCTGTGATTGCTGCTGGTGGGTGTCCGCATCCGGGTCGGTCTTGCCCATGACGATTGCCAGCTTGCAACGCGGATCGCCAACTCCGGACGACCACCATTTGCGCCCGTTGATGACATATTCGTCCCCGTCACGGCGGATCGAGGTCTGGACGTTGGTCGCATCGGAAGAAGCGACATCCGGTTCGGTCATCAGAAAGGCCGAACGAATTTCTCCATCGAGCAGCGGGCGCAACCATTGCGCCTTTTGCTCCGGCGTTCCGTATCGGTGGAGCACCTCCATATTCCCGGTGTCGGGGGCTGAACAATTGAATGCTTCCGAAGCAAAGCCGACCCGCCCCATTTCTTCCGCACAGAGCGCATAGTCGAGGTTGCTGAGACCGGCTCCGCGATAGTCCTCCTCGTCATGCTCGGACGGCGGCAGGAACAGGTTCCACAAACCGTCGGAATAGGCGCGCGCCTTCAGTTCTTCGACAATCGGCGGCACTTGCCATCGTTCGCCTTCGTGTTTGCCTAGTTGGGATCGATATGTGTCTTCCGCACGATAGACATGTGCGTGCATGAAATCGCGCACGCGATTGCGCCAATGGGACTGATTGTCGGAAAGGCTGAAATCCATCGGTAGGGTGCTCGGCAGAAGTGTCTATTTCGCACCCAGAGATAGACTCTATCCGGCAATTTGAATTGATCTGGGTCAAGGCTCGTCCATCGAGTTTGTTCTCTAAGGGCGTTTATGGATAGCCGCGAACATATCGAGTTTGTTCAATCGCAATTGCTCCCGTGGCAACGTATCGGAGCGGGGCTTGCGCGGCCGGACGCCGAATACAAGATACTGAGCCGTGACCCCGAAACGGGTGCGTGCACCGCACTGATGCGGTACCCGGTCGGATGGTCTCGTATGGGGCCGGAGCATATTGTCGCGGATGAAGAGTTTTTCGTTCTCGATGGCTCGCTGGAAATGGATGGCGAGCTCTATGAAGCGGACAGCTATGCCTTCCTGCCCGCAGGCTGGACACGCAACAGCATGTCAAGCAAGAACGGCTGCGTCTTGATTGCATTCTACAATCGCGAACCCGTTCTCGTCGGAGATATCGGCGACTGCGACACGGCGCGTGCGATCTCGCATCTCAAGACCCGGCAGATGGCTTGGGATATGACGCTCAATGACTCCAATCTGCGCCATCTGGGAATCTCGCGAAAGGATCTGCGGACCGATCCGGAGAGCGGCGAACGCACGTTCCTATCGCTGATCCTGCCTCAATCGGAGCCGCCAAGCGGAGAGGGGCCGCAAGAAAGCCACCCGGTGGTGGAAGAGTGCTATATGATTGCCGGCTCGCTTGCCGGACCGCCTGGCACCATGCATCCGGGTGCCTATTTCTGGCGCCCGCCGGCCATTCCCCATGGCCCCTATGGTTCGCGCTGGGGCGCGGTTTCACTGATCCGCTTCGTTGGTGGCAAACACGAGAACGTCTGGAGCAAGAATGAAGCCGATTTTTCGTTCGACCAGGCCTACGATCCGGTCCTACCAGAACGCCTGGAGCATCTGCGCTATTCGTCGTGGCAAGGCCCGCTTCCCTTTTAGGAGTGCTCCAGTCATCAGGCCCGCCTATGATCGCCAAGATCAGTAAGAAGCGATCGCTGAAAAACGTTGAGCGCCCCGCACTTCTGAGGCGTCGCGTGCAACAGAAACCAGAAATTCTTCGTGGAACTCTTCGCTAACTCCCTGCGCATTCAGGTGTACGGTCAGCGGATGCGCGAGAGCCGAGCATTGGCAGCCTGTATTGCTGGCGCTATCCTGATCACATGGAATCACTCGAAATCGACGCAGCAATGAATTCTTGCCAAGCTTGCGCTGTTCGCAATCGGGCGATCTGTGCTGATCTCGACGACGAGGAAATAGGATTGCTTAACGCGATCGGGCGGAGAAAGAACCTTCGTGCAGGCGAACAGCTGCTGTGGGAAGGCGATGAGGCGATTATCGTTGCCAATGTGGTGGAAGGCGTCCTCAAGCTTTCGACCCAAACGGCAGACGGCAAAGAGCAGATTCTTGGGATGGTCTATCCATCGGATTTCCTCGGCCGTCCGTTTGGCGAGACCACACCCTATGGTGTCGAAGCGCTCAGCGACGCACAGGTCTGTGTATTCAGGCGCACCGATTTCGACAGATTTGCTCGCGAACATCCTCGTCTTGAGCACAAGTTGCTTGAGCGAACGCTCGCCGAACTGGACCGAACCCGGCGATGGATGGTCCTGCTGGGAAGGATGAATGCCGAACAGAAACTGGCTACATACCTCGTTGAGACGGCCGAGCGCCTCGTCCCAGCGACTTGCGAAGAAGCGGAGCCTGGCGACAAGCGAACAATCACCCTTCCTCTTTCCCGTCAGCAAATGGCAGACGTTCTCGGTCTCACCATTGAAACGGTAAGCCGGCACATCAGCAAGTTGAAGAAGGAAGGATTGATTGATCTTCCCGGCCGCAAAGAATTGACAATCAACTCGCTGAAGGCCCTTGCAGAACGAGGTGGCTAGCCGATTATGCTGTAGTTGCTTTGAGCCTGATTGTCTCGAAGCGGCAGGGCTCGCCGGACACTTTGATGCTTCCAGGACACCGACTGAATGGCCTCCAGAGGCGAAATAGTTGGTTTGACCAAAATCAAGGACGACGCTCATTTCATCGTGCATCTTCCGGTGATGCACTCGAAGCAATCAGCTGAAGCTTTGCCGACTTCCATCATTTTTGGGGGAACAAGAGCACCCGTGGCCTCGCTTGGCGCTGCCGAAGCGACGCATCTTCGTCTGCAGGCGCTCGCCAGATATGCTGGTGCTCGCTCGGGGGATTCTCGCGTTGTCGACAACAGGGTCAACCAGGTGGTGCTTGTCGTCGAGGGGGCGGTTAAGCTGATTGCCAGCGTTTCGGGTGGACGTACCCATGTCATGGGTTTCTACTTCAAAGACGACTTCATCTATCTTCCAGCACGAGAAACGCACGCCTACAACCTCTGCGCCTTAAAAGACTGCGAACTCATCGCCTTTCCGGCGACGGAGTTTATTCGATTGGCTCAGAACGACAGGGCGCTGAACAATAACTTCATTGGCCATCTGCTACGTACCCTCGGTCGAAGTCGCGAAAAGACCATTGCTTTAGGGCAGAAGACAGCGCGGGAACGGGTCGCGACTTTCCTGGTCAGCATGGCTGAACGGATCGGTTCTCCATTTTCCAATGGAGCTCTGCTCGATCTTCCGATGTCTCGCCGTGATATTGGCGAGAACATTGGGCTTACGATCGAAACTGTGAGCCGACAGATGACGGAGCTTCGAAATGCGGGCCTCGTGTCCACTTCGGGCAGGTCGCAAGTCAAGATCCTCGATCTGGCCGCACTGAAGCAAGAAGCCGGCCACTTCCCCGTCCTAACCTAACGCCGCTTCCGATGTTATGTTCGAATGGCGTCGCACCGTCGCACAAATGGGGTGTCGTAATCTTGACGATCGAAGGTCGATCCAGCGGCGCTAGAATTGATGCGGATCAAAGACGCCTTCGCAGAGTGCGAGCATCCAGAAACAATGTGGCCCTACTATCCAGAGCTGCTTGAGCAGTCTGTTCCGCGATATACTAGCTTCCCGACTGCGGCGGAGTTCGAGGCGATCGACGAAAGCGACTATCGCACCGCTGTCGAGTGCGCAGAGGGCGACGTCTCCCTCTATGTCCATATCCCGTTTTGTGAGAGGATCTGCCATTACTGCGGTTGCAATACCGGTGCCGCCGGACGCCGACACCGATTGGAATCCTATCTCGACGCGCTGCATCGCGAGATCGAAACGGTTTCGCGTCTGCTCCCCTCAAACTCACAGGTTCGCCGAATTGCATTTGGCGGCGGGAGCCCCAATGCGCTGGCGCCAACGGATTTCGTCCGGCTCGTCGATGATTTGATCATCCGCTTTCGGATATCCGATCCGGCATTCTCTATCGAACTTGACCCACGCACGATCTCTCGCGAATGGGCCGAGGTCATAAGGGCGCTAGGGATCGATCGTGCCAGCCTCGGCGTTCAGACACTCGCGCCCCATTGTCAGGAAGCGATAGGGCGCATTCAATCCGATGCCCTGATTGCAGAGGCTACCGAGCTGTTACGCAATGCCGGTGTGAAGTCGCTCAACTTCGACCTGATGTACGGCTTGCCCCAGCAATCCAGTGATGATCTGCTCGCTACTCTGCAGCGCACTGTTGCGCTCGGAGCTGACCGGATTGCACTGTTTGGCTATGCGCATATGCCGCACGCGGTACCGCGGCAACGCGCAGTGGATTGCCGCTCCATGCCGAACCGGGCCGCCAGGTTTGCCATGGCGGAGCTTGGCTTCACTTATCTTTGTTCGCACGGGTTCAGCCCGATCGGTTTCGACCATTTCGCGCGCTCCGCGACCGATCCGCTGGCGATTGCCGCGCAAGCAGGGGCTGTGCGCCGAAATTTCCAAGGGTTCACCGATGACGATGCGCCTGCCTTGATAGGCCTCGGCGCATCGGCAATCAGTTCGTTCGAGACGCTGCTCGCTCAAAATGAAAAGAATAGCGGTCGATACCGCATGCTGGCATCGGACGGTCGGATTGCGACAGTTCGGGGCGTGTCGAGATCGCCGGACGACCAAGTTCGGGGTCGAGTGATCGAGCAGCTTCTGTGTTGGGGGAAAGCTCAAGTGCCTCCTGAGCTCGAAGCCGAAACAAGCACGTTACTCCGTCCGTTTCTGGATCGCGGCCTAGCATCCCGCGAAGACGGCACCATTTCGATTACTCCGGATGGACTGCCATACTCGCGAGCAATTGCCGCTCAGTTCGACCCCTATCGCGAACACATGCCTGATCGCTTCAGTTCGGCGGTGTAGCTAAAGGTGAAGGTAAAAACAGAGCCACGACTCCTTTCGGACGCAATGCCTAGGAACGATCGCTTAGCGCCAGAATATTTACACCTTCAGACCCGCACCCGATACCCATCCGGCTTTCTTCGCGAACAGTCCTGAATCAGGTCAGCTGAGGACAGCAACCCGTTCCTTTCCGGCCGTGTTGGCAGCTGCGCTGCCTGCCCGCACCACCCGTCATGAACAGGTTTCCCTTGGAGCTTTGCTCCTGCGGTGCAGTCCTCCCATACCCTGCTTCTTTGGCAAGTTCGCAAGCCGGAGATGGTCTCCGGTTTGAGGAACTGAAGGACTTATACCATGACCAATATCGCAATCCTCACCGGCCGCATCGCCCGCGATCCCGACACCCGCGAGACCAAGGGCGGCACCAACGTCACCGGGATCACTGTCGTCACCGATCGCCCCGCGCGCGACAAGGACGGCAAGACCTACAAGGATGAAAACGGCTACACCGCCAAAGAAAGCGAGTTCCACCGGGTGACCTGCTTCAATGGCCTCGCCAAGACCGTCGGCCAGTATTGCACCAAGGGTCAGCTCGTCAGCGTCCAGGGCCGCATCCACTACACCCAGTGGGAGGACAAGGACGGGGTCACGCGCTACGGCACCGAGATCCTCGCCGACAAGGTCGACTTTCTCTCCCGCGGCAACGGCTCCGGCGAGAACGACGACAACAAGGATGCTCCCGAGATCGACTGAACTCTCCCGTCGATCTCTCTTCCGAAGGGGTCCTGTCCAAGCCGGACAGGGCCCCTTCTTGCGTTGTTCGAACTCTCTGACGGGGGAGGGGCCTGGCTCACGGTTGTCCCATTCTGATGGCCGCGCAACCGGCGCGTCAAGGACGGCAGGGTCCCACCATTTTGCCTCCCCTTCGCTGCGCTCCGGTCCGACAAAATCGTTACCCCTACCGCCGCTTCGCGGTCGCCCTTCGGGTCGATCCCTGACCCGCCGGTCGCCCGCCCATCCGTCCTGCTCCTGCCGTCAACGGCAGACATCAGGAGGATATCATGGCTTCAATTGCTAAGCACAATTCGAACTCTGAACGCTACTTTGCCGCTCTGGCTGTGGCAGAGCGACGGGCGCTGCACAGCTTCTTTGATCAGCACATCGTCGAGGACCGCGAACTGGGATACTTTGCCCTGGACGAGGGCGACTACAACGCGCTTCCGGCACACCTTGCAGCGCGCGTAGTGCATACGGTGCATGGGGCAATGTCAGACGAGTTCTGACCGCGCGGAGAGGGCAGGGACTGGGAAAGGTTCTTGTCTTTTTTCATGCTCGCAGGGGCGAGGGTTGGCGATGTCGCAGTCCGAAAGTTGGACGAATAATCGGCCGCCTCTGGATCCAACCAAGACCAGACTGTTTAGCATAACGGTTCATTGCGCCGGGCAATACACCTGCCCCTCTGCCTTCATATCCGACCGGACCAGAGCATTGGCCGCTGATGTTGGCTATTTGGTCCCCATTCCGGAACATCTGAGGAAAATTCCAGGCCGGATATCTCGGTTCAAAACAAAAAATTCCGCCGCTAAAGTCGACGCTGCGCTACGCTTCCGTTTTGAAACGAAAGCATTTTCTCCGATGATTTGACCGGGGAAGCAACTGGTGACTGACGCGCACTTGAGAATGGGCTTGACCCAGCACACCGTACGCAGCGGGTGCTGCAATGGAAGGCGCGGAATTGCTTCGCGAATTCACGAAATTTCGCCGATACCATCTTCTGTGCCGGATCCGGTCCACTTGCGTTCTCGTCCGTGCCGAGTCGGCACAGATCCATTTAATCTGCTGAAAAGCGACGTGAATTTTCCGTTTTCCTACACCCCCTGCTGCGGCCTAGAGTGGCACTTGCCTTTCGAAGGGTGAGCCAGGTTCTTTGAACACAAGGAACTTGGAAAAATGCAAAGACACCACCGGTTCGTGACCTATGTCACGCCCCTGATCGCCGAATGGATCAGGAAACAAGCAGACGAGCGCAGGGTCAGCGCGAGTATCGTTGTTTGCGATTGCATCTTCGATGCCTGGCAGCGCGCGACCGAAGCTGATCTGAGGACGCCGGCGACCGATCCGGTGCGCCAGCACATCTTCATCACGGTCGCATTGGATGCGCTGCTTACGCATCATCCCGACAGCACTCTGCGCGACAGAACGGTCGCTGCCTACCAGCGCCGGCTGGAACGCCTCGGTATCGTTGCACCCCGATCCATGGGAGGCGACGATGAAGCATAATCTCGTCAACTTCACCCGCGGCAGCCAGCTCCTCGGGCATTTCGGCTTCATGTTTGCCGCGGGCCTCAAGGGACCCCTGATCGTGACACTCCTGGTCGTTCTCGGGCTGGTCTATTGGGACGTAAGCAGCGCGCTAGACGACTATCAGGTCTACCTCCTGTGGATGCATGCCTATGCCTCTGGTTATGCCTTCATGGAGTTCGATCCGGACAAGCTTGTGAACCTCAAGCTGGCCGATGGGAACCTCGTTGCTTTTCCTATTTCCGTCGTGACCGATTACCCGCCGATGCGCGAAGCGGTCGCGCTATTCCGGAGCGCGGTGATCAGCGCCTTGTGGCTTGCTGGGTTCATTCTTGCGCCGCTCTTCGCTCTTTTCTGGTGGGTTGCCGAACGCTTCGGCGAGAGATCGAAACAGAAGAGGCATGTACGCGGGGCGGAGCTTGCTACCTTGCGCGAACTTGACCGGGAGATCGCCGCGCACAACCGCGATGCCCGTGCCCGCGAATATGGCTATGCGCTGGGCTGGCGCTGGCGTCTGGCCGGGTCGACTTCGCTGCGGGATGCGGGCTTCTATTCACCCGCGCATCTCGCCGGGGTCAGCTGGCCCTGGCGTCTTGAGCAGAGTCACGCGATGCTTGTTGGCACAACCGGGACAGGCAAGACCGTCGTCCTAACCGAGCTTACCAGGGAGATCCGTGAACGGGGCGAACGTGCGGTCATTTTCGATCTTACCGGGGCCTTTGTCGAAACCTTCTACGATCCCAAACGCGACATCATTCTAAACCCGCTCGACGCGCGTTGCCCCGCCTGGAGCGTGTTCAACGATTGCTCCACGCGTGCCGAATTCCATGCCGCGGCGGAGTCGCTCGTCCCGCATGATGGGGGCGGCGCCGAACAGTTCTGGGTGCTCGCCGCGCGCACGCTGTTCGTCGAGACCTGTCTCAAGCTCGCCGAAGCTGGGAGGGGCACCAACGCCGCGCTCGCCCACGAACTCATGAACGCCGATCTCTCCGATCTGCACCGCCTCGTCGAAGATACCATGGCCGGTCCCATCAGTACGCCGAGCGCGGCGCGCATGGCGGAATCGGTGCGTGCAGTGTTCAATGTCAACGCCAAGGCGCTCCAGATGCTGCCCGAAGACGGGACGCCCTTTTCGGTCCGCGAGTGGGTCAACGGGGCAGGTAAACCGGGCTCTATCCTGTTTCTGTCCGCGCGCTACATCGACATGAGCGTGCTCTCGCAGTTGCTCACGCTGTGGCTCGATACCGCGATCAATACGCTGATGGCGGGCCAGCGCTCGCGGGACATCAGGCTCTGGTTCCTGATCGACGAACTTGGCGCGCTGCATCGCCTGCCTTCACTCGAAAAGGGCCTCCAGACCGCGCGCAATTTCGGGGGCGCGATCGTCACCGGGATTCATGCCTTTGCCAAGCTCAAGGATGTCTACGGTGAGAACATGGCGATGACCCTCTCCTCGCTTGCCCGCACCAAGCTGATCCTTGGCACAGCAGATCGCGAGACCGCCACCTGGTGTTCCGATATCATCGGCCACCGCGAGGTTCGCGAGATGGAGGAAGGTTACAGCTACGGCTACAACAATGCGCGTGACGCGGTCAGCCTGACGCCCCGGCGCCAGGTCGTACCACTGCTGCTTCCTGACGAGCTGATGAAGCTCAAGAACCTTCATGGTTTCATCAAGTTTCCCGAAGGATTTCCGGCGGCACCCGTGGTTCTCGCACCGCGCAACTGGCCTCGGGTAGCCGAAGGCTTCATTCCCCGCGATATGCCGAAGCCACCGCCGCAGACCCGGCACTCTGATGGTAAAGATGGAGCAGGGGGCGGTGCCGGAGCAGCCTCTGAAACAGGCGACAATGATGGTGATCCTCGCCGGATGAGGGACGCGCACGATCGCTCCGACAGCGCTGAAAAGAAAGCCGACAAGGAAGACAAAAAGGAACTGCGCCGGACCCGTCGCAGCAACAAGGGCGATCAGGCTCGACCGGACCAGACAAGGAAGCGTCGCGATCCGAATGCGCGAGGGAAAAGGGCGACATCGGACCCTCAGCGGCCGGCTCAATCCGAACTTCCTCTGTCTTCGAAAGCTGAGGAGCACCGCGGCATGGAGCAACGGGCTGTGCCTTCCGCCAGGTCCGATATTCCGGATCCCGCAGCGCATCAGCGGGCACAGGTCGCGCGCGGCAAGGCCGACCAGAGGCTCCAGGAAGAGCAGCAGAAGTCGCTTCTTGGCGGTGCAGCGAAGCAGGGTCGCGATGCCGATCAGGGGCAGGACCATGGTCACGATTACGGGGACTTCGACCCGGATATGTGACGCTCGACCGGGGAGGGGACGAGGGCCAAGAGAAAGTGATCCCAGCCCATGCTTTCCGTCGCCAACGTCCGCTCGCCTTCGGCGGCCGCGAGCTATTTCGCTTCGGACAATTACTACGCCAGCGCCGATGCCGATCGTTCGGGCCAATGGATCGGTGATAGCGCGAAACGCCTCGGTCTTGAGGGCAAGGTCGAGGCTAAGGCGTTTGATGCTCTGCTGCGCGGTGAGCTGCCCGACGGCAACAGCGTCGGCAATCCCGGCCAGGCGCACCGGTCGGGCACCGATCTCACTTTCTCGGTGCCCAAGAGCTGGTCGCTGCTGGCGCTCGTCGGGAAGGACGAACGGATTATCGCCGCCTACCGCGAAGCCGTCCTCGAAGCGCTGCACTGGGCTGAGAAGAATGCGGCCGAGACCCGGATGGTCGAGAAAGGCAAGATCGTCACGCAGTCGACGGGAAACCTTGCGATCGGCCTGTTCCAGCACGACACCAACCGCAACCAGGAGCCGAACCTCCATTTCCATGCGGTCATCGCCAATGTCACACAAGGCAAGGACGGCAAGTGGCGCACGCTCAAGAACGACCGGCTCTGGCAGCTCAACACCACGCTCAATGCTATCGCGATGGCGCGCTTTCGCATCGCTGTCGAGAAGCTTGGCTACGAGCCGGGACCGAACCTCAAGCACGGCAATTTCGAAGCGCGCGGTATCACCCGCGAACAGGTCATGGCGTTCTCGAGCCGCCGCCAGGAAGTGCTCGATGCGCGGCGCGGTCCTGGTCTTGAAGCAGGCCGCATCGCCGCGCTCGATACGCGCGCCAGCAAGGACACGATCGAGGACCGCGAAACCTTGGGCAAGCTCTGGAGCGAAACCGCGAAATCGATCGGGTTGGACCTCGCGCCCTTGGTCGAGCGGGCCCGGACCCGCACACTGAAACAGTCGATCGAAACTGGCAGGTTCGGCTCGCTTGTCGAGCGCGGGCGCGCATGGCTGGGACGCTTCGCCGCGCATGTCAGGGGCGATCCGGCTGATCCGCTTGTGCCCAAGTCGGTCCTCAGACAGGACCGTAAGACGATCGCAGCGGCACAGGCCGTCGCTTCGGCGGTGCGTCATCTTTCGCAGCGCGAGGCTGCCTTCGAGCGCACCGCGCTCTACAAGGCTGCGCTCGATTTCGGGTTGCCAGCGACGATTGCCGATATTGAAAAACGGACCCGCGCCTTGGTGCGCTCCGGCGACCTCATAGCGGGCAAGGGAGAGCACACGGGCTGGCTGGCTTCGCGAGACGCGGTGATCGCCGAGCAGCGGATCTTGACCGAGGTTGCCGCTGGCAAGGGTGCGAGCTCGTCTGCAGTTGAGCCGGGAAGCGCAAACGCTCGTGTCCAGTCCGCTGCAATGGCAGGGCAGGGGTTCCGGCTGAATGCGGGTCAGCTCGGAGCGGCGAAGCTGATCTTGACGTCCGAAGATCGAACGATCGCGGTCCAGGGAATTGCAGGTGCCGGCAAGAGCAGCGTTCTGAAGCCCGTCGCCGAGGTGCTGCGCGACGATGGCCGCCCGGTCATCGGGCTCGCGATCCAGAACACGCTCGTCCAGATGCTCGAACGCGACACCGGCATCGGCTCGCAGACGCTGGCCCGCTTTCTTGGTGGCTGGAAAAAGCTGCTCGACGATCCTGGCAACGCGGCGCTTCGCGCGGAGGCAAAGGCGGCGCTGAAAGACCATGTGCTTGTCCTCGACGAGGCTTCGATGGTCTCGAATGAGGACAAGGAAAAGCTCGTCCGCCTCGCCAATCTGGCTGGCGTTCACCGCCTGGTCCTGATGGGGGACCGCAAGCAGCTCGGCGCAGTTGATGCGGGCAAACCCTTCGCGCTCCTGCAGCGGACGGGCATGGCGAGCGCTGAAATGGCGACCAACCTGCGCGCCCGCGACCCCGTCATCCGCGAGGCGCAGGCGGCAGCGCAGGCGGGTGATGTACGCACGGCGCTGCGTCACCTGCAGCCGCACACACTCGAGGCCAAGGGCGATGGCGCGCTGGTCGCTGCTGACACCTGGTTGGCGCTCGACAAGGACACCCGCTCGCGCACCTCGATCTACGCTTCGGGCCGCGCCATCCGCTCTGCGGTCAATGCTGCCGTCCAGCAGGGACTTCTCGCCAATGGCGAGATCGGACCGGGCAAGGCCGAGCTTGGAGTGCTGGATCGCGTCAACACGACCCGCGAAGAACTGCGACATCTGTCAGCCTACCAGCCTGGCCGGGTGCTCGAGGTCTCGAGAAAGCAACAGGCCCTGGGACTGTCAGCGGGCGAGTATCGTGTCTTGGGACAGGACCGGAAGGGCAGGCAGGTCGAAGTCGCGGACAAGCGCGGCAAGCGGTTCCGGTTCGATCCCGCGCGGATCAGGGCAGGGAAGGGCGACCAGAATCTGACCTTGCATGAGTCAAGAAAGCTCGAGATCCATGAAGGCGACCGGATCCGCTGGACCCGCAACGATCATCGCCGCGGCCTCTTCAATGCCGACCAGGCCAAGGTGGTTGCCGTTGTCGGCGGGAAGGTCACTTTCGAAACTTCCAAGGGAGACCAGGTTGAGCTCAAAAAGGACGATCCGATGCTGAAGCGGATCGATCTTGCCTATGCGCTCAACGCCCACATGGCGCAGGGTCTGACATCCGATCGCGGCATTGCAGTCATGGACAGCCGCGAGCGCAACCTGTCGAACCAGAAAACGTTCCTGGTGACGATCACGAGGCTTCGCGATCACCTGACACTCGTCGTCGACAGTTCGGACAGGCTCGGAGCAGCCGTGGCACGCAACAAAGGCGAGAAGGCCTCGGCCCTCGAGGTCACCGCACAGTTGACGCCGACAGAAAAGAAAAACGGCGAACTTGATCAGCTGAAACCGGAAGAGGCCAACAAGGCCGAAAAGGAACTCGCCCGAAGCAAGAGCAAGACACTGGACTTCGGGATTTGAAGGGCCGCTATGTGCAAGATTTTCTGACGAATTGGGCCCGGCAGTTGGTCCAGGTGGTGCTTACGCGCGAACGATCGGATTTCGGAACCGCTCTCAGATCGCAAGAGTCTTGCGATGCCTTTCGATCGCGCTTCGCACATGATCGGGGAAGGGGAGGTGTCCGCTTTCGCTGCTCCAGGCGTCATCAAACCGTGCAACGACATCCTTTGCTGTCGCGGTGATCAGCCTGGCAGGCAGCCGAGCTCTATCGGCGATCGCCTCGAGTTCATCATAGGTGTAGGACGCCCACTCGCGCGAGCTATGAAACTTGAGTGCAGCATCGTCGCCCGGGATATAGGCGAGCGTCGAAAGCAAGTCATAGGCAGGTGCAAGCAGCGCGTTGCGCCTATCCGGATAGATCAACGACCAGTTCTTGAGGTGCATGTCGCCATTCCCGATCAGCACCGAGTAGGTGAGCCGGCGGACGAATTCGACCACGCTTTGCTCGTCGGTTTCGATCGCCAGCACACTGAGGATCTGGCGGTAGCTCGCATTCTCGTATTTATCGTCTGCAAAGACACCGAACACCTGGGCGAAGTCTTCGGTGTGCACTGGTCCTTCTTCACCCCGGTCAAAGCGCCGGATGGCAAAAGCGGACTCTCCGTAACGGGTGATACCTTCGGGTATGCCATCGATCTGATCGAGGGGCACAAGGTCGATTTCAGGTACGTCGATCCCGATCTTTGCGGCCAGTTTCATCGCCGCGAATTCTGCCTCGGGCACGTCCGGATGTCTTGCAGAGGGCAGCTTGACGATCCAGTCGCCGCCGCTGCCTGTGACCGGGATCGTCAGTCCGCCATTCTTGCCCTGGGCTTTGATCGCCGAGAATTTGAGTTGCACGCCGGCAAGCGAGAAGCGCAGCGCGCGCTCTGCCTGCTTCTCCACCACTTCTGCATCGGGCTCGTCGGCCTCCGTTTCCTCGGCGTCGACGGCGATGGCGCGCACTGCGCCTGGAAGATCGTGCCCGAGCTGTGCGAGAAGGTGGTACTCGCGCACGGCTTTTACGCCCGCGCGGCGGGCGAGGTAGTCGCGAAGCGTGCCTTCGGGAAGGAGGTTGGAGAAGAACGGCTCGATTTTCGTTCGATAGCTGCGTGTGTCCGCAATGATTTCGCCATTCGCATCCTTGTAGGCGAGCGACAGCGTTGGCCGATTTTGGTCGGCAAGGTAGACCTCGTCGAATGTGAAGATGCTCGCATCTCCATCGAGGCGCGCAATCGTTCCAACGCGCGTCTTACCCAGAAAGATATCGAGAGCCGCTGCGTCGATCATGTGGCGTCGTCCTCAAGCCGGTAAGCAGGCCGTCTCGGGGCACTATCTCGATCGATTGCGTGGACCTGCAGGTTTCTGACGCGCTGGAGGGCACGTGTGGATGCCGCGATCTGTTGGGCGAACTTCTTCGTTCCCTCTTGCTGTTCAAGCGCCCAGCCGAAGTCCTGAAAATGTTTTTTCAGATGGGCGACGGGCTGCAAGGCCTGCTGGATGGCCTTGAGCGTTTCGGGATTGAGATTAACGGTCGGGATATTTTTAAGTGCGCTTTGCAGCTCATTCACCTCGGTGATGCTCGGATAGGTCTGCCGTACTCGCTCGGCGAACCGGTTGGTTTCAGCAATCGTTGCGAGCGCTCGACTTGCCTCGCTTCTTTCGCGCTGTGAGCGCACAACGCCTTCGATCGCCGGTATGGTCCTTCGAGGCACAAGCTTCAGCTCGAGGTCGAGCGCGCGCGCTATTTCGACAAGGCTGGAAATCTGTAGGTCTACACTCCCGCCTTCGATCTTGGAGATATGGCTTTGGGGCAAACCTACCCGTTCACCCAGCTGTTTCTGGGTAAAGCCCTTTGCTATCCGAGCCGCTTTGATGCTTGCGGCGATGTCTTCGATTGCCGTGCTCATAAATATAGTTCTGCATATGTTGATCGACGTTTATATGTTTTAGCATATACAAAGGTTTCTCAAAAAGCAAGAGAAATCTGTAGCGACATATATGGCTGACTAATCATATGTCATTGCATATCATGGACGGAGATTGACGGGCATAAAGCGCGAGCAGTCGTCACTTCGCAGAACCATTTTCGGATTTTTTCTCCCGATCCTTCGATGACAGAGCTTTCGCCCAGAGGCCTGCCGATTAGTCAGGAGCGCGAACGGCGGCAATGCGCCCCAATGTCGGACGTAGCCATCCGAGATCTTAGCTCCCGAAAGCGGACATTCTCTGCGGCCATTCCGGCCAAGGAGAATGACAATGACCTATTCACAATTTGATCCTGCTTCTCAAAACCGAGTGCCTTGGAACTTCGGTGCTAAGATCGGTCCCAAGCGTCCATTCAATCAAAAGCAGATTTGGGCGATCCGTTTCTTTCTTGATCGCGAGGAGCGCATAAGAGACCGCGCTCTGTTTGACTTGGCGATCGATAGCAAACTGCGAGGCTGTGATCTCGTCGAGCTCAAAATCGGCGACCTAGTCAGCGGCCCGGAAATCCGGACGCGAGCAACAATCACGCAGCGCAAAACAGGTCGACCTGTTCAGTTTGAGATCGCATCAGATGCGCGTGCAAGCCTGTTTGCGTGACTCGAGCTCAGATGTGGTGACGTGGAGGACTTCGTCTTCCCGAGCAGAGTTGATCAAACACGCCACTTGAGCACGCGACAGTACGCGCGGCTTGTTGATGAGTGGGTGACGGCTATTGGCTTGCGTCCTGAGGAATACGGCACCCACTCACTGCGCCGGACCAAAGCTTCAATCATCTACAAAGCCACAGGCAACATACGTGCAATCCAGATACTGCTCGGTCATTCCAAGATCGAGAACACCGTGCGGTATCTTGGTGTCGACATTGAAGATGCTCTTACTCTCGCTGAGAAAACTGAGATCTGACTGGAGTTGGGCGCTGATCTCAAATGGCCCAGCGTCCGCTTCTGGAGGTGAATGCGGACAATGCTTGTTCTACCCTGCGCCGATCACAAAACCGGTAACGGTTGAGCCAACGCTTCGACCTAGGACGGTCCATGCAAGAGCGAGGATCGAAAGTTGCTCACGAGCTTCCGCAAATCCGAGGCTGCCGCATAAGCTGCGGGTATCACCAACAATGTCAGGAAGGTAGATGTCGTGAGACCGCCGATAATGATGAATCCCATGGGGTTTCTCCATTCCGCAGCGTCTGACTGTGCCAATGCGACGGGCATCATTCCGAAAACGGCAGCCAGCGCGGTCATGAGGACTGGTCGCAGCCGTTCCGGCGCGGCATCGCGCATGGCCGCAGCAGCATCTTTGCCAGCATCGCGGAACTGGTTGGCGCGATCGACAAGCAGGATGCCGTTTTTCATCACGATACCCATAAGCGCAATCATGCCGATTTGCGCAAACAAGCTCATTTCCTGACCTGCTGCCCACATGAGAAAATACGCGCCCGAGAAGGACAGCGGCGCGGTGAGCATGATGATGATCGGTTGCCCGAAGCTGTTAAACTGGCTTGCGAGGACAATGTAGAGTGCGACAATCGCTAAGATGAAGGCAAAGATAATGGCCTCGCTCGTTTCAGCGAGGCGGCGCGCTGTGCCTTCCATTTGGGTAGACAGTCCAGCTGGCGGTGGGTTGGCGGCAAGCAAGCCCTCTAAATCCGAGACGGCCACGCTCAACGGAACACCCGGCGCGGTATTGGCGAGCACCGAAATCTGGCGCGATCGATCAATGCGTTCGATTTCTGCGGCGTTCAGCGTGACATCAATGTCGGCAATTGCTGCCAAATCGACCAGACTGCCCTGCGCTGTCCTGAGGGGCAGCGCCTCTATGTCGCTCAATCGCTGTCGCTCGCTTTCCTCCAACCGGACCCGAACGTCGTAGCGGCGTCCACCCGTCTCGAACGTCCCGGCATCGCTCCCGCCTACGAGTGTCCGCGAAGCTGCCGCAAGGTCGCGCGCAGAAATACCGAGATCCGCCGCCCGATCACGGTCGAGCGCGATCTGCAACTCAGGTCTGCCACCCTCATATGTGGAGCGCACGTCTACGAAATCAGATCGCGCGGACAGCTCGCTTTCGAGCCATTGCGCGTAGCGATTGATTGTGGCGGTATCCGGCCCTGTGATGATCAGCTCTATCGCGGTCTGTCCGACCCCGGCACCGGAAACCCACGGGACTTCCTCCACCGCGACTTGGCGTGCCTTCGGGACTCCGTCGAGTGCTGCCTGGCGTGCGAAGGTCATTATATCGTCTTGCGTCACGTCGCGTGACCGTTTGTGCGAAAGGCCGACATAGATATCGAGCTCGTTGATCTTTGGATTGGTCCCGCTGCCCGCACTGACAAAAACGAGTTCGACTTCGGGATTTTCGCGCAGAGCGGCATCCACCTGCTGCGCTGCATCCTTTGCCCCGGCTATCCCTGTGCCGAGCGGTAGCTTGATCGTGACGAGAAATTCCGAGCGGTCCGTAGTGGACATGAATGTGCTGGGCACGAGCGCCGCAAAAACCCCCCCCACGAATACGCTGGCAAGGGCGCCGCCTAGTACGACGTAGCGGCGGCGGATCGCCCAAGATACGAGCCTTTCGTAGCGTTGTCGCATCCCGACATGGAATCGCTCTATGCGTGCGAACCAGCCGCTCTCCTTTTCTTCGGGACGCAGCAACCGGGCCGAAAGCGCGGGTGTGAGCGTGAAGGCAACCAGCATCGAGACGCTGACGGAGAAGACGATTGCAAGACCGTATTGAAAGAAAAAGCGGCCAACTATTCCTTCCATAAACGCGATTGGCACGAACACTGCCAAAGTCGCAAAAGTTCCAGCCAGAACAGCCAACGCAACCCGCTTAGTGGCTGCGTGAGCCGCTCCAGTTGCGTCAGCACCTTCATCGACATCATTTTGAACTGCTTCGACGACGACGATCGCGTCATCGACCAGCAGGCCGATAGCGACCGTCAGCGCTAACAAAGTGACCATGTTGATCGTGAAATCGAACGCCGCAAAGGCAATGAAGCTTGCGACTATCGAAGTGGGGATCGCCAGCAATACTATGATCGTAGCGCGCCAACTGAGAAGGAAAAGGAATGTCACCGCGACCACCAGAACCACGGCAATTAACAGGTCGAACAGCACGTCTCCGATGGCCTGTTCGATGAAGCGAGAAGTGTCGCGCGCGATGACGAAGGTGACGCCTTCTGGTGCCGAAGCTCGCAGCTCCTCAATGTCGGCGCGGATGTGTTCGGCGACGGCGACTGTGTTCTCACCGCTTTGCTTGCGGACTTCAAGAACAACGCCTGGTTCACCGTCGAGCTGAGCATAACTGGCCTCGTCTTCAATCGAGTCTTCTACCCGCCCGACGTCGCCGATCCGAACGGTTTGGCCATTGGGTCGATAGGCGATGGGTATGGCCGCGAATTCTGCCGCGCTATCCGCTTCGGCGAGTATGCGGACACCGAATTGGCGCGCGCGCCCCTCGGTGACCAACCGACCACCCGGCAGTTCGGAGTTCTCGCGCTGAATTGCGCCGAGTACGTCGTCCGCAGTCACTCCGCGAGCGCGCATCGCGGCTGCATCGAGCCAGATACGCATTTCCCGCTTGCGTCCGCCGACCAGCTCGACTGAACCGACGCCGGGGACGCGCTGTAAACGCTCCTTGACCTCCTCGTCTGCGAAAGCGGTCAAGTCACGAGCGGGCATGTCCCCCGACATGAGAACCGAGAGAATAGGCGCGGCATCGGGATCGACCTTTTCGATGACCGGTGATTCGGAATCGGCAGGCAGATCGGCTCCAAGCCGCGACATTTTGTCGCGCACCTCCTGCGCTTTCACATCGGCATCTTCCTCGAGTTCGAATTCGAGATTGACGATGCTCACACCCTCCGCACTGGTCGACCGCATCTGACGCAATCCCGCAATGGTATTGAGCTGTTCCTCGACAATGTCGGTAACTTCGGTCTCCACGGATGCGGGCGAGGCGCCAGGAAGCGCCGTCGTTACTGAAACGTATGGAAACTCCACCTTTGGGAAAAGGTCGACGCCGAGCCGATTGAACGAAACAAGTCCCAGCACCACGAGCGAGGCGATCAGCATCGTAGCGAAGACGGGGCGCCGGATCGATACGTCAGCGAGCCACATATCAGTCTGCATCGCTCATTTGGCGGGACTCTACTGTTTCACCGTCACGCAAAGTCGAAGGCGGATCGAGGACCAATTCATCCCCTGCGGCCAAGCCTGAAAGAATGCGCACCCGATCAAGATCGATGCTCTCGAAAGTAACTTCGCGCCCATGTGCCTTCCCGTTTTCAACAATGAAAACGTGCGCGGCAGCACTATCGCCACGGATTGCGGTTCGAGGGAGGATTATCGCCGAAACGGGTGGGACGTTGATTTCAGCGCGAGCCCCCAAACCTGAGCTGATGCGATAATTTGGATTGGCAATCGGCAGCCGCAATTCGACCATCCGGCTCTCAGGGTCGACCCGGTCGTTGATAATATAGACTATGCTATCAATCGGCTCGTCGAACCCTTCGATGTAGACGCGAGCGGGCATATTTCGCCGAAAGGCGTCAACATATTCCTGTGGCGCGTTCACGATGGCGGCGACCGTTCCGAGCTCCTGCAATTGGAGCGCTGCTGATTGACCGCCCATCGAAAAGCGGTTGTTGAGGTAGACCCCTTCATCGACCAACCGAGCGGTAACAACGCCATCGTAAGGCGCTCGCGTGATGGTATCAGATAACGCTTGCTGCGCGGTGCCGAACACTGCCTGAGCCTGCGTTTTTTGCGCTCGTGCAACGGCAAGTTCCGTTTCGACCGCATCGACCTGCGCGTTTGATACAAAACCCTTAGGTGCAAGCGCAATAACGCGCTCGTAGCGCCGTTCTGCCTCGATCGCTCGGGCGCTAGCTAGATCGACGGCGGCCTGCGCTTCGGCGACGCGCCGCTGGTAATCAGCCTGACGGATACGAAAGAGTGGTTGGCCCCGCGATACCCTGTCGCCGACCTTTACGAAAATGCGCTCAACCGGCCCCTCTGCGAGCGCTCCGATCGAACTGCTTTGCTTGGCTGCAATGGTGCCGAATGCTTTTACTGGTTCTGCGAGCAATTCGGGTTCGACGACCATTGTCTGAACTTTGCGCGGACCTGACTGCGCGTCTTGCCCCGCCTCGCTTCCGTCCACGCCACCTGAGCATGCAGCAAGAGCCAAACAGAAAGCCGTTAGGGTGGCGCGCGCTAACATATGTAGGCACCCCTGCCGCTGGCGATCAGTTTGCCGTCCGGTCCAACTATCCGGCTTTCGGCAACCGAGATTTGCCTTCCGACCTTGACCACCTGACCCGTCACAATGAGGGGCCCAGAAGTCGCCGGGCGATGATAATCAACGCGCAGGTCGGCTGTCACCTTCGCTGTCACACCTTGCGACAGCAATGTGTAGAGCCCTGTGAGGTCAATCAGCGATGCCAGCACGCCGCCATGAGCTGAACCGATCATCGGGTTCGAGATAATCTCTTCGCGCCACGGCATTTCGAGCTCAATCTGCTCGCTAGAATACGATTTTACCGTCAGACCGAGCCATTGATGAAACGGAGCAATCCGCAACAGCTCATCAAGACGTTCGCAATCGATTGGACCGTGCTCCTTGCTCATGCTGTAGTTCCTTGGGGAGAGTGATGGCGGGTCAGAAAATCGAGGATCGCTTCCGAAAAGGCGTCGTTGGCGTCTCCCACCACCATATGCGTGGCATCTGCGATGTCGGAATATTCGGTGTTCGGGACCAGGTCGCGCAAATGCGCCACCGCCTCTTCGGAAACCAGATCGCTCGATCCGCCGCGAATGAGATGCACTGGTAACGAAAGCCGACTGGCCGCATCGCTCAGCGCATCGAATTGCCGATCCTGATGAGCCGGATCGCTTCGCTTCGTGGTCATGATGTTACGGATAAAGGCCGGGTCCCAGTGCCAGTAGTAGCGGCCATCATCCTTTTTGCGCAGGTAGCGCCGCAGTCCCTCTCCAGCCCCGCGCTTGCGGCGATGCGGCATGTACCTCGCGATGATTCCCGCCGCTTCTTCAGGTGAAGAAAAGCCGGTATCGACATGCTGTTCCATGAAACCGACCACACGCATCACGCCGCCCGGCTCCATGCGCGGGGCAATGTCTACAAGGGTCAGGGAAGCGAAAGTGTCTGGCGCGAGATAACCCTCGGCGATGATCCCGGCCAGTCCCCCCAGCGAAGCACCAACGAGTGCTGGTTTGCACTCCATGCCTGATGCAATCGCTACAAGATCGGAAGCGAAGTCGCGAATATCGTATGCTCCGCTCGCAGCCCAATCGCTCTCGCCATGACCGCGCATATCAATCGCAATTGTGCGGTAGCCAGCTTCGGCCAAATCACCTGTTACGCGCTTCCACGCACGGCGCGTCTGCCCGCCGCCATGTGCGAGCAGGACGGGCATGGCGTTGTCGCCACCAATCACTTCTGCGGCAAGGGAGAGTCCTCCCGCTCCATGAATTTTGGTGGTCAAAATCTCCATATCGCAAGCCACTATATTGTAAATTGATTTACAGTAAATGACTTTATCTAAGTCGATGCTGTGTTAAGGTGCCTTGCATGGCAACAAAGCTCGACCACGATCCCGATGAAAAAGCGGCGCCATTCCTGACCGATCAAGACCGGTTGGTTTTTCTGTTGGAAGAGCTCACGCGACGATTGCGCCGTACCTTCGATTCCTCACTCGAGCAGTTTGGACTCACCCGCACCCAGTGGCGTGCGTTAGCCTATCTCTACCGGACACCCGGCATGACCCAGACCGAATTGGCCGGTCAATTGGAGCTGGAGCGGGCAAGCATCGGGCAAGCGATCGACCGGCTAGAAGAATTGGGCTTGGTCGAACGGCGCAGCGCCAAAAACGACCGCCGTGTGTGGCAGGTGCACCTGCGATCCGCTGCAATCGACTTGCTTCCGAAAATGCGAGTCGAAGCGGATCAGGTCTATGCGCGCCTGCTCACAGGAATAAAGGACGAGGACTTGGAGGCATTCAAGTCTACTTTGGCCGCAATGCAGCGCAATTTGGGCGATGCCTAAAGGGCCCAGCGGTCGCCGCGAGAGAAGGTAACTTTACCAGCTGTAGTCGACGCCAACGCCGAAGAATGGCGGTAATTCCAATTACCCATCTATATCCGCAATTGGGTCGGAGGCGGAAGGTCCGCTTTTTGCGAAACCAGCGCCGAAAGCCGACCGTCAACTAACGGCCCAAGTCCTGCCGCTACAAGGCTCGGCCAAACCAGATAACCCGGCCCACCACGTGAACTTCCGACCGATCCATGTCGTGCCAGGTAGGGTAAGCCGGATTGTCGCTGGCAATGGTGATCTGCCTACCATTTGGCTTGATAGCGATCCGCTTCACGACGAGGGTATCATCAGAACGAAGGACGTAGATCCCGTCTCGCAGTCGCGAGCCGTGATCTGAAGCATCGACCAGAACCTCGTCACCATCACTGAGAGTGGGCTCCATCGAGTCACCCTTGACGCCGACGATCGACAGGCTGGCGCTCTTGGCCGAAGTCAGGTGCCGCAGCCACCGCTCATCGAACCCGAACCGGGTGTGTGCAGTCTCACTAGCAGCTACCGCGCCAAAGCCGGCGGATGCCTCCACATCGAGTACGGGGATCTCGACCATGCCATCGGTGACCGGATTAGCCGGACCACCGAGCACTTGCTCGTCGACACCGAAGAAGCAGGCAAGCGTCTTTCGATCCTCGTCATCGAGCTTTCTTGGAGAGCCGCGCCTGATGAACTGTTGTACATAAGCGGGATTGCGGCCGAGCAGCCGCGATATCGAGGCGTAGCCATATCCGCCCTTGAGAATCAGCCGGTCGAGCTCTTCCCTGACATGTTCCATCTGTCTGTCCTTCGAATCTCAATCGTAGGAATTTTCCTAGACTCGCGGATATGATCTTACTAAGAACATAACAGGAACACAAGGGATTTGCGAGTCGGAGCGAAAGGGTCATGACCTTGCTGGAACGGATCGAAAAGCATCTGAAAGATCATCATATTTCGGCTACACGCTTCGGCAGGCGCGCAGTCGGTGATCCTCGATTCGTACTCGACCTCCGGCAAGGACGAAGGCCGCGTCGACGAACGCTAGAGCGGCTGGAAGCCTATCTGCAGTCAGTCGAGGCTGGAGATCCCAACAGTTCCATCAGGAATGGGACTTGCGCGCGGCAAGTTGCTCATAGCGACGGACCACAACCTGCCAGAGTCTTGCCCCGTTCTGCTCGCCGTCCTCGCATAGCTGATCGATCTTCGACGCAATAAATTTTCGAGTCTGCAGGCCAAGATAGCGTTCTCGCTTTCGTGATGCTTCTTGTCTATTTTATCAGCGATCTGTTGGGACGATTTAGAGGTGAGAGCGCCGATTTACCACTGAAGGAGAATGAGCGATGAGCGATCCAGACAACAATCCCACTGGTGGCAAGCAGGACTGGGAAGGTCTTCGTGAAGTCGACCGGGCCATCGCCGAGAACCGTCTCACTTCCTACACCTGGAAAAAGACTTGGGCTGACCCTTGGGGACGGCTCAAGTTGATTGCGATTTTTGCTGCATTGGCAGCTTTTGTCGTGTTCGTAATTGTGCACGACGTCATCCTTTAGCAGCCTACCATTCCTTAACATCGTCTGCCGCTTCGGCCGAGGCTCCCTTCGCATCGCGGGTCTTGCCATCGAGGTAGCCTTTCACGGTCCCGATCCGTCGATCTCCCTGTTGCTGCACCCGATCGACATCACGGGCGATGTCTTCACGTTCGCTGGACGGGGCGCTCAGGCTTCCCGGCACACCGTCAAGCCGCACTGATCCCCGGACGCTCTCGGCGCTGCTCGCCGAGGGCCGAGCGATGGACGCAGAGGCCGGCAAGACCAGGTCGCCCGAGATCTCGGCATTGAGCTGGTCCGCATAGCCTTCGACGAACCGCGCCTGAAGCTGCTGGCCCCGCACGCTCATCTGGAAGTCGATGTCGTCAAAGCGCACCGGACCGTAGTAATCCCGGTTAGCCTCGATCTCCGCCATGCCCCATTCGCGATAGGCCTGGCTGAGGTTGAGAGTGCCTGCGGCATTGGCACTCTCGTACCAACTCGCCTGGTTCTCGAGGCGGCTGGCGATCTCCTCGGCTCGGCGCGCTTCGCGGGTATAGCTCTGCGCTTCGGTGATCGACGTGGTAATCCCGGCCGAGCTGCTTGACACCAGCGCCTCCGAACTCGAACTCGTTTCGCGCAGGAAGCCTTCGCGCGTGCTCGACCAGCTGCGACTGTCCGAGATCTGGCTCAGCGCGCCCATGATGCGCGAGCGATCCTCGGAGGCGATCCCGATATCACTGTCGGTCCAACTCTGGTTGCGTCCTCCCTTAACACCTATGCTCGCCGAGCCAGCGCCTTTTTCTCCCTTCAGTCCTAGAGCGCCATCCCCGTTCAAGAACCAAGATACGGTGATGTCATCGGCCGCGCGGCGCGACAGCCCGAATTGCTGCTGAAGTGTCTTCGAGGCGTTGTCGACCTCGCTGAAGGCGCTGCCGATGCTGTCGCTCGTTGACGTGCCACTGACGCTCTCGTTCGAGCGCGAGCGGGTGTACGCATCGCGTAGCTCGCTGAAGCGGGTGACAGCCGAACTCGTCGACTGCTGGGCAAGGTTCGAGAAGGTCTCGCTCTGGCCGCGGCTCTGGCTCGCCATGGTCGCAAGCCGGCTCGAGAAGTCCTGCCCGAGTGTCGGGGTGAACGGATAGCTCGAGGTCGGCACGGTGGCGAATTCGGCTTGAGGGAAGCCGGTGGTCTGGGTGCCGTTTTCGCTTGTGGCTCGCGTCTGCGCGGCGCCGTAGCCAATGTTGGGAGCGAGGCTGGCTTGCGCAAACTGCCGCGAAAACACGTTCGAGTTCTCAAGGCTGGTATTCCCGAGCGAAACATTGCCGGTGCTCGCTTCGCGCGCCGCCTCTTCTGCCGCGTTCTGGCTCGGATTGAGGTAGCTCGTTGCCTGGCCCGATATTGCGAGCGCGCCCCTGGCGACGCCGCCTGCAAGGAACGGTATCGATGCGACGAGGTAGCCGGCCAGGATCCCGATATCGTTGTTGACGTCGGTCATGCCGGAGAAGGTCGCGAGGCTGAGCCCGCTTGCGCCGCCCGCTGCCGCCACATCGCTCGCGCCCTTGAGCATCAGGATCATGTGCAGGATGACGAACAGCGGCCCCCAAGCTGCCAGATAGAAGAAGCCCGTGACGTATCCTTTGAGCGCGATCGGTCCGGTCTTGGGCATCAGGAACAGTGGGAAGAGCACCGGAAAAAGCGCGTAGAATACGACCGTCAGGACGACATTGAGGATCGGGACCCACTTCATCGCGTTATGCGCGATCGAAGAATAGGTCCGTTCGGTCTGGATATCGGCGCGGGTCAGCGCGAACACATCGACGCTCGATGCGCCGCTAGCTCCGGCAAATCCATGCATCGCCTGGTTCATGGCGTTGATGGTCAGAACTTGGCGGAAGATGCTGCTTGCATCCTTCGAGACGCCGGTGAGGTATTGATAGGCAATCGGCAGGTCGGCGATGAGCTTGGCCTTCGCGAGCGCTTCGGTCTGCCGGGGGTAGAGCTGGCGCCCGGCGACCTGTGTCATCTCATCGATAAGCCCGGCCCACTGGTTGGAGAGCGCAGTGTATGCTTCGCGGCAGGTGATGATCGTGGCCGTGACGCTATCGTCCGCCTGCCGGGTGAGGAAGCGCTGCGCACGCGCGGCACTGCCGGGCGCAATGGTCGCCCAGATATCGTTGCTCTCCGACAATTCCTTCATCGAGTAGCGACCGAGCAGCAGGTCGTAGAATACGCATTGACGGACATGTTCGTCGAAATTGGCGGCAAATTCGGGGTCGGCAATGCGCAGGGACCGCGTCGCTTCGAGCAGGCGCGCGCCGTAAATCATGCCGTTCTTCGAATAGTTGAGATCGTCGGGAAGGCCGAAGACGAGCTCGGCGGAACGGGTTAGGTAGTCGCCCGCTTGGCTGGTAAAGCTTGCCATGAGCGCTAGGCCCAGCGGGACATTGGCGACCGTGGCCGGTGCAAGGCTCGGATTGACGCGGTCGGTGACCTGCACATCCATGCGCGGAACCATCAGGCACATGTAGATGAGAGTCGCGCCGAGGAACCAGTTGAGCCAGGCGCGCCAGTCCTGGTTGAACGCGACGACAATGACCGCAAGCGCCATGCCCAAGACCAGCGCCACCTGGATCAGGCTCTTGTAGCCACCGGCCCCGGTCCACGCGGCGACGGCGTTCAAGACATTGACGATGTACTCACCGCCGCCGGTTGTGAAGATTTCGACCATGGCGCTCGACTCAGGGAATAATCGAGCGCGACTGGAGGCCGCGTGACCAGTCGAGCGCTGCGGACATCGAGGGCGACATCGAAGCGGCGAGCGCGTTCTCGATCATCGCGGTCTTCTCGATGATCTGCATGATCGCCGAGACCTTGGCCTGTCCAGTAGCCTGCCTCTGGACCAGGCCAGAGCGCACTTCGGCGACCTGGCCGCGCCAGATCGCAAGCTTGGCTTCATCGGCGGCGATGAAGCTCGCCATCGAGCGACCGGCTTCCGAGACGATCCGGTCGAGGATGGCATAGAGCAGATCGATGCTGGCGATCTCGGCGAGCGTTTCGCGGTCGTCGGTCGGCATGCCGCGTCCATAGGCGGCCTGGACGGTAAGGATCTTGTACAAGGGGACAGCGGCGACCTGCAGCAGTTCCTTTTCGGCATTGCCGATCGCGGTGTCGGCCCGGATCGCATCGACCATGTTCCCGATGAGGAGCGCGACCCGCGGGCGGATGGCCTTTGCATTCGATAGGCTCATCTGCTCGAAGGTGGGATTGAGGCAGAGATCGGTCTCGTCGCAGCGGAAAACGCGCACGGTCTGGCCCTGCGTCCCGTCTAGGAGCGCGCTTACGAGCGTCGAGGACGCGTCGCCCGCGAACGGCACGAACTTGCCGGGTTCATCATCCTTGGGCGGCACGTAGATGACCGTGCCAATCAGCGTCATGGCGTATTCGGCTAGTTCGCGGTCAAAGGTACCACCCGGATTGAAGAAGGCGCTCTTTTTCAGGACGTGCCAGGTGTAGTTGCGCGGCACGCCGGGATTGACGTCGGCATAGTCGGTACCGGCGCCCTCGTTGGTCGACGCGCGCTGGCCGCGCGTGCCGCAGCCGTGCTTGGCGGCCGCATAATCGGTAAAGATCCCTTCGGAGTTCCCGATCGCTTCGCAGATCGCCTTGTCGGCGAGATCGCCCTTGGGCCACAGTCCGCCGACCAGTCCCTGCGCCATCTCGCAGGAGTTGATCGAGAGATTGTTCATGAGCTGAGCCTTCTGGCTAAACTCCTGCATGATCTTGTTGCACTCTGGGCACACGGTATCGATCGCCAGGCTGAACGCGAAGCCGACCGCGTTGTTGGCAACGGCCTTCAGGAGCGCGACCATCTCGCTCGCGTTGATGAACGAAAAGGAGCCGGCAAAGATATCGATGCCGCCGCAGCCCGCCCTTGCGCGCGGCAGCTGGAGATTGGCGATGTTGGTCGTCTTCTGAGGGAAGCGCGTCCAGACATTGCCGAGGCTGTAATAGCCTGCCGACTGGCCTTCGAAGGCGGTCGGGCCGGTGACATTCGCCGCCGCCCCCATGTCGTCCATGAAGCGGTCCATGCTGTCGCCAACATTCGCGGCGACCGGTGAGGCAACCATGCTGGCGGCGGCAAGGGTCAATGCCGCATTGCGGATGCTAGTAATCATGTCCGGCTTCCTTGGAGGTGAGAAGGTAGATGCGGTACTGCAGCTCGTCGGCCGAGAGCACGCCGTAGCCGATCGGAATCGGGCGTTTGGTCACGCTGTCCCACAGCACCAGAGCGGGGGTGGCTTTGCCTTCGAGACCAAGCTTGCCGCGCTGGTTCGTCTCGACCCGATAGTCGGGAAAATGCCGGGATGGACCGCCATCGGTGGAGATCGCGCGCACGGTGATCCGCCAGCGGTCGGCGACGCCCTTCACGATCGGGCTCATCACTTCGCACGGTCCGCAGGTCGAACTGAAGAAATAGAAAAGGCCGTAGCGCTGCGAGAGCGTTGCCATGACGTGATCGCGCTCCGCGCTGCGGGCATCCTGCCACTGCTTCTTGGCGACCGCTCCGACGGGGCGTTCAAGCGTGTAGTCGAGGTCCGGGTCCTGCCAGATCGCCCGCTGCCAGACATCGGAGAACAGCGAGGCGCGGTCGAGCTGCGCGCGCTGGAAGCGGATATAGGCCGCTACATTGGCCTCGGTCGGATAGAGGATCGCGCGCGCCTTGAGTTCGCGAAGCTCGGAGGTGATCGCGTCGAGTTCTTGGCTGGCCGCGATCTGCTCGGCTTCAGGCTGTTGTGGCTCTTCAATGGGAGCGGGCTTCACGCAGTAGAACCAGTAGCCGAGCCTACGCTCTTGGCAGTAGAGCGCGTCGGCAGCGGTGGTCGATCTTGTGTCCTGCCGCTCCTGCGCCTGGGCCGAAGTGGTGGGCAGGGCAGCTATGCCGAGCGCGAGCGCCGTTAGGTGATGCAGATGGGTCATTGGCCGCCCCTTGCGTAATAATCTTCGATCCTCTGCTGGATGAGGATGCTGGTCTCGAGTTCGTCGGGAAGTCGGGCCGCGTCGGTGAACTCGGCATAGACTTCGCTGAAATCCATCCGGCTGAGGTCGAGCCGGGCAAACTCGTCGAGAGTGAACCCCTCACATTGCTCTTCTTTGGGCTTGTCCCATGGCTTGGGGAGCTGGCGACGTCCCTGTTCCTGCAGGATCCGCGAGAGCTTGGACTCAAAGCAGCAGTAGACCTTCTTCTTGGTGAGGCAGACGCCGAGGAACTTGTCCGAACAATAGGTCCCCACATAGGCGCACAGCCCCTGCGCATCGCGCTGGTGGAGTAGCACTTCCTCGCGATCGCAGCCGAGCGCAACCAGCAGGCTGATCCCCGGAATGAGCGGGAAACCCTTGCCCTTGCAGCAGTTGAAGACGCCGAAGACCTTGGACGAGCAGGTGTTGCGCGTGCCGCGGAACAGCGTCAGCGTGTTCGGATCGAACTGGCCGCGCGCCTCGTCCATGGCGTGCAATGCGACCGCGGCATCCTTGAACTCATCGTTGGCGGTGCGCTCGATCGTCTCGCAGCTGCCATCGATGCAATAGACATCGCCGTCGCAGACATATTGGGTGGAACTGTCAGTTCCGGGGAGGGGCATTCGTAGATGCGCTCCCAGGTCTCGCACGGGTCTTCGTCGGTTAAGCAATCCTCGCCGATGAACCGGCAGGTGCCATGGCTTTCGATGTCGGAACAGTCGCTCGCCGCCTCGCGCGATGTGCAGGTGTAGCTGCGCTGCCATTCCCAGCAGGGCCGCGTAACCGAGACACCGTCGATCACGCGGGTCTGCGGATCGGCATCGGTGCAGATCTCATTGTCGAGCGTGCAATCGCCATTATCGGCAAATCCGGTGCACTGGCTCTCGTCGGAAAAGGTATCGATCGAGTTGTCCGTGGTCACCGCATAGGGCGTGTAGCGCGCATCTGGAGTGTCGCATGTGATTTCGGCGATGGGGTCGCCAGGTTCGGTGCAGTATCTATAGAACTGGTCCTGCCGCCACTGGAGGCAGGGGCCGGGCCGATACCCGGTGATCCGGCACGAGCCTCCATCGAATGCCGAGCACCAGGGATATCCATAGACTGTGCTGGTCTCATTGCAGAGATAGTGCCATTGCTGGCGCCGGGTCACGCTGGCAACGAGCGGCACCGCGCACTGACCCACCGACTGGTCGATCCGCGTGCCGGTGTTGCAGGTCGCGGTGTAGGTCCCTGCCGATCCGGACCCGGGCGGCAGCGGCACGCAATTGCCCTGACCGCCGGAGATATCCATGCCACTGGTATAGTCGAGCGGGGTCTCGTTGATGGCGAGGCTGCGCGCGATAACGTCCTCGATCTCACTTGGATCGAAGCGCGCGCGATTGGCCACGCTGTCGCGCACCGCCCGATAGCCCTGGTGTCCGGTGGCAGCGGCTGCCGCGCTACTTTCGATCCGGTCGGGATCGTCGGCGAGCGTTTCGAGGTCACGCACGGCATTGCGATCGTAGTTGGGGAGGGTGGATGCGTCGGGCTGCGACCTGGCAGCTTCTTGCGCTTCGCCGCGCAGGCTTTCGCCGAATGCCTTGCCATCGGCCCGCGCGTCCTGCTGCTGCGCGGAAAGGGGCGCGGCTATGGCAAGAAGGGCGAGCAGTCCTATGCGAAGCGATTGTGTGAGCCTCATGGCCGTTCTCCTTCGAGGCGACGAAGGTGGAGGCGAGCGAGTTGTGCTCCCGGACCGCCTCCCGAAGCAAAGGTGTCGAGCACTTCGGCCACGCTGATATTGCCCGCAAGGCGGTCGTGCGGCGGCAGGACGTCATTGCAGTCGAACCCGTCGCACGGGGCAAAATCGCTCGCGATCATCACGAAGCTCGGGGCAACCTTGATATCGAAGGCGCGGAACAGGCGCGGGTCGATCCCGAGCGCGTCGGCATCATCGCTATCGCTCCAGATAGCGGCGATGCGCTTCTTGAAGCGCGCGCTGTCGCCTTGGGGGAATCCGCGCAGCACGGTGACGCCGCCGGCCCTCGAGACATCGCGAACCAGCGCCTTCAATGAGGGCTCGGGCATTGCTAATGAGGCAAAAGCGATGAACCGGGGCGTGTCGCCCATCGCTGCGACTTCCGCATCGGCCTGGGCGCGGATCATGCCATCGATATCGAGCGGCCCGGCATTCGCGGTCGCCTGCGCAGTCTCGGCATAGGCTGCGCGATTGTCGAAAGCCGTTTGCTGAGCGGCGCGCGCGTCGTCTGCGAGGGCATTCGCTTTTGTCCTGACCGATGTGGCGAGAGCCTCGGCGTCGGCGGCATGTTCGGCCGCGCGCGCGCGGATCTCAGCCAGGTCAAGGTCGGGCCCGGCATCCTGCGCAGAAGCTGCGGCAAATCCGGCAGCGATCACGAGGCTCAGCCCAACGAGTAGGGGAAGGCGTTTCTCATAGCGCGCAGCAATTCCTCTTGCGCCAGACGAGGTATCCCATGTCTTCGCCGATGGCGGGGATGACCTGTCCGGGGGACTGGAAGGTGGTGGAGGCACCGACGGGCGGGCAGGCGTAGCGGCCCTTCGTCGCCGGATTGGGATTGGTGGCCTGGAAGCGGTATTGCTGCTTGCGCATCACCGGCATGAGGTACTTGCCGCACAGACCCTTCGAACCCATCGTCCCCCACGAGACCAGCTCGCGGTGGAGCTTGTAAGCGAAGCGCGAGAGCACGAGCCGCGAGGCCTGCACATGTCCGATCGAGGCCGAGACATTGCCATTCATCGGGTACATCGAGCCCTGGCAGCCTGCGCACCAGAACATCTCGTCGAGCGGCAGGTTCGCGGTCGATGCAGCGCAATCCGCAGCGCAGGCGGCGAGCGCCAGCGGGTTGGCGAAGAGCACCGCTTCAGGGTTGATGATCGCGGTGAGCTCGCTGTCCTGCCACAGCGGATCGATCTCGGAGATGTAGAGGATGTCGATCGAGCCCGGCTCAAGGCACAGAAAATCGGCGACGATCTCCATCCAGTAGATCAGTGGATAGGCATACCAGTGGACGTGCCAGCTCGAATAATACTGGCTCGCGCCGCCCACCGCCGAAGGACCCGAGATCGAGCGAAAGCCGATATCAAAGCCGGGATCGAGCTTCATGCCGCCCAAATTGACGAAGCACCACGGCTTCATGCTGACATCGGCGAGCCGCACCGGCTCCCAGAACCCCATCGCGATGCCAGGGCGAAGCCCGCACAGGCAAACGGGCAGATCGGGATTGTCGGGATCGGGGCGATTGCTCGGCCAGATTTCGAGCCCGCCGACCGATATCGGGAACAGGCACGACCAGCAGATGTCGGTGATGGGGTTGACGAATTGCCCGGTGCACTTGCCCGGACCGGCATCGGCCGAAGCTGGTGATGCGAAGACCAGCGACAGCATCGCCGTGAAGAGTACGAGGAAGGCGCGGATTCCGGTCATGGCTGTGCCTTCCGGCGCGACAGCGCAATCTCGCTGACTTCGAGGACGCGCCCGTTCTGGCGCACCCGCGCGGGAACGGCCTTGATGCCGAATTTTTGCGTCAGCTTGCCGCCCTGGTCGAAATAGAACCTTCGCTGGCGGGCCTTCATCAGCTCGAGCGGCGCACCCTTGACGAGGATCAGCTTGGCATTGACCTCTTGCCTCAGCGACCAGGCGACCTGCGCCGGATCGTCGCCGTCGAGAAACAGGAGGTCGCCGCGCAGCTTGACGCTGTCGAGCGGGTTGACCCTCGTTCCGGCAGCATGGATGAGCTCGCCTTTGGCCCCGCGGATATCGGCAGCAAGCGTGATCGTCGGGTCGAACGCCCAGCTGCGGCTTGCGCTTGCGCGGATCACGCCGGCAACCGGATCAGGCCGGTTGACGCGGGCGATCGTGCGACGCTTGAGTTCCTCGTTGAGCCGCGCGGTCTCGCCCGACTTTTCCATCTGGGCGAGGCGCGTATGGATCTGTTCCAAGAGATCGCGCTCGATCACGGGGAAGACCGCGCCGCGCTGGCCGTAGTCTCGTGCCTGCAGGCTGGCAGGGAGCGCAGCGAGGAGAAGCGCGCCAAGCGGAAAGAGGGAGCGCATCACAGGATCGCCCTCCCGCTGCCAAGGATTTGTCCGCGGCACACGAAGCCGATTGCGCCATAGCGGCTGTCGAGCCCGCGGGGATGGCTGGTGCCGGTGTAGTAGCAACCTTCCGGTATTGCGCCTTCGGGACCGCGCGCGAGCGGCACGCCAAGGCGGGTGACCTCGAGCAGGCTCGCGACCTGCTTCCCGTTGATGAAGACCGCATCGCCCTCGTGGCGCACGACATCGCCCGGCATGCCAAGCACGCGCTTGCCGAACATCTGCGGTCCTTTTCCGAAATGCCTTTCGACCAGCTCGCTTTGCGGCGGCTCGAAGAAGATCAGGCTGCCGCGTTTGATCGGCGCGTGCTTGTCGAGCCAGAACGCCCAGTTGGGCAGGCTCGGGCTCGCATTGATGAGGAACGCGTGGTCCTTGCTGAAGGCATCGAGCGGCGCCCAGGCGAGCGGTAGCAGGACCAGCCCCGAGAGCAGCAGCGTACGGAGGATCGAGCGGGTCAGGCTCATGGCTGCTTCTCCCCGGCGAGCTGGTCCGCAATGCGCTGCTCGAGTTCGGGGGTTGCGTCTTCGGCAGCGCCCGCGAGCACGGCCTCGGCAACCAGCACCACGCGGCCGTCATGGCCCATGTCGGCGACGGCGCTTTCGGCGGCCTTGAGGTAGGCAAGGCTAGCCGCCTGGACGACCGCCGGATCGGCATCGGCGCGCGCGGCCTCCTCGACGAATGTCCCGATGGTCTCGGCAAGCCGGACCGTGACGATCCGCTGCTTGGGCGCGGCAGTGACTTGCTGCGTAATCCACGCACCCCACAGGAGCGCGGCAACGAGCACCGCTAAAGCGAGGAGTTTCGGGCCCAGCTGGCGCAGCGGGAGGTTCAGTCTATCCATGGCGAGGAGATCCTTCGGAGAGGCGGCGATCGAGGCGGTGCAAGAAAGCCGGCAATCGCAGCAGGGCGAGGCCGCCAGATGCGATGAGGAATGCGATCTGGAGGTCCTGGGCAAAGAAGCGGCGCGCGACCGGTTCAGCGGTGCGGTAATGGTCGGCAAGATTGCCGAGCTGCGCGAACAGCGCCGTGAGATCCCAGCCTGCTACAGCCAGGAACACGAACAGCGGCAGGCCGAGGACCAGCAGCAGCGTGCTCGCCGCGAAGCTTGCCGTTTCGATCAGCACCAGGCAGGTGCCCTGGAACAGCGCCAGCCAGTCGATCACACGGTGCTTGTCGCGGGCTTGTCTGACTGACGGAAGCGGCACGCGATCGACGAGCGTGGTGGTCTCGAGCACCATCACATGCCTCCTTCCACACCTGCGACCAGCGCGACTGCGCGCTCCAGCGGCATGCCGTTTTCGACATGGCGGTGGATCGCGGCATAGGTGTCAGGATCGGAGGAGAAGATCGTCGCGGAGAGTGGGTCGAGCACCAGGCGTCCAACGGCTTCCATCTCGGGACCTTTGAGGTAGATCTCGCTGTACTCGGTGCCCGAGCGCTTGAGGCTGCGGATCAGCGTCTCGGTCCGGTCGTCCATGTCGAGCCGGGCCTCCTTGCGGAAATCGGCGATGGTCTCGGGCTTCTGTTGGAGCACCAGCATCCAGTCGCTGTTTTCGAGCGCGGCGCGCGCACCATCGGACTTGTAGTAGTCGTTCAAGGACTGAGTCGCGGTCGCAAGCGCGCCGCCATATTTGCGCGCGGTGCGGGCATAGGTCTCGACGAACTCGCCCATCGAACCGCCCTTGAGCATCGCCCAGGCCTCGTCGATCAGCAGCAGCTTCTTGGTCGAGCGCGACGAGCGCGTCATCGCCTGACCGGTCATGAACATGATTGCCGAGAGGACAACGCTTCGAAGCTCCTCGCGGGACGCGAGGTCGCTCATCTCGAAGACGGTGAAATCGTCTTCGAGCGCGAAGCTCGCTTTCCCGGAGAAGAAGCCGGCGTAGCTGCCACCGCGGCAGAAGGGCGCGATCGCGGTAGCGAGGTCCTTGCCCGCCTCGTTGTCGCTCTGATGGAGTGCATGCGCGACGTCGTCGATCGCGCCGCCGCTGCCGAGCGTATTCCAGACCTGGGTCACTGCAAGATCGATCAGCCCGCGCTCGGTGTCCGAGGGGCGGCGCTTGGCCGCGCCATCTGGCCGACGATCGCTTTGATCATCGCAAAGCAGTCGAGCTGGTAATCCTCGTCTTCATGCGCGCGGGCATCATCGACCATTGAGAATGGATTCAAGGAGAAGCCCGAGGCGAGCGTAAACTCGACAAAGCGGCCGCCTTGCAGCTTGACCGAATGCTCAAAACTGCGTCCGTCATCGATCACCACGACCTTCGCGCCCGCGCCGCGTAGCGCTGCGCACAGTTCCTGCAGGAGCACAGACTTGCCCGAGCCCGACTTCCCGCAGATCGCGATGTTGTGGTTGCCCGCCGCGTTCTCGAAGGGTGACCAGAAGAAGGGCTGGCCGCGCCGGCCGAGAAGCAGCAGGTGCGGGATAGTGCCGCCGAGATACTCGCCCTGCAGCGGGGCGATATGGGCCGCGGTGGTCGAGAGCATGGTCCGGAAGCGCTTGAGCCGAGCAAGGTCGTGGACAAGCCCGTCGGCGAGGCTCAGCGGGAAGGCCGCGACGAGACCCTGGAGCTGGAGAAAGCGCTCGTCGGCGAGGTCCCAGCCGGCTGCCTTGTAGATAGCCTTGACCGTGCGCTCATGCGCATCGCCTTCGCCGAGCGGCGAGATCGTGGTGAGACCGTAGAACAGCTTGACCAGCTTCTTGCCCGCCTGGAGCTCGGCCTGGACATGTCTCCATTCTGCCGACTGCTCGGACAGTTTAGGCAGGAAACGTGCGCTCTTCGTTTCCGACAGGCTGGTGGTGCGCATGAACTTGTAGCCTGCGCGCGCCGAGGCGGCTTCCTGGTCGGGATAATGCAGGCACAGCATGGTCGCAGCCGGGCAGGGAAAGCGCAGCTTGTCGGTGAACATGTCGCCGATGAGCCGCGCGCATTCCCACGGTGCCCAGCGCTCAGGGGTAGAGCGCACGCCGTAGTGGCGCACATCGAAGCGATCGGGATAGCACTCACCCATTTGCGGCACGCCGTCGCGGCCGCGTCCGGTTTCGCGGAAGCGCTCGGTGCGCAAGATCAGCCGGTCGTCCTCGACCTCGAGTTCGATATCGCGGCGGATGGCCTGCGCGTCGAGCGTGTCCTCGCGGTTCCAGTGGGTGAGATCGGGTTCGCGCGCTGTCGTCGGCGAGGTGAGTTCGTCGACCAGTGCGAGCAGGCCTGCGGGCTCGAGCCTGTTCGATGCAAGGCCGAGCGAGTTCAGCATGCCTGCCATCCCGTCGCGGCATTCGGTGAGTTCTGCATCGGTGACGCTTCCGGGCACCGGAACGCCGAGCGAGAGCACCAGACGCACTTGGCGTGCATGAAACGGCGCGTGTGCCGAGCCCGAGTTCCAGACGAGATCGTAGAGCCGGTTGGTGCGGGCTTTCGCAATCGCTTCGTAGATCCCGCCCTGCTCGTAGCGCGGCGCGAACCAAGGGCCGACGATGGCGCCGATGCGCGGGGACGCGAAGTTCAGCACCTGCAGGCAGGCGCCTTGCGGCAGGCTCTCGGAGAAGAACTGGCCGAGGATCTCACCTGTCCGCTCGTCGGCGCCGATGAGCGGGGTGACTTCGAGAATGAAGCCCTTCGAGTGCGCGTTGCGGTAGAGCCCCGGGCCCTCGTCATAGACGCGGTACGGAAGCCAGTCCGACAGCATGTCGAGCGCGAAACGCGGCTGCGCATGGTCGCCCCTTTTCGCATCGCCGAACAGGCCAGCGAGAAGCGCGTCGCGCGCAGAGGATAGCGAGAGGTTCACTTGGGCTCTCCTTCGGGCAGAACGGGGTGGGGCACCTGGCCGGGGGAGGGGGACGACCAGGTGCCCCGGGGTCCGGCGCTTTGGCGCCGGGCAGCTCCGTCAGATCCTGCGAGGGGATGACCAGGACATCGGGAGGCTGCTGGGGGACGGATTGGAAAGCTGAAAAGGAATTGCTTCTGCGGCGGCGGGCGGGGCGACTTCTGCTTCAGCCGGACGCGCCAGTGCGCGAAGCACGTCGCCGGTCGAACGCGGCGCGCGCCAGCGCTCGGCAGCGCGATCGGGCAGCACGACATGAACAACCCGGGCCTCGTGGATGCGGCCCGCCCCGTCGCGGTAGCCCGCAACAACGATCCGCAATCCGCGATCACCGGCCCTGTGCGCTCCCGCAGAGGCATGACCGGACCGTTCTGCCTGTGAAACGCGGGTCGCGGTATCGTCGATCATCGAGGTCGGCGCGCAGCTTCCCTCCGGTGCCCGGCAGGAAAAGTCGCCCTTGACGTTGCCGCCAAGCGTCGCACAGCCGGCGATCATCAACGCGAGAATTGCCGTCGCTCCGACACGGGTCGCACCGCCGCTCATTGCTTCGATCCGGTCTTGGCATTGGCAAAGGCGCGCAGTGTCTTTGCATCACGGTAGCCGTGCAGCACCGCACCGTCGCGCGCCCGGACGATTACCGGGGTTCCGGCAAAGCCGTTGGCCTGTGCAAAGGCTTCGTTGGCATCGAGCGCAGCTGACTTTTTGCAGGTTGCGCGCGGTTCGAGGTGCTTGCCGGTGTATGCGGCATGGAGCGCCTCGACCGGGTCGGCGGCGCACAGCACCGCCTCGGACAAGCGGCGGCTCGACGCGCCGAAGATCGAGATCGGCCGTTCCTCGACAAGAACGCCTGCCTTTTCGAGTTCGCCGGTGAGCCGCTTACAGTAGCCGCACTGGAAATCCGAGAAGACAACCAGCTTCAGCCCCTTGGGATTGCCCCACAGGATCGCGCCTTCCTTGGGAAGGGCTTTGAGATCGACATGCGTCGCGACCTGCCTGTCGCGGGTTTCGGCAACGTCATGGCGCCCTCCAGTGTCCTCGCCGGCGTGGCGGGCTGCGCCGGCGGCGAGCAGGTCGGGGTTGAGTTCGAGCAGGCGCGCGGCAGTCACGTCGCGCCGCTCCTCCATGTCGTAGAGCCGCCCGACGAAGAGGTAGCGTGCCGCTTCGTCGATGTAGAACAGCGTCTCTCCCGAGACGACCTCGCACCATGGCGCGAATGTCGTGCAATCGAGCGCGTCGATCGGCGTTCTGGGCAGACGAAGCTTGAGCGCTTCAACCACATCTCGCGTGATCGCGGCCTGCGCGGGCATGGCGGTTACGATCGCGACGCCGCTTGTAAGGAGGGCTGCTGCGCTGGCGGCGGCGAGCGATATGTGCGCGGCGCGCGCCTTGAGGCCGGGCCGCTGGTTCGAGTAGTTCATTGGGGTGTGCTCCTGACATGGACGCCGTCAAGAAAGACGATCTCGACTGCGATGCCGGTCGGCATCTCGACGACGGGTTGGTACTGTTCTGCGCGTTCGATGAGGTATTTGCTGACGGTGTCGGCGGCTTCGCCCGCGCCCTGGCCCAGGCCGCCTGCGAGGATGTCGGTCGGCGAGAGCGCGTCGCGCTTGCCGTCGCTGCCGACAGGCTGCGCAAAGATGCCGTTGGCATTGGCCGAGAAGCCGCGGCCGAAGCCGCCGACGATTCCGGCGAGCAGCGCCTGGCTGACGAGGCTGCCTTCGCGGCTGACGACATTGCCGCGCACGCCCGACTTGCCGGCGAAGGCGATGAACCCCTTGACCTCGCTGACCGCGAAGCGTCCACCTGGTTGCGCGCAGGTCATGCGCACGAGCTTCACGTAAACCTTCTCGGCCGAGAGATCGCCGCGCGCCGCGCCGTTCACGAGGCAGCCGGTGAGATCGGTGGTGAGGAGCTTGTTGCCCTGCAGCACCGAGCGCGCCGGGCCGGTGATGCGCAGCACAACGGGCAGCGGATCGCTCTGGCTGGTCACGCCCGTCGAGGCGTCGACCCCGACGATCACGGTAGCAGGTGCATAGCTGTTGGGCGGCAGGTAATCGCGGCTTGCCTCGAGCAGCAGCGGCGGCGCGTTCTCGGTTGCCTTGACTTTGGCTGCGCCCGGCTTTTCGGATGAGAAGCTCAGCAGGCTTGCCTTGGGTTCGCTCGGCGGCTCGAGCGGTCCGGGAGCAAAGCCCGGAGCCTGCGGATCGACTGCGGCCGCCGGCGCGATCGGGGGATTGGCGCGGACGGTTTCGAGTTCTGAGCGCAAGGCGGCGTTCTCCGCCGAGATCGCATCGATCGCCGCCTGGCCGTCGCTCAGCATCCGCGCGTTTTCGCCGCGCAGCGCTTCGAGCTCCTGCTCGATAGAAGCCTTGGGAAGCTGGCTCTCCTGCAGGTCCTTGATCGCCTTGCCCTGCGCATCGAGGCGGTTGCCGTAAGTGGCGACGAATTCGCGCTGCGAGAGATTGCGATTGACCAGCGCGCCGGTCTCGATCGTGGTCGCGCCCGCGCCGTCGGCGCTCGCTTCATCCTCACCACCGAAGATGAACATCGAACCGGCGATGAGTGCCACCCCGCCGATCCCGGCGAGCAGCAGCTTCTGCTTCTGCGCCACCGTGCGGTTGAGATTGCGCCGGGCTTCGCCGCGCGTCTCGTCCTTGGGCGCTGCCGCGGGCGTATCGCGTGTGTCGGGATCGGCCATTATTCGAGCCCTCCCTTTGTAAAGACGAGGAAGGCCTGCGTGCTCTCGCCGGGCTGGAGGCTGTCTCGGCCATAGGCAAAGGCCAGCGCCCCGGCGGGCGCCTCGCGTTCACCGGCAAGGTCGACGGGCATCGGGCCGAGATTGCGTAGAGTAAAGGCCTGACCGATCAGCTCGGCACCTTCGTATTCGGCGACCTGCTGCACTTCGAGACTGTCGGTTCGGCGTGGTCGAGAGAGTTCGGTGCGGGCCCGGAAGCCCGGCAGAACCCCGTCGCTCGCCATCGCCTCGATCAGCCGGATCGCGGCCTCGTCGCGGGTCGGGGCTTGGCCTTCCCACTCGCTCGCCTGGGATTTGGCGAGCGCGGGATTGGTGACGAAGAGCTGGCTCGCTTCCTCGCCTTCGACGCGGCAGGTGAACTTGTAGACATAGCCCGCGCTGCTCGTCGCGAAGAAGCTGACCCTTGCGCTCGCATATTGCAGCGGCACCGAGACATAGATGTCGCCGCGCACCGGCTCGTGGGTCACCTCGAAATCGTTGTAGGGATAGCCGCTCGCCATCTTCGAGACATTGCCGAAACCGTCCTCGATGAGGGCGATACGGGTCAGCGCGCCGCGTGCGAGCACGCAGTCGATCGCGGCGCCATCAGCGGCCTCGACGAACTGGTCGGCATGTGCCGGTGAAGCGTAGGCGGCCGTGGCGATTGCCAGCGCAACGCCGGTCAGCGCGGCGGGGAAGGGGCGGGATAGGAGTGTCATGGGTTCTCCTCCTCGTTTTCGGTTGGGAGCTGGCGGAAGCCGGTAAGGCCGAGACTGAGGCCGCGGCGGTTCCAGCTGAATTCGAAGCTGCGCTCTTGGCTTGCGATCACCTGCGCACCGACGAAGGTCTTGAGCGTGCCGGTGACGACAGCGGTGAGCGCCTGCGCGTCGACCTCCATCCGCGAGATGACGAAGGCCTGGCTGATGTCCGAACCGCGCTGCTCGTCGACGATCTTGACGAGCTCGGCCTTGAGGCTCCCGTGCGCTGACGGATCTGCCACCTTGAGGACCTGTTCCATCCAGTAGTCGAGGCTCTCGGGTGCGCGATTGAGCAGCATGAGCGCGGTGTCGCGGGTTACGAGTTCGAGGTAGTGCGCATCGGTACCGCCGCTCCCGAGCGTCAGGCGCTCGGTCGTGACAGGCACCAAAATGACGCTTTCCTCGCGCGTCGCCGCCGCGCCGACCGCCAGCAGGCTGGTAAGGCCCAGCACGGCTGACAGCGCGGCGAAGCGGTTGCGCTGTTTGAGGTGACGCTGCGCTTCCTCATAGGCGAATTCGTGTCTCATGGGTTCCTCCCTCAGCCTGCAAGCAGGCGGCAGTGGGAGGGCGGCGTGGCTTTAAGACCGAGGAAGCTCCCCGGCAGATACCAGTAGGCAGCATGGACCAGTTTCGACCCGGCACCTGACGCCTTCGCCTTTCGAAGGGCGAACCAGGTGAGCCCGGACAGGGCTGTGCCGATGAGGATGTGCTGCGAAAGGATGCCCCACGCGAAGGGGACGAGCAGTCCCGCAAACTCGTCGATGGTCCAGAAGCCGATGAGCTCCGGGTCGTCGAGCCGCCGTGGAACGAGGTATCTGTCGGCCATGCCGCCCTCCCGTCGTTAGACCGCGATCAAATGGTTGCGGTCACGACCGAGGTGACGATCGGCACGCCTGTGCCGACGCCAATTCCGACACCGACCGGGACCGCGACCTGCCCAAGGGCGAAGCGGCCCGAGGCGAGCGCGATCAAACCGCCGGCAAGGCTGAGGACGGTGATGATCTTGCCGCCCGAACCTTCGAGGAAGTCAGTGAACTTCTGCAGCGCCGGATCAAAGGTCGTGTCGGCACCGGCATAGGCGGCACCGGCGCAGGCGAGCGCAATCGCGGCCGGAAGAATATAGTCGCGGGCACGAATGCCTTTAACGGATGGGCGGGGAAGGGTGATTGCATTGTTCATCGAGGAACTCCGTTTCGAACATTGGCAGCGATGCGTTCGCTGTATGTTCTTTCCTCGATTGGAAGGCAGGGTGTAGGAAAACGGAAACTGACGCACGCGGCATTCCGACCAAGAGAAATCGTCGATTCTGGGCAATCTGACCAGGCTTTGCGCGACCGGTGCAGACATTGCGGCCAAGAATACCGATCATTGCGCCACCCATACCGAAGTCTGAGATCGAGGGACCGGAATCTGCGCGAATCAAATCGTGTGACGATGAGCCAGTTTCCTACGTGTTCCTTATTTGTTCTTTTTCCTTTCCTACAGTTTGACGCGTCGCCTAGCCTGTTGGTGATTCGCTGAAGATCACCGGAAGCAGGAACAATGGCGCGAAACACAAACGACAAATGGGAAGAACTATCGCGAGGAGTCGCCGCTTTCCTCGACCATGCCGTGGACGAAAGTGGCAAGTCCCGGCGGACGATTGCCGCACAGACGAATATCAACAAGGACGCGCTCCGACGCATCCTCGCCGGGACAAGGTCAGCCACACTGCCAGAGGCGCTGGCCATCCTTGACGCGAGCGGACACGCGCCGCGCACCTCCCTGATGCTGGCACTCGCGGGGTACTCGCAGCGTAGCAAGGATTGGCAGAATAGCGGCGTGCTGGAATTTCTTGAAACCTTCATAAGCGAGTTGCCGTCTGCTTTGGATCAAGCGCTGGGCCAGAGGCTGCTCGATGTGAGACCGCGCTGGGCAAAGGGGACCGCGCACCGCACCGCCGGTCTCCTGTCGGATCACCTCGCGCAACTGGAGCGGCAGGATGAACAAAGCTTCGCTCTCTGAAATGACGACTGGTATCGAAACGGACGCGGAAGCCGTTCCTGTCGAGCCAACGCCAGACCGGCTCATTCGTCTTCCCGAGGTCATGGCGCGCGTGGGCCTGCGCCGAACGGCAATCTATCAGCGGATGCGCGAAGGCCGTTTTCCAAAGTCGCGTTCGCTCGGTCCCCGTTGCACGGTTTGGGTCGAAGCCGAGATCGATGACTGGATTGGTTCTGTTGTCGAACGCACCGACGAGATATGTCAGAACACGCCCCGAATTTCGAGATGATCATGGTTTGCGTCCCGTCACCGCTCGAATAAACGCGCGCTGTCCCGCTAGCCGGAAAGCACTTCGATTATCCGGCATTCGCCAACCGCTCCGTGCTGGCAGTCGTCGACCATATGGCGCAGTTCGGTTCGCAGTTTTCGCAAGTCACCAAGCTTCCGATCCACTTCGCGTAGGTGGAGGCTGGCAATAGAGTCCACGGCTTCGCACGATTGCGATGGATCATCCGACAAAGAAAGCAATTGGCGCACCTCCGCCATGGTGAAGCCAAGGTCGCGTGCGCGGCGGATAAACCGCAATCTGGCCAATTCGGTCGAACCATAGTCCCGGTAGTTTCCGGCGGTGCGTGGTGGTTCCTCCAGCAATCCGGTCCGTTCGTAGTAGCGGATCGTTTCGGCGGTCGTGCCGGTCTTCCGCGCCAGGGCACCAATCTTCATGGGTTTCTCGCAATGCTTGACCTTGTAGCCACTACAAGGTGCATAAGACGATTCGAAGATGCAAGCAGAACGGTAAAATCCTGTGGCAAAGAAGGACATTATTGAACTTATCGAAGCTGAGCGGTGCGTTTTCCGTGCCGCCAGGCAGTCTGGTGACCGGGCTTTGGCTTGGACCGCGCTCGAGCGGGAACATATTCTGGGCCAGGGCTTCTTCGGGCCGCACCTTCGTTCACATATGACGATGCTGGGCTATGCAGTTGAAACCCGCGATGGCCGCGAAGTTCTGGGGCAGGTCATACGTCTTGCGCTCGCTCCCCTTGGCAATCTCACCGGACGGCTCCCCTGGGGCAATACCGGACGCGCAAACGTGAGCGCATTCGCGCCAATGCCATACCCGGACGACCTCGCGGAGGTTTTCACCATCTCTTCGGACGAGGTTCGCTAGCACGCGCCATGGCAATTCTATCCAACGAACAGGTTGAACGTCTCTACGACAAGACCGCGGGAATCTATGACCGATTGGTGTCGGGGTTTCGGTGGGCCGGTCTTGGTCGCTGGCGACGCGATCTGGTTAACCGGCTTGAACTCAACGCCGGTGACCATGTGATCGATCTATGTGCTGGCACCGGCGCAAACCTCGCGTTTCTGCTTGAGAGAGTAGGACCAAGCGGCAAGGTGACGCTGGTCGACCTTTCGCAAGGCATGCTCGACCAAGCCCGTCGACGAGCGAAGCGCCTGCGAGCTAGCAATGTCGAATTTGTGCAGTCAGACGTAGCCGCCTTCCGCTTTCCGAGCGAGACCAGCGCAGTCATCAGCACCTTTGGACTGGAAATGCCACCTGACTACGCCGCGATCATCGAGCGCGCCTCAGCTGCTCTCCCGACGGGTGGCCGGATGGCCCTGCTTGGCCTGAAGCACCCCGAGCGCTGGCCGCGATGGCTGATTGAAATCGGCATAGTGCTGACCAAACCATTTGGTGTGGCGCGGGAATATGAAGAGTTCCGCCCTTGGCTTCCAGCACGCAAAGTTTTGCGCGAAGTTCATTTCCGCGAGTTTCTGGCCGGTTGTGCGTATGAATTCGTCGGTGCCAAATCGTGATCATGAAAAGACAAGCGCTCAGACAGCCGTGGTTGCGCAAGCTTTGCAAGGCTCCTAAAGGGTTGAGTAACATGCCGCGTCTTGTGTTCCCCTTCCTTGCGATCATCGCCATTCTTTTCGGTAGTGTCCTATCGTTACCTGACGCGCATGCTTCAGAAGGCGAAAGCTTCGTTCATGCGGCCGATCACGTTTATGCGCATGGGGCGGACCACTTCGATAGCAATGATCCCGAGCCGGACCATGATGGTCAGGACCATTCGGCAACGCATCATCACAATTGCAGCTTCAGCCTCGCCGATAGTGGAGTGTTCCTGGGGTCGCCCTTTGCGCGCACGAATAGCCTGAAGGGTCCGCTGGCGACTTCGATGCTCACCTCGCGCGCGCCGCCGGTTCTGATCCAACCTCCCAAAGCCTGACAGCAAATCATGTGCGAGTGCGCCTGCGCGTGCGCTCGATTGGTTTCAGTCAGGAGATACAATAATGCGGTGCTTTGCACTGGCCGCGGCCTTGATTGCCGTGTCCACGGGTTCGCCAGTATTGGCACAGGAAACAGTTACACTCGAGGAAGCGCTCGCTCGAGCGGGCGTCGGCATTGAAGGGGAAGATGACCCTTCCAGCAATCCCCGGGTTTACGGCCCTCAGGCGGAGGCCGAAGCCGCGCGTGCGGCTATCGACCAAGCACGCCTCCGACCCAATCCCGAGCTATCGCTCGAGGCCGAGAACATCGCGGGCTCCGGCGCTTTCTCCGGGCTGCGGTCGACCGAATATACCCTAGCGATCGGTCAGCCGCTCGAACTCGGCGGCAAGCGAAGCGCACGCATCGCGAGCGCACGCGCATCGTCCGATTTCGCCGGCTTGCAGAGCGAATTTGCCTTGTCGCAACTCGCTTTGGGGGTGCGCGAGCGTTATGTGCAGGCTGTCGCCGCAGGCCAACGCCTCGTTCTCGCGCGGGAAATCGTCGAGCGAAACCGTGAACTGACGCGGATCGCCAACGTGCTTGTAGAGGTCGGGCGGGAGCCGCCTCTTCGAGCTATGCGTGCACAAGCTACGCTTGCCGAGGCGGAGGCCGAATTGCAGGCTGCACAAGCAGACGATTTAGCAGCACGTCAGGCGCTCGCGGCTCTCTGGGTATCCGGACAGCCCAATCCCGCAGTATCGAACGTCTTTCCTGACTTATCGCCGCCCCTTGCACCGCCGGTTTCCGAAAATCCGTTGCAACTGCGCATTGCGGGCGCTCGAACCAGCTTTGCTGAAGCCGAAATTGCGCGTGAGCGCTCGCTTGGCGTTCCCGACCCAACGCTGTCGGCAGGCGTGCGCCGTTTTGAGGAAAGCAACGATCAAGCGTTCATCGTCGGGATTTCCATTCCGCTTCCCTTTCGCAACCGCAACCAGGGCAACATCGCAGCCGCCGAGGCGCAATACCGCGCGGCAAGCGCGAGCGAGGCGATAGCCGAGGCGGACTACCGCGTGGAGTTCGAGCGGACGCGAACGCTTTATCTGGCCGCCGAAACGCGTGTGGAGACCCTCTCCAGCGCATCCCTGCCGCAGGCTGAGGAAGCGCTCAGGCTCGTCGAAATCGGCTACCGCAATGGCAGATTTCCGCTGATCGAAGTTCTGGCGGCTGCCGAAGCGCGCGACGCCATTCGTGAAAATCTGATTCAGGCAGAAGAGACCCGCGGCCTGCTCGCGGCGCGGCTCATCTGGCTCAACGCACAGTGAGGCCCATTTCCATGGAACGTAGCCATTTGATCGCCGTAAGCGGCGTCCTGATCTTGCTGGCCGCCTTGGCCTCGGTCTTCTGGCCCGCTGACTCAAACGGACCCGACCAGCAAGCGGAACAAGTTGAAAAGAGCGAAGTCCCCGAAGGCGTTCTGCTGATCGACGAGAAGCAGATCGCAGCTTCGTCGATAGAAATCGAAGCTGTCCAATTCGGCGCAGCAACGGAGCTTGTATTCCCAGCGACCGTCGCCGCGGCGCCGAATGCCAGCGCACGGATCGATGCGCGTGCATCCGGTGTGGTGAAGAGCGTGAACAAGATGCTTGGCGATTATGTCAGGCAGGGGGAGGTGATCGCGCGGATCGAGAGCGCTGATGCTGCCGGACTGGCTGCGCAGGTCGCTGCCGCGCGTGCGCGGGTCAATGAACTGTCTGCGCTCTACGACCGCGAAAAGCGGCTGTTCGAGGCCAATGTGACGGCCCGGCAGGATCTCGAAGCGGCGCAGGCCAATCTGCAAGTGGCAAGATCGGAGCTGTCACGCGCACAAGCCGCATCCGCTGCTGCTGGTGTCAGCGGGGATGGGCGTTCGCTGGCCGTGACGAGTCCGATTTCAGGGCAGATCACCAGCGCGCCGATCGTGCTTGGCTCCTACGTCTCCGCCGGTGAAGAGATGTTCCAGATCGTGAACGCGAGCGGCTTGCAGGTGCAGGTCGCCTTGCCTGCCAGCGATGCTGCGAGAATTCGGCCGGGCGATGAAGCTACGTTGGAGCTCGGGCAGGACCGGGAGATCGGCGGACGTGTGCGCTCGGTGACCCCGGCACTCGATCCGGAAAGCCGTAGCGCGACAGCGATAATCTCACTCGCCGGAGCGGTCCCTGGATTGCAGCCAGGCGCATTCTTGCAGGCGCGCATCCGACCCTCAGGTGAAACCGATGCGACCTCGATCTCGGTGCCTGAATCCGCAGTTCAGATGGTCGAAGGCCGTGAAGTCGTGTTCGTTCGCACGCGTACCGGGTTTCGGGCGATGCCTGTCGTGACGGGATCGCGCTCGGGAGGGCGCATCGTGATCGAGTCCGGATTGCAGAATGGCCAGCGGATCGCGACCGAAAACGCCTTCCTACTCAAAGCCGAACTCGGAAAAGAGGAGGCCGAACATGGACATTGATCGGTCTGAAAGCGGTTTCGAGGAGGAGCGCAGCAGCCATGATGGCCTGATTGGCGGCGTCCTTGACTGGTCGGTGCGCAATCGCTGGGCGGTCGTAGCCCTTGCCCTAGGTGTTGCCATTTGGGGCGCGTTCAATCTAGCAAAACTGCCGATTGATGCGGTGCCGGACATCACCAATGTTCAGGTGCAGATAAACACCGAGGCACCGGCCCTCTCGCCCTCGCAGATCGAAACGCAGGTAACCTTCCCTGTCGAAACCGGACTAGCCGGTATCGAGGGACTTGAGATGACCCGCTCGATCTCGCGTAACGGCTTCAGCCAGGTCACCGCGATCTTCGAAGAAGGCACCGACATCTACTTTGCCCGGTCGCAGGTCGAAGAGAGGATCGCCAACCTGGCCTCTTCGCTTCCTGCAGGTGCGGAGCCGTCAATGGGTCCGATTGCAACCGGTCTCGGCGAGGTGTTGATGTATACCATCGAATTCGAGCATCCGGGTGGAACCGATGCGCCCAAGGGTGGTGCTGTTGGCTGGCAGAAGGACGGCAGCTTTCTCACGGACCGGGGCGAGCGATTGGACACGGCGGTGGCAAGAGCCGCCTATCTGCGCACGGTACAGGATTGGGTTGTCGCGCCGCTGATGCGTACGGCCGACGGCGTGGCGGGCGTGGACTCGATCGGTGGCTTTGAGAAGCAGTACCTGGTGCAGCCAGACCCCGACCGCCTCAACGGCTACGGCGTTTCGCTCGACCAGCTGATTACCGCGCTCGAAGCGGCGAACCAAGCCGAAGGCGCCAACTTTGTCGAAAGGGCTGGCGAAGCTCTTCTTGCACGGGTCGATTCCCGGCTGAATTCCGTAGAAGACATTGCGCAGGCAGTGGTGGCAACGCGCGAAGGTGTGCCGATCCGCGTCGGCGACGTGGCAACGGTCGAGATTGGCGGCGATCTCCGCACTGGTGCAGCCTCGCTGAATGGCGAGGAAGCCGTCGTGGGTACTGTGCTGATGCGCGCAGGCGAAAACAGCCGCACCGTAGCTGCGGGTGCTGCCGACAGGCTCGACGAGGTACGGTCGTCGCTTCCAGCAGGAGTTGAGGCGGAGATCGTCTACAACCGTTCGACACTCGTCGATGCGACCATCGTGACGGTACGCAACAACCTTGTCGAGGGCGCGCTTCTCGTCATCGTTATTTTGTTCTTGCTGCTTGGAAACATCCGCGCCGCGATCATTGCAGCTCTGGTCATCCCTTTGTCGATGCTGATGGCAGCTATTGGCATGAACCGGCTTGGCGTATCTGGCAATCTGATGAGTCTTGGTGCGCTTGATTTCGGCCTGATTGTCGATGGCGCTGTAATCATCGTCGAAAACAGCATCGCGCGCCTCGCCGCAAGGCAGGAGCACGAGGGACGTTTGCTCACACTGCGCGAACGCCTTGCCGAGACGCGGGCAGCGGCGCATGAGATGATCAAGCCAACGGTGTATGGCCAGGCGATCATCTTTCTGGTTTTTGCGCCACTCCTCACCTTCACCGGGGTTGAGGGCAAGACATTTTCGCCCATGGCCATCACGGTGATGCTGGCACTTGCCTCGGCATTCATCCTCTCGCTCACGTTCGTCCCCGCGATGATCGCTCTCTTGCTGAACAAGAAAATCAACGAACAGGAAGCAAAGCCCATCCGAATGACAAAGGAGCGCTATGGTCCGCTGCTGCGCAGAGCGCTTGCCCGTCCATGGCCTGTCATCGGTACCGGAGTCGGCGTGTTCGCGCTCGCGGCGCTTGTCTTCAGCTTCATCGGCAGCGAATTTACACCGCAGCTCGACGAGCGTGATCTGGCTGTCCAGTCATTGCGTATTCCTTCCACCCCACTGGAGCAGTCGCTTACAATGCAGCGCCAGGTTGAAGCGCGATTGAAGCAATTCCCGCAGGTTGAGCTGGTATTTTCGCGCACCGGCACGGCAGAGGTCGCGACCGACCCCATGCCGCCGAACATCTCGGATGCCTATGTTATCCTCAAACCGCGCGAAGAATGGCCTGACCCCTCGCTGTCTAAGGATCAACTTGTAAGCGAGATGGAAGAGGCGCTCGGCAATCTCGTTGGCAATCTCTATGAATTCAGCCAGCCCATCGAGCTGCGCTTTAACGAGCTTATCGCAGGCGTTCGCGGCGATGTCGCGATCAAACTCTACGGCGATGATCTCACGGCCATGACTGCGGCTGCAAACCAGGTCGCGGTCGTGCTCCGCGGTGTCGAGGGCGCGGCCGATGTGAAGGTCCAGCAGGTTTCGGGTTTTCCGACGCTCGATATAGCCTTCGATAGGCCAACGATTGCGCGCTACGGCCTCACGGTCGAAGACGTGGCGCAGTCCGTTGCCATAGCGCTTGGAGGTCGAAACGCAGGGCTGGTGTTCGAAGGCGATCGACGTTTCGATGTCGTGGTCAGGCTATCGGATGCAAATCGCAATGACTTCGACCAGCTCGGATCATTGCCGATCGTGCTTCCCAATGGAGGAACCGTGCCGTTGCGCGCAGTGGCAAAGTTTCAGGTGATCGATGGCTTGGCCGAGGTCCGGCGCGAGCAGGGTCGCCGGCTGGTGATTGTGTCCGCCAACGTTCGTGAACGTGATCTTGGGTCATTCGTCGAGCAGGCACAGTCCGAGGTTGCCGCGAATGTTGATTTGCCGTCCGCATCGTTCATCGAATGGGGCGGTCAGTACCAGAACCTGCAACAGGCTCAGCAGCGTCTGCTGATCGTGGTTCCGCTCGCCTTCGGCGTCATCTTGTTGCTCCTGTATTTGGCGGTCGGCGGTTGGGTCCCTGCGCTGGCGGTGTTCAGCGCAATCCCTATGGCACTGGCTGGCGGGGTCTTTTTCCTGGCTCTGCGCGGCATGCCTTTTTCCATCTCGGCAGCGGTGGGGTTCATTGCTCTCTCCGGAGTTGCGACGCTGAACGGCCTCGTCATGATCACAGCGATCAAGCAGCGTCTCGAGCAAGGCTTGGAACTGGGCGACGCGATCATCGAGGGCGCGATCGCGCGGCTGCGGCCGGTGTTGATGACAGCGCTAGTTGCATCGCTCGGCTTTGTTCCGATGGCGCTTGCGACGGGAACCGGGGCCGAAGTGCAACGTCCATTGGCTACGGTTGTCATTGGTGGGTTGATCACCGCCACCGCGCTCACCCTGTTCGTATTGCCTGCCATTGTAAGCCTGATCTTCGCGAGAAAACCGCGCGCGACCCAGGTTGAGACATCAGCAGCAGCGAGGAGCGACAGCTAGTGACACGGAATATCGAACTCGAACTATCGTCGCTTCTCCCGGACATTCCGAGCGACACCGACAGATGTATCGCTCGGCTGCAGTCGTTGCTCAGTTCGCGGGCAGGTGTGCATGGGGTCGAGGTCGTTGAAGGATCGAACAGTGCACCTGCCCAGCTTGCAATATCTTACGATCCCGATCGTCTCACGATCGCGCGGATCAGAGAACTTGCGCACGTAGCAGGAGCGGAAATTTCCGGGCGCTACGGGCATGTTGTGTGGCAAACCGAGGGCATTAATTCGGTGCGCCGGGCGCAGACGGTCGCAGATCTGGTAGCCCGCGAATCCGGCGTACTTGAAGCAAATGCCGATGCGAGCGGAAAGCTGGTCGCCGAGTTCGACCGCCGGCGTACCGATGAGACCGCGATTGCCAATGCGCTGCAAGAACTGGGGGTTTCAATCAAGGCCGACAAAATCGCCGCAAATGCCAGAGATGCTGAAGAACACCGCCATGACGATAAAGATCATTCCGGGCACAGTCACGGCGGCATCTTCGGCGCTAATACTGAACTCTTTTTCTCGCTCGCTTCGGGCGCATTTCTCGCCATCGGCTTCGGGATCGAGAAGCTATGGGACGGGCATCCGGTCTGGCTGCCGTTCGCTTGTTATATAGTGGCATATTTCTTCGGAGGCTTCTTCACTCTCCGAGAGGCGTGGGACAATTTGCGCCTCCGCCGGTTCGAAATCGACAGCCTCATGCTTGTCGCCGCTGCGGGCGCCGCCTTTCTCGGGGAATGGGCCGAAGGCGCGCTACTGCTGTTCCTGTTCAGTTTCGGCCACGCGCTCGAACACTACGCGATGGGGCGCGCGAAGAAAGCTATCGAAGCGCTCGCCGGGCTTGCCCCGGACACCGCACGGGTAAAGCGCGGAACTGACGTAGTTGAGATCCCGGTCGAGGAGCTTGCGCTAGGCGACGTGGTAATCGTGCGTCCGAACGAACGCCTTCCGGCTGATGGCTTCATCCTGGACGGCGTCAGTGCCATCAATCAGGCTCCGGTGACCGGCGAAAGCGTGCCGGTCGACAAGAGCGCGGTTTCGGATGTCGCTTCTGCGCGCGCCAATCCTGACAATCTTGCGGATGACAATCGCGTCTTCGCGGGGACGATCAACGGATCGGGCGCACTCGAAGTGGAAGTGACCCGGCGATCGAGCGATACGACCCTAGCCAAGGTCGTCCAAATGGTGAGCGAAGCCGAGGCTCAGCAATCTCCTACCCAGCGCTTCACGCAGCGCTTCGAGCGAATTTTCGTGCCTGCCGTGCTCGCTCTGGCCGGCCTGCTCCTTTTCGCATGGGTCGTCATCGACGAACCCTTCCGCGACAGTTTCTACCGGGCGATGGCGGTGCTTGTGGCTGCCAGCCCCTGCGCTTTGGCGATCGCGACCCCGAGCGCGGTCTTGTCCGGAGTGGCCAGAGCAGCGCGCAGCGGCATTCTGGTAAAGGGCGGCGCGCCGCTCGAGGATCTCGGTGCGCTCAAGGCCATCGCGTTCGACAAGACCGGTACTCTTACCGAAGGCGAACCCCGCATTACCGATGTCGAACCCGCGCAGGGTGTATCTGAAAACGAACTGCTTGCGATTGCTTCGGCGGCTGAAAATCTGAGCGATCATCCCCTGGCACAGGCGATTGTCAGGGACGGCAAGCAGCGGCTTGGCGATGAGACTCTGCCCGAAGCAACCGATCTCGAAAGCTTCACAGGCAAGGGCATCACCGCGCTTGTCGGCGGTGAGCGGGTGTGGATCGGAAAGCTCGAAATGTTCGGGCAAGATGGGGTCCCTCCGCTCAGTGCCGAACTGTCGGATGCTATAGAGTCCATGCGCGAGCGCGGGCGGACGACGATGGGCGTTCGCTCGGAAACGCGCGATCTCGGAGCGATCGGCTTGCTCGACACGCCGCGTGCGGCGGCAAAGGCGACGCTCGAAGCGTTGCGCGGCCTCGGGATCACCCGAATGATCATGATCTCGGGCGACGACCAAAGAGTGGCCGATGCGGTTGGAAAGGAAGTCGGCCTCGACGAGGCCTGGGGCAATCTCATGCCCGACGACAAGGTCAAGGCCATCCGCAAGCTTGCCGGCCAGGACAAGGTTGCGATGGTCGGAGACGGGGTCAATGACGCTCCGGCCATGGCGAACGCAACGGTCGGAATAGCAATGGGGGCTGCCGGATCGGACGTTGCATTGGAGACAGCCGATGTCGCGCTGATGGCCGATGATCTCGCCCGACTGCCTTTCGCCGTCGATCTGAGCCGACAGACCCGGTCGATCATCCGGCAGAATATGATCGTCAGTCTCGGAATTGTCGTCGTGCTCATCCCGGCAACCATTTTCGGTCTCGGGATAGGCCCCGCTGTCGCGGTTCACGAAGGATCGACACTGATCGTGGTCGCCAACGCGCTCCGGCTGCTGGCGTATAAGGAGAAGGGCGGCACAAAAGAGAGAACGGGGAAGCCAGTATGAGCTGCAACGATGACTTCGATCTGGATTCGGCGGACAAGCGACGCACATTGTGGATCGTATTGTGGCTCAACGTCGCAATCGCGGTTGGTTTCTTTGTCGTTGCCTATTTTGCGGACTCGAACGCGCTCTTGGCCAACGGGCTCGACAATTCATCCGATGCATTTGTCTACGCGCTCAGTCTTCTGGCTCTCACCCGTTCGCAATCCTGGAAACGAGGGGCCGCGCGTTTCTCAGGCATTATGCTCCTAGTCTTCGCCGGAGGCGTTATCGCCGATGCCGTCAGGCGTTTCATCGAAGGCTCCGAGCCGGGCGGCCTGATGATGATCGCCATGGCGGGCATCGCGGCGGTGGTGAACCTCATATGCCTGCGCATGCTCCAGAAGCTTCAGCAAAAGGATGTCAATCTGCGCGCAGCGACCACGTTTAGCTTTAACGATTTCATATCGAACGGCGGTATCATCGTCGCCGGGATCATCGTTATGCTTACAGGCGCAAATTGGCCGGATCTCGTGGTTGGGATCGCGGTTGCTGGCATCGCCCTGTATGGCGGGATCGATATCCTTCGCGATGCGCACAGGGATAAGCATGAGGAAGCGGGCACCCAACATATCAAAGGCGACGAATTCCGAAGATGATGCTCGAATTTTGCATTTTGGCCGCTGGATTGCCTCGGCTCCTTATTCAGACTATCGCAGCTTCGTGAAATTTGTTCGCGCCTTGACCCTGATTTGCTTCAGCTTTGGACTGCTTGTGCAGGTTGCTGCGCAGGCGGCCGTTCCGCAGAGCGAAATGGCTGGGTCGGCTGATTGTGCTGAAATGGCGCAAGGCATGGCCGAGCACGGCATGTCTGAACACGCGATGCCCGAACAGATGGTTTCCGAAACGGACCCGGCCGAACAGCATGGCTCATGCTGCGAGATGAGCCTCGATTGTCTCGTAGCCATGAATTGCCTGCCACCGCTGGCGCTTGCGGGTCCGGGACTGGCGCATGCAGGACCGTTTCCTGTTGCGCCTACGTATCTGGCCGCTAGCGCCAACAGGCTCGACAGCCAGCCTCGACCGCCGGAATCTCCGCCTCCACAAACCGAACTCACCATCTAGCATTTCCCGGGCGGTGCTCTGCGCCGTTTGCGAGCTTGACGGATTACTTGACTTGCGCCGTGTCGATTGACGCGTACGCCGAAGTCGTTCCCGGCCAGTTCGCTTTGAAAGAGTGAGAATTATGGATTGGCGAATTGGCTGGGTGCCGTTTTCGGCACTGCTCGCCGCGCAAGCTGCGCAAGCGCAGTCTGTCGGATACGAGGAAGCACTTGCAGCGGTGCGGGGCGAGCAACCCGTTTTGGAAGCTGGCGCGCTGCGTGTACAATCACGGCGCGAGGCTGCGGAAGCGGCGGACGAGCTTCCCGACCCGCGTTTACGCGCAGGGGTTATGAACCTTCCGGTAAGCGGACCCGCGGCGTTCGAGCTTGACCGGCAACTTCCTACGCAAGTCGCCATCGGTATCGAGCAGGAGATACCCAATCTTGCGCGGCGACGGGCGAGGTATGGCGTTGCCAGTTCCGAAGTTCGGGTGGCGGAAGCACGGCTCGGTATGGCGGAGCGCAATCTTCTCGCAAGCGCTGGAACCGCTTGGGTCAGCTTGTTCTACGCGCAAGAACGCCTCGATCTCGCCAGCACAGCGCTCGATGAGCTGCGAGCCTTCATCCCTGTTGCCAATAGCGCAGTTGCGTCGGGCTCGGCCCGCCCGGCCGAAAGCCTCGTGATACGGCGCGAATTGCTTGGGATCGAGGATGCAGCGACGTCGATCGAGGCCGAGCGCGAGACGGCGCAAGCGCAGCTTTCCCGATACATACCGTTCCCTGACCCGGTTGCCTTGGGTGAGGCTCCCACGGCGGCTCTGGATGAAAACCAGCTTCGCTTCGAACTGGAAGGGAATCCCGAACTCATTCTGGCCGATGCGGAACGAGACCGGGCCGAAGCCGGTGTCGCGCTCGCTCGCGCTGAAAAGAGGCCGGATTTTGGGGTGAGCGTCAACTATGGTCGTCGCGACCAGGCGTTTGGCGATGCGGTGTCGGTCATGGGGTCGATTACTCTTCCGATCTTCACCGACCGGCGGCAGAATCCGCGCATCGCCGCCGCCGAAGCCGATGCCGCTGCCGCTTTGGCCGAACGCGAGGATCGCAGACGCGCGCTGGTCGCGGATTTCGAAGCCGATCTCGCCACTTGGCGCAGCACTATGCGCCAATGGCGCCGCGCGCGTGATGAACTTCTTCCGCTCGCGCGTGACCGCGTTGACCTCGAGACAGCCAGCTTTGCGGCCGGGCGTGCCGATCTCGTCGATGTGATTGCGGCGAAATCCGCACTTGCCTTGCTCGAGCTGGAAATTCTCGAACGCGAACAGGCGGCCGTGCAGGCGGCGGTCGAGCTACAACTCACATACGGGGAGGGCAGGCCATGAACTCCGTGCTCGAACGATTTACGCAGCGCCGACGCATGTTTGCGGCTGGGCTAGGTATTGCCCTTGTCAGCCTGGCTGCTGGCTACGGTCTTCACATGCTCGGCGGCGAGAGCAGCGGAGCTGGCTCGCCGACGGATACTGACTGTGAGGATGTGCTTTATTGGTACGATCCGATGGTGCCCGGACAACGTTTTGACGAGCCCGGTAAGTCGCCCTTCATGGACATGATGCTGGTTCCCAAGTGCGCCGGAGAAGCTGCGGAAGCGGGCGTCCGGATTGATCCCGGCCTTGTGCAGAATTTCGGAATTCGCACCGCAGCAGCCGAGTTCGGCGTTCTCGAACCGGAGATCACCGTTACGGGTGTCCTCGCATACAACAGCAGGGATATAGCTATCGTCCAGCCGCGCGCGGGGGGCTACGTCCAACGCACCTATGGCCTTACGCAGGACGATGTCGTCAGTCGCGGCGCTCCGATCGTCGATATTTTGGTCCCTGATTGGGGCGGCGCGCAGCGCGAGTACATTGCTGTGCTCAATACTGGCGATCGGGCGCTGGCAGATGCGATGCGGCAGCGCATGCGATTGCTTGGAATGAACGACGCAATGATCGCATCGGTCGAACGCACACGCAGAGCCCAAAACACGATCACCGTCACGGCTCCGGTGGGCGGTGCCGTAACAATGCTTGGGGTGCGCTCCGGCATGACTGTAATGGAAGGTCAGACTTTGGCCGAGATTACGGGCTTTTCGCCGATATGGCTTGAAGCTTCGGTTCCTGAAGCCCAGGCCGCAAATATCCGGCAGGGCCAGCCCATCAGTGCGACCCTGGCAGCGTATCCGGATCAGCGATTTGCGGGACGGATTGTTGCCATCCTTCCAAGCGCCGATGCCGCGAGCCGAACCATCACCGTCCGGGCTGAGCTACCCAATCCGCGCAGCAGGTTGAAACCAGGGATGTTCGCGCAGGTGTCGCTTTCACCCGACACACGGCGAGCCTTGCTGGTACCGTCGGAGGCGGTCATTCGAACCGGACGCCGAAATCTCGTGATGCTCAAGCAGGATGAAGGCGCGTTCCTGCCTGCCGAGGTCGAAATCGGGCGCGAAGCGAATGGCAGGACAGAGATACTCGCAGGCCTTGCGGAGGGCGAGCAGGTCGTCACTTCAGGTCAGTTCCTGATCGACTCCGAAGCAAGTCTTGGCGGGATCGACGTCAGGTCGATCGATGGGACCATGAGCATGGCGTCGGACGGCTCGCCAAAGATGAGGGCATACACCGCTACGGGAAGAGTGACGAAAATCGCTGGTGCTTCGATCACTCTCAACCACGCGCCGGTTCCCGCCCTCGAATGGCCAAGCATGGTCATGCCCTTCGCCCTCGCCGACGCCGCTCTAGTTGACGGTATTGAACCGGGCGACAAGGTCGAGTTTACCTTCTCGCAGCACGACACCGGTCCGCGCATCGAATCCATTCGGAAGACCGACCGATGATCGCGCGCATAATCGATGCCTCGATCGCCAATCGGTTTTTCATCGTTCTGGCGGCCTTCGCGGTCGCGCTCGCCGGCTTCTGGGCGGTGCGCGCAACGTCTGTCGATGCGATCCCAGATCTGTCTGATGTGCAGGTCGTGGTGCGGTCGAATTATCCGGGGCAAGCTCCGCGCATCGTCGAGGACCAGGTCACCTATCCGCTCGCAACGACGATGCTCTCGGTGCCGGGCGCGGAAACAGTGCGCGGCTATTCGATGTTCGGCGACAGCTTCGTCTACGTGATCTTCGAGGATGGGACGGACCTCTACTGGGCGCGTTCGCGCGTGCTCGAATATCTCAACCAGGTGCAAAACGAATTGCCCGACGGAGTGACCAGCTCGCTCGGGCCGGACGCGACGGGCGTAGGCTGGATTTACGAATATGCGCTGGTTGACCGAACGGGGAACAGCGACCTTGCTGGCCTTCGGAGCCTTCAGGACTGGTTCTTGCGCTATGAGCTGCAGACCATTCCGGGCATCGCAGAGGTCGCCAGCGTCGGCGGCATGGTCAAGCAATACCAGGTCGTCCTGGAGCCTTATCGCATGGCTTCGCTTGGCGTCACTTACAGCGATGTCGTGCGCGCCATACAAGCTTCCAATCAAGAGGCTGGCGGATCGGTGGTCGAAATGGGCGAGGCCGAGTTTATGGTCCGCGCTTCAGGCTATCTCACGTCTCTCGACGACTTCCGGCAGATCCCTCTCAAATCAGTCGGGAACGGTATACCGGTTACTCTATCCGATATCGCCACGATCCAGCTTGGCCCCGAAATGCGGCGAGGAATCGCCGAACTCAATGGCGAAGGCGAAGTCGCAGGCGGTATTGTTGTGCTTAGACAAGGCGAGGATGCGCGGGCAACGATCGCGGCTGTCGAAGAGAAGCTCGACGTGCTCCAGGCCAGTCTTCCTGAAGGGGTCGAGATTGTCACGACCTATGATCGTTCGAAGCTGATCGACGCCTCGATCGAAAACCTGACCGGAAAACTCATCGCCGAATTTATCATCGTCGCGATCGTTTGCGCGCTGTTCCTGTGGTATGTGCGATCAGCATTGGTGGCGATCGTCACGCTTCCATTGGGGGTGCTGGCGGCCTTTATCGTGATGCGGTTCCAGGGGGTCGATGCGAACATCATGTCCTTGGGCGGCATCGCCATCGCAATCGGCGCGATGGTCGACGCTGCCATCGTCATGATCGAGAACGCGCACAAGCATATCGAGCATTGGGAAGAGGACCATCCCGACGAGAAGATGTCCAACGATGAGCGCTGGAAACTGATTGCGGACGCATCGAAAGAGGTGGGGCCAGCGCTGTTTTTCAGCCTCCTGATCATAACCCTATCGTTCCTGCCGGTGTTTACTCTGCAGGCGCAGGAAGGGCGGCTCTTCTCCCCACTGGCCTTTACCAAGACCTATGCCATGGCGGCGGCCGCCATTCTGTCGGTGACGCTGGTTCCCGTTCTGATGGGCTGGCTGATCCGCGGGAAGATACCCAAGGAGGACACCAACGTCCTCAATCGCTTGCTGACCAACGCCTACCGGCCCGGTCTTGATTGGGTAATGCGCCGACCGAAAACCACTTTGGTTGTGGCCGGACTGGTATTCCTTACAGCGCTGATCCCGTTCACCCGTCTTGGAGGAGAATTTCTTCCCCCGCTCGATGAAGGCGATCTCCTCTACATGCCGAGCGCTCTGCCTGGCCTGTCTCCTGGTGAAGCGTCCGCATTGCTTCAGCGGACGGACCGACTGATCAAATCCGTACCGGAAGTCGACACCGTTTTCGGAAAAGCGGGGCGGGCCGATACAGCGACCGACCCCGCGCCGCTCACGATGTTCGAGACAACCATCCGGTTCAAGCCGCGCGAAGACTGGCGGCCGGGCATGACGCCAGAGAAGCTCGTCGACGAGCTCGATCGTGCTGTGCAGGTGCCGGGACTCGCCAATGTCTGGGTGCCCCCGATCCGCAACCGCATCGATATGCTCGCGACCGGTATCAAAAGCCCGATCGGCGTGAAAGTGTCCGGCGAGGACCTTGCCGAAATCGAGCGCGTAGCTTTGCAGGTCGAGAATGTCGCAAAACAGGTTCCTGGCGTCAGCTCCGCATTGGCAGAGCGTCTTTCGGGAGGCCGCTATGTCGATGTGGACATCGACCGGGTCGCTGCGGCGCGTTTCGGGCTGAATATCGCCGATGTTCAGCAAATTGTGTCAGGCGCGATCGGCGGCGCGAATATCGGACGGACAGTCGAAGGATTGGCGCGATATCCTATCAATGTCCGCTATCCGCGCGAGATCCGCGACAGTCTCGGAGAACTGCGCGCGCTGCCTTTGCTAACCCCCTCTGGCCAGCAAATTACGCTCGGCACCGTAGCGCAGGTGAGCGTCAGCGATGGCCCCCCATGCTCAAGAATGAGCAGGGCCGTCTTATCAGCGTGGTCTATGTCGACACGCGCGGGCGCGATCTTACTTCGGTCGTAAGCGATCTTCAGGAGGCGGTGTCAGAGGGCGTCGATCTGCCTGCCGGTGTGAGCATCTCTTACGCGGGCCAGTTTGAATATCTCACCCGCGCCAATGAGCGGTTGCAGGTCGTCGTTCCCGCGACGCTCGGCATCATCTTCGTTTTGCTGTACCTGATCTTCCGCCGCTTCGACGAAGCGCTACTTGTTATGGGCACACTGCCCTTTGCCCTCACCGGCGGCTTCTGGCTGCTCTATCTGATGGGCTACAACCAGTCTGTTGCGACATCGGTGGGTTTTATTGCGCTTGCCGGTGTGTCTGCCGAGTTCGGCGTCATCATGCTGATCTACCTCAAGTCTGCGCTGGCCCGGCGCAGCGGTGCCCTCGATGCGGACGGCGTGGGCGAAGCCATCAGGGAGGGTGCTCTTCTGCGCGTGCGTCCCAAGGCGATGACCGTGGCCGTCATTCTTGCCGGTCTCTTCCCTATCCTCATTGGAACCGGCGCAGGTTCGGAGGTCATGAGCCGCATCGCCGCGCCGATGGTGGGCGGCATGATCACCGCACCGCTGCTTTCGATGTTCGTTATCCCCGCCGCATATTTGTTGATGCGGCGCCCCCGGCCCGAACGGCCAACCCAACCCCAAGGAGAAGAAGAATGCGTACCACAACCCTCATGAGCCTACTGGCCCTTCCGCTGGCGATGGCGGCCTGCGATTCTGGCCAGGACACTGCCCAGATGAACGACATGCCGATGGCAGAGAATGAAATGATGGACGGCGAAGATATGCCGATGATGGAACCTGGCAGCGGAATGCAAACCGCCAACGCAGAAGGCACGGTCACTGCAATCGATGCCGAAGCGGGCACGATAACCGTCGACCACGGTCCGGTCCCGGCGATCGAATGGCCTGCGATGACCATGGCTTTTGGAGCCGATGAACAACTGCGCAGCGAAGTAAGCGTCGGTGAGGGAATTGCCTTTGAATTTCGTACTGGTTCTGAAGGCAATGTGATCACGTCGATCACGAAGCAGTGAGTCGGTTGGGTGGTGCCTGGCAAACCTGGTGCCGCCCAATGAGATGCGGGGCGACCGGAATCTGGTATCGTGACGGCAATTCGAAGGTATTCGGCACAAGGCTGTAAGAGGTCTGCTGTAGAGTGAGAAAGGAAGAGCGATGAGCACGGACGCAAGCTTGCTCGAAGGCACCGCCATCGATCCCGTCTGCGGCATGAGCGTAGCGATCGACGGAGCAGAGCATATCGCGAAGCATGCGGGGGCCGAGCACTATTTTTGTTCGCCGCGATGTCACGACAAGTTCGTCACCGATCCCGAGCTCTATCTCTCGGGCGCGCATCTCGACGCGGTCGAGGATGTGCCCGAAGGCACGATCTACACCTGCCCGATGCACCCTGAAATCCGCCAGCCCGGGCCGGGTTCATGCCCGATTTGCGGCATGGCGCTCGAACCGGAAACGGTTTCGCTAGACGATGGCCCCGATCCCGAACTGGTCGACATGCGGCGTAGGTTCGGGTGGAGCGCGCTGCTCACGCTGCCTTTGTTCGTCTACGCGATGAGCGACATGGCACCGGGGCTCAGTTTCGACCGGCTGATCGAACCTGCCTGGGCGCAATGGGCGCAGTTTGCCCTTGCCACACCGGTTGTTCTTTGGGGAGCCTGGCCGTTCTTCGTTCGGGCCGTCCAGTCGCTCAAGACGCGCAATCTCAACATGTTCACGCTGATCGGGTTTGGCGTTGCCATCGCCTATCTGTTCAGCGTGGTGGCGACGGTCGCGCCCGATCTGTTCCCTGCGGCGTTCCGCGACCATTCGGGACGGGTCGGGATCTATTTCGAGGCGGCAGCGGTCATAACCACACTCGTTTTGCTCGGACAGGTCCTCGAGCTCAAGGCAAGAGGCTCGACCTCGAGCGCTTTGCGCGCATTGCTCGAATTGGCGCCGCCCAGCGCGGTCAAGATCTTCGGCTCCGGCGATGAGCGCGAGGTGCCGCTCGACCAGCTGGCCACAGGCGATCGTCTGCGCGTTCGACCGGGCGATAAGGTTCCGGTCGATGGCGAGATCGAAGAGGGATCGAGCGCCATCGACGAATCCATGATCAGCGGCGAACCGCTGCCGGTCGCCAAACAGGCTGGCGACACAGTCATTGGCGGCACGGTCAACCAGACTGGCGGGTTCGTCATGCGCGCGACCGGTGTGGGCAAAGACACGATGCTGTCCAAGATCGTCCAGATGGTGGCCGAGGCGCAGCGCAGCCGCGCACCGATCCAGCGACTGGCAGATCAGGTGGCGGGCTGGTTCGTGCCTGCGGTGGTGGTGATAGCCATCGCCACCTTCGTGGTATGGGGAATCTGGGGGCCCGCACCAGCGCTTGCCTATGCGCTGGTCAATGCCATTGCAGTCCTGATCATCGCCTGTCCCTGTGCGCTCGGTCTCGCTACGCCGATGTCGATCATGACGGGCACAGGCAAGGGTGCCCAGCACGGGATTCTGATCCGCAATGCCGAGGCGCTGGAGACACTCGAGAAAATCGATACGCTGGTGGTCGACAAGACCGGCACGCTGACGATGGGCAAACCCGATTTGGTGGCGGTGACGCCGGCAGATGACATCAAGGAAAGCGATTTCCTGGCTGCGGTGGCAGGTGTCGAAATGGGGAGCGAACATCCGCTGGCCCATGCCATTGTCGAGGGCGCGCGGACGCGCGGCGTTTCTCCTGCCAATGCCACGGATATCGCTTCGACGACTGGGGAAGGCGTTGAAGCCAACGTCCAGGACCGCCGTGTTGCGATCGGAAATGAGAAGATGATGCGGCGCGTCGGGATCAATGACGAGGCCTGGCTGGGCTCGGCCGAAAATGGTCGCAAGCAGGGTCAGACGGTGATGTTCGTTGCGTTCGATGGCCGGCCGGCAGGCCTTATCGCGGTGGCCGATCCGATCAAGCCTACCAGCGCAGCGGCTATTGCGGCGCTGCACAAGCGCGACATCCGGGTCGTTATGCTGACGGGCGACAGCCGCAGCACTGCCGAAGCGGTCGCGCGCGAAATGAAAATCGATGAAGTGCATGCGAATGTCTCGCCCGAAGACAAGCACCGCAAGATCGAAGAGCTGAAAGCGCAAGGTCGCCGCGTCGGCATGGCAGGGGACGGGATCAACGATGCGCCTGCACTGGCCGCCGCCGATGTCGGCATTGCCATGGGCACCGGCACCGATGTCGCAATCGAAAGCGCCGGCGTGACGCTGGTTCGCGGCGACCTGACAGGAGTGGTGCAGGCCATCGTGCTGTCGCGTGGGACGATGCGCAACATCCGGCAGAACCTGTTTTTCGCCTTCGCTTACAACACACTCGGCATCCCGGTCGCGGCAGGCGTGCTGTATCCCTTCTTCGGAGTGCTGCTCAGCCCGATGATTGCGGCCGCAGCCATGAGCCTCTCTTCCGTATCGGTGATAGGCAATGCGCTGCGGCTGCGGGGTCTGCGCCTCGAAGTCTGAGAGGCCAAACTTCAGCTATACGCGTTTTTTCCAAGCGCCCATGGAGCCGAGATAGATGTCGAGGCGCTTGAAGCCCTGGCTTGCCAGCCAGCCCGCAGCAACGCTCGCCCGCATACCGCTCGCGCACATCAGCGTGTAATGGCGGTCGCGGTCGAGATCTTCCCACCGCGTGTTGAGCTCACCGACATAGATATGTGCTGACCCGTCGATCCTTGCTACTTGCCGTTCGTCCGCGTCGCGCACGTCGAGCAAGGTCCACTCGCCGCTGTCTTGATCGAGCCTGCGCGCGATTTCTTTTGTGCCGATCATGGGAATGCTGCGCATCGCTTTGCCCTGTGCGGCAGCTGGAACCACGCCGACATAGCCGCCGACAACATTATCGAGACCGATACGCACCAGATGGGCCATGGCCTGGGCTAGCTGGTCTTCCTCGGAAGCGATGAGGGCGATCCTGTCGCCTTCACTGAGAAACCATCCGGCAAAGGCCGGTATCATTCCCACCGGAAGGCACATGGCACCCGGCAGATGGCCGGCAGCGTAGGCGAGCGGCTCGCGCACATCGACCAAGTGATCGGCTTCGATCTCGTCAAGCTCTCCCAGCCCTAAGCGCCTTGGTCGTATGACCCGCGGCGCGGCATCGGCCCCTTCGAGGTTAAGCCGTTCCATCAGCCGGAAATAGGGAGGTTGGTGGTGGTGTTCTGCCACCTTCGCCTTGATGAACTCGTCGCGGTCGGAGATGCGCAGGCGAGGGTTGTTGCGTCGCTCGTGGCCGATTGTCGAGAATTCCCGATCCGCCATTCCCGACCCGCAGACCGAGCCCGCACCATGCGCCGGGTAGATAATCGCCTGATCGCCGAGGCCGCAAAGTTTCTGCAGTGAGTCGAACAGAAGGCCTGCGACCTCTTCCTTGCGCTCGGGATAGAAATCGGTGCGCCCGACATCGCCGACAAACAGGGCATCGCCGGTAAAGACGCCGACCGGTCCCTCGGAATATTCGCCGTCATGGATGACGAAAGCGAGATGATCGTCGGTGTGTCCAGGTGTTTCCAGCACCTCGATCCGCAATTGACCCAGCTCGAAACAATCGCCCTCGCGTGCGGTATTGGCAAAAACGATCTCGCCTGCCGCGTTGGGCCCGTGATAGACCTTGGCTCCTGTCAAATCGGCCAAGATCGGCGAGCCGCTGATCAGATCCTCATTGCGATGGGTTTCGAAGATGTGCGTTATCTCCAGTCCTTCGGCCCGGGCCTTTTCGACATAGATCTCGCAGTCCCGGCGCGGATCGATGACCGCTGCCTGTCCGCCCGAGCCGATGATGTAGGAAAGGTGCGAGAGGCCAGGGGTTTTAATTTTCTCCAGAAACATACGATTTCCTTGTCTGTTGCTCACAACTTGCAACGTGCGGGCCTGTCACAAATCGCAAAATTATACGGCGCTCAATCGATCCCGAGTTCGGCCTTGATGGCGGCGGGACTTTCGAAATGTTCGGCTTCGGGCCTGCCGATGGCAGGCTTTGCGTTGATCCAGGTATCTTCGCACACGAAATCGAGCAGGCTCGCCGCGAGATCAGCATGACGGCAGCGGAAACAGCCTTCTGCCAAGCGTTCGTCCGTAATGACGGCATCGCCGGTGTAAGGCTCATCCAGCAGCCAGCCCGGTCGTGCGGCCGTCCATTTGATGCCTTGGGCGTCGCTGAGCATCGCTTCCATGGCGCGCATCTGCTCGAGTATATTGAACAACGCAGGCTTGGCGGTGAGTTCAAACCACGTTGGGACGCTCGACTGATGTTCGACGAAGGCAGCGGAGATCACGGCAATGCGGTCGATCTTCGTCTGTGCCATCGCCTCGAGCAGGTTGCGCGTGCCATCGGTATAGAGCGGCGGTGGATCCATCGCATTGCCCGGACCGAAAGCGACACCGAGCGTCGAGATAGCCGCGCGGCAGCCATCGAGATCGCCCGCGAAATCGTCCGACAGCACATCGCATTCGATATATTCGAAGTCGCCCACCCGCTCGTCTGATCCAGGCACTGTGTGTTCGAAGGCGCGGATCGGTATGTCCGAGGCAAGGGCACGCCTCAATAGCTCGGTGCCGGTCTTCCCGCCCGCCCCGAAGACAGCGATGGGCCTCGTATCAGTCATCTGCTTGTTCCTGTTAAAACTGGCGGGGGCGACGAACGGAGGAGGCGCGGGCGCATGGGGTAGCCGGTGGCCCGCCCGTGCGCCCTGCCAGTTTCAGGCTCCTTCAGCCGGACAGGTGGTATAGCCCCAAAAGCCGAATTCATCCTTGGCTCTTGGCGCTGCGACGATCATCTCCTGCATTTGCAAGCCCGCATCGCCTTCACCATCCAACATACGGGTTTTGATCCGAAGCTCGCCATTCGAATAGCTACCGGGACCATCAGAAGCGACGGGGATCAATTTGCCATTGATCTTGATCGCTCCGCTCCCGTCACCGTCATAGACAAATGAGGGAAAGGCCACTTCGGTCAGGCGGAACTGGCAGGCCTGTCCTGCGCCCAGAGCAGCAAGGTCCGCGTCATTCATGGTCCCGGGAAGCATGAGGCCCGGGTCAACATTTGCCAGTGCACTGGCCGCATCCTCGATCGGCGCGGCAGTGGCAGGCGGGTCGAGCTGGGCTTCGCGGTCGTTGCCCGGAGCGGTGTTCGAATTGCAGGCGGCAAGCGGTAGCGCGATGAGCGCCGTGAAAGCTATCTTGTTCATGGCTGCATCTCCTCGGGCAGGCGTTCTTCGGTCCGAGGACCGTTCTGTTCGATATCGTCGATGAGATATTTCATCTCGGCGATTTCGCGGCGCTGGGCGACGATGATGGCCTGAGCGAGTTCGCGCACGCGAGGATCCTTCAGGCTCGCGCGTTCGCTGGTCATGATCGCGATCGAGTGGTGCGGGATCATCGCTGCCATATATTCGGTATCGTCGACGGTGGTCTGGCTGCGCACCAGCCACAGCGCGAGGGCGAACACGAAGGCGCCGACGCCCAGAATAATGAAGTTCTTGGTCCGGTCCTTGTACATGCCCCACATGAAGAGCAGCATGACAACCATCATCATCGCGCCCATGACAAACATCATCCAGAAGCGCGTTTCGCTCCAGAAAAGATCATCGACGGTAAAGGTGTTGGCATACATCAGGAAGAACATGATCACGGTCGAGGTCGACACCATGGCCATGAATCGCCAGTAGCTGCCGCCCCTCCCTTGTCCGAGTGGGTCGTCTTTTCAGTCATGCTTTTTCTCCTTTTTGCATCATGGTCCAGAATAGCTGCGCCGAGCAGCTGATGAGAGCGAAGCCGGTGAGGGCCTCGACGCCGGCGAGAACTCTCAGGTGCTCGGTCGGATAAATGTCGCCCAGGCCCAGTGTGGTCACGTTGATGAGCGAGAAATAGAAGTAGTCCATCCAGTCCATGGAAGGCGCCTTGTCGAAACCTCCCAGGCCCATTGCGCGCCCAGCCAGAAACCTGCTGCAAAAAGGATCGCGACCAGAAAATGCGACGCGAGCACGAGCAGCGAAACGGCAAGCTTTGCCAGCGTATCGCGGCGCCGGTCGAGAAGCCGGTGACCGACACCCAGAATGGCAAGGTGCGAAGCGACAGCCGAGAGGAACAGAAGGACGGCGAGAAGGAGCGCGGTGATCATGCGAGAAGCTTCGCGCCCATCCACAGACCCATTCCGATCATGAACAGATTTTCGGTCAGCGAGACGAAGCCGAGCGGCACATTGCTGCTGCCGCCCACGCAGGCGCATTTGAGCTCACGCTTGTCGATGTAGACAGCTTTGAAGACGCTGACAGCGCCGACGGTGCCGATGAACAATGCCAACGGAGCAGAAAGCCACGTCAGCGCGCCCGCGGTCATGAGAATGCCGGCAGCGGCTTCGCCGAACGGGTAGACGAAGCCATAGGGCACCCAGCGCCGTGCGAGTAGGTCGTAGTTGAGGAACATCGTCGAGAAACTGCGCACGTCCTGAAGCTTCTGAACGGCGAGCAGGGTCATCGATAGGCTCACGAACCATTCGGCGGCCCGGACAGTGAAGAGGTTATCAAAAAAAGCCCAGCTCAGTCCGAGCGCGAGCAGAAGCGCGACCGCGAAAATCGCAATGACCGGCTGATAACTGGTCTCGCCTTCCTCTGGCTGCGAACGGCTCTTGCCGAAGAACTCGCGGACATCGTCATAGCCGCCAATGCGCTTGTCTTCGATAAAGGTCTGCGGGGTGGTCTCGACGCCGTGCTTGTCCTTGAATGCGTCGGTTTCCTCCCTGCTGGTCAGGTGATGATCGTCGACCTCGAAACCTTGCCGCTTGAGAAGATCGACCGTCTTGATGCCATAGGGACAGACATGGTCCTCCATTACCATGCGGTAGACCGCCGCTGTTCGGGTCGTCATGAATCGCTCCATCTGTTTTGCCTGACGTGTCTCGTGCTCAACGCCGGTTTTCGGTGAACGGTTTCGAAAAACCCCGCTGCAAGAGCCTCAAGGCCCAGCGAAAAGTTGCCATCAACTCTTCTCTCCTGACCGATCATCTTTGTGAGAAGCGGGCGCTTCGGAATTGTGCGAAAGGTAAATCCATTCTCCCATGAAGACTGCGACGATGCCGATCGCCGCATAGGCGACAACGGCAGGATCGCTGCGCAATTTGGCCGCGGTAAAAGCTGCAAGGACCACGCCATCTGCCGCGAGTGCTGTAAGAAGTATTGTTGCGCGCGCGCCGACTTCCTTGCGCAGGTGACGCAGGACGCCCCAATGCACCAGCATATCCATGACGAGGTAGAAGAAGGCGCCCAGCGAGGCGATCCGCGACAGATCGAACAGGACGGCAAGCGTCCCGGCAATGACCACCGTATAGACCAGCATGTGGCTGCGAATTCCGCCGCTCATGCCGAAATGGCTGTGCGGGATCATCTTCATGTCGGTCAGCATCGCAAGCATGCGCGACACAGCAAATACGCTCGCGATCACGCCCGAAGTCGTTGCGGCGATCGCGATCGCGACGGTGAAATAGAAGCCCAGCTCACCCAGCGCCGGACGCGCCGCTGCCGCGAGCGAATAATCGCGCGCCTCGACGATCTCGGATATGCTCAGGCTCGAACCCACCGCCACTGCGACGAGCAGATAGATCACGATGCAGACCGCGATCGAGATCATGATGGTCCGACCGACATTCTTGTGCGGGTCGACGATTTCGCCGCCGCTATTGGTAATCGTGGTGAAGCCCTTGAAGGCGAGGATCGAGAAAGCAACCGAGGCAATCAGGGCTTCTGCGTTGGTCAGCGAAACGGGCTGCGAAAACGCGCCTGATGAAAAACCGCTGGCCCAGATCGCCGCGACTGCGAATAGCGCGATGCCGCCGATCTTGATGGCCGACATGATGAGCGAGAAGCCGCTTACCGATTTGTTGCCCGCTGCATTGACGAGATAGGCGAAGATGATGAGGGCAAGCGCTGCGAGAGAAACGAGCCACCCGCTGCTTTCGAGGCCGAACGGGCGCAGCGCGTAAGTCGCAAAGGTGCGGGCCACGAGGCTTTCATTGATGACCATCGACAGAGCCATCAGGAGCGATGCCGACGCGGCAATGACGCCGGGTCCGTATGCTTTCTGCAAGATCATCGCGATGCCGCCCGAAGACGGCCATTTGTTCGACATCTTGATATAGCTGTAGGCCGCCAGCGAAGTTACCAGCGCGCCGGCGATGAAGGATAAGGGGAAGAGCGGACCGGCGAGCTCGGCGATCTGCCCGGTCAGCGCGAATATGCCGGCACCGATCATGACGCCGGTTCCCATCGCCACGCCGCCCAGCAGGGTTATCGAGCCAGCTGCCTCGCTTTGATTCTCGTGCTCATGGTCTTGCAAGACTTTCCCCTGTCGATGTCCTCCCATCCAAGAAAGATCATGCCGAACAGTACGTTCAGCCGGAGCTCATCCCTCAAAATTTTTCAAGACAAAGCTGGAGGGTCGCGTTTTGCTTGGGGCGTTCGAGCAAATTGCGGCCTAAAGCGGACGGCCTTCGCGACCGAAAAACGCTCCGCTAGTGTCAAGGCACGCGTCCATCGCCGCCGATTTACTACGTCCTGAACCGGTTTCGGAAAAATCGCAGCAGTGGCACCCCAATGACCGCGATGTACCAGCCGTACAGAAAGCTGCCGAGAGCGCCTGCCAGAAAGCCCGA